>NZ_CP109784.1:0-11336 GCF_025908475.1 Brucella sp. MAB-22 | reverse complement strand
CGGCGCGCGAAATGCGAACCTCGAAATGGTCAACCAGGTGATTGTCCTCGGCAATTCAATGGCCGACCTGCTCAACAGCCGCAATGCAGTTTCAGCCAGTGGCATTTCTGGCGCATCACAATCGTCTGCGTCCAAGAAGAAAGACGACAAGCCCCGAGAAACGACCGGCGTTTGTGATCCCCGTACCGGCCTCGAATGGAATCCGGAAGAAAAGGCTTGCGTTCAGCAGCGTGAACGCGAGGCGAACATCAAACTTAACCTCGATCCTCAATAAGGGAGATTATTATGAAACGACTGATCATTTCGGCGTCAGCGATTGCCGTAGCTTCGGCATCGTTCGCTCCCACGGCGGCTTATGCAGGTGGTGTCCCGGTCATCGATGCTGCCAATTATGAAGTGGCAAAACAAACCTCCGTCACGACTGACAAAATCCTCGGGACAAACAAGGAAATCCTGACAACGGTCGAGGAGACATTGAAGGCCGTTACCGGTGATCGCGGCGGCGATGCCAACCAGATGCAAAACCTGGCCGTCGGAAATGGCTTCAGCGTATCGTCAATGCCCTCTTTTGACAGCCTTATGTCCGGCGGAGTGCCAAATTTTGGTAGCATGGGCGGTGACATCGCCAAAGTGGCATCCACTTTCATCAACGGGCTTCAGCTCGTTAAGAACTTGTCGGGACAAGCAAATAGCAGCTTCAGTGGAGACAAGTCATATGAACAGATGGTCAACACTGTGCTTGGTGTCGCCGCACTCGTAAATGGCTCGCAACAGGCGGTAACGACGCGCCGAAGCGCTTTTGAACAGGCCGGGCAGAGTATCGGTCAGGCAAAGGACATTAAAGGTTCCATCGACCAGAACACGCAGCTGCAAGTCCAAGCAGGGCTGACCATCAATGAACTGATCGGCGTCATGAACGGTGCCGTGTCGTCGTTGCAGACTGATAATCAGCGCCGCCTCACCGACATTTCCAATTCCAAGAAGGTGTTGACGTACAGTGCAAACTAATATCGCAAACATCTTCCTGAAGTTCTTTATCCTCACCGCCATCGCAGCCGGTGTTGCCGGCTGCGGAACGGTCAAGGAAAAGACTGCTCCGTGCAAACGTCCAGCAAATCTCACGTCTTTTGCCGAAGACATTCGGCACGACTGCGGACCTATGGCCTTTATCAATGGCGATCCAGCGACCGCCATTGCTGCAATCAATTCGATAGCGTCGGAATAGTCGGGGGCCGCTATGCATGATTTCTTGAGCGATCTTTTGGAGAGAATTGATAAGTCCGGCGAGAATTTTTCTTCGCAGGCTTACAATATTATCGGCTCTGAAATCACGCCGCTGCTCAAGGTGATGTTCGTCGCCTATGTTGGATATTACGGTATCCAAGTAATAATGGGGACTTCGCGTATCAGCGTGGCCGAAATTGTTACTCGCGTATTCCGCATGGTCTTCATTCTGGCATTGATCAGCAACTGGGGTTACTTCAACGATTTTTTCTACAAGTGGCTGAACAATACTCCTGAAGATGTTGGTCGCGCTATCTTGACGGCCACCAAAACAGGAATTACCGAACCGACAAACGGTCTTTCCATGATTTGGCAGACCGCCAATCAGGCAGCTTCGGCCTTTGCTGAGCAGTCAGGCTATTTTACCATTTTGCCGTCGATGATCGGCTTTCTCATAATGGCCTGCGTGGCAATCTTTATCGCCGTTGCTCTCGCAATACTCGTTCTTGCGAAGGTGATGTTATGGGTACTGATCGGAACCGCACCCATCTTCATCGCCTGCATGTTGTTTGAACAATCGCGCAGTCTCGGGCAGGCGTGGTTCCAACAAGTTCTTCTATATGCACTGATCCCGTTATTCGTATTTGTCGTCGCCGCCTTCCTTATCGCTGCAATGGACCCTGAACTGACGAAGGTATCCGCTGCCGCCACGGAGCGACGCCTTACACTCAGTGATATTTCAGCCTTCCTTCTGCTTTGTTTTGCCGGGGCATTTGTCCTTTTGAACATCCAGGTCCTCGCTCAGGGCATTGCAGGAGGATTGGCCGTTGGTATCGGCGCCGCCGCAACACGGCTTGTTCGCATGACCGGTGTCACCGCTCCAATGCAGATTGCGCGAGCTGGCTTCAAGGGGATCGGTGCGAGCTATCGCGGCGGAAGGTCGCTTTACAATCGTTTTGGCGGTGGCGGCGGTGGTGGTTCGATTTCCCCGACAAGCCAGGGCGCAAAAGAAGCAATGCAAAACCGAATAAGCAGCAACAGCCTGCCTCGCTGATGCTGCAGGTTCATAAGAGGTAAAGGGCTAGATCATGACTGATTCCAAAGAAGCTGCATTGAGAAGTTATTTTCAGGACGGTGATCGTTGGGAGAACGAAATCGTCCGGAAAGCAAAACGTTCAAAGGCCGTGGCATGGTTCGTAACCATCATATTCGGGCTCGTCGCGCTTTTCGCGTTGCTCGCGCTCGTTATGCTGGTTCCGTTAAAGTCGTTCGAGCCTGTGATTGTCGTCGTAGACAAGGCTACGGGCTACATCGAAACCAAAAGCGGGCTGACAAAAGCGCAAAATCTGACGGATTCACGCGCAATTACCCAAGCCAACGTCGTTCGGTATATTAGGACACGTGAAGGCTACGATCCTTACGCGATTGATACAAACTTCGGCACGGCAGCACTGTTATCGACAGGTGATGCCGCTCGCGAATTGCAGGAACAATACAGCGCTGCCAACCCGAAGAACCCGGCCAAGGTATACGGGAAAAACAAGCGGGTGCTTGTCGATGTGAAGTCTGTCACGTTCCCCAACGATTCCACCGCTCTTGTCCGTTTTTCAACGACTGAAAAGTCCGATACCGATGCGATCACCAGACACTATATTGCAGTCGTGCGCTATCGCTATACGGACGAACCAGCCACGAACGAATGGCGGTTTGAAAATCCTCTCGGCTTCCAGGTTTACAATTACAGGCGGGATCAGGAAACCGTCACGGAAGGGAGCAAGGGATGAGAAACCGCTTCCTTCTTGCGGCGGCGTTCTCGACCGTCCTCATTTCGCATGCCCACGCTGCCCAGACGCCTAGGGCTGGCTCGCTGGATTCACGTGTGACCAGTGTCGTCTATCAGCCCAACAATGTCGTCAAAATCTCTGCGACGTACGGCATATCGACAATGATCATCTTCGATGAGGATGAAAAGTTTGAGACCATTTCGCTTGGCGACACAGAGAGCTGGCAGGTTGCTCCAACCGAAAAAGGAAACATCCTCTTCGTTAAGCCGACGGCCAAGAATGTCGTCACCAACATGAACGTTGTCACGACCAAGCGCATCTATTTTCTGGAGCTGCACGACTACGCACCAGATGCTGGCAAGAAGGTCTTTGGCGTGCGCTTCATCTATCCTGAAAAGGATCTGAATGCAGCGATGCGCAAAGAGGCCGAATATCGTGCTGCCAATCCGAATATTTCCAAGATCGATAAGGCTAATGTCAACATCGACTATTCCTTTACCGGAGATACGAAACTGAAGCCGTCGATGGTCTTCGATGACGGCAAGAAGACCTTCTTCAAATTCACCGGTCGGACACCTGCAATTTTCGCAGTAAACAGTGATTTTTCCGAGACATTGCGAAACTTCCGCAAGGAAGGCGAATATCTGGTCGTAGATGGAACGGCAAGACAATACACCCTCCGCGATGGTAATCAGTGGATCTGCATCTTCAATCTTAGAAAGCCGGATTTTGGCGCACCCGATCCTGACATCATGGGTCCCGCACCTGATCATGCGGCAACCAAGAGAAGAAGGAGCGGCAACTGATGAAACAGTCTCCCGAATTGGAAGCACTGGCGGCGGCTGATGACTCCGGTGTCAGCAACAAGAATGCAAAGCGGAACCAAACGGCTGCGATGGCCGTATTTCTGCTGGCCGGTGTAGCTATGGCTTATTTTGTTCTCAAACAGCCCTCGGAGAAGCCGCGCGATCTCGTGCGCAGTGACGAGGAGTTTAGCACGACGTCGTTCAGACCGCCGTCTTTCGTGCGCGATCAGGATCAGCCCCCTGCCGCACCCGAGCCAAATATCATCAACATTCCACCGCCTCCACCGCCACCAGAGCCGGAGCAAGTCGACACCACGACATTTAATGTTCCTCCCCCTCCTCCCCCGACGGTCGCTGTGAACGAACCCGCTCAGGCATCCGCGCCGGAAATTGTTGAAGAATTTCCAGACCGGTTCAAATCGAAGCTGATTCAGATGGATCAAGCGAGATCTGGCGGAGCGAATGGCGGTCTTGGTGGCGATAGTGGCGAGGGAACACCGACTGTTGCTGGTGAAGACAGAAACAGCAAGTTTCTGGCGACGGCCTCGGCAATGGCCGACCGAAATGCCAAGGCTACGAAAATCAAGCGTATCGACGCGGTTGTGCCGGAAGGAACGATGATACCCGGTATTCTCGAAACCTCGATTGTAAGCGATCTGCCAGGCCAGGTTCGCGCCATTACGTCAGAGGACGTCTACAGTTTTGATGGTCGTCGCATTTTGATTCCGACCGGCACTCGACTCATAGGTGAATATCAAAGCGACGTAATGACAGGCCAGACCCGCGTTTTTGTTGTCTGGACCCGCTTACTGCGTGATGATGGTGTAAGCGTGCGCCTGAACTCCGTTGGAACTGACAGCTTGGGTCGTTCGGGTCTCACCGGCATCGTCGATAAAAAATGGCGTGAACGGTTCGGTGCCTCCATCATGTTGTCCGTAGTCGGCGCCGGTGCAAGCTATCTGACAGGTTTTGGTAGCGGTGAAGCCTTCGGTCGTAACAATGATGATGCGAAACGCGGAGAAGAACTAGCCCGCCAGACGATCGCCGACACTTTCTCTCAAATGGCAAATACCGCTCTGAGCGAGAACTTGCGCATCAAACCGACAATCAGCGTCCATCAAGGCGAACGCATTTTCATATTCGTGCGTCAGTACCTCGATTTCTCAGAGCTGTACGACGATCCCGTAACAGAGGCGATGAAGGAAATTCAACGTGAACGCAGGGATAAGTAGAGCGACAACGACCATACAAAGCAGATATTACTTTCTGGATCGGGCACTTGAGCCACTGCGGCCATTTCTCAACGATCCAAAGGTCGTTGAAATCTCGGTCAATAAACCAGGTCATGTCTATGTTGAGCGACTTGGTGCTGATCATATGGAGTTACATGAGGTTCATGCACTCTCAGCAGTTGAGATTCAGAATATCGGTGAACGCGTCGCCGGAGCAACCGACCAGTTCATCAGTAAATCCGCGCCCATCTTAAGCGCTGCGTTACCAACTGGTGAGCGTATTCAGATCGTTCTTCCACCCGCTTCACCGGAGGGCGGATCCATATCGATCCGCAAGCAGGTCTTTAGCAATTTTAGCTTGGAGGAATACAGAGATAGCGGTTCACTGGATAAAGTTTCTGTTGCTGTTGGCGGACTGAGCGACATTGATCGTGTGCTCATCGAATATCTGAAGCAGAACAGAATTTTCGATTTCATCAACACAGCAATCACGCAACGAGTGTCGATGCTGATCAGCGGCGGCACATCATCGGGGAAGACAACCTTTCTGAATGCCTGCCTGAAATCGGTCCATCCGAAGGAACGGATTATCACGCTGGAAGACACCCGCGAACTGTTTCCCATCCAAGAAAACCGCGTTCATCTGGTAGCTTCGAAAGGCGGGCAGGGCACCGCTGACGTCACAATTCAGCACTTGCTTGAATCATCGCTTCGTATGCGGCCTGATCGTCTATTCGTTGGCGAGATACGCGGCGCTGAAGCTTTTGCATTTCTTCGCGCCATTAATACTGGTCATCCGGGTTCTATGTCGACGATTCATGCCGATACGCCGCAAGGTGCCTATGAACAGCTCGCCATGATGATGCAACAAGCGGGGCTATCTGGCGGATACTCGAAGCATGATCTCATGTCGTATATCCGGATGGTCATCCCCATCGTCATCCAGTTGCGTCGCGACGGCGGAAAACGTGGCGTATCGGAGATATTTTTTGCACGAAATGAGGAGCCATGAGCAAGGGTTACAAAGCGGTCTATCTGACATCTTGTGCCGGCATAGCCTTCCTTGTCTGGACCTTAGCTTATGGGGTCGTACTCGGGGTAGTCTATAAAGACAGCCGAATTTTGAATATCACCATCACCGAAAATCCTTTTGCGCCGCTTCAGCAAGTCTGGGCCTACGCGTCCAACTCAACTCTGCAACGAGTTGCCATCGGTGCCTTTTTACCTGCCATCGCCGCCGCCGTATTTGCGGGCCATCTCGGTCTTAAGGCTCACGAAAATCCCTTAGGGGATGCTGCTTTTCAGGACGTCATGGGCCTTCGTCGCGGCAAGTGGTTCCGAAAGACAGGGCACATATTCGGGCGGTTCGGCCGCAATGTGCTGCGAGCGGCAGACAGTCGCCATCATCTGATTATCGGTCCTACACGATCGGGTAAGGGAGCGGGCTATGTCATTCCAAACGCCCTCATGCATGAAGGTTCAATGATCGTATCCGACTTGAAGGGCGAAATTTTCAAGGCGACAGCCGGATATCGCAAGAAGAATGGCAGTCAGGTCTTCCTCTTTGCTCCCGGCTCGGAGAGGACAAATCGTTATAATCCTCTAGATTTTGTGCGACCCGAGCGCGGCAATCGCACAACGGATATTCAGAATATCGCCAGCATTCTGGTTCCCGAAAATGTTGGCTCTGAAAACTCAGTTTGGCAGGGCTTGGCTCAACAGGTCGTAGCCGGAATTATAAGCTATGTTCTGGAGAGCCCCTATTATCACGGACGGCGCAACCTCGGCGAAGTCGTTTCCTTCGTGAACAGTGGCGTTGATCTTCAGGCGCAGATCAAGTTCATCAAGGAAAAAGAGCCGAACCTTTCAAAATATACGGTCGAAAGCTTTAACGCATTTCTTGCATTGTCAGAGCGGGCGGCGGCATCCGCGCTGCTGGATATCCAGAACGCGCTTAGACCCTTCCGAAATGAACGTATTGTAGCCGCGACAGAAGTAACCGACATGGATATCGCCGCCATGAAACGGCGGCCTATCTCTATTTATTTAGCACCTAATATTACCGACATTACAATCTTGCGCCCACTTCTCACTTTGTTCGTGCAGCAAGTCACGAATATTCTGACACTCGAACACGATCCCAATTCGCTTCCTGTCTATTTTTTGCTGGATGAATTTCGGCAGCTTAAAAAGATGGATGAGATTATGACGAAGCTTCCCTATGTGGCTGGTTATAATATCAAGCTTGCTATCATCATTCAGGATCTCAAGAATCTCGACGAGATTTATGGCGAGACTTCGCGTCACTCCCTTCTCGGCAACTGTGGTTATCAGCTGGTGCTAGGTGCCAACGACCAGGCGACAGCGGAATATGCATCCCGGGCACTCGGAAAAAGAACCATCCGCTACAAGTCGGAATCCCGTACCATTGAAATTCTCGGTTTACCTCGGCGCACAAAAGTTGAGCAAATCCGGGAACGCGATTTGATGATGCCGCAAGAAGTGCGGCAAATGCCAGAAAGTAAGATGATCTTGCTCGTCGAAGGTCAACGACCGATCTATGGCGACAAGCTGCGATTTTTCAACACCCAACCCTTCAAATCTGCTGAAGCTTATTCGCAATCGCACGTTCCTGATGTGCCGACGATTGAATATTTGCCCCATAGGCCGGTTCCAGCACTCACGAGCGAATACGCGCAAGACGGGCAACGGGCCGCTGAGCAGACAATTAGCCCCCTGCCCTACAGTCCTCAGTCAGATGAGAAAACTCGGCCGAAAGCCAGCATAACCGCCTCCCCGTCGATTCCTGAATCTGGTGACGGGAACCAAGAAAATACCAGGACGGTCAATCTGAACGTCAAATTGCCATCAACTGGCATAGACAAGAAATCAGCAATCCCACCGGGTTATATCGATGATCGGATAGAAGAAGTCGAAGCGAAACTTAAACCGAGCGCAGAACGATTATTGAAGGCTGTCAACGAGAAAGTTGATGCTTCTGGCACATCCCCTCGAAAGCGGAAAAGTTATCTCGACATATTCAACGCTACTGTCCCGGACCCAGAGGATATTGGGCTGATGACCATTTCCAACTAGCCCGTGAACCCATAAACGCGAACGACTGAGATGGGGTGGCTTTCTGTCTGTCCGCTGCTGACCGCATAAGCTGGAAAAGCTGTCGTTCAATTGCCCGCCGAACTTCGGCAGGGATGCGCCTTCATTCATGTCGTTCATTGATTATCTGACTGTTCGCGAAAGTGGACGTAGAGTGGCGACCAGTCATGCCGCCGAGAGCAACACCGTCTCTTCTTTGTATGAAAACCGCTTCGAGATGCAGACGGTGTCCCTCCGAGGGCCCCGCGATAGTTCAAGGGTCAGCAGGCTGTCATTCGAAAACGCAGGGCTGAGCTCGAGTTTGAGATACTCAAAGAGTTGTCGGTCATGCACAGCAATCATCACCTGCCGTCCATGCTCCTTGGATAGTGTTCTAAGCAATGCGGCAAAATGAGCGATATGGACGTCATCCATCGATTGTACCGGATCGTCGAGGATCAGCCAGGGGAGCTCTTTGGGCACTGAGAGATGAAGTGCCGTGAATAGAGTCAATGCACCGGTATTGAGATTGCCCGCGCTCAACATCGCACCAGGAGTTCCGCCAGCCTCGCCGCCGTCCCGATGCTCGGTGATTAACTTGGGCTGAAGTTTCTGGGTAGACGATTGGGGGATTCTGAATGCGGGAACGAAGGGCTCTCCCGGCGCGAGCCGCACAAATAGGTCACGCCACACGCGATTGAGCCGGTCGTTAAACTCGCGTCGAATTATGGCAGAGCGCACTGTGTCGACGGCGCTCCGAATTGCGTTGCCCTGATCGCGGAGGACCTGGGCCCGTGACAACGCCTGATCCGCGTGTTGCCAGGACGCGAGGTCTGCCGCAATCCGCTGGTCGACCTCCCCGCGGCGGGAGATTGCCGTACGGATTGTGGCGACGTGATCAGCGCCCTTGCGCCGCATGGCAAGTCGATGTTCAAAGTTCGTCGCGCCGGCTGCCAATATGCTTTCCAGCCGCACGACGGCAGCTTCGAATGATTCATCCTCCTCAAGCCCAGGCGTTCCTATCGAACGGGCAAAGTCGCTCAACGTATCACGTGCGGCCGCAAGCGCAACATTGCGCGACTGAGCTTCGCTTACCGCGCGTCGCGCGGCTACATCGGCCGCACGCAATTGCGCTCCCTCGTGTAGCGCATCATGCAGGCTTTCAAGTTCGGTTATGAGCCCATCTGTAGAAGCCGTTCGCCGATCGAGGTTGGCCAAAGTTTCTTCGTCAAGTTTTCGAGATCCAATGGTCTCGATCTCACGTGCCAGACGTTCAGCCGTAACCTGAACCTCACTACGGGTCCGCCCTAAGGTGAGTAACCTCTCCGCCGAAGCGGATAGTGTTCTTACCTTGTCGTGAACATGGTCGCTGAGCGACCCTTCGCCTCGCTCTCTGAAATCTCGATCGCATACCGGGCAGACGTCGTCAGTAATGAACGACGTCAATTCCGCCAATGCGGCCCCAAGACTACCCGCACTGCTCGGCAAGCGAGCGAGTTCTTGATCGATTGTATCGCGTTGGCGCAGCGTAACATCTCGCTCATCCTGCGCTAGAGCGTACCGTGTTATGTCGGCACGGGCTTGTGACGTGCGATCACTCAGCTGCTTTTTTTCGGTGTGCAGGCCTGCTAGCGCCACCTCAGCAAACCGTTCCGGTTCGCTTGGCAACGCGATAGCGGGTAGGAAGGCCTCAATACGACCGCGCACATTGGTGATGCGCGTGCCGTAATCGGCTTCCCAGCGTGCAAACGCTGCGCGGGCAGCCTCCGATCCGGACGGGGTGACAACGGCACTGGACAGAGTCGCGCTTTGTGCCGCGTCGATTTCGCGTCGGATCGAGGCGAGTCTCCGC
Source organism: Brucella sp. MAB-22 (assembly GCF_025908475.1). Taxonomy (NCBI): domain Bacteria; kingdom Pseudomonadati; phylum Pseudomonadota; class Alphaproteobacteria; order Hyphomicrobiales; family Brucellaceae; genus Brucella; species Brucella sp. MAB-22. The sequence continues at coordinate 1,345 of NZ_CP109784.1, read as the reverse complement.
TGCTGATCAGTCAGGCGTGCGAACGCGTCAATATCACTGCTTTCCGAAAGAGCGGCCGCCACGTTGGCTAGCGTATCCTCCCGCACCTCAGTTGGAAGCTGAAGCGCGGAGCAGAGCGCCGTAAGGTCGCCCATCGTGTTCTGGATTTGCTCGCTTAACTCCTCGCGCATTGTGCGTTCATCGGTGAGAAGTCGGTCCAGCCGAAATTGTTCGTTCTCGGCTCCCGCCCAGCCATCAATGATCTTGCGGACGTTACGCACATCCGCCAGAGGTTTCAGCCCAGCCTCCAGAGCGTCCAGCCGATCAAGGCCGAGCAGTTTGGTCACGAACTGCGCCAGAGGCGATTCCGCATCGTTGCCTGCATCCTGATAGATCTGCAGCAACTGGCCGAGCAGGGCTTGCGGCAAAAATACCCGCTCCCGGAAAAAGGCGGCTCGCTGCTCGTCAAGCGCGCTCACCGACCGCGGACCAGTTCCACTTAGTATTACGCTGAAGTTCTGTTCTGTGGTGCCCGCCAAAGCCTTGAGTAAGACGCGGCCTTCGGACGCCGAACGATGCAGCAACTGCTTCTCATATCCAGGGTCCGCACGCTCCAGCGACTGAACCATTCCGGTAAGTGCTAATTCAATGGCTGACAGAAGGCTCGTCTTTCCCGCGCCATTTTCGCCATGGACGAGAACCACCTTGGCGTCGAGTGGCGCATGGATTTTCCCCCGAATGCTGCGGAAGTTGCTGATATCGAGGCTTCTAAGGACGAGGTCGCTCACGATTGGTCCTCTTCCGGTTCGGGCTGAAACGCACTGTTAATTGCCAGCGCAACCGCATCGGTCACTGCCTGCTCCCCTCCACTGGATGCGTTAATCAATGCATCAAGGAGGGAGGTGTCGGAGTCTGCCGGAAGCGCACGCACGAGCTGATCCATAGCGGGGCCGCTGCCGTTCTGAGCTTCAACCATGGGGAGGGGCAGAGTAAGGGGAAGAAGCACTCGGATTCGATCATCGAGTTGGCGTTTGGCATCGTCGTCTGAAGGCTTTCCTTTATCGTCGAGGCTAATGCCTTCGACCTGGAGCACTCGGCATGTCTCCGACAGAGCCTCGATCCCTTCCGCCAATAAAGCGCCAGCGAGAATCGCGGTCACGACATAGCGCGAGCCGGTGACGTCGAGCGCTCGGCTCAAGGCTTCCAAGCGTTGGCGAACACGGTCGCCGTCGCGGTCGCCATAGTCTCCAGTTGTCGTGTCGACCAGAAGCACGAGGTCCAGCGCCCGACCGTCGCGTCCGCGCATAGCACCGGTGAAAGCAAACTCGACGCCCGCAACTTTGAATGGCGTCGGCAGGTCGCTGTA
>NZ_CP109783.1:0-10913 GCF_025908475.1 Brucella sp. MAB-22 | reverse complement strand
CCCGGCCCAACTTCAACGAAGATTGAGCCGGGGTGCTGTTAGTAGTCGGTGATCTTTTTCATGTAGCGGCGACCGTCCAGCATGACCTGTTCACGTTTCGCCGCCAACTTATAGGCAAATTTCCAAAGCGCATCGAAGAAAATCAACGGCACGAAATATTCCTTGAAAGTGTCATCTATGTCAGCGAGATCGAGTTTCGCTGCATCCAGCACCAACATATTGTCCGGCTCGCCGAAACGGTACAGGAAATCCCGGCCACGCTCGGCCAGCGCACGCGTTTCATCAAGCCCAATCATGACGACGAAGCAGGCATTTTTATCGACGACTTCGAATGGGCCATGGAAGAACTCATTGGCGTGGATAGCTTGCGAGTTGATCCACAGCATTTCCATGAGCACGCAGATGGAGAATGAATAGGCTGCGCCATAAACCGGACCGCTAGCCATGGTGTAAACGACTTTTTCGCGGCCATAGCGCTCTGCATATCTGGTAAAGGTTTCATCAAAATGCTGCTGACCGCGTTCAATGGCCGGTTGCAGTGCCGGCAGGCTTTCCAGCAGTTTGGGCAGCAGGCTGGTCTTGTCGCGTAAATCGACAATGCCCGCCAGCAACATGTAAAGCACGCTGTAATTGCTGTCGGCGCCATCGATCGGAATGCCGGTGGTGTAGGACGCCTGGTATTGCAGCACGTGGTCGGCAGCGGCGGCGAGCGGCGATTGCGGATCCAGCGTCAGGGAGATCACGCAGGCGCCCCGGCGACGGGCATGTTCTGCCGCCCGCACCGTTTCCTTGGTGGTGCCCGTCTGGGAGCACAGAATGACAATGGCGTCGCTGTTGAGGCGACGCGGGTCACGTGTGACGAACTCGTCGCCATTATAGACATCAGAGGTCAGCAGTTCCGAATGGCGATCCAGAAAATACTTGCCCGGATGCATGATTGACAGCGATCCGCCGCAGGCAACCAGAAACACATGCGAAAAATCCTGCTGTGCAAGCGAATTCAAGGTTTCAGCAATATCGGTAGGAAGTTGGTTGGGCATTCTATTCCTCTTTTTAGCGTCTTGAAGAGCCTAGCTGCGCCGATCGGCAGCCGTTCCGGTTCAGTGCAACATTTCCCGGTACCAACCCCGCGATACGTTGACAGTTCTACGTTAGTGTGCGAACGTTCTCACATCTTGTCAATTGGGAAAATAAGAATGATTAAAATCGCGGCGATGGGCGATAATGTCGTCGATTGTTACATTTCGCGTCGGGAAATGTTTCCGGGCGGTAACTGTGTCAATGTCGCTATCCATATGAGCCGTTTTGGAGCCGAGGCGGCCTATATCGGCGTGGTTGCCGCAGATGCGGCTGGAAGGGTCATTCAGGCCGCACTGCGCGACGAGGACGTCGATACTTCGCATCTGCGCATGGAGGCTACAGGCAAGACGGCCTATTGCATCATTGGTCATCGCGGCAATAATGATCGCTATTTCATCCGCTTTGATCTCGGAGTGTCGATGTTTGAGCCGAGCGCTGCCGATATTCAGTTTGCGCGCCGGTTCGATGCCGTCCATATTGGTCAGTCGAGCGGCCTTGACGGCTGGCTGGATGCCATAGCGCCGCAACGCCTGTCCTATGATTTCTCCACCCGTCGCGACGTGGAACACTTTCGACGCATCGGCCCGAGATGCTTTCTGGCCTCTGTTTCGGGCGGTGAGCTTTCGCCAGACGAGGTTACGGCGACTATTGCCTGCCTGCGCGAGAGCGGCGCGGATTGGGTGCTGGTCACCCGCGGCACCAAGGGCGCAGTTCTTGCCGGTGCGCAGGGGGTTTTTTATGCCGAAGCAACGCCGATTGTGGCGGTTGACACGTTAGGCGCTGGCGACAGTTTCATTGCCCGCACCCTTTATGGCCTGTTGAAAGGCGAGATGCCCGCAACATTGCTACAGGCGGCGTCACGTGTTGCTGCGGCGACATGCGGCCAATATGGCGGTACAGGCCATGCAGCGCCGATAGATCTCGGCGAGCCTATAGCCGAGTTGCAGGATTGAGCCCGCTGCGCGTGTCTTTTTGAGGTTAAGACCGGCCAGATCAACCGGGATGGCGGGCGAGCGAACAGCGGGGCTGCCATTCGGCATGCAGCACGATATCCTGCTGCGCCCGATCGGCGCTATCGAGCCGCTCCAGGACTAGGCGCGCCGCGGCTTCGCCAACCTCGAGCAGCGGCTGCCGGATTGCCGTCAGTTTAGGGGTAAAGAACGACATCCAGTCCAGATCGTCGAAGCAGACCACGGACAGTTGCTGCGGAATGGAAATATCGAGTTCGCTGATCGCCAGCATGGCGCCGGCTGACATCAATCCATCGGTGGTAAACAACGCTGAAGGTCGGTTTTCCCGGGTCAGCAACGCGATGGCGTGCTGGCGGGCGATATCGATCGAATAGCTGCCCACCTGGGCAACGAGGCTCGGATCAAAGGCGATCCCGGCTTCCTCATGCGCTTCGATATAGCCGAGCAGACGTTGCCAGCTCGGATAAAGCGATGAAATATCGATTTTCTTGTGCTGGCGGTCGTGAAGAAATGCGTTGAGGTTCTTGTAGCGGCCATGCTCGAGTTCCGCCAGTACGCCAATCCGACTATGGCCGTCGAGAATCATTTGGGTCACTGCGGCGTGGGCGGCCTGGCGGCCATTGACGGTCACCGAATCCGCCTTCAATCCCTTCACGCGGCGATCGATCTGAACCACCGGACAGCCGCTGGCAACGACATCGTGCAAGTGCTGCGCCTTGAGAATATCACAGGGCGCAATGATGATGCCGTCGGCCTGCTTTTCGCGCAGAAGATCCACTGCCTCCAGCTCACGATCGATCGATTCATCGCTGTTGGTGACGATCAAGCCAAAGCCGCGCGCACGAACCATATCGGAAATACCGCGCAGAATACTGGCGTAAAACGGGCTTTGCATGTCGCCCGCGACAACGCCTATGGTCTTGCTGCGCCCGGTGATAAGACTGCGTGCCAGCAGATTGGGGCGATAGCCCAGCATATCAGCGGATTTCTTCACCTTGTCGCGGATTTCTTCGCTGGTATAGCCATAGCCGCCCAATACACGTCCGGCGGTCGCGGTGCTGACGCCGGCCAGGCGCGCCACATCGGCAATGGTCGTCTTGTCGGCGCGTCGTCCACTCATGTCTGCGCGTTCCTTCCAAGCAGTTTCACGCTGCTCAATACCTGTACCGTTTCATAGGCGATGATGGGCCTGATCTCAACTTTCAACTTGACGGATGCGATCAATCAATGGCTATATTGTGAGAACGTTCGCATATCATTTTCAGCAACGCAAGTAGAAGACGAGCCTCGCACGGGGATAAAGTTCCAATCAAAGGGGAGATAAATGACCAATCGTCGCAAAACCGCATCCCGGCGCATGATGGTAGCGCTGGCGGCGCTGGCCACGGCCGCCAGCATCACCTCGGTGCATGCCGCACCGATCAAGGCACTACAGGACGCTGTGCCGGAGAATTACAGGAAGGGCGTCAAGATTGCTGCCTTCAATGACTGGCCACCGGACGAGTTTGTCGAAGACGGCGTCCTGAAAGGCTGGAGCATCGACATGGCCAAAGCCATGTCGGAACGCATTGGCGTACCATTCGAATTTACCGCAACCAGTTTCGACGCCATCATTCCGGGCCTGGCCAGCAAGCGTTTTGACGCCGGATTTTCTTCCTTCGGTGTGACGCCGGAACGGCTTGATTCGCTTGATTTCATTCCTCAGCGCAAGGAAGGCACCGCCTATGCCTTCTTGAAAGGCAAGGACTTTTCCATCAAGTCGGAAAAAGATCTGTGCGGCCATAGCGTTGCAGTGATGACAGGTGCCTGGGACTACCAATATCTGAAGGAAAAGAGCGCCGAATTGTGCGAATCCGCCGGTGAGAAGCCGATTAACCTGCAGCAATTCACCACTCAGAACGCTGCCGAGCTGGCCGTGTCCTCGGGGCGTGTTGAGATGGTGGCGGCCGGATCGGCAAAAATGCATTATATGGCCAAGATTACCGGACGCTTCAGCGTATCTGAACTGGTCAGCAATCCGGTCTTCAACGGCATTGGCGTGCGCAAGGGTGATGCGCTTGGGCCAGTTTTCCGTGATGCCATCCAGTCCATGATCGATGACGGCTCCTACAAGGAAATCATGGCAAAGTGGGGCGTTGATGGCGCCGGCACCCTGGAAAAGGCGGTTCTGGTTACTAAGGACAATCCGGAGCCAAAATAGTCAGGGCCGATTGAAGGAGAACGCCCGTCAGCCGGCGGCGGTGCGAATACAGCCGCGGTCCATTACGCAAGGGCCGGCCCGGAACACGGGCCGGCGGGTTTGGTAAGTTCGAATACGAATTTCGCTAAACACGATACGGTAGTCTGGAGTAAATCATGGCAAGAACAGCAAAGACGGTCGCGCACCGGCCGGATATACATAGTGTCAAACCGATACCCGTGCGCCATCCGTCTCGATGGATCACCGGCGCCGTGCTCATTCTGATCGCATTGAGTTTTGTCAATATGCTGGCGACCAATGAGAACCTGCAATGGAACATTGTTGTGCGCTACATGTTTCATCCCGACATTCTCGCTGGCTTGGCGCGCACGCTGTTCCTGACTTTTGCCGCAATGATCTTCGGTTTTGCAATCGGCATCATACTGGCCGTGATGCGCCTTTCGGCCAATCCGGTGCTGCAATGGGCAAGCTGGCTGTGGATATGGTTCTTTCGCGGCGTTCCACCCCTGGTTCAGCTGATTTTCTGGTACAATCTGGCGCTTCTGGTTCCCAATCTGACCATTGGCGTTCCGTTCGGGCCGACATTGTGGTCCTGGGACATGAACACGCTGATCACGCCGATGAGTGCAGCACTGCTTGGCCTGTCCTTTACAGAAAGCGCCTATGCCGCCGAAACCATCCGCGCTGGCATCCAGGCGATCAACCCGGGCCAGACCGAGGCCGCCGCGACGCTTGGCATGACGCGATTTCAGATCATGACGCGGATCGTGTTGCCCCAGGCAATCCGCATCATCATTCCTCCGATCGGCAATGACACCATTTCAATGCTGAAATTCACGTCACTGGTCAGCGTTCTGGCCTTGCCAGATCTGCTTTATTCGGCGCAGATGATTTATTCGCGCACCTACCAGACCATTCCGCTGCTGATCGTGGCCACGATCTGGTATCTCATCCTGTCGACTGCCCTGACCATCCTCGAGCACCATGTCGAGAACCACCTGAAATCCCGGCAGACCACCCGTTCCGCATCATTCCTATCCAGACTTCTGCCCTTCAAATTTGCGCTTGGATATCAAAAATGAATGAAACGCCCGCGAGCTTGCCACTGCTGCAGGTGGAAAGACTGACCAAATCTTTTGGCAATCACCGGGTGCTCGACGGCATCGACATGACGGTGGAAAAGGGGGACGTGACCTGCATTGTCGGCCCATCCGGCTCCGGCAAAAGCACATTGCTGCGCTGCCTGAACTATCTCGAAGTGCCGGATTCCGGTGCCGTGTTGCTGGAAGGCGAGCCGATCGGCATGCGTTGGCAGGGTGAGCGGCTTTATACGATGTCCTTCAACGAACTGGCACGCCAGCGCCAGAAAATGGGCATGGTGTTCCAGGGCTTCCATCTCTTCCCCCATAAGACCGTGGTGGAAAACATCATCGAGGCGCCTATGATCGTACGCAAGATAGGTCGCCGGTCGGCCACCGCCGCGGCGATGAAGCTGCTGGAAAAAGTCGGCCTTACCGAGCGCGCGAATTATTATCCCGACCAGCTCTCCGGTGGGCAGCAGCAACGCGTGGCGATTGCCCGTTCATTGGCGATGCAGCCTCGGCTGATGCTTTTTGATGAACCCACATCAGCTCTTGATCCGGAACTGGTCGGTGAGGTTCTGGCGGTGATGCGCCAGTTGGCCGAAGATGGCGTGACCATGATTGTCGTCACGCATGAAATGAACTTCGCTCGCGAAGTCGCCGACCATCTGATTTTCATGGATGGTGGCGTGATTGTTGAATCCGGCCCGCCTAAAAAGGTTATGGGCAATCCACAACATCCGCGTACTAAAAGTTTTTTGAAGCGCGTGGCGTGACAGGAACGAATGATGATAATTCTCAATGCACAGCAAACCGAAGCCGCGCTCGATTATCCGGGATTGATCGAAGCCTTGCGTCAAGCGCATGCGAGCGGCAAACGACCGCAAAGCGACACTACCGTGCTTCAGGATCGGAAAAGCGCAGACAACCAGTTTGTGTCCCTGGTAGCTTGGCTCGAAGGGGAGGCGGTTGCCGTCAAGCTGGTCGGTGTTTTCCCTGCGAATGTCAAACTTCCTGTGGCCCAACCTTCGATCCAGGGCACGGTAACGCTGTTCAGCGGTCAGACCGGCGAAGCACTCATGGTCTGTGATGGCGCCATTGAAACCTTCAAGAAGACGGCGGCAGATTCGGCACTTGGCGCCAGCCTGCTGGCGCGCAAGGACGCCCGTACCTTGCTGGTGGTTGGTGCCGGGGGGCTAGCGCCCCATGTGGTGCAGGCTCATTGCGCCAGCCGACCGTCGATCGATCAAGTCTTTATCTGGAACCGCAACTTCGACAGGGCGGAAAAACTTGCCAGCCGACTTGACATTGCTGGCGTCGACATCGTTGCCGTGGAGAATCTCGATAACACAGTCTCGATGGCGGACATCATATCGTGTGTCACCATGTCGACCAATCCGCTGGTTAAGGGAAAACTCCTCAAAGAGGGCGCTCATGTCGATCTGATCGGTGCCTATATGCCGGACATGCGTGAAGCCGATGATGACGTGTTCCGTCGTGCCGGACGGGTATTTGTTGATACGCGCCATTGCTGTGATGGTTCGGGCGAACTCGGAATTCCGCTCGCCACTGGACTGATCAAGCATGAGCAGATCGAAGCTGATTTGATTGAGCTATGTCAGCCAAAACATCCGGGCCGCAGCGATGATCGCGAGATCACGGTCTACAAGAATGTCGGTGGCGGGCATCTCGATCTGTTTACTGCCCAATATCTGTACAGCACTTTTTAGAGGTGGCGGGGCCACGTTTAACACACACGATATTGAACACCGGATGGATGCGAAGGCCCGTTGTTGACTGGCAATCATAATCAACGGTCTGGCCTTGAACGTTAAATGGATAGGTAGCTAGTGAAAATAGCATTGACAAACTTTGCCAATCTGCGATTTTAATTGCAGTGAAGGGAGAATTTGATGGTAACGATGAACGTATCGCTCCCTCATCCTATGAAAGAATGGGTTGAGGCTCAGGCCAAAACGGGACGCTATTCGAATGCGAGTGACTATGTGCGCGATTTGATCCGTAAAGATCAAATGCGCAGCGATAAGATCGCAGCGATGCAGCGCTTTGTTGACGAGGGCTTACAAAGTGGCCCAGGAAGTCGTTCACAGGATGAACTCTTCGCAGTGGCACTCGCTAACGCCGAAAAATCTCTGAAACGCAACTGATGGAATTTAAACTCTCTGTTCTTGCGGAAGACGATATCATTGCTATCGCCGAGCAGGGTATAGCAATGTTTGGGCCTGTGCAGGCGAAACGCTATCATGCAGAGTTGTTTAACACTCTGGATTTAATTGCAAAGAACCCACAAATGGCACGTGCACGTGAAGAAATTTCTCCACCTGTGCGGGTGCACCCGTTTAAAGCCCACCTCATTATTTATCAAATTGAAGCAGACGGAACAGTTTTTGTAATTCGGGTACGTCATGCATTTGAAGATTGGGTCAGGGATCCGTTTTAATCTTTGCTTTGATCGTTTCAGATTTCGATGCAGTATGGCCTGGATTTCATACATGATGTAAACGTTCCTGACTTGGAATCAGAAACAGGGTCTTGGCCACCAAATTTGCCCCGCTTACACGGCACTGTTACCTTAACCTAAGTGTAAACATCAGTTGCGATAACGGGTGATGACCGAACCTCGTTCTTCGCTTTACCGCCGCCATCGTTATCCATCTGAGATTATTGCAGAGGCGGTGTGGTTGTATTTCCGCTTTCCGCTAAGCTTTCGCATGGTTGAAGACATGCTGGCTTATCGTGGCATCTTCGTCACATATAAGACCGTGTACGAATGGGCGGAGAAATTCGCACGTGCTTATGCCAGTAATATCCGTCGCCGCACACCGCGGCTTGGCGATAAATGGCACCTGGATGAATGTGTAATATCTATCAAAAGTGAGCATCACATTCTTTGGCGAGCAGTTGATCAGGATGGTTTTGTTTTGGATGTTCTGGTCCAGAAACGCCGTAATACCAAGGCCGCCAAGCGCTTCATGCGCAAGCTTCTCTCTGCACAGGGCTGTGCACCCCGGATCATGGTCACCGATAAACTACGATCATATGGCGCTGCCAAACGAACGATGGGACTTAGCGTTTGCGATCATCGCCAGCATAAGGGTTTGAACAATCGGGCAGAGAATTCGCATCAGCCGATCCGACGACGAGAGCGGGTTATGAAGCGCTTTAAATCGGCGCGACATGTGCAAAATTTCACGTCGATACATGATCCGATCTACAACCTAAATTATTTCCCCCGAAACCAATTCAATGCCGCCGATCATCGTGAGTTACGACAAGCCGCCACTGACATGTGGCGCGAAATCACGTGCCTGAAATCCGCATGACAGATGCGCCAAAGAATACGTTACGTCTGCACTCTCGTTAAAGTAACAGTGCCCTGGATACACTCGAATTCATCCAGCCGTACATCATGGTGTGGATTCGCCGTTGTTTATAAGTATACCGATTCGATTGGCGTACTTTGCCGGAATGTTTCCGGCTATGCGGATCGAGATCGAACCGTAAGCAGGGTTTTAGGTAGGAGTTGATCGGCAACATCAGAAGCGATAACCTTCTGTGACCAATCGACGGTGCCCTGCTGGTTCGGTGCGCACCGTGTGGAGCGTTAGGGCGTTCCATTGACGAGCGAAGCTTGAAGTTGGCGGAGCTTTAGCGCCGAAACCTACTCATCAATGAGGTTGATCGCCATTTCGCGGCACTTTTCGAAGGATACCGATACGGCTGGCGCTGTTCCATCCACGACGTTGAGCCCTTCTCAGAATTTCCGCGGGCGGAGTAGGTGGCGAAAATGAAGAACCGCGCGTCCGAGCTCTCTGAACGCCTGGTTGATAAGGACACCGCCTGTACAAATCGCGTCTTCATGGCAGCCGCATATTTGACATATTTGCGCTCCTACCAGTTTATCGGTCCAGAGGGTGTAGGGAAAGGGTTGGGAACGTTCTAAAATCTCTTGGCTGACTTGCTGCGCAGTCATGACCCGCGCGAAATAGCTTCCTGCGATTTGGCAGCCTTAATGATCCAGCGTTGGAAGCGCGCGCCAAATGGCTTGCTCAACGCGGCGCGGTCCCACGCGAGATAATAGCTTTCCGACAGCCGCAAGCGGAGGTCATAGGGTATAATCAGTCGGCGCTCGGCTAATTCTTCTCCAATCATTGAAATTTGGGCCAATACCACGCCGCGTCCACTCAAAGCTGCGCCTATTGCGCCGGTAGACAGGCTAAAGGAAAATCCGGGCGCTGCATGCAATGTATCAACACCTATATGGCGCGCCCAGTCGGCCCAGTTCGGCGGCGGTAAATAATCGCTCTCCCAGTCAATGCCCAACAGCGGTAGCGACAAAATATCGGCCGGCTGCTGCAGCGTACCGCCAGCCAGCAATTGTGGCGCACAGACCGGGACCACCCAGTCGCGATAAAGCTCGACATAGTGCTCGTGCGCCAGCACGCGTTTACCATAGGTTATGCGGAAATCCGCCGGCTCAACGCCAAGCTGGGGCTCGATGTCCTGTCCGCTCAAGCGCACGCGTGCTTCCGGATGTTGTGATTGCCAGTCAAAAATCTTTGGCCCAATCCATCGGTTGGCTACCGATGTCAGCGCGCTCAGGATTATTACGCCGTGATTGCGCGCCCGTTCGAGTACATCTCCCGCCCGGGCAAGTTGTTCGAATCCCTTCGAGATCTGCTCGTGATAAATCCGGCCCCAAGTGGTCAGGGCTATCTGGCGTCCTTTTCGCTCCAGCAGCGTGACGCCAATAGCCTCTTCAAGACTGCGTATCTGCTGACTGACAGCGCCGGGTGAAACTCCCAGTTCGCGCGCCGCCTTTGTCACTGTTCCGCAGCGCCCAATCGCCTCGAAAACCTGCAATCCCCGCAAGGGCAAATTAAGCATAACCGCTGTACTCACGTTGGTACTTTTTAGCTACTCTAAATAAAAACGCAGGACTAGTCAGCTTGTATTTGCTGTGCTCCCCCCTGAACATGCTGGCAATTAAAATCGAAAATTGGGGAACGATCATGTTTTTAAGGAATGCTTGGTACGTCGCTGCCTGGGATCATGAGGTCAATCGCGAGTTGAAGACGGTGACGATTCTCGGTGAGCCGATCGTTCTTTATCGCACCAGCGATGGTCGGCCGGCGGCGCTTGAAGACGCGTGTCCGCATAGGAAATTGCCGCTTTCCATGGGGCGCATCAAAGGTGATCAGGTCGAATGCGGCTATCATGGCCTGACCTTTGATATGACCGGCACCTGCACCCGCGTTCCCGGCGCCGAGAAAATTCCACATGTCGCCTGTGTACGATCCTATCCTGTGGAAGAACGCTATGGTCTTGTGTGGATCTGGATGGGCGAGGCGGACAATGCCGACCCGGCGGAAATCTTCCATGTCGAGCATTTCGATGATCCGGCCTGGGGCGTCAATCGTGGCGAATCGATGATGCTCAACTGCAATTATCTCTACATGACTGACAATCTACTCGATCCGTCTCATGTCGCCTGGGTGCATCAATCTTCCTTCGCCAGCTCAGCCTGCGAGGAAACGCCCCTTGAAACCACGGTGGCTG
>NZ_CP109782.1:2412500-2750336 GCF_025908475.1 Brucella sp. MAB-22 | reverse complement strand
TGCCATCGTCTCGCCTGCCTTCACATTCGTACGCGCCGTTTTTTGGCGCTTGTCATTTTTTCCTGTCCGAACCGCGGATTTTTTATCCGTCTGGCCTGGCAGGTACTCACTCATAAAGCCCGGCTCTACAGCTCTGGGCCAAACACAAACTCAAACGGTCCCATCAGGACCAACACCCGGATACTCCTTCCCGGCGACCTTTTTACGACTCACAACACTTTTACCGGAGGCTGATTGCCCGGAAAGAAATCCGCCACAACCATTCAATTGTCGGGGACATGCCTAAAACGGCATTCCGGTTAACGAACGGTAAGCAAACAACCATGAGGAACAGGACCTTACGACCAGAATATAACACCCGCGGGCTGTGATGCCCACGCCGACAAACTCGCTATTTGATGCTAACTCCGGGCCGGTGGCCCACCCCTCTTATGCCCTGACTTTAGCGAAGCCTCGCAGCAAAGGGCAAGCCTCAGAAAGCCACATTTTTTTGCTGAAAGCCCTTGCAGGGGGACTCGACAAAAGTAGGGAATCGGACGCCAGCGAAATAACACCTTTGGATTCAATGTGTTTTCGTGGGGCAATTTTTAGGTGATCTTGATATGTTCTTCCTAAAAATAAATTTAAAAATATTCCTTGACTCAAACCCCCTTCCGAGTCCCTAAACCCGCCTGTGGATAACAGTGGATAATAATCCGCAACCATTTGAAAATACTACTTAAATAGCCTCATGCGAGATTAACCGCCCTCTGAAATATTCCAGCTAGGCATTGAAAAATCTCTACAATTCAGGGTGGTATGAAAGAATGCCAGTGTTCTGAGAAACGCTCAAAAAAGAAAACCCGGCTAACAATGAGCCGGGTTTCGAAAACATTCCATAAAAATGGATGAATGCTTAGGCGTTCAGAGCCTTAACGCGCTGAGCAAGGCGAGACACCTTACGCGAGGCGGTATTCTTGTGCATCACGCCCTTGGAAGCAGCGCGCATCAGTTCAGGCTCAGCAGCCTTGAATGCGACTTCTGCAGCCTGCTTGTCGCCGCTCAGCAGAGCGTCTTCCAGCTTGCGCACGAAGGTACGAACGCGCGAACGGCGGGACTTGTTGATTTCGGTGCGGGCAGCGATCTTGCGCACTGCCTTCTTGGCCGAAGGAGTATTGGCCATAAATGCCTCTCTTTTTTCTGTCAGCTAGCCAGGGGCAAAAACCGCCGGGCACAAAACCTCTAGGGCAGCCGAGAAAATCCCTTGAAGATCCCTGGGGGCCGCCGATCCGTGGCGGGCTTATAGATCAGCTTTGGCGCGGCGTCAACGTGGATTCTGCCCCAAAGCTCGATCAAAAAGCCGCAAACCCGGCCTGAAAGCCTGCCGAAAGCGACCGGAAGGCTTCCATGATGCTCTTGTCAGGGCAGTCACTCGACCACCAGCCGATCAATTGGGGCGGTTCCGACTAAAACCGAGTCATTGAAACTGCTCTATCTATTTGTCTTTTCAAGCATGTCTTTATCCCGAAACCGGTTCCCACTTTAGGGAGACAAGCTTTAGCGATTCTTGAACGACGGCGTACGCTTGTCGATGAAGGCTGCCATGCCTTCCTTCTGGTCTTCCGTCGCAAACAGCGAATGGAACTGGCGCCGCTCGAAGCGGAGTCCTTCGCTCAGCGTCATTTCGTAGGTACGATTGACCGCTTCCTTGACCATCAGCACAGACGGACGTGAGAAGGATGCAATGCGTTCTGCCGCCTTCAGCGCTTCGTCAAGAAGCTCTTCCGGCGCAACGACGCGCGAGACGAGACCGCTGCGTTCTGCTTCCGCCGCATCCATCATGCGCCCGGTGAGGCACATATCCATCGCCTTGGACTTGCCGACATAGCGCGTGAGACGCTGCGAGCCGCCCATGCCGGGCATGACGCCGAGCGTGATTTCCGGCTGGCCGAATTTTGCGTTGCTGCCCGCGATGATGAAATCGCACATCATGGCGAGTTCGCAGCCGCCGCCCAGCGCATAGCCCGAAACCGCCGCGATGATCGGCTTGCGGACCCGATCCACTTTCTGCCAGTCAGCAAACATGTCCTGAAGATAGGCATCCACGAAATCGATCGGCTGCATTTCCTTGATGTCGGCACCGGCAGCGAAGGCCTTTTCGGAACCGGTGAGGACGATAGCGCCGATCTTGCCGTCCGTATCGAAAGCGCCGAGAGCTTCCGTCAATTCGTCGAGAACCTTGCGGTTCAAGGCATTGAGCGCCTGCGGGCGGTTGAGGCGGATGAGGCCAACGCCGCCACGTGTCTCGACGATGATCGTTTCATAGGCCATGGATTGAACTCCTCCTTCGGGCAGATCAAGCGTTTCCTGTTTTTCCTGAATCACGGGAAATGCTCTATCTTTTCGGTTTGAACCGCGCATCTTGTCCGAAAACCGTTTCACACTTTTCGGGATGCGCTCTCGCTGGTTGGCGGGCAAAGTGGACCGGCGTCACTTCTTTTTCAAGGCCTCATTGCTGGCAGGAGGCACAGAAAAAAGTTGAACGTCCCGACTGTACCGCCCGTTCCACAATGCCGTTGCAGGCAGGGTTTTTGCATGGCTCGCCCTCGCGCCCATAGACGGAGAAGGAGTGTTGGAAATAGCCAAGCGCGCCATCTGCCTGAATATAGTCCTTGAGGGTTGAACCGCCTGCGGCAATGGCTTCCGCGATCACTGTGCGGATATCGGCAGCCAATTGCTCCATGATTGCGGGATTCTGCGCAACAGACCCGGCTGTCTGCATGGGCGACAGGTGGCTACGCCAGAGCGCCTCGCAAACATAGATATTACCAAGACCAGCTATCAGCCGCTGATCGAGCAGCGCCGCCTTGAGCGGCGTCCGACGCCCCTTGAAGAGTTCGGCCAGAATGGTGCCCGAGAGCAGATTGCCTGTCGGCTCTATGCCGAGGCTTGCCAGCAGCGGGTGACTATCGAGCGTGCCTTCTTCCGCAAAAAGCATGAAGCCGAAGCGACGCGGATCGTTGTAGACGATACGGGCCGGAGCGCCATCGGCCCGCAGAAGATGAAACACGACATGGTCATGCGCACTCAGCTTGGAGCGCTCATGATGGAATTCGCCGGACGTGCCGCCGTCATCATCAGTCTCGATGCGAAACGAACCCGACATGCCAAGATGGCTGATGACGGATAGGCCGTCATCGAGATGGATCGTCAGATATTTCGCGCGACGTCCAAGCGCCGAAATGCGCCGACCGGAAAGCCGTTCGACAAAGTGGTCGGGAAAGGGAAAGCGCAAGTCCGGGCGTCGTTGTTCGACTTGGCTGACGGTCGCGCCCTCCATGACGGGCTGCAGACCACGGCGAACCGTTTCGACTTCTGGCAATTCGGGCATAGAAAACTGATCCTGAACAAGAGCCATGCATTGGCTTTGCCCTTATATGTTCAGTTTTGTCCGCAATGCCAAGATGTTCAGCAATTGGTACAGGGAAGCGTGTTCGTGTAGCGGGGCGCCAGATAATAGGTTTCGCTCATCGGAATGCTCGTGGAAATCCATGCATTGAGCGGCCTGTAGTTGAGTTCGACGTCGACTTTGATGAAATACGATCCTTCATCCAGAAGGCTTGACGGAATATCGCCGACATCCCCCTTCTTGGCGGCAAAATCCGCAATGTTGGCATAGGACCAATCGACCTCCGGTGTCAGGTTGCTGGCCCTCGCCGTTCCGTCAATCCTGATTGCGGTGATCCTTATCTTCGGTGTGCTCCGACCATAGGGCAGCAGTGACGCGCGACTGATGTTGAACATATCGTTCAGATCATTCTTCGTGACCGACAATTGGCGGGCAACCAGATCAGCGAGGCTGCTCGCCGAGCGCGACACTTTCTTGTTCGTGTCGACCCCGTCAGCCAGATCAACAGAGCCCAGATAAATCAGAAGCAGGACGGGCGCGATCAGTGCGAATTCAACCGCACCCAATCCGCGTCTATCATTCAGGAATTTTCGAAGACAAGTACGCATGGCAATCGATCGCTCCAGAATGCATTCCGAAAAGTGCGAGGCGATTTTCGGAACGCACATCAGTTGTTTTAGTTCGGGAAGGGTTCGTTCTGCCAGGTGAGGGTCGCAAAGAGCGGCATGGTGCCCCCTGCAGCATGTGGATTTTCGATCAGATAAAGGATGTTTGTCAGCACGGGCCACGCATAAACCACGTTGAGCTGATTGATCGTCGAGGTTCCACTGGTCCCGATAATACCTGTCCGCGTGAGCTTGCCCTCACCGTCGAGAATCTGGTCAATCGGAACCTTGTCGAAGCCTTCGTAGGTTCCCAGATTGAGCGAAAGATTGGGACAGCCTTGCGCGACCATAAACTGCATCTGCTGACAGAGTTCGGTGCGCAGGGTTCCTTCGCTGATTTGAGCCCCTCTGATCTGCCCCGTCTGCAATCGGCGTGCAACAGTCTCTGTCGCATTGGATATGACCTGACGCGCCACAAAACTCATACCGATTTCGATCGTCGCAAAGATGATGATCAGGAACGGAACGATGAGCAACGCGAACTCCACCGCCGCCACACCATGTTGTGCACGGGCAAAACGGCGTAAGTTCGCGCTCGCCCCTGCAAGGCCAAGCGCCAAAATCCGGAAAGTCATAACCCCACCCAACTTCACATGAATTCCATTGGGAGTATCGTTACAACAGGACAACCTGAAAGAGTATTAACGGAACAGGGACTCACGACTGAATAGCGTTACTTGTCGTCGAAGCCGTTCTTCGTTGAGGCTTTTTCGCAGTAAGGCGTACAGGAAAGCGTTTGCACTTCGGCCTGCCGGTAAATTCGCGTCGTACCGCGTGCATTGCGGGAAACCACCAGCTCACGGTCGAGGATCGGTTCGCCCTGCTTGTCCATGACGACAATATTGGTGACGCCAAAATCCTTGCCAGTCAGAACAATAGTCTGTGCATCCTGAACGACGGCATCGGCAATCGACGGATTTCCGATCACGACACTGTCGGCTGGCCGCGCGAGCCGCAAGATGCGCGCCTGGCTTGTTTCAAGAGCAATGTAGTCTTCCGCAGACGCCGGTATGGCCGCAAAGACCGTCATGAACGCAAGGCCCATGGCGGACACCATGCCGAAGCCACCCAAAGCAAACAATCGACGCGTCACGCGACATTCCCCCGCAGATATAGTGGGCTCAGCGAATGGAACCCCATCAATATAATGAGCAAAGAATGAAGGGGATTGGTGAAGGAAGAATTAAGTCGCTACCCTTCCGTGCAGACCGCGTTCACAATTCGCCAAAGATTAACCAATCGTGCGATTGCAGTGATCCGGAAAGCGCCGTTACACTTCATTAACCCTGATTGTTAAGAGGGCCACAATTCCTCTCTCTTATGCTTCAGCTCATCCGAAACTAGAGCGCGTTTCCAAAAACCAGCGCGATCGGAACAGCGAGGAGCATGTGATGCCGACATTGATGACGCGCTTCATGAAGAACAGGGCCGGTTCGACAGCAATCGAATATGCGCTGATCGGCACACTCGTTTCCATAATGATCATCAGCGGTGTCGCGCTCGTGGCCGGTAATGTCGGCGAAAAATTCAATGACACGGCCATACAGTTCGAACAGGCGACGAACCGCTAATCATCAAAGCGCAACTCCGTGCAAACGGTGACCAAATGATGGGATGACAGGCGACGCGGGGGCATCGGCAATGACAGCAGCAGCCATGACGGCAATCTTTGCTCTGGCAATGGTGACGGCCATGATCACCGACTTGACCTCGATGACCATCCGCAACCGCGTTTCCATCGGACTGACCCTGGGCTTTGTCCTGCTCGCACCGTTCTGCGGAATTTCCCTCGCAGACTATGGCTGGCATCTGGCTGTCGGCGGTATCGTACTCATCATCACCTTTTCGCTCTTTTGCCTGCGCGCCATGGGTGGTGGTGACGCCAAGCTCATTGCGGCGACGGCCTTGTGGTTCGGTCCCAATGCCAGCCTCATGGATTATATTGTGATGGTTTCGATCCTGGGCGGCGTGCTGACACTCACGATCATCCTCTACAGGATGATCCCCCGTCCGCTTCTGGCGGATCGCTATGCCTTCTTGGGAACGCTCGCCCGCAAGGATGTGGGCATTCCCTACGGCATTGCACTTGGCGCTGCCGGTCTCTGGACACTTCCACTGTCGCCAGTCGGGGAAACGATGAAAACCTATATGGCAGGGGCATTTTAAGCGCATTTATGCGCAACGTTCGCGTGTACTCCCAATCTTTCTTTATTCGAATAAGATTATATTAACCATAATTACACGATTCCCAGTGCAATTTTGGAACACGTCATCAAGACGTGGGGATTTGCGCGGGGCACATCATGAAATCAGCTCGACTGCTCATTTTAGGAGTGGCCGTTCTTGCGGCAGGTGGCGCTGGCTATATTGCCATGAACCTCGCCGCACCGCCGCCTGCTCCCGTTGTCGTCGCGCCTGAAACGCCGCAGATGAAGCTGGAAGACGTGCTGGTTGCCACCGAAAATCTCGGTGTCGGCGCAGAGCTGACATCGCAGATGCGCTGGCAGCCCTGGCCTGCCGAAGCTGTCAGCGACGGCTATATCACCCGCGCAAGCGAACCCGACGCCATCAATCAGTTGAGTGGCGCAACCGTGCGCCTGCAGTTCTTCACGGGCGAACCGATCCGCAAGACCAAGCTCATCGGTCCGGGACAGAGCTTCATGTCGTCGATCCTGCCCCCCGGGATGCGCGCCGTCGCGACACAGATCAATGCCGAAAGCTCGGCAGGCGGCTTCATTCTTCCCAATGACTTCGTCGATGTTATCATGACCCGCCGCAAGCCGGACAATGGCGATAAATCGCTGACACCATTCACCACGGAAACCGTGTTGCAGAATGTGCGTGTTCTGGCCATCGATCAGGCCATTCAGGAAGACGAGCAGGGCCGCAAGGTCATGGTCGGCCAGACCGCGACGCTCGAAGTCACGCCGGAACAGGCCGAAATCATCACCGTCGCCCAGCAGATGGCGGACCGCCTGACGCTGGCGCTTCGCTCGACACAGGATGTCGAGGACAAGGATATCAAGCAGGCAGACTATCTGGTTTCCTCGCCGACCCGCAGCGGAACGGTCAAGGTCATCAAGTCCGGCAGCGTTACAGAAATAGGACCGCGCTCATGAGAAAGACAAAACGCGTGCGCCCATATTCCGCAAAAGTCGCACTTTTAACCAGCGCGCTTGCCGCCTTCTCACTGCCGCTCACCGATATGTCCGCCATGGCGGCGGCCGGCATCGTCAAGGTCGGCAGCCAGCAGCGTTCGCAGACGATCAAGCTTGGCCTCAACAAGTCGGTCGTGCTCGATCTTCCGCAGGATGCTTATGACGTTCTCGTCTCCAACCCGACAATAGCCGATGCGGTGACGCGTACGTCGCGACGCATCTATCTTTTCGGCAAGCAGGTCGGACAGACCAATATTTTCGTCTTCGGTCCCAATGGCGAACAGGTCGCATCCATCGATGTCGAAATCGAGCGCGATGTGAGCGGGATTTCATCCCAGCTGAAGCGCCTCATTCCCGGGTCCGATATTCGCGTCGAACTGATCAACGACAATGTGGTGCTGACCGGAACGGTGCAGACCCCACAGGATTCTGCACAGGCCGCAAAGCTTGCAGGCCTTTTCGTTTCCGGTGGCGAAGCAACAACCGGTCAGTTCACCACGACTGCGTCCGCGCCAACGGATGGCGGCGGTGTTGCTATCAACAATCCCGACCGAAACCGCCGCGCGAGCGCCATCGTCAATATGCTGACTATCGTCGGCGAGGATCAGGTGACATTGAAGGTCACCGTCGCGGAAGTCAGCCGCTCCGTCATGAAGCAGCTTGGCGTCAATATGGCAGGCAGCGGTGTTTCGAACGGCATTTCCTATGGGGGAATTTCCGAGAGTATTGCCGGAGCCATTGGCAACAACCTGTCCGATACCGGATTCGGCCTCGCGACAAGCAATTTTTCCGCCTATCTGCGGGCAATGGAATCGGCAGGCGTGATGAAGACGCTCGCCGAGCCGACCCTGACCGCAATCTCCGGCGAAAAAGCGGCCTTTAATGTCGGCGGCGAATATAATGTCATCAACAGCGTCAAATATGATGATGACGGAAAGCGTACCAATGAACTGGCCAAGATCAACTACGGCATTGGTCTCGAATTCATGCCGACCGTGCTGGGGCCGGGACGCATCAGCCTGAAAATCAGAACCTCCGTCTCTGAGCCGACGACAGAAGGCGCAGGCACCACCAACAAGATGGATGGCGTTGGCGCAAGTGTTCTATCGCTGCGCAAGCGTGTCGCCGATACGACGGTCGAACTTCCGTCCGGCGGTTCCATGATGATCGGTGGGTTGATCCGCGATGAAGTGCGCCAGTCGGTTTCCGGCTTTCCAGGCCTTACCAAGATTCCGGTCCTCGGCGCGCTGTTCCGCAGCAAGGATTTCATCCGCAACGAATCCGAACTGGTGGTGATCGTCACACCTTATCTGGCGCGCCCCGTTGCCCGCCAGCAGCTTGCGCGGCCCGACGACAATCTCAATCCGGCCAGCGATGGTGCGGGATACATCCTTGGCAAGGTCAATCGCGTTTACGGCACGATGGAAACCAAACTGCCGCCCGGTCGCTACAACGGCGTCGTCGGTTATATCTACAAGTGAGCGGGGACAGATCATGACATATTCAGTCAGAGGCTTTTGCAGGATTTCCACCCGACCAGCGCTTGTCGCTCTGTCACTGGCCCTTCTGGCGGGTTGTGCGAACCGCCAGCACGTGACCGTTGGCGCTTTGCCAGATGATTATCGTACCAATCATCCGATCACGATTGCGGAGCGGGAGCAGGTCACCGATATTCCGGTTGCACAAGCCGACCAGAAGCTGAGCCCAATGCAGCGTGGCATCGTTCAAGGTGCCATCGCCAATTACCGGCGTGGTGGCTCAGGCATGCTCTATGTGCTGGTGCCTTCAGGCACCTCCAATCAGGCGGCGGCCTATCGGTTAAGCACCGAAGTGTCGGCTATGCTCCGGCGCGGCGGCATCAAGGCAAACAATATCGCCATCGAAAACTATCCCGTTGAAAACCCGGAAGCGGCAGCGCCCATCAGGATCAGCTATTATGCGATGACCGCGGGCACGACGCCATGCGGTCGCTGGCCGGACGATCTCGCCAGCACGCCTGAAAACAAGCATTACGCCAATTTTGGCTGTGCCTCGCAGAACAATCTTGCCGCTCAGGTCGCCAATCCGGCCGATCTTCTGGGACCACGCGTCATGTCGCCCATCGATTCGGACCGCACGACCGAACGTCTCAATGGCAAGCAGGGCTACGTGAAGATGTCGCCCGCACAGACGGATAACTGGCAAGAACCCCGTAGCACGCAGGCCGAGTATTAAGAGGGCGCCATGAGCAACTTCGCTTTCGAACCAGCGGAAGAAGAACAAGGCCCCGAGACGGGCCGCGCGCCGATCATGCTGGAAAATGTGCGTCCCATTCCGCGCATTTCGATCCAGGCGTTCTGCGTGAACGAAAGCGTCGCCATTCCAATAGAGCGCGCCGGCGGCGACCGGCGCATGGCCAAAACCCATCTGAAAGTCATGATGGGCGGTATTGCAGCGGCTACCGAGTTTTATCAGACCGCCTCCACGCCGAATCTGATCATTGTCGAATCGGCGTCCGAACCCAATGTGCTGCTTGAAGAACTGCAGCAATTGTCGGAGGTATGCGATTCCGGTTCAAAAGTTATGGTGATTGGTCATTCCAACGAGGTCTGGCTTTATCGCGAATTGCTGCGGCGCGGCGTTTCAGAATATATCGTGGCGCCTGTCTCGCTCGCAGACATTCTGGCCATCGTTTCCTCGATTTTTCTCGATCCCGGTGCAGAACCGCTGGGGCGTTCCATCGCCTTTATCGGTGCGAAAGGTGGCGTTGGTGCTTCGACAATCGCCCACAATGTCGCCTGGTCGATCTCCGACTTGTTTCGGCACGATGTCGTGCTGGCAGACATGGACCTGCCCTTTGGCACAGCAAACATCAATTTCGATCAGGACCCGACGCTCGGCATCGCCGATGCCGTTTTCTCGCCTGAGCGGATCGATGAGGTCTATCTCGACCGGTTGCTGGTTCAATATGACGATCACCTTTCAATCCTCGCTGCACCTTCGAGCCTGGAGCGGACATTCGATTTCGGCGAAGACGCCTTTGCCGAAATGATCGATGTTGCCCAACGCAATTCTCCGCTGATTGTGCTGGATGTGGCACATGGCTGGAGCGGATGGACGCGGACCACATTGATGCGCGCCGATGAGGTCGTGATCGTTGCAACGCCCGATCTCGCCAATCTGCGCAACACGAAGAACCTTCTCGACACGCTGGCGCAACTGCGACCGAACGATGTGAAACCGCATCTCGTCCTCAACCAGATGGGCATTCCCAAACGGCCGGAAATTGCGCTCGCAGATTTTGCCGAGCCGCTCGGCATCGACCCTGTCGCGACTATAGACTTCGATCCGCAGCTTTTCGGCAATGCAGCCAACAACGGCCGGATGATCGCAGAAACCAATCCGGAAAGTCCGATTGCCGAAGCCATCAGCCATATTGCGCATGTCGTGACTGGCAGGGCGGATGTGCAGCCGCGCAAGAAGAGCAGCATTTCGAGCCTTCTCGGCAAATTTGCACGCAAGACCAAGTAACGGCAGGAAATCATGTTCGGCAGAAGAGGCAACGATACGGGAAACAAGCCGGAAAGCGGAACGCGACCGGCTATGCCGAAACCTGCCAGTTCCGCTGCGATGCCTGCTCCGACCCAGCCTGTCGTGCAACAGTCCCGCATGCAGGCAGCCGTACCAAGTACTCCGGCGAAATCCCATACCCAGACGGGTACGCAAGGGCGCGAGAAGACCGAAAGCTATTACGACACCAAATCGCAGGTCTTCTCGGCACTCATCGACACAATCGACCTGTCGCAGCTTTCCCGCATGGCGCCGGATGCCGCGCGTGAGGAAATCCGCGACATCGTCAACGACATCATCGCCATCAAGAACTTCGTCATGTCGATTGCCGAGCAGGAGGAACTGCTCGATGATATCTGCAACGATGTTCTGGGCTACGGCCCGCTGGAGCCGCTTCTTTCTCGCGACGACATCGCCGATATCATGGTCAACGGTTCGCGCCGCACCTATATCGAAGTGGACGGTCTGCTGCAGGAAACCGGCATTCGTTTCCGCGATAACCAGCAGCTTCTGAACATCTGCCAGCGTATCGTGAGCCAGGTCGGACGCCGGGTCGACGAATCGAGCCCGATCTGCGATGCGCGCCTGCCCGACGGCTCGCGCGTCAACGTCATCGCGCCACCGCTGTCGCTCGACGGCCCCACCCTGACCATCCGCAAGTTCCGCAAGGACAAGCTGACACTCGACCAGCTGGTGCGATTCGGCGCCATATCGAATGCCGGGGCGGAACTGCTGCAGATCATCAGCCGGGTGCGCTGCAATGTCATTATTTCCGGCGGCACCGGTTCGGGCAAAACCACGCTTCTGAACTGTCTGACACGCTATATCGACACGCATGAACGCATCATCACCTGCGAAGATTCGGCTGAACTGCAATTGCAGCAGCCGCACGTGGTGCGTCTGGAAACCCGCCCTCCCAATCTGGAAGGCGAAGGCGAAGTCACCATGCGCGATCTGGTTAAGAACTGTCTGCGTATGCGTCCCGAACGCATTATTGTCGGTGAAGTGCGCGGATCCGAAGTGTTCGATCTTTTGCAGGCCATGAACACCGGCCACGACGGTTCGATGGGCACGATCCATGCCAACAGTCCGCGTGAATGCCTCAACCGTATGGAAGCCATGATCGCCATGGGCGGCTATGTGCTGCCACAAAAGACCGTGCGCGAGATCATCGTCGGTTCTGTCGATATCATCATTCAGGCCGCACGTCTGCGCGACGGCTCACGCCGCATCACTCACATCACCGAAGTGGTGGGGCTGGAAGGCGACGTCATCACCACTCAGGATCTCGTTCTCTACGATATCAAGGGAGAAGATGCCTCTGGCCGTATTCTTGGCAACCATAGTTCGACCGGCATCGGGCGACCTGCCTTCTGGGAACGCGCCCGCTATTATAATGAGGATAACCGCCTTGCTTCTGTGCTCGACAGCATGGAAAGGGCAAACACATGACAGGGTCCGGTGCCAGCATTGTGATGTTCATCGTGCTCGCCGTTGTCGCCTGCGCGGCTTTGTTCTATGCGCTCTTTTATGAAAAGCTCGGCAAGAAGGACCACGCAGCACGGCGCTTTGAAACCGTGCGCAACAGCGGTTCAGAACGGGCGATAACGCGTAGCGAACGCGACAGAAACGCCGACATCCAAAAGCGCCGCAAGCAGTTGCAGGATAATATCAAGGATCTGGAAGCGCGGCAGAAGCAGCGCGAGAAGAACCAGAAATATCCGCCCCTGCGCATTCTTCTGGCGCAGGCGGGGCTGAGCCTCACGTTGCAGAAATTCTACATCTATTCCGGCGTGGCAGCGTTTCTCGCAACATTCATTGCACTGATTTTCGGCGCGCCGCTGCTTTTCCTGCCAGGTATCGCAATTGCCGGTTTTTTCGGTTTGCCGCGCTGGTTCGTGCTGCAGAAGCGCAAACGTCGGCTGAAGAAATTCCTTGAAGAATTTCCCAACGCGCTTGATGTCATTGTGCGCGCAACCCGGGCGGGACTGCCGCTTAATGACGGTCTGAGACTTATTGCGAGTGAGGCAGTTGAACCGGTCAAGAGCGAGTTCAAGAAGGTGGTCGAGGCACAGCAGATCGGCCTTTCTATCCCTGAAGCGGTCGGCAAGATGCCCGATTCCATGCCCTGCCCGGAAACCAACTTCTTCGCCATCGTCATCCAGATACAGGCGCAGGCAGGCGGTAATCTTTCCGAAGCGCTCAATAATCTTTCAAAGGTTCTGCGCGACCGGAAGAAGATGAAGGCCAAGGTCGATGCGCTTTCCATGGAAGCCAAGGCTTCGGCTGCGATCATCGGCGCGCTGCCTTTCATCGTTATGGTTCTCGTCTATCTGACGAGCCCGCAATATATGACGCTGCTTTTCACGTCATCCACCGGCCATATGCTCCTGGGCATTGCGGCCGTTTTGATGCTGACCGGCATCTTCATCATGAAAAATATGATCAATTTCGATATGTGAGGCACCGGACATGTTTTCTCTCCTCACACAAAAATTGACCGACCCGCAGTTTCTCATCGGCGCTTTGATCACGGTTGCGGTTTTTGCAACTGTAGTAACGATCCTCATGCCGGTTCTGAGCGGCAGCGCGCTCAAATCACGCATGAAATCGGTCGCCACCGAGCGCGAAGCCATTCGCTCACGGGAGCGCGCCCGTCTTGCAGCAGAAAGCGACCGCCGCAACAGCCTGCGGCATCAGCAGAAACAGGGCATCCGCGAATTCGTCGAAAGGCTTGATCTCAAGCGCGCGCTTGCCGACGAAAAGACGATCGCTTCGCTCAGACAAGCAGGCTTCCGGGGGCAAAACCCTCTCAACATCTTTCTGTTTCTGCGCTTTGTGCTGCCTTTCGGCGCCATGTTGATTGCCGCCATCTACATTTTTATGCTCGGTGTGCTTGCCGATCAAACCTTCTTCGTTCGTTTGCTCGTCTGCATTTTCGCTGGCTATGCCGGTTTCTATGCGCCGAACCTTTACGTCTCCAACAGGGCAACCAAGCGCAAGCAATCCATCCGTCGCGCGTGGCCGGACGCGCTCGACCTGATGCTCATCTGCGTCGAATCGGGCATGTCCACGGAAGCTGCCTTTCGCCGGGTGGCCGATGAAATCGGTATTCAATCCGTCGAGCTTGCCGAAGAACTGATGCTGACCAATGCTGAGCTTTCCTTCCTGCCGGAGCGCCGTCAGGCCTATGAAAACCTCGCCAATCGCACGGGGCTGGATCCGGTGAAGTCCGTAACGCAGGCACTGATTCAAGCCGAGCGTTACGGCACCCCGGTGTCGCAGGCGCTTCGCACGCTTTCTCAGGAAAGCCGCGATTTACGTCTGCTGGACGCCGAAAAGAAGGCTGCGGCCCTGCCGCCAAAGCTGACCGTGCCGATGATCGTTTTCTTCCTGCCGGTACTCTTTATCGTCATCCTCGGCCCGGCCTTCATCCAGATTTCGGCGCAGGGCGGATTGTTTGGCGGTAACTGACAGCCGTTCATTCAGACATGACGAAAACTAAGAGAGGCCTCAGCCCTTCGGCTTGTCCTTGAGCATGTTCCAGGAGTTCTGCTGGGCCAGCATGGAACGAAGATAATCCGTATTGGCCTTAGCCTGTTGCGGAGAAATCTCGCGCGCGGCAATCGCTTCCGCCTCCTGAAAGCGACCTTGCAAACCGACTGACAGCGCGAGGTTCTGACGCACGCGGCTGTCGGCGCCCGGAGCGGCAGCGGCCTGCTTGAAATAGGTTTCGGCAGTTCGTGCATCGCCTGCCAGAAGATAGGACATCCCCATATTGGAGATGATCGACGGTTCATTCGGCTGAAGCTGCAGCGCCTTCTGATAAGTCGCGCGCGCTTCTTCCTTCCTGCCCATCTGGTCGAGAATGGCGCCTTCTGCGGAAACCAGTTTCCAGTCGGGATAGGCCGGGTTCTGTGCGCGGCGAACGGCATCAAGTGCGCCTTCAAACTGGCCTGCACCCGCAAGCGCCTTGCCATAAGCCGAAAGAACAGCCTGATCTTTCGGATAGACAATGGCGAGTGCCCGCATGACGGCCAGCGCCTGATCGTTGCGGCCAAGGCGCGCCAGCACATTGGCATAGTTGAGCGCCGTCTGACGGTCCTTCGGATTGCGCTCGTATTGCGCGCCGAGCCGCCCGGCCATCGCAGCAAGCTGCGCGTCGTTCATGTGATCGAAAGTGGCGACCGTCGCCGCGCGGCGGACCGAACCGGTCGTGGTCCGGTCGACGGATGTGCAGCCGGAAATAACCAATGCTGAAAGAATACAGGCGAAACCAAGACGTGTTGCGATAACGTCTTTTCGAACGATGTTCAGCATCCCGCCTCTCCTGCTAAAGCGCGTCGCGCATCCAACATGCTTTAGTCTCTGGTTTTCACCCTCAACCCCAACTTCTGCTAAATCAATAATCTGTTAACCCTAATGATTGGTTAATATAGCGATTGCGGTTTCTGTTTCCGCGCGGCAATAATCACGCTATCTGTTTGTTTTAGCGCGCATCTTATCCGAAAACCGTTTCACACTTTTCGGGAGGCGCGGTATCTGTTTGTTTTATGAACTTCCGACAAAATGCCAGCGCTTTTGCCGGACATCGCTTACTGGTCAGAAAGAGCATCATGTCTGTCGAACTTCTTTCCCAAAAATCCGAACAAAGCCGCCCGATCTGGTTTACGCCGAAAGGCGGACTGGAAACCGCCGGTCTTCCCGCCGATGCAATTGCATGGGCTGGGGCCAACGGGTTTGACGGCGAAGCCGGACGAGTGCTCGTCCTCCCCGGCGCAGGCGGATCGGTGTCAGGTGCGCTTTTCGGAACAGGCAGCGAGGAAAAGGGCAGCCAGTCGCAGCTTCTGGCCGGAAAGCTGGCGCGCAGCCTTCCGGAAGGAGACTGGCATATCGAAGGCGCGGTCGATGAGGCGGCACTTGCCGTTCTGGGCTTCCTGATGGGCGCTTATAGCTTTACGCGTTATCGCAAGGCCAATGGCAAGGCGATCCGCCTCGCTCTGCCCGATGGCGTGGACGAAGCGGAAATCCGCCGCATCGCCGCGGCGGTTATACTGGTGCGCAATCTCATCAACACGCCGACCAACGATATGGGACCAGATGCTCTCGAAAATGCGGCCCGTGAACTGGCGTCCAAGTACAAAGCCGATATTGCCGTTACTGAAGGCGATGCGCTTCTGGAGAAGAATTTTCCGATGATCCATGCGGTCGGTCGTGCTGGCGCTATTGCGCCACGCCTGATCGATCTTAGCTGGGGCAAGGCAAGCGACCCGAAAATCACGCTGGTTGGCAAGGGCGTCTGTTTCGATACCGGCGGCCTCGACATCAAACCGGCAAGCGGCATGTTGCTGATGAAGAAGGACATGGGCGGAGCCGCCAATGTGCTGGGCCTCGCCTCCATGATCATGGACGCGCAACTGCCGGTGCGGCTGCGTGTATTGATCCCGGCGGTGGAGAATTCGATTGCCGGTAACGCCTTCCGTCCGGGTGACGTGTTGCAAAGCCGCAAGGGCTTAACCATCGAAATCGGCAATACCGATGCCGAAGGCCGACTGGTTCTTGCCGACGCGCTTGCGCTTGCTGACGAGGAAGAACCTGCACTCCTGATCGACATGGCAACGCTGACGGGCGCGGCACGTGTCGCGCTCGGTCCCGACCTGCCGCCATTCTACACGCATGATGACGGACTTGCCGCTTCGATTGCGCAAAGCGCGGATGCCACAGCAGACCCGCTATGGCGCATGCCGCTCTGGAAGCCCTATGCGCAGAAACTGTCCTCACGGATCGCCGACATCAACAATGTAACCACCGACGGCTTTGCCGGATCGGTCACGGCTGCGCTCTTCCTCAGCAAATTTGTCGAAAAAGCTCAAGCATGGGCGCATTTCGACATTTTCGGTTGGGTGCCGGTCGAAAAACCCGCTTCCCCGGTCGGCGGCGAAGCGCAAGCCATTCGCGCTCTTTACCAACTTTTGAAGGAGCGTTACCCGGCGCGCTGAAACCACTTGCCTGAAACGCCGAAAACGGATTGAATAAAACGGTTCCGAAACAATCCCCATTTGGGTGGAACCGGATGCCAATTGAGCTGAAGCCGTTACAGGCGCTGACATTGCTGAGAACCCTGTCGCTGGAACAGGTACGTGATGAGATGCCCGATCTCACCACGCGACAGGCAGCCATTCTCCTGACCATCTATCTGGAGCCCCCGCCGCATACCGTGCGGGGACTTGCAGCAAAACTGAATGTCACCAAGCCGGTGATTACGCGCGCGCTCGACACGATGGGCGCGCTTGAACTCGTCTCCCGGCATCGTGATGAAAAAGACCGGCGAAATGTGCTAGTAAAGAGGACGGTCGCCGGTGCACTTTATGTTGAAAGACTGGGCGATCTGGTGATCGCCAAAGCCAGGGAGTTACCACTTTGACCATGCTCGACCGCCGCCTCAACGCTTATCGCCCCGACCTCGCCGACGAACGGCTGACCGGTCAGGTGGAAGCGGCGCGTTTTACCGCCGGAGCACCAATGCAGGTTTCCGCATCCGTTGTCGATCTGCGCGCCGAACCGCGTATGGATAGCGGTCCGCAGACACAGATGATTTTCGGCGATCCCGTTCGTGTCTTCGAGGAAATGGACGGCTGGTCGTGGGTCCAGGCAGAACGCGACGGCTATACGGGTTATGTCTCCTCTGCCACGCTGGAGCAGGCTGCTGGCGCCGAAACACATCTGGTCATTGTGCCGCGTACTTTCGTCTATCCCGGCTCTGATCTGCGTTTCCCGCACACCAAGGCGCTGTCGCTCGGCTCGCGCGTGCGCATCGTCGGCGCAGCCGAAACGCGCGGTACGAAATATGCGCTGCTGGAAAGCGGCGAGGCGCTGATCGCAAGCCACCTTGCGCCAGTCGGTGAACATGCAGCCGACTATGTGGCGGTCGCCGAAACCCTTCTTCATACGCCTTATCTGTGGGGCGGCACATCGGGCTTCGGCATCGACTGCTCCGGCCTTGTGCAATTGTGCATGTGGGTGACAGGCCGCAAGGTTCTGCGCGATTCCGACATGCAGCAGGATACGCTCGGCGAAATCATCGAACCCGATGCGACCTATTCGAATTTGAAGCGCGGCGATCTGGTCTTCTGGAAGGGCCACGTCGCCATCTGTGCCTCGCCTGACATGCTGATCCATGCGAGCGGTCATACGATGACCGTCACGCTGGAACCGCTGCAGGACGCCATCAAGCGCATTGCCTATCTCTACGATCTGCCGACGCTTATCCGCAGACCCTGAAAATGAGACCGGGGATCCATGAAGGGAAAGACCACATTGACGATAGCCGCTTTGCTGATCGGCTTTGTTTTGTCTTTTCCATCCCCCGTTTCACCTGAGAGAATTGCACGCATGACCATTCCCGCGTCGCCTGCCGCCTTTGCCGAAGTCAACGGCATAGAAATGTATTACCGGATCGTCGGCGAAGGCTCGCCAATCCTGCTTATTCCCGGCGGCCTGTCCGACCAGCATGTATGGGATGCACAGCTTCCGATCCTTGCGCGCGACCACACCGTAATCGTTGCCGACAGTCGCGGACAGGGACGCTCCACCCGCACCGATGATCCGATCACCTATGGACTGATGGCCGACGACTATGTGGCGCTGCTCGACTTTCTCCACATCGACAAGGTCGATCTCGTCGGCTGGAGCGATGGCGGCATTATCGGCCTCGACATCGCCATGCGCTATCCTGAACGGCTGACAAGCCTGTTTGCGCAGGCGGCAAACGTCACGCCTGACGGCAATACCGGTTATGCCGAGGCCCGCGCCGAAGGAAAACCGATACCGGAACTGCGCCACTATGAGAGCATCGACAAGGAAATCCACGCGCTGTGGGCGAACGAGCCGAACTTCACGGACGAGGACTTGTCCGGCATCAGCGTGCGCACGGCGATTGTGATCGGAGACCGCGACACGGCCATCACACGCGAACATACGGAGTTCATCGCCAGCCAGATACCGGGTGCTGAATTGATCATTCTGCCCGATGCCGGGCACGGCG
Source organism: Brucella sp. MAB-22 (assembly GCF_025908475.1). Taxonomy (NCBI): domain Bacteria; kingdom Pseudomonadati; phylum Pseudomonadota; class Alphaproteobacteria; order Hyphomicrobiales; family Brucellaceae; genus Brucella; species Brucella sp. MAB-22. The sequence continues at coordinate 2,731,532 of NZ_CP109782.1, read as the reverse complement.
TCCCGGTCGAAAATCCGCGTCTCTATGCGCATACGGTGCTTCGTTTCATTGACGGCAAAAACGCCGAAGAAACGAAGACCGCGAGCCGGAAAAATTAAACCCGGTTCGGCAATACGCGATCGGGCGGGCGGTGCCCGTCGACAAAAGCCTTGATATTGATGATGACTTTGTCGCCCATATCGATGCGGCCTTCCATGGTGGCCGATCCCATATGCGGCAACAGGACGACCTTGCCCTTTTCGGCAAGCGCCAGCAGTCGCGGATTGACCGCCGGCTCGTTCTCGAAAACATCCAGCCCCGCCCCGGCAAGCTTGCCTTGTTCGATCAGCTCGATCAGGGCATTCTCGTCAATGATCTGGCCGCGTGCTGTGTTGACCATATAGGCGGTCGGCTGCATCAGCGCGATGCGGCGTGCGGACAGCAGATGGAATGTGGCAGGCGTCGAAGGGCAGTTGACCGAGATGATATCCATCCGGGCCAGCATCTGGTCGAGGCTATCCCAATAGGTAGCTTCCAGCTCTTCCTCGACTTCAGGATTGACGCGCTTGCGGTTGTGATAGTGAATGGAAAGCCCGAAAGCCTTGGCGCGGCGGGCGACAGCCGTGCCGATGCGTCCCATGCCGACAATCCCGAGGCGCTTGCCCCAGATGCGCCGTCCGAGCATCCAGGTCGGAGACCAGCCTGGCCATTGTCCGTGGCGCTCGCCCAGCACATTGGCACCTTCAACCAGACGTCTAGGCACGGAAAGCAAAAGTGCCAGGGTCATATCCGCCGTGTCTTCGGTCAGGACATTCGGCGTATTGGTGACGGTGATTCCACGCTTTGCGGCGGCCGCGACGTCGATATTATCCACGCCATTGCCGAAATTTGCGATGAGCTTGAGATTGGGGCCCGCCTGTTCGATCGCAGCTGCATCGATGACATCCGTGATGCAAGGCACCAGAACGTCCGCTTCCTTCATCGCAGCGATGATTTCCGGCTGATTCATGCGGTGGTCGTCTATATTCAGACGCGCATCAAACAGTTCCCGCATTCGGGTTTCCACTGGGTCCGGCAATTTTCGCGTAAGAACGACCAGCGGTTTCTTCTTGTTCGACATCTCCACCCCATCGTTGAGCAAAGCCCCCGGAACAGCCCGTATTGTAACCAACTGGCAGGGCACGCTCCAAGAAATTTCCTGCACATTTCCAGCGGAAAACCGACTCCCACTTTTCCCGAAAATGCGTTAACCGAAGCTTCATGTTGAGACCTCCTTAACCAAGGCGGTGCAATATGGGATATTGCTTCGGCTGAACATCTCTATCAAGGCGAAGCGGCAAAGACAAAGAAAAACCGGAAACTTCAGGTGTCTCTTGGAAAGTCCACATCGATTTTCTGAAAAGATACATTTAAAATCAAACAATTAGATTGCTTTCGATCTGTTCCACACAGACAGATGTGCGATCTGAAAACAGGACGGCAACGTCGCCTCGCAGCCCCCGTAAACTGCTGAAGCTACTACCGTTCTGTCGTGACAGGACGGCGAGAGGTCGCAGTTTGTACAGAGTACTTTCGCAACGCTTTTGGATAGCCATGCTTGGCTTTCTGGCATTTTTTCTCATTCTGGCGCCGCTTGGCGCTTCACACAGGCATGCCGCACAGGCCGCAGAGCCCGCGGGCACAACTGTCGGCGCAAGCGGACTTCCCGTGCCACGTTTCGTCAGCCTTAAACCCGCACGCGTCAATCTGCGCATCGGACCGGGGCGCGACTATGCGGTTTCATGGCTTTTCATGAAGGCGGGACTGCCGGTCGAGATCATCCAGGAATATGACAACTGGCGCCGTATCCGCGATGCGGACGGCACGGAAGGCTGGGTCTACCAGTCGCTGCTTTCCGGAAAGCGAACTGCCATCACAGCTCCCTGGCTCAAGAATAATCAGGGTTCGATGATCAATATGCGCCGCGATGCCGCCGACACATCGGGACTTGCTGCCGAAATCGAACCGGGTGTAGTCGGCACCGTACGCGAATGCACTGGTCAATGGTGTCGGGTGGACATGGGCGGCGTACGCGGCTGGATCAAGCAATCGGACCTGTGGGGTGTTTATCCGGGCGAAGTCTTCGACTGACTTCGCTCTCACGGAGTGGGATAAGAGAACCGGGCAAGCTTGACTTCGCCAGACACGAACCGATATTGCGATCAGAGCGTCGATCTCATTCAATCAGATCGAAGTGCGCTCTGAATTGAGTTTCAAAGGAGTTTTATGCGCAGACGTTCATCGCGACCGTTCTAACGGATTTGAACCCGCCCGTGCGGCGGAACTGTTGTGCATATTCAAAACTCTGGAAGACCATGAAAAATCATGACGTGATAATCCGCGCCTATCGGGCATCGGATAAGCCATCCTTATCGTCCATCTGGTATCGCGCCTCCCTGGAGGCCCATTCCTTTCTCGGAGGAGATCGGCTTCAAGACCAGCGCAAACTCATCGAAGACGTCTATCTCGAGAAGGCAGAAACATGGGTTGCCACGATCAATGACAGGCCCATTGGCTTTATCGGCCTGCTGGATAGCTTTATCGGTGGGCTGTTTGTCGATCCTGACGTTCAAGGCTGCGGAACAGGACAGATTCTGATCCGCCATGCCTTGGCATTGAAAGGCGAGCTATCGCTTGAAGTTTATGCCGACAATGTGCGGGCATGTCGTTTCTACAGCCGTCTCGGCTTCAAGATAACCAGTCAGCGATCGGAAGACGATGAAGGCCTTCCCTTTCGCAACATCCGGATGGAACTGAAAGGCTGATAAGCGAGCGGGGCGAAAAATCGCCCCGCCTCCACCTCGGAATATCACCAGGCAGGCGCCACCGATCCCTTGAACGTCGTGGCGATGAATTCCTTCACTTCATCGCTGTGGTAGGATGAGATCAGGGTTTTCACCCAGTCGGCATCCTTATCGGCGGTGCGAACGACGAGAATATTGATGTAAGGCGCTTTCTCGCCTTCCCGCACCAGCGGATCGGTTGCCGGGTTCAAGCCAGCTTCCATGGCATAGTTGGTGTTGATGACGGCCGCATCGACGTCTTCCATCGAACGCGGAAGCTGTGCCGCATCGAGTTCAACGAATTTGAGGTTCTTCGGGTTTTCAACGATATCGAGGGCACTGACCTTCAGCCCCTTGGCCGGGTCGATTTTGATGATGCCGTTTTCAGCAAGAACCAGCAAAGCGCGACCACCATTGGTCGGATCATTGGGGATCGCAATTGTCGCGCCGTCGGCCAACTCCGAAATATTCTTCAGCTTCTTTGAATACAGCCCCATCGGAAAGTTGACCGTCTCGGCAACGCTCACAATGTCGAAGCCGCGATCGGCAACCTGATTGTCGAGATAGGGCTTATGCTGGAAGGAGTTGGCTTCCAGTGCGCCATCCGCAAGCGCCATGTTCGGGATGACATAATCCGAGAATTCCTGAATATCGATTTCAAGACCGTTCTTCTCGGCGACTTCCTTCACCTTTTCCATGATCTGGGCGTGCGGCCCCGGCGTCACTCCGATCCGGATGGTCTTTGCAAAGGCGCTGCCAGCGGTGAACACGGCGAGAATGGTCGCGGCGACAAGTAGCTTACGCATGATATCTCCTTCGAATGTGCTCCGGCCAGGCTTGGGAGGCGATTCAGCCGGGGGTGCAGAACTTTATCCCTTTTCAGCCCCATACGGTCCAATAGGCAACAAAAAAGCGGCCATGGCCGCTTTCTTTTCATGTCCAACTAAAAGGAGCGCTCGTTACTGGCTCTTGCGGCGCAGGCGAACGATAATATCCACGTTCACGATTTCCATGCCATGCGGCGCATCCGGCATGTTGGCAACCGTAGGCTGGCCTCTTTCGCCGTGTGGAATATCGAACACGACATTTTCCCCTTCGAGGAAGAAATGCTGGTGATCCGAGATATTCGTATCGAAATAGGTCTTCGAGCCTTCAACCGCGATGATACGCAGCATACCGGCTTCCGTGAACTGGTGCAGCGTGTTGTAGACCGTCGCCAGAGACACCGGCACGTCGGCCATCACGGCCTCTTCGTGCAGGTCTTCTGCAGACAGATGGCGATCGCCCTGGGCGAAGATCAGGCTCGCAAGCGCAACGCGCTGCCGCGTCGGACGCAGGCCCGCGCGGCGGAGCTGCTCTTCCATCGAGACCGTCGAGTGGGTATGTGAAGACTGCATATTCACCGTTGGTTCCGTCACAAGCTTGTTGCAAAATCATCAATCGTCAAACGGGCTGTTGCCCATTGCATACTGACATTGATATATGCCGTTGCGAAATAAGTATCAATAGGCTTGGGAATTGGCCGGTTTTTCGGATAAACCCCCAAATAACTCAATGCATGATTTTACTGCCGGAAACAGTCTGTGGTAGGGATGTTCCGGTGAAACCTACAACCGGGCCGGATTGCCGGTCGATACAGAATGAACCTCAAGGGAGGCGTAATGGCAGAACAGAAATCAAGCTATGGGTATGAAGAACTCCTGGCCTGCGCACGCGGCGAGATGTTCGGCCCCGGCAATGCTCAGCTTCCCCTGCCTCCGATGCTGATGGTCCATCGCATCACCGATATTTCCGAAACCGGTGGTGAGTTCGACAAGGGCTATATCCGCGCCGAGTATGATGTGCGCCCCGATGACTGGTATTTCCCGTGTCATTTCATGGGCAATCCGATCATGCCGGGCTGCCTCGGTCTTGATGGCATGTGGCAGCTGACCGGTTTCTTCCTCGGCTGGCTCGGCGAGCCGGGTCGCGGTATGGCTCTCTCCACCGGTGAAGTGAAGTTCAAGGGCATGGTGCGTCCGCATACCAAGCTTCTCGAATATGGCATCGATTTCAAGCGCGTCATGCGTGGCCGCCTCGTGCTCGGCACGGCTGACGGCTGGCTGAAAGCCGATGGCGAAACCATCTACCGGGCGTCTGACCTGCGCGTCGGCCTGTCGAAGGACAGCGAGGGCCAGTAAGGCGCCTCAATCACCATCATCCACGAGCGCGACTGCAAAAAGTGAACAGTTTTCATGCGGCCGCGCTCAAAACATGCGAAGATCGCACCTATGTAACCGCGAACAGGCGGCAGTCCGCATGATGGACACGTCGCTCACGGATCAGGTGTAAAGGAGAACGCGATGCGGCGTGTGGTCGTAACGGGTATGGGGATCGTATCCTCGATTGGTAACAACACCGAAGAGGTCACGGCTTCGCTGCGTGAAGCAAAGTCCGGCATCTCCCGCGCTGAGGAATATGCCGAGCTCGGCTTCCGTTGTCAGGTGCACGGCGCTCCGAATATCGACGTCGAAGCACTGGTCGATCGTCGCGCGATGCGCTTCCATGGCCGTGGCACGGCCTGGAACCATATTGCGATGGATCAGGCCATTGCGGATGCGGGGCTTTCCGAAGAGGAAGTCTCCAACGACCGCACCGGCATCATCATGGGTTCCGGCGGTCCTTCGACCCGCACCATTGTCGATTCTGCCGACATCACCCGCGAAAAAGGCCCAAAGCGCGTCGGCCCGTTTGCCGTGCCAAAAGCCATGAGCTCGACGGCTTCCGCGACGCTTGCGACCTTCTTCAAGATCAAGGGCATCAACTATTCGATTTCTTCGGCCTGCGCGACTTCCAACCATTGCATCGGCAATGCGTTCGAAATGATCCAGTATGGCAAGCAGGACCGCATGTTCGCAGGCGGCTGCGAAGACCTCGACTGGACGCTTTCGGTCCTGTTCGACGCCATGGGCGCCATGTCGAGCAAGTATAACGACACGCCATCCACTGCATCGCGTGCCTATGACAAGAACCGCGACGGCTTCGTCATTGCTGGCGGTGCTGGCGTGCTGGTGCTGGAAGACCTCGAAGCCGCACTGGCCCGCGGCGCCAAGATTTACGGCGAAATCGTCGGCTATGGCGCGACGTCTGACGGTTACGACATGGTCGCCCCATCCGGCGAAGGCGCAATCCGCTGCATGAAGATGGCCCTTTCGACCGTCAAGGGCAAAATCGACTATATCAATCCACACGCCACCTCGACGCCAGCTGGCGACGCCCCGGAAATCGATGCGATCCGTCAGGTCTTCGGCTCAGGCGACGCCTGCCCGCCGATTGCTGCGACCAAGTCGCTGACCGGCCACTCGCTCGGTGCAACCGGTGTGCAGGAAGCGATCTACTCGCTTCTGATGATGCACAACAATTTCATTTGCGAAAGCGCACATATCGAAGAACTGGACCCTGCCTTCGCGGACATGCCTATCGTTCGCAAGCGCATTGACAACGCTCAGCTCAATACCGTGCTCTCCAACTCCTTCGGATTTGGCGGCACCAATGCGACGCTGGTTTTCCAGCGTTACCAGGGCTGAGGGAGAGGGAAAATATGGAAGGTTTGATGAAAGGCAAACGCGGCCTCATCATGGGGGTCGCGAATAATCACTCACTCGCTTGGGGAATTTCAAAGCAACTCGCAGCACAGGGCGCTGAACTGGCCTTCACCTATCAAGGTGATGCACTCGGCAAGCGCGTAAAGCCGCTGGCCGAACAGGTCGGCTCTGATTTCGTACTGCCTTGCGATGTTGAAGATATCGAGTCGGTCGATGCGGTCTTTGCCGAAGTCGAAAAGAAGTGGGGCAAGCTCGATTTCATCGTTCACGCCATCGGCTTCTCCGACAAGACCGAACTGAAGGGTCGCTACGCAGACGTCACCACGCGCGAAAATTTCAGCCGCACAATGGTGATTTCCGCCTACTCCTTCACGGAAATGGCACAGCGCGCTGAAAAACTCATGAAGGACGGCGGCTCGATCCTGACGCTGACCTATGGCGGTTCCACGCGCACCATCCCGAACTATAACGTCATGGGCGTTGCCAAAGCCGCGCTTGAAGCCATGGTGCGTTATCTTGCTGCCGATTACGGTCCGCAGGGCATCCGCGTCAACGCCATTTCGGCCGGTCCGGTGCGCACGCTTGCCGGTGCCGGTATTGGCGACGCCCGCGCAATCTTCAGCTATCAGCGCCGTAACTCGCCGCTGCGTCGCACCGTCGACATTGATGATGTCGGCAAATCGGCAGTCTATCTGCTGTCCGATCTTTCGAGCGGTGTCACCGGTGAAGTCCACTATGTGGATTCCGGCTACAACATCGTCTCCATGCCGACGCTTGAAGAGCTGAAAAGCTCTGACGCGGAGCGCGGTGAATAAGCCAAGCCATTTTGTAAAAAGGCCGCCTTCTGGGCGGCCTTTTTATTTATTTCTTCGCATCGAAGATTTTGAAACCGTTCGCCTCTTCGAGAAGAGTCACATTCTTGAACAGTCCTTTGAGCGTCGTCTCATAAGGCAATTGCCGGTTTGCGACCATAAGCAGACGCCCGCCCGGCTTCAGGCGTGACGCGGCAGCGGCAATGAACGCCTGACCAAGCGAAACATCCGTCACCCGCCCCTCATGGAACGGTGGGTTCATAATCACGGTGTCGTAGATGCCTGCCATCTTTTCACTCGTCACATCGAACCAGTTGAAGCTGATCGGCACTGATGCACCAAGCCGCTCCAGATTGCCGCGCGCCGCTTCCAGCGCCTCATAATCGGCTTCATAGAGATCGATAGACTTGATGCGATCCGCAAACTTCAAGCATTGCGCCGCAAGATAGCCCCAACCGGCGCCAAGATCGGCGACGTTACCGAAAACAATCTTTTCCATATGCGGCACGAGCAGCGCCGAACCCTTATCGATAACACCGTGCGAGAACATGCCGGGTTCTGTGCGGAACACATCGTCAATATCAGTCGCAAGCGGCTTCAGAGCCGCGATGAATTCATCGGTGAGGTCGGCTGGTCGTCTGAGCCAGAACGCCACGGCGTGGTTCTTCGACATGCGGTCGCTGATCTCGGCGATATTGCTGGCCCATTTTCGAAAACTGTCAATGCCGAGCTTCTTGTCGCCTGATACGGCAATCCACCCACCCGGCTCAACACGCGCCAGAAGCTCCGCAAACCACGCCTCATTGCGCCCGCGATGTTTTCCGAGCAGCAGTAGCCCGCCGGAAAAACGCTTCTCCTCGCCCAATCTGGGAACTGTCTTGAAGCCCTCCTTTTCCAGCACCAGCCAATCGGGGCGCCAGGGCTGCAGGAAGGTCAGCGCCTGTTTCCATTCGTCCTCAAGACGCCGATCCGCAGAAAGACCACACGCAAGAAAGGATTGCCCCTCTTCGGGCATATCCAGAATGTCCTGATCGAAGGGGAGAAAGAGTGTCTGTTGTGCCGGTGTAATCATGACTCATCCATGGTCTTGAATTGATTCCCATGCAACAAAAAAGCGCGCCACAAGAGCGCGCTTTCGATTGATTTACAGTAGCAGAAACGCTTATTCAGCGTCGGCTTCTGCCTTCTTTTCAGCAACAACTTCCTTGCCGGTTTCCTGATCGACAACCTTCATCGACAGGCGAACCTTGCCACGTTCGTCAAAGCCCATGAGCTTGACCCAGACCTTCTGGCCTTCCTTGACCACATCGGTAGTCTTGGCAACGCGGTCGGAAGCCAGCTGCGAAATGTGAACCAGACCGTCTCGTGGACCAAAGAAGTTTACGAAAGCGCCGAAGTCAGCAGTCTTCACGACCGTACCTTCGTAGATTTCGCCAACTTCCGGTTCGGCAACAATCGAGTGAATCCACTTCTTGGCGGCTTCGATTTCCTTGCCGTTCGACGAAGCGATCTTCACCGTGCCGTCGTCTTCGATGTTGATCTTGGCGCCGGTCTTTTCCACGATTTCGCGGATGACCTTGCCGCCCGAACCGATAACATCACGAATCTTGTCCGTCGGGATGTTCATCACTTCGATGCGCGGAGCGAATTCGCCGAGTTCTTCACGCGACGTGGACAGAGCCTTCGCCATTTCGCCGAGGATGTGAACGCGACCGCCCTTGGCCTGCTCCAGAGCGACCTTCATGATCTCTTCGGTGATACCGTCGATCTTGATGTCCATCTGAAGTGCGGTGATGCCGTTGTCAGTACCGGCAACCTTGAAGTCCATGTCGCCGAGGTGATCTTCATCGCCAAGGATGTCGGAGAGAACGGCGAAGCGTTCGCCTTCCTTGATCAGGCCCATGGCGATACCGGCAACCGGACGTGCAAGCGGAACGCCTGCGTCCATCAGAGCAAGCGAGGTGCCGCAAACGGTCGCCATCGAGGAAGAACCGTTGGATTCGGTGATCTCGGAAACCGAACGGATCGTGTACGGGAACTGGTCGGCAGCAGGCAACATCGGATGGATAGCGCGCCATGCGAGCTTGCCATGACCAACTTCACGACGGCCCGGCGAACCCATACGACCGGTTTCACCGACCGAATATGGCGGGAAGTTGTAATGCAGCATGAAGGATTCTTTGTACGTGCCGGTCAGGGCATCGATCATCTGCTCGTCTTCGCCGGTGCCCAGCGTGGCAACAACGATCGCCTGTGTTTCGCCGCGGGTGAACAGCGCCGAACCGTGGGTGCGCGGCAGAAGGCCAACTTCCGAAACGATTGCACGAACGGTCTTCAGATCACGGCCATCAATGCGGCTGCCGGTGTCGAGAATATTCCAGCGAACGATCTTGGCCTGCAGATGCTTGAAGACGGTCGCAAATTTTTCAGCCGAGAATTCCGGCTCTTCCACGCCTTCCGGGAAGAAGTGAGCCTTCGCCTTGGCCTTTGCAGCGTCAACAGCAACGTAACGAGCCTGCTTTTCGGTGATCTTGTATGCATCGCGCAGGTCGCTTTCGACAACGGCCAGCATCTTGGCTTCGAGGTCCGAAAGATCTTCCGGCTGGAAGTCGCGCGGTTCCTTGGCAGCAACTTCAGCAAGCTTGATGATCGCGTCGATGACCGGCTGGAAGCCCTTCTGGCCGAAAACGACGGCGCCCAGCATGACTTCTTCAGAAAGCTCCTGCGCTTCCGATTCAACCATCAGTACAGCATCGGCGGTACCGGCAACAACCAGATCGAGCTTCGATTCCGGCATTTCGTCGATATTCGGGTTCAGGACGTATTCGCCGTTGATGTAACCAACGCGCGCACCACCGATCGGCCCCATGAAAGGAACGCCGGAAATGGTCAGCGCTGCGGAAGCTGCAACCATCGACAGAACGTCGGGGTTGTTTTCGAGGTCGTGCTGAACAACAGTCAGGACAACCTGCGTGTCGTTCTTGTAGCCTTCAACGAAGAGCGGACGGATCGGACGGTCGATCAGACGCGAAACGAGGGTTTCGTTTTCGCTCGGGCGACCTTCACGCTTGAAGTAGCCACCAGGGATCTTGCCGGCAGCGTAGGTCTTTTCCTGATAATTGACCGTCAGCGGGAAGAAATCCTGACCCGGCTTCGGCTCCTTGGCAGAAACGACAGTCGCCAAAACAACGGTTTCGCCATAGGTTGCGAGAACTGCACCGTCAGCCTGACGTGCGATCTTGCCGGTTTCGAGCGTAAGCGGACGACCGCCCCATTCGATTTCTACTTTATGGGTATTGAACATATCTTGTCCTCATGTGGTGATGCCGCGCAAAAGCGCCTGAAGGCATCGCCTCGGTTGGCGGACGGGCCACGGGCAAGACAACGGGAAGTTCGTTATGTGTCAGAACATTCGCTCCCGAATATCCTCTGACACGAACTGCCTGCAATCCTGCCCCATGACTGGTCCAGGTCATGAGCCTTTTGGCTCTTCATCGGCATGACGGAATGCACCCGGTGCGTCGTTTCATGCCAGCGGGCATTCGCCCGATAGAGCGGATGCGCTCACATATGTTCGCGCTTCTGCTCTATCTGTTTGGTTTTACGCATGTCTTCGTCCCAAAACCGGTTCCCACTTTTGGGAGACATGCTCAAGTGCCGCATTTTATCTGTAAGCGGCTATCCGCATGACAAAATGCCGAATAAATCAAATGGGCGACGTTTTGAGACGTCGCCCGATTTTACCGTTAGCGGCGCAGGCCGAGACGGCCGATCAGCGCCTGGTAACGTGCCTGGTCGATGCCCTTGACGTAGTCAAGAAGGCGACGACGCTGCGAAACCAGCTTCAGAAGGCCGCGACGCGAATGATTGTCATTCTTGTGGCCCTTGAAGTGTTCGGTGAGGTTGGCGATACGCTCGGAAAGAACGGCAACCTGTACTTCAGGAGAACCGGTGTCGCCTTCCTTGGTAGCGTATTCCTTGATAAGTGCTTGCTTGCGCTCAGCAGTAATCGACATCGTAACACCCTTTCTAGATGAGAGGAAAACCAGACGCCCGGGCCGGGATGTCGTCCAGCGCGGGCCATTTACACGATCTGACATGCTTTTACGCATGATCGATGAAGGGGCATATAGTGCAAAATTGGCGGGAACGCCAGTCTCAATTCAATTTGCCGCCTTATCGCGATCTTCTGACGAAACGTCAGCCCGTTGTGAAAACGCGCTTCGGTTTGAACTGTCCATGCTCAATATAACCGATGGCGAGCAGTTTTCCGCGTGTCGTGACACAGGCTTCGTCTGCTTCCAGAGGCGCATCACGTCCGCGCAGGATCACCGGATTGCCAAGACGCACGCGTTGCGCCTGATCGTCGGTAAGCGGCACCTGCGGCAGACAGTCGAGAGCAGCTCCCGTATCGATGACCAATGCATCAATCGCCGAAAAGTCGCGACGCGGAGTGGGCTCTACGACATTGCCATCCTCATCCTTGGGCGGAAGCGGCGGCCAAGCCTGTTCAAGTTCTGCCAGTGTTACAGCGTCTTCTTCCGTGAACGGCGCAACTTCGATGCGGCGCAGCTCTGAAATGTGTCCGTAGCAACCGAGATCCCGGCCCATATCGCGTGCGAGAGAGCGCACATAGGTGCCCTTGGAGCATTCGACCTCGAACTCGGTGCGATCAGCATCCGGAATACCAACAATCTCCAGACGGTCAATCTCGACTTCACGGGAAGGTATCTCGACCGTCTCGCCTTCGCGGGCAAGATCGTAAGCGCGCTCGCCATCGATCTTGATGGCGGAAAACTGCGGTGGAACCTGCGAAATGACACCGGTGTAGTTCGGCAGCAATGCCTCGACATCGGCGCGCGACGGGCGATTATCCGAGGTCTTGGTGGCAACACCTTCCAGATCGTCCGTTGAGCGTTCCTCGCCCCAGCTTACCGTGAAACGGTAGATCTTGGTTCCATCCATGACATAAGGCACGGTTTTGGTGGCCTCACCCAACGCTATGGGCAACATGCCGGAAGCAAGCGGATCAAGTGTACCGGCATGACCGGCTTTTTCGGCGTTGAACAGCCACTTGATCTTCGAGACCGCCTCGGTCGATCCCATCCCTTTCGGCTTATCGAAAATAACCCAGCCGGATATCGGACGACCTTTTTTCTTGCCCCGTCTTGCCATGCTTTATTCGTCTCCATTGCGGGAAGCCTTGTCTGCCTCCCGGTCTTCTTCATCGTCATGCCCAAGATCGCGGGCGACTTCCGGCGAGCGGAGCAGCGCATCGATCTTGGAAAAATTGTCAAAGCTCGTATCGGCCCGGAAGCGGAATTCCGGCATGTATTTCATCTGGCTGAGGCTTGGCGCCATGCGACCACGAATGAACTTTGCGTTTGCAGCCAGCGCCTTGATAACCGCTTGCGTGTCGGCGTTACCAAGCGGAGTGATGAAACAGGTCGCAATCTTGAGATCGGGCGACATACGCACTTCCGAGACGGAAATCACGGTATGGGCGATAAGATCGTCGCGAATTTCGCCGCGCTGAAGCACCTGCGCCAATGCGTGACGCACCTGCTCGCCCACGCGAAGCTGGCGCTGGGAAAGGCCACCTGAGCCTTTTGGATCTGGAGAACGTGCCATGGCTATATCCTCGATAAACAGCCGCCAATCGGCATCCAGCCGCGAAGGACTGTCCGACAACATGACTACAAATTGGCAGGCGTAATAATACGCAACTTACCACAATCCAGCTGGGAGTCAGACCCTCTGGACCGGATAATGAAAAGCCGGGCCACCTCTCGGCAGCCCGGCGGGATAGTACTTAAAGCGTGCGCGAAACGTGTTCGACGCGGAAGGCTTCGATAACGTCGCCTGCGCGAATGTCGTCGTAGTTCTCGAACGCCATACCGCATTCCTGACCGGCCGGAACTTCCGACACTTCGTCCTTGAAGCGCTTGAGCGTCTTGAGCTTGCCTTCGTGGATAACCACGTTGTCGCGGATGAGGCGGACGCCTGCACCACGCTCGACCTTGCCTTCGGTGACACGGCAACCGGCAACCTTGCCGACCTTGGTGATGTTGAAGACTTCGAGAATCTCGGCATTGCCGAGGAAGGTTTCGCGGCGTTCCGGCGACAGGAGACCCGACATCGCTGCCTTAACGTCATCAATCAAATCATAGATGATGTTGTAGTAGCGGATTTCGATGCCCTGCTGATCGGCTGCGTCACGTGCCTGCTTGTTGGCGCGGACGTTGAAGCCGATGATCGCAGCGTTGGAGGCTTCGGCCAGCGACACGTCGCTTTCCGTGATACCACCGGCGCCCGAATGCACGATACGTGCACGCACTTCGTCGGTGCCGAGCTTGTCCAGTGCATTGGTGATGGCTTCGATAGAACCCTGCACGTCGCCCTTGATGACGAGTGGGAATTCCTTCGTGCCCGACACCTGGAGCTGGTTCATCATCTGCTCAAGCGAGCCGCGCGCGCCGGACTGGCGGGCTACAGCCTTGTCGCGTGCCAGACGCTGACGGTACTCGGCAATTTCGCGTGCCTTGGCTTCGTTAGCAACCACGGCAAAGCGGTCACCGGCCTGCGGCGTGCCCTGAAGGCCGAGGACTTCCACTGGCATCGCAGGACCGGCTTCCTTCACATGCTCGCCACGGTCGTTGACCAGTGCGCGCACGCGGCCCCATTCGCTACCGGCGACGAGGATGTCACCCGGATGCAGCGTACCCGTCTGAACCAGAACGGTTGCAACCGAACCACGGCCACGATCGAGCTGGGCTTCGACGACAACGCCTTCAGCCGTACGCGATGGATCAGCCTTGAGATCAAGAATTTCAGCCTGCAACAGAATTGCTTCAAGCAGTTTGTCGAGGTTGAGCTTGTTCTTGGCCGACACTTCGACGTCGAGAACTTCACCGCCCATCGATTCCACAAAGACGTCATGCTGCAACAGAGCAGTGCGAACCTTCTGCGGATCGGCAGCCGGCTTGTCGATCTTGTTGATCGCCACGATGATCGGAACACCTGCCGCCTTGGCATGATTGATCGATTCAATCGTCTGCGGCATCACGCTGTCATCGGCAGCCACCACGAGGATGGCAATGTCGGTCGCCTGCGCACCACGGGCACGCATTGCAGTAAAGGCAGCGTGGCCCGGCGTATCGATGAAGGTGATCTTCTGGCCGTTCTGCTCGACCTGATAAGCACCGATATGCTGGGTGATGCCACCGGCTTCGCCCGAAACAACATTGGCGTGACGGATCGCATCAAGCAGCGAGGTCTTGCCGTGATCGACGTGACCCATAATGGTCACGACTGGAGGACGGGAAACCAGCGCAGCCTCGTTGTCGGCAACACCGAAGATGCCTTCTTCAACGTCCGATTCCGCAACGCGCTTGACGGTATGGCCGAATTCTTCAGCAATGAGCTGCGCCATATCGGCATCAATCACGTCGCCCGGCTTCATCATCTGGCCCTGCTTCATCAGGTACTTGATGATATCGACCGAACGTTCGGTCATGCGCTGTGCAAGTTCCTGAAGCGTAATGGTTTCAGGAATGGTCACTTCACGCGAAATCTTTTCGCGTGTTTCCTGCATCTGCGAACGCTTGAACTTTTCCTGACGACGACGCATCGCCGAAAGCGAACGCGAACGACCTTCATCCTCAAGATTGCTGGAGATGGTCAGCTTGCCACGACGGCGATCATCTTCGGTCTTGACTACTTTCGGCGCGCGAACTTCCGGCTTGGCCGGAGCACCGCGACGGGCAGCAGTCAGGCCACCGCCACGACGGTCGTCATCGTCAGATGCAACAGTCTTGCGAAGCTGGCTCTGCGGAAGCGGCTTGCCCGGGATCGGGGCAGCGTCGGCAAGGCTTGGCGCAGCCGGGCGCGGACCACCCTGCTGCGGACGGCCACCTTGCGGCGGACGATTGCCCTGAGGACGACCGGCCTGCTGCGGGCGATTGCCCTGCGGTGCCGGGCGCGCATCGTCGCGACGCTCGGTACGGGCTTCCGGCTGCGGCATACGCTTGGCAGCCTCTTCCTCGGCCTTACGGCGGGCATCGGCCTCGGCCTTGAGGCGAGCTTCCTCTTCCGCCTGACGACGGGCAGATTCTTCACGTTCCTTGGCGCGGCGGGCATCTTCCTCGGCGCGACGCTTGGCTTCCTCGACAGCGCGTGCGCGTTCTTCAACTTCACGGACCTGCGCTTCTTCGAGCGCGCGGCGACGTGCATCCATTTCGGAGCGCGACAGCGTGTTCAACACCATGCCGGAGCGGTCGGACGGGCGCGGACGCTGTGCCTGTTGGCCGCCGGGACGCTGTTGTGCCGGGCGCTGCTGTGCGACATGCGGCTTCGTTACCGGAGCAGCAGGAGCTGCTGGCTTCGGTGCCGGGGTGGCTGGTGCTGGCGCGCGCACTACCGGCGCGGCTTGTGCAGGCTGCGCGGCTTGTGCCGGTGCAGGAGTAGATGCCGCAGGCGCGGGAGCAGCAGGTGCCGGAGCTGCTGGCTTCGGCGCCGCTGCCTCGACTTCCGGCTTCTCGTCAGGCCGCGAGAATTTGCGCTTTTTCGTTTCAACGACGACAGCCTTCGTGCGGCCGTGGCTGAAATTCTGGCGCACGGTGCTCTGCTCGACGCCCGGCCGCTTCATGGTCAGCGTCTTCTTCGTATTAACGCTCAGCGTCTTGTCGTCGTTCGTTTTATCGCTCATTACGTTTCCGTTTCCTTCGCGGCTCCGGCCGCTCTACTCGAGCTTTATCCAACGTGACCGGGTCATGTTGGATAAAACTCCAGTCATCCGCCTCAACGCGCAATCCGATCCGGGGTCTGCCAGGCCCCTCCAGAGTTGCGCTCTAATCCAGGTCCGATGCGCTTTCACCGCGATAGCGATGCAACATAAGCGCCCGCTTTACGAACCCGGCCGCCGCCTTTCCTTCAAGTACGGCTGCATGTATCACATTTCCGCCCCCAAATGCCAAATCCATTTCTTCCCCCGTAAAAAGAGTGAAAGAAGGGATTTCCGGACCCTCCAGATGCACCACGGCACGGCGAGCCTGATCGAGCTTGCGTACGCCGTCGGCGGCGGCTTCCTTTGCGTGCAACACCATGGCGGCTGTCCCGGTGCGGATCGCCTGATCCACCTTGGTCGAGCCAGATACCACAGCCCCGGCCTTGCGAGCCAGGGCGAGGCTGCCAAGGGCAGATTTCGTCAGCAACTGGTCCACCAGCGCGCCAAGATCCGCCTGCGGCGTTACACCTTCCTTCAGCGCCCGCGCAAAAAGCTTGCGCTTGACCGCTTCATCCACCAGACGGCGCTCGGCCTTGACCCAGCACCCCCTGCCCGGCAGAGTTCTTTTCAAGTCCGGCACCACGGAACCGTCGGGACCGGCCACGAAACGGATCAGATCATCGGCAGAACCGCTTTCGCGCGTGACGATACAGGTTCTGTCATTCATATCCTGCTCCACGCGAACTCCAGTCTTGCCATATTGCGGTCTGCCCGCACGTCGGACGTAACGCGGGCGCTGTACCAGAGCATAAGCCCCACCACAACCCGGAACATGTCCGAAACCTGAACTGGCCAATCAATTCGAATGAATGACGACCATTTTTCAGGGATGAATTGCAAGAGCCGCATAGCTTACGCCTGAATTACACCAGACGTAAGAAGCCATGCGGCTCTTTTTATTCTGGCTCACCTCTTAGGAGGCAGCTTCCTCTTCACCGACTTCGGCTTCTTCTTCCTGAGCCGATGCCAGTTCTTCTTCCGTGATCCATCCTGCCTTCAAACGCGCAGTCAGGACCATCTGTTCCGCATCGACGCGCGAAACATCGAAGGAAGAGAAGATACCGCTATGAGCAACGGTTTCACCGTCCTTGCGTTCACGCCAGCCGACCAGATCATCGACGGCATAGCCGGCAAAGTCTTCCATCGTCTTGACGCCGTCTTCACCGACAGCCACGAGCATTGCCGTGGTGATACCCGGCAGTTCGCGCAGTTCGTCTTCGACGCCCAGTTCCTTGCGGCGATCATCCTGTTCGCTCTCGATGCGATCCAGATATTCGCGGGCACGTTCCTGGATTTCGCCAGCCGTATCCTCATCGAAACCATCGATAGAGGCGATTTCGCCCGGCTCGACATAGGCCAGTTCTTCAACAGATGCGAAACCTTCGGAGGCCAGAACCTGACCAACCATCTCGTCAACGTTGAGGGCATCCATGAAGAGCGTCGAACGCTCGGTGAATTCCTTCTGGCGACGTTCGGATTCTTCGTCTTCCGTCAGGATGTCAATGTCCCAGCCGGTGAGCTGGGAAGCAAGGCGCACGTTCTGACCGCGACGACCGATTGCAAGTGATAGTTGGTCATTCGGAACGACAACTTCAATACGTTCAGCATCTTCATCGAGAACAACCTTGGCAACTTCAGCTGGCTGAAGCGCGTTGACGATGAAGGAAGCAGCGTCCGGCGACCACGGAATGATGTCGATCTTTTCACCCTGCAGTTCGCCCACAACGGCCTGAACGCGGGAGCCACGCATACCGACGCAGGCGCCGACCGGATCGATGGACGCATCACGCGACACGACGGCAATCTTGGCGCGGGAACCCGGATCGCGGGCAACCGACTTGATTTCGATGATGCCGTCATAGATTTCCGGCACTTCCATGGTGAAGAGCTTCGCCATGAAGGACGGATGGGTACGCGACAGGAAAATCTGCGGGCCGCGCTGTTCGCGACGCACGTCGTAGACATAGGCGCGGATGCGGTCACCATAACGGAAAGCTTCACGCGGGATCAGTTCATCGCGGCGCACGATGGCTTCGCCACGACCGAGATCGACAATCACATTGCCATATTCGACGCGCTTGACGGTGCCGTTGACGATCTCACCAACGCGATCCTTGTATTCGTCATACTGGCGGTCACGCTCGGCTTCGCGCACTTTCTGCACGATGACCTGCTTTGCCGACTGGGCAGCAATACGGCCGAAATCCATCGGCGGCAGCTGATCGGCGATGAAGTCGCCGACCTGTGCGTCCGGGTTACGATCGCGTGCGGTGAAGAGCGAAATCTGCGTCGCGTAATCCTCGACATGCTCGACGACTTCGAGCAGGCGCTGCAGCTTGATCTCGCCGGACTTCGCATTGATGTCCGCGCGGATGTTGCTTTCCTGGCCGTAACGCGAACGCGCCGCCTTCTGGATCGCATCGGCCATGGCCGCAAGAACGATCTCGCGGTCGATCGACTTCTCGCGTGCGACCGCATCGGCGATCTGCAGAAGCTCCAGCCTGTTAGCACTGACTGCCATTGGACTCTCCTTGGTGTCGCACCCGGCTCCTCTAGATGCCGGACGCCAGAAACTTATTCTTTATCTTCAGCTTCGCCCGATGCGGTTTCATCGGACTGCTCGCCCGCTTCTTCGCTACCGAGGTCGTCACCGGGAATGCGGCCTTCGCGCAGGGCCTTGTCCTTGCGCAGCGCATCGCGGATCAGGTCATCGGTCAGCACGAGGCGTGCATCAGAAATCAGATCGAATGGAATGCGCACGACAGGTTCGCTGCCGTAGGAAATCTGGTCGCTTTCGATCACGACCGATTCCTCATTCCCCAGGACGATGCGGCCGCGGAATTTCTTGCGGCCTTCGTGCACGACGGAGGTTTCCACCTTTGCGATGTGACCGGCCCAATCGGCAAAGTCCGACTTGCGAACCAGCGGGCGGTCGATACCGGGAGACGAAATCTCCAGATGGTATTTTCCACTGATGGGATCTTCCACGTCGAGAACCGGGGCAACCGTACGGCTGACCAGTTCGCAGTCATCGACCGTCATCGTGCCATCGGGACGTTCGGCCATGATCTGCAAGGTCTGGCCATTGAGCCCCGAAAGGCGCACGCGTACCAACCGAAAGCCCAGCGTATTGATGACGGGCTCGATGATGGAAGCCACTTTCGCATCAATACCCGTCTCGCGAATGATGCGTTCATCCGCGCCTGTTGCGAGCACTTCCGCTTCGTTTGCCTGAACCTGTTCCGTCAACCTAAAAACCTTTCAAAAGGCCGGAAAGCCCCTTCAAGTTAGCCGTAAGTAACAAAAAAGAGCGGGACCGGGTGGACCCACTCTTGTTCAAACGACCAAGAATTTGAGACTTATATACCAGCAGAAGCGGATTTTTTCAAGACCGCTTCTGCTGTTCGATTCAATCCGTTCGCTGCTGGTAGCTTCAACGACGGATGAAGGTCAGATAGGCTGCACGGCGTCCTTCGCGAAAAGCCTTTGCCTCATAGCGCGTGCCAGGCCAGCCTTCATAGGCGTCGTTCCAGTCGGACGGGCCTTCTGCCTGCCAGTCGAATGCAGGATGACGGCGACAATGCTGGAGCGTCCAGTTGACATAATGTTCAATGTCGGAAGCAAACCTGAATTTTGCGCCAGGTTTCAGGACACGGGCGAAGCGGTCGAGATTGGCATCGCTGACGAAACGGCGCTTCCAGTGGCGACGCTTGTGCCATGGATCGGGATAGAAGAGATCAATACCCGACAAGGAGGCGTCCGGCAGCCAGTCCAGAACCGCCGTCGCATCCTCGTCGTAGAGACGCAGGTTCGGCCGCGGTTCCCCGTCCAATGCCGCCAGCATCTTGGCCATGCCGTTGATGAAAGGCTCGACGCCAATGAAACCCGTTTGCGGATAACGGCCTGTCTCATGGTGCAGGTGCTCACCGCCGCCAAAACCGATTTCCAGACGCACTGCATCGACCTTCGCTTCGAAGAGCATGCGCAGATCCTGTGGCGCTGGGCTTTCGACGTTGATCTCGAGGCGAGGCAGAAGATCCTCGAACAGGTTCTTCTGATGGTTGCGCAAAGGCTTGCCGTGGCGACGGCCGAAGAAATTTCCGGCACCGCGCATAGGATGAGATTCTTCGGTCATATTTTATCCGTCGGCATCATATCGGTGTTCTATTTATTCGTTTTGACGCGCATCTAGCCCGAAAACCGTTTCACATTTTTCGGGATGCGCTCCAATAACAGAAGAGCGCGATCCAAGACCGCGCTCCTCGAAAATCGTCGGGACACATAACGCCAAGCGGCTTGCGATGCAACTTTCCGCCAGGAAAGTTACGCCACCGCGGCCTTCAGAGCCTTGGTCAGGTCCGTCTTCTCCCAGGAGAAAGAACCGTCACGGCCCGGCTTGCGGCCGAAATGACCGTAAGACGAGGTCTTGGCATAGATCGGCTTGTTGAGGTCGAGATGCTTGCGGATGCCGGTCGGCGACAGGTCCATGACCTCGCGAAGCGCTTCCTCAACCGCAGATTCGGCCACCTTGCCAGTGCCATGCAGATCGACATAGACCGAAAGCGGCTGTGCCACACCAATGGCATAGGAAAGCTGGATCGTGCAGCGGTCGGCAAGACCTGCAGCAACGACGTTCTTGGCCAGATAGCGCGCGGCATAGGCGGCGGAGCGATCCACCTTGGTCGTGTCCTTGCCCGAAAATGCGCCGCCGCCATGCGGAGCGGCACCACCATAGGTATCCACGATGATCTTGCGGCCAGTCAGACCAGCATCGCCGTCCGGTCCGCCGATGACGAACTTGCCGGTCGGATTGATGTACCAGTTGCAAGTGGCTGCGATCGGAAGCTCGCCGAGCGCATCACGGATATAGGGTTCGACAACCGAACGAACCTTTTTCGAATCCCAGCTTGCGTCCAGATGCTGCGTGGACAGAACGATCTGCGTGACCTCAGCGGCCTTGCCGTTCTCGTAACGCACGGTGACCTGGCTCTTGGCGTCGGGGCCGAGTTTGCCTGCGTCGCCTTCACCCTTGTGACGGGCTTCGGAGAGCTTTTCGAGAATCTTGTGCGAATAATAGATCGGGGCCGGCATGAGGTCCGGGGTTTCGCGGCAAGCATAACCGAACATGATGCCCTGATCGCCTGCACCTTCTTCGCCCTGACGATCGGCGGCGTTGTCCACGCCTTGCGCGATATCGGCGGACTGCGGATGCAGAAGCACGTCGATCTTCACCGTCTTCCAGTTGAAACCGTTCTGCTCGTAACCGATTTCCCGGATCGCCTTGCGGGCTGCCGAGCGAAAACGCGAAGGATTGATCAGCGGATGCCCTGCAGCATCATGGGCGACAGTGCCGTCCTTATTCTTCTTCAGGAACGTATCCGGCACGCGCACTTCGCCGGCAATGACCACACGATTGGTGGTGGCAAGCGTTTCGCAGGCAACACGGACAGACCAGGGATCAACGCCGGTGCGACGCGCTTCCTTATAGATCATGTCCACGATTTCATCGGAGATGCGGTCGCAAACCTTGTCCGGATGTCCTTCGGACACAGATTCGCTGGTGAAGAGATAAGAACTGCGCGACACGGGTAACCCCTCTTGAAAATCCAACGGAGAATATCTCCGCCATGGAAACACAGTAGCGCCCGGAACAGGCTTTCAGCGTTCCGGGCACGGTAATGTGTTAGCGAAGTTGGGATTAAACCGTCAATGCATATTCTTGTTGCGACAGTGCATCAGCGGGAAAATTCATTCCGGATGGCATTTTCTGCCTGTTCAGGCACTGTAAATCGCAAAACCGGCGGGACATGTCCATGTCCCGCGCTTACTGCACTTTTCGAGATATGAAATCAGTCAGCGTCCGCAGCGAGCGACTTCACGAGATCGATGATCTTGCGGCGCACTTTCGGATCTGAAATTTTCGTGAAGGCGCGGGTCAGCTGAACACCTTCGTTGGAATTCAGGAAATCGACCACATAGGTTGCTTCATTGTCTTCCGCAAAACCGGCCTGGTTCGAGGAACCTGGTGCGTCTTCAAAAAAGAAGGAAACCGGGACATTGAGAATTGCCGAGATTGCCTGAAGGCGGCTTGCACCGACGCGGTTGGTGCCTTTCTCGTATTTCTGGATCTGCTGAAACGTAATTCCAAGGCTTTCGCCAAGCTTTTCCTGACTGAGGCCCAGCATGTTACGGCGAAGACGGATGCGGCTGCCGACATGCACGTCAATTGGGTTGGGCTTCTTTTTATTCTCAATCATACAACTGTCACTCCTCGCAGCTGCGAGCTTCCATTCATGCTCTGTTCATCTGAACAGCGATAACAATAAGTTTTGGGAGGTAGTCTGACGATTTTCCGCAAAAACCGTCGCCGCCGCGCCATAACATCGTAACAATATTAGTCTGTCAATGAAAACGCCTGCCGATTGGCAGTCGGAAAGCCATGCTCAACACGAGTAAGGTTAACAGCGCTACCAGAGATTGTCGTGAGCCATGTGGCGTGCCCCAAAATGGTGCACGAGATGACGGTAGGTAAGCGTCAACGACCCCGACAGCGTCATGCGCAAGGCCGTCGGTGATTCGACCATAAGCATCAACGACAGCTGAAAGACCATTGTTAGCTGCACGAATGAGGGGGAGCCCTTGCTCCACCGCGCGAACCTGTGCCTGGCGAAAATGCTGGTACGGACCCGGCGTATCGCCATACCATGCGTCGTTTGTCACATTGATGATGGCGCTGGCTTTTTGGCCCGTATATCCAAGCTCATCCGGAAAAATGGCTTCGTAACAGATCAGTGGCAGAAAGGTCTGGCCGTCTTTGACGTTCAGCGCCCGACGCGACGCACCGGCGGTAAATCCGCCCGGCATCTCCACCACTTCCTGAAGTCCAAGCCTGCGCAAAAAACTCTCATAGGGAAGATATTCGCCAAAGGGGACGAGGTGCACCTTGTCGGCGGCATCGACAATCACACCACGATCATCAATCGTATAAATTGAATTATAATAGCGCGGTTCACCGCCCCCTGATGCCTTCTCTTCACGAACGGCACCGGTGAGCAGCATCTGCCCGTCCTTCAGAACCTCGCCGATGCGGGACAGAGCCTCGGGCGTCGAGGTGAGAATATAGGGAACAGCCGTTTCCGGCCAAATGACCACATCGGGTTTCGGCTTGCCTTCCGCTGGCGCTTCGCCCGTCAGCGACACCAGCTTGTCGAAGATAGACCGGCGCTCCGCATTATCCCACTTCATGGTCTGGGCGATAGACGGCTGTACGATGCGAACCGCGAGCGTTCCTTTTTCTTCACCGATTGCCGGCGCTTTTGAAAGCGTCCAGGCACCGAATCCGACATGCGCTGCCACCAGCAACAGGGCGAGAACAATGCCTGTCTTGGCAAACCGCCCACCAATCAGCAGAGCCGGTGCGGCAAAGACAAAGACGGCCAATGCGCTCATCCCGATCAGACCGAGCACGGCAACCGATTGCATCAGCAGCGGCGTCGGCATGATGGCATAGCCGATCGCATTCCACGGAAAACCGGTGAACAGGAAAAGACGCAGCCATTCCGCCAGCGCAAAGCCAAACGCTAGCGCGAAGATACGCCCCAAGCCGTCCGACCAGAAGATGCGCGCAACCATGGCTGCAAACGCATAGAATAGAGCCAGAAATGCAGGGAGGCCTAGAACCGCCAGCGGCAAGGCCCAGGCAAACTGGTCTGCATCAACCAGCAGCGCCGTTCCAATCCACCACAGTCCGGAAACGAAATAGCCAAACCCAAACCACCAGCCAACCATGGCCGCTGGCAACAGACGGCGAACCGGCCCGGCATTCGCTTTCGCAATGGCCCCGTCAATCAACCAGACCAAAATGGGGAAAGAAACGAAACCCGCCACAAAACCATCGAAGGGCGGCTGGGTCAGCGTGGCGAAGGCACCGCTCAGGAAAGCGGCCAACGCTCGACGCCAGCCGCTCGAAAGAATGATTTTCCCCGCCAGCCTTTCGATCATCAGGCCTCTTTAGGAGCGTCGGTTGTGGCTTCAGCCTCTATAGGCTGGTCACCCGGCTTGGCGGATACGACAGCACGCTGCTGGCGACGGCGATCAGCTGCGGAAAGCGGCACAATACGCACTTTCTTCACCCGGCGAGGATCGACTTCCAGCACATGGAATTCATAGCCCGGAATAGCCTGCACCACTTCACCGCGAACCGGAATACGCCCCAGGACCGAGAAGATGAGGCCGCCGACCGTGTCGACATCCTCGCCATGTTCGCCGACTTCGAAGGATGGGCCGATTTTCGCGGCCAGCTCTTCCAGATCGGCGCGCGCATCGACAACGAACACGCCATCGGCTTCTTCGGCGATCATGATTTCTTCGTCGTCATGCTCGTCTTCGATATCACCGACAACCATTTCGACAATGTCTTCCAGTGAAACCA
Organism: Brucella sp. MAB-22; assembly: GCF_025908475.1. Lineage (NCBI taxonomy): Bacteria > Pseudomonadati > Pseudomonadota > Alphaproteobacteria > Hyphomicrobiales > Brucellaceae > Brucella > Brucella sp. MAB-22. The sequence continues at coordinate 2,707,119 of NZ_CP109782.1, read as the reverse complement.
GACCGTCGGTACCGCCATATTCATCAATGACCAGCGCCATCTGGATATGGGTCGCCTGCATGCGCGCCATCAATCCGCTTGCCATCATGGATGGCGGCACAAACAGAACCTTGCGCATGAGATTGAGTTCACCGATCGTCTTGGTGAGATCGATCCGGCCCATGTCGAATTTGGCGGCCTTGTCTTCGGCCGTCGCCTTGCTGCGCGCGCTGCTACGGCGCGTGGTCTTCTGGCGGGCCTGCTTGGTAATGTAATTGAGAACATCACGGATATGGATCATGCCGCGCGGATCGTCCAGCGTCTCGGCATAGACCGGCATACGCGAATGGCCGGATTTTTCGAAAAGCTCCAGCACTTCCCAGAGCGGTGTGGAAATTTCCACTGCCTCGACATCGGCGCGCGGAATCATCACGTCTTCGACGCGAATCTCGCGCAGGCGAAGGATGTTATGCAGCATCGCCTTTTCTTCAGGCGAGAATGCTGAATCCTGTTCGCTTGCCGTGCTGGAAAGGGCATCGGCCAGATCTTCGCGCAGAGAAGATGATTGGCGCGAGCGCATGAACGGGAAAATATTAGACAAGAGGGAACGCTTCTCGGCCACTACGGGCCGCTGCGTACTTTGCCCTTCGGCGTCTTGAGTCTCGCTGCGATTTTCGCCAGCGGACGGGGGGTGCGATGTTTGATCAGCCATGGTCAATCGTTGTTAAGGTCTTATTCGGATACAGCATAAGGGTCGGGGATGGCAAGAGCATGAAGGATTTCACGCTCGCGCCCCTCCATAACCTCCGCTTCCGCATCGGTTTCGTGATCGTAACCCAAAAGGTGCAAAAAGCCATGCACGACGAGGTGAGCGAGATGGTTTTCGAGCGGCTTGCCCTCTTCACGGGCCTCACGCTCGACAGTTTCGCGCGCGATGATGATGTCGCCCAGCATCGGGCCCGGCTGCGCCCCGGCCTTGACCGGAAACGCAGGAAACGACAGCACATTGGTCGGCTTGTCCTTGCCGCGCCATTCTGCATTCAGGGTCTGGATCGAGGCATCGTCGGTGAAGACAACACTCAGCTCGCTTGCCGCGCTTTTCAGGCCAAGATTGGCCCAGGCGGCCTCGACCGACTTTCTGACGAGCCCTTCAAGGGCGGTTTCATCCGGCCAGTTGCCAGCTTCAACCATGATATCGATATGGATCGCGTTATTTGACACGTTCTGCGGCGGCTCTCCGTGCTGGCTAGCCGCATCATCCTTTCAGTTACAAGAAAGCTGTCTGCCAAGAGCGGTTCCCACTTTTGGGGACACACTCGAAAAGGCAGACAGCTTTTCTTAAATCGTGATTCCAATAGGCAATTGCAAGATCATTCCGAACGCGCGTGCTGTTTGCCGTCGCGGTCGTAAGCTCCGACGATTGCCGCCACCAGCGGATGACGAACAACGTCTTTCTCCGTAAAGCGCACCTTGATGACGCCCTCGACATCGTCCAGCACGCGAAGCGCTTCAACGAGACCTGATTTCTGGCCCGGCGGAAGATCGATCTGACTCGGATCACCATTGACCATCATGCGCGACCCCTCGCCCAAGCGGGTCAGGAACATCTTCATCTGCATGGACGTCGTGTTCTGTGCTTCATCGAGAATGACCGCGGAATGTGCCAGTGTGCGCCCGCGCATGAAGGCAAGCGGCGCGATTTCGATCACACCTGCCGTAATGGCACGCTCAACCTTTTCGGCAGGCATCATGTCGTAAAGCGCATCGTAAAGCGGGCGCAAATAGGGATCGACCTTTTCCTTCATATCGCCCGGCAGGAAGCCCAGTCGTTCGCCGGCCTCGACAGCCGGACGCGACAGGATGATGCGCTCCACCAGGCCGCGTTCCAGCAGCATCGCCGCATGGGCGACGGCAAGATAGGTCTTGCCGGTACCTGCGGGGCCGACGCCGAACACCAGCTCCGACCTGTCGAGCGCACGCATATAGGCATCCTGCGTCGGCGTGCGGGCAAAGATGGTCTTTTTGCGCGTGGAAATCTGGGCAGCAGAGAGCTTGCCCTTGTTTTCCATAGTCGGCAGCGTCAGCTGGTCGTCCGCAGCGATTGCCATGCGCAAGGCGCCGTCGACATCCGACGTCGTCAGCTCATGACCTTTCTGCAGCGTTTCATAAAGATGATCGAGTGCACGCCGCGCCTGCTCGGTTGCGGTCGGCTCCCCCCGGATCGAAAGCTGGTTTCCCTTGGAGCGGACATCCACGCCAAGCTTCTGTTCGATACGGGCCAGATTTTCATCGAACTGACCGTAAAGCGCGATGGCGAGACGGTTATTGTCGAAGGTGAGCACGATGTGGGCCATATCCGAGGCCCCGGTCGTCGGGCTTTTTTGCGTTTGATTGGTTGGCTTGGCAGACTTCAGCTTTTCCGTAGCGCTCAACCGTATCTCCTTAAAGCACAATCCTGAAAAGTTGCGACTTTTCAGACCAGATTATGCGTGAACGCAAACCGTTCACGCATTGCAATCGAAGTCTCGACAGGATTACCGGCAAGCGACTCAATACGCCGAAATTTTCTGCCTCGACATCATCATGCCTTCAGGCCAGTTTTTGCGCAATAAGGCTATTGGTCCCTGTGGATGTGATTTTCACATGAATGATGTCGCCGACCCGGTCATTGCTGTCATCGATGATGACAGGCAGGAGCCATGGCGAACGGCCCACCATCTGGCCCGCGACACGACCCGGCTTTTCAAGCAGCACATCCATCTCGCGACCGATCATGGAATCCTGAAATGCATATTGCTGTTCGGACAGGAGAGCCTGAAGGCGCTGAAGACGCTCATCCTTGACCGCTTCCTCGACATGATCGTCGAGATCGGCACCCGGCGTGCCGGGGCGAGGCGAATATTTGAACGAATAGGCCTGCGCGTAGTTGACCGCGCGCACCAGCCGCATCGTGTCTTCGAAGTCCTGATCGGTTTCACCGGGGAAGCCGACGATAAAATCGCCCGACAGCGCCAGATCCGGCCTCACTTCGCGGATGCGTTCGATCAGACGCACATATTCATCCGCCTTGTGACGGCGGTTCATCGCCTTGAGAATGCGGTCAGAACCGGATTGTACCGGCAGATGCAGATAGGGCATCAGCTGGCGCAGGTCACGGTGGGCGGCAATCAGGCTGTCGTCCATGTCGCGCGGATGGCTGGTCGTATAACGAAGCCGGGCAATGCCCGGAATGCGCGCCAGGCGAAACAGGAGTTCGCCCAAGCCCCATTCGCGACCATCGTCACCAGCGCCGTGCCAGGCATTGACGTTCTGGCCAAGCAAAGTGAGCTCACGCACGCCGCTGTCGGCAAGGCGCTCGGCCTCTGCCACGATCTGCTTCACGCTGCGCGAAACTTCCGAGCCGCGTGTATAGGGAACCACGCAGAAGGTACAGAACTTGTCGCAGCCTTCCTGCACAGTGAGGAAGGCAGAAACACCACGCTTGCGGGTTTCCTCGCGCTTGGGCGACGGCAGGTGTTCGAATTTATCTTCGAGAGCGTATTCGGTCTCAACAACCTTTTCGCCGCTGCGGACCCGCGCAAGCGCATTGGGCAGGCGATGATAGGTCTGCGGACCGATGACGAGATCGACATTCGGCGCCCGGCGCAGGATTTCCTGCCCTTCGGCCTGCGCCACGCAGCCCGCAACACCGATGGTCAGTTCCTTGCCATTCGCTTCACGCGCATCCTTCATCTTGCGCAGACGGCCAAGCGCGGAATAGAGCTTTTCCGACGCTTTTTCGCGAATGTGGCACGTATTGAGCAGAACCAGATCGGCATCGTCCGGCGTATCGGTCGCAACATAGCCTTCCGCTGCAAGGCTGTCGGCCATGCGCTGGCTATCGTAGACGTTCATCTGGCAGCCATAGGTTTTTACGAAAACCTTACGCACATTGGGGCGCTCTGCCGTGGGCTCGAGATCGGTAATATTGTCGCTCATGCGCGGCTATCTACAGCTTTTGTGACCATTTTGAAAGGTGACAATCTGAACACTTGGCTGAACAACGGGCTGAACGCCCGATCGAGCAGTTGTCACTCTTCGGGAATCTCGCGTCCCAGCAACGCGCTTTGCAAAAGCGCACGCACCCGGTTTTCCATCGTGCGAGCCAGCGCCTTGCGGTCTGTCTTGGCCGTTACGACGACCGGCTCGCCAAAACGCACTTCAACGTCGATAGCGCCTTCATGCAAGATACCTTTCAGGTGCGGCATCAGCTCGACGTCGCCCGGCCATGATGCGATCGGGCGGAAATAACGGCCCATGGCCATGCCATGCACGCCCGTATAGGCAATGGCAACCGGCTGAACCACGACTTCGGGTACATTGGCTTCCTTGATCGCGGCATGCGCGGCACCAAAAAGCGCTGTCTTGAACGGCAGGACGCGATTACCATCCGAGGTCGTGCCTTCCGCAAACAGCACCATAGCGTCGTCGGTTACCAGACGCCTTGCGATTTCGGATGTCTGTTCACCCGTTTTGCCCCGCCGTTCCCGCTCCACGAAAACAGTGCGCTGCAAAACGGCGAACATACCGAAAACAGGCCACTTCCTGACTTCCGACTTGGCGATGAAGGAGACCTGACCGACCGTCGACAGAACAATAATATCGCTCCACGAAGTATGGTTGGCGACGAGTAACAAAGGTCGGCCCTCGTGCATCTGGCCGACGGTCTTGATGCGAAAACCGAACAGGCGTGCAGCAATACGATGGAAAAAGGTCGGCAGACGCCGCTTCCAGTTGTTCTTCAGCTTAAGCAACAGATACTGAACTGGAATAAGCGACAGGCTCAATGCGACCATTGCCGCGACGACGAGAAAGATGCGGATTGCTCCGATCATCGTAGCCCTGCCGGAGTACGACTCAGGTCGCGACGCAATATCAGTGCAGCCGAACGCCCATTGGCGGTTTCATAATAAGCAGGTCTGTCGCCAACCTTTTGGAAGCCGAGACGGCGATAAAGCGCCTGGGCGGCAACATTGGCCTCATCCACTTCCAGAAAAAGCGTTTCAGCGCGCTCCTGATAGAGATGGCGCAACACGGCATCCATCAGCGCGCGCCCGACGCCCTGGCGTTGCACATCACGCGCGACGGCGATCGTCAGGATTTCCGCCTCACCTGCCACCAGACGAGCCAGCACGAAACCACAGGCATCGTTCGGTTTGCCTTCCGTACGGGCAACAAAACCGAAAACCGTATCCTGTGCGATCAGCGATCTGAAATCGTCGGAACTCCAGCCGTGATGGAAAGCGACTGCATGAATACGCTGAATCGCATGACTGTCCTGTGCGCCAAGCGGCTCCACCGAGATTTGTCTGCGACCGAAACGCCCAAACGGCAAGCCCATCATTGGCTATTCTCCGGTAGCCTTGCGCGGCAGCGCAAACCCGACCTGCGGCTTCGCATCAGGCCCACGCATGTAAAGCGGCTTCGGCGCATCGCCCGGCTGGCGCAAGCTTGCCAGACGCGCATAGATGCCGATTTTCGCGGTTGGCTCTATCGGGCCCAACTCGAAACGGCCACCAAGCACGTCATTGATCGCAGTGGCTGCAGAACCTGCAAGAACAGTATTTTCCGCTTGAGAAACAGCAAGAGCCTCCGCTTCCTCTCGCGACAGAACCAGCGGCTTCGCGCCCGGCAACCCTTTTGCATCGAATGATTGCGCATAAATCTCGCCACGATGCGCGTCGAGGAGAACCAGAATTGGCTTTTCCGGGGACAGTATCTGTGTTTCCGCAGCCAACGCTTCGAACGCCGTTATGCCGATGGCAGGAACGTCGAGCGCCAATGCAAAGCCACGTGCTGCCGAGACACCGATACGAACGCCGGTAAACGATCCCGGTCCGATATTGACCGCTACCCGATCCATATCGCGGAGCGACAGTTTCGCCTCAGTCACAGCACGTTCGATATAGTCCATCAATACTTCCGCATGTCCCTTGCCGATGTTTTCGCTCACATCGGCAAGCACGACATCGCCGTCGGCATTGTAGACGGCAACGGAACACCACGAAGCGGCAGTATCAAGCGCAAGTATCTTCATGCGCAACCGGGTAAATCAGATTTTACCTCGCGACAAGCCAAGTCTTGTCCAAAGGCTGGATCAGTTTCGTTTTTTAGCCCTTCTCGCGGAACAAAACTTGGCGATATACGTTTGAAAACCGGGTGCGGCAACGTTTTTGCTTTGTCCTGACGGCGACAAGGCCCATTCAGCAATCGAGCCTTACAATGATCTGGCGGGTTCATTTGCCTTTGGAACACCCACCCGTGACCATAAGCGACATCTCCCAGCCGCTCCAAGCCGGATCGAACAACAGGATATGAGGATAAAATGTCCAAGAAGTCGATGCATGCAACCCGCAACGATCTTCCTTCCAATACGAAGACGACAATGATCGCGCTGCTCAACGAAAATCTAGCCGCGACAATCGATCTTGCCCTCATCACCAAGCAGGCACACTGGAACCTCAAGGGACCGCAGTTCATCGCCGTTCATGAAATGCTCGATGGTTTCCGCGCCGATCTTGATGAACATGTCGACACGATTGCGGAGCGTGCCGTGCAGATCGGCGGAACGGCCTATGGCACCACGCAGGTCGTGGCCAAGGAAAGCAAGCTCAAGCCTTATCCAACCGACATCTATGCCGTTCACGATCATCTGCTTGCACTGATCGAGCGTTATGGCGACGTTGCCAATCTTGTGCGCAAGTCGATCAAGGATGCAGATGATGCAGGTGACGACGATACGGCGGATATTTTTACCGCCGCTTCCCGTGGTCTCGACAAGGCATTGTGGTTCCTTGAGGCCCACGTTCAGGAAAAGAACTGACCTCACAGATGCAATGAAAAGGCCGGGAATTCCCGGCCTTTTCTATTCGCGATAATCAGTTGGCCCATTCGCCGCTGCGCATCACTGGCTCTCGGGTTCCATCCGCATTGATGCCATCGACGTCGATCTGGCCGGAGCCAATCATCCAGTCGATATGGATGAGACTCGAATTGCCACCCTGCGCCTTAATCTGTTCCGGTGTCAGTTTTGCGCCGTCGATAAAGCACTTGGAATAGCACTGGCCAAGCGCGATGTGGCTTGCGGCATTTTCATCGAACAACGTGTTGTAGAACAAAAGCCCGCTCTGCGAGATCGGCGAGGAATGCGGCACCAGTGCCACCTCACCCAGATGACGGGCACCTTCATCCGTATCCAGCACCTTGTTGAGCACTTCTTCACCGCGGCTTGCCTTCGCCTCGACAATTCGTCCACCTTCAAAACGAACCGCGATATCCTCGATCAATGTGCCCTGATGCGACAGAGGCTTGGTGCTCGTCACATAGCCCTCGACCCGTAGTGCATGAGGTGTGGTGAACACTTCTTCCGTCGGAATGTTCGGATTGCAGGTAATCCCATTCTTCGCCGTAGACGCGCCGCCGTGCCATTCATGACCGTCGGCAAGTCCGACCGTCAGATCGGTGTTCGGACCTTTGAAATGCAGGGCGCTATAAGCCTTGCCGTTCAGGAAGCGGGTGCGGGTGCGAAGCGCTGCATTGTGTGCCGCCCATGCGCCGACCGGATCGTCGACATCGACGCGCGAAGCCGCGAAGATCGCATCGGCCAGCTTGCGGGTCGCGATGTCCGCCGGTTCGTTCGGAAACATAAGCTTCGCCCATGCCGGATTGGGATAGGAGACAATGTTCCAGTTGATATCGAAACCGGCAATCTTTTCGAGAGCCGGCTGATAAGCTTTCGAGTTGGCCCGGTTGGCGCGTGAAACCTTGGCCGGGTCCTGACTGGAGAGGAGCATCGGATTATCAGCTGCAATGGCCAAACGGGCAGCGCCATTCGAATAGGCCTTCGCCATTCCCTGATAGAGCCAGCTTGCCGCACGATCGAAACTCGCGTCGGATGCGTTCTCGTAACGCGCAAGCGCCAATTCGTCATCCGCGAAGAATGGCGTTACCAGTCCGGCTCCAGCCTTGTAAGCATGCTTGGCGATAAGGCGAACCAGCGGCAAGGCCACGACCGGTGCGGTAATGACGAGATCCTGCCCCTCGCGCAATTGCAGACCAACGCGAACGGCGACTTCCGCGAGACGTTCGAGTTTCACCGGATCGATGACTGGGTTCAGCTGTTCATGAGCCATGGGTGGAAGACCTTTTTGGATATGGAATCACCGACAGTTTATCAGACGGCATAATTTCACCACCTTTTTTCCTGCCTTTGCAGTATAGTAATTCTGCAGTCAGTTGCAGGAGAAAGCAGACAGTAATGAATAAGAAAATGCTTATTTTGCTGGGCGTTATCGGCCTTCTGGCGGGCTGCGTGACCATGACACCTGAACAACGTCGTGCGGCCGACGAACAGACCTGCCGCAGCTATGGCTTCAAGGCCAAAACTGACGCTTTCGCCAACTGTCTCATGCGACTGGACCTCGATCGCAGAGCTGACCGGCGTGCCTGGCAGAATCAGGTCGATTTCTACGACACTCCGATGGTGATCTATCGCCCGATCTATCGCTGAAACTTTCGCCGAAAAGCGACGACAATCAGCCAGAAAAATCAAAACGCCGGTAAGGTAGAACCAGACCGGCGTTGCAGATTATCTGATTGTAAAATCGCCTCTTATAGCGGTGCTTCTGGACGGTCCTGGGACAGAAGAAGCGCGCCAATGGCGTCAGCCTGCTTCTGGCTTGCCGGAGCATAGCCAAGCGATGTCGGCTGCGGGGCTGTCGTATCGAATTGCGGCTGGTAGGAAGCCACCTGCATATGCTGTTCCTGCTGAGGTGCAGCCACACCGCGATGGCGTGCCAGTCGTTCGCCACGGGCCTGCGGACCAGCACCAGTGCTCTGTTCCACACTTTGAGCCTTTGCCGCTTCCGCGAGTGCCACCTGAACGGTCGGTTCCGTTCCCGGAACTGGACCGGTCTGCGGCAGGGTCACGTCATAAGACGGATCCTGCGGAACGGAAGGCGATTGCGGCGAATAGGCCATAGCCAGATTGTATGGCTCCTGCGGAACCGGATTTTGCAGCGAACCGTCGCGATTGCGCTTCTCGTAGAAGGAATTTCCACCGGCTACGAGCACGTAATGCATATTGTTGTAAGGGAACTTCAGACCCGCCGTGTGGAAGAACATGGCGTTCTTGAGCTTCGGATGACGCTCACCCTTCAGAACCGCGTCGGCAGCGGCCTGAACATCAGGCAGCGCCTTGGAATTCATCTGGCGGGTAAGCACACCGGGCGCAAACTGGTTCTTCTGACCGACGACACCGCAAATCGTATCCGGATAACGTCCCGACGCGAGACGGTTCATGACGACCGTACCAACAGCCAGAAGACCGTCGGAACTCGAACGATTGGATTCGAAGAACATCGCACGTTCAAGGCAATTCTTGTCCCGTGCGGTGTAGGTGTAGGTCTTCACGCCATTGACGGATTTGACGTGGCTTGCCGCCGTCTTTTCCGAATTGGCTTTTCCCGAGGTTCCGGTTGTCGTGCAACCGGTCACCACGAAAGGCGCAATCACCAGCCCGATAAGAGCGGGCAATTTCCACTTCGCGGCGCGCGTCAATGGCTCAGTCTCATGTTAGGACCCTTAACTGATCCAGTCATCCATTCAGGCGAACACATCTGGAACGATGTGCGCGAACGTCTGACTGCGGTGCAAGTCAAAGAGGACGAAGATCAAAATCGCACGTCCTACAGTCGCTCAATCGAATTCAAGGTTTTGGAATTTTTAGGCCAAAAAAAGGCGGCGGGTCAAATCCCAACAATGCTGGAGACCGCTGAAAAGTCCTAAAACAATTCCGAATCGAGATTGCGAATGTGCCTACAAGCCCTTTAAATATATTAATAATTCCTTAACGAGAATTAGCGATTCAGGTAAGATATTGATTTAACGAGATTCAAAGTCTCGCAATACACGCCATATCGCTGCCTTAATTCGCTTTTGCTTGTACTTTTTTTGCATACACATTTGTGGTGTTTCAAATCTTCTGCAGAATTTCTGCTTCCAAGCCGGTTCCATTGCTCTTTGTCAACTTTGACAACAGATTTGTAACATCGCGTGAGATCATGCTTTTGAGACCCGTTTCGGGTTGTTGCAATGCGAATCGGGCGAGCACGATCCGCACCTTGCAAAGCTGGGTCTTAAACAAAAACGACCCACCACGGATACCGTGGCGGGTCGGACAAGTTCAGTTCCTGACGCCGAGATGACCGCAGCGGTCACCCGAAAGAATAACCCGCACCCCGAACGGTGCGGATCGGATCGAGCGCACGACCGACATTGATCGCCTTGCGCAGCCGTCCGACATGGACGTCCACCGTGCGGTCGTCGACATAGATGTCCGGTCCCCAAACGCCATCCAGAAGCTGGCTACGCGAGAAGACACGACCGGGCGACATCATGAAATATTCGAGCAGGCGGAATTCCGTTGGTCCGAGACGAACTTCCTTTTCCTTGCGATAGACACGATGCTGTTGACGGTCGAGAACTAGGTCGCCCACTTTCAGCACGTGCGAAAGAATGCTCGGATTCGACCGGCGCAACATCGCCTTGACGCGCGCCAGCAGTTCCGGCGTCGAAAATGGCTTCACGACATAGTCGTCCGCACCGACGCTCAGGCCGCGAACACGTTCGCTTTCCTCACCACGCGCCGTCAGCATAATGATCGGCAGGCGTTCGGTTTCCGGCCATTGGCGCAGGCGACGGCAGAGTTCGATGCCCGATACGCCCGGCAACATCCAGTCCAGAATGAGCAGATCCGGTACGTTCTCGCGCAAGGCGATCTCGGCTTCGTCGCCGCGCAGCATTGTATCGACCTGGTAGCCCTCTGCCTCAAGATTATAGCGAAGAAGAACGCTCAGCGCCTCTTCGTCTTCTACCACAGCGATTTTGGGTGCCTGTGACATCCAGTATTTCCCTATCCAAATTCGGCGGGCGGTGGATACAATCCCCCCAATCGACCGCGTGCCGCCGCGCTATTCACTCATTCTCAACCGCCAGACCGTGGTCCGGTCGGCTGCAGTTCAGGGTTTACGCGCCTCATCCACGACAATACCGTGGCTCAGGTCTTCCTTGGGTCGTTCGGCCGGCATTTGCAGGCCGGTCACGATGTAGTAGACGGTCTCCGCAATATTGGTCGCGTGATCGCCGATACGCTCGATATTCTTTGCGCAGAACAGAAGATGCGTGCAGGCGGAAATATTGCGCGGGTCTTCCATCATGTAGGTCAGCAGCTCGCGGAACAGTGACGTGTACATGGCATCAATCTCGTCGTCGCGGTCGCGAACGACATTGATCTGCTGCACCGAGCGCGATGCATAGGCGTCGAGAACATCCTTGAGCTGGGTCAGCGCCAGCTCAGCGAGTGTTTCGAGCCCGCGATAAAGCTTTACCGGCTGGCGTGATTCCGAAACGGCGGCAACGCGCTTGGCAATATTCTTGCCCAGATCGCCCACGCGTTCCAGATCGGCAGAGATGCGGATCGAGCCGATGATCTCGCGCAGGTCCACAGCCATGGGCTGACGCTTGGCGATAATCATCACAGCCTTGTCGTCAATCTCGCGCTCGCTGGCATCGAGAATGAGATCGTCGGAGATGACGCGCTGCGCGAGCGCATTGTCCGCATTGACGATAGCGGCGACCGACTGCTCGACCATACGTTCCGCATGTCCGCCCATTTCGGCGATCTTATGGGAGAGAAACTTCAATTCCTCGTCGTAGGAGCGAACGGTATGCTGAGACGGCATAGTAGACCTCGTAATATAAATTGCGGGGAAGCCGCACTGTCTATCTGTTGAAGCGCAGTTGCGGATCAGCCGAAGCGTCCGGTAATGTAGTCCTGCGTGCGCTTTTCGGTCGGCGCGGTGAACATGGTTTCCGTGTCACCCACTTCGACCAGATTGCCGAGGTGGAACATGGCGGTGCGCTGCGAAACACGCGCGGCCTGCTGCATGGAGTGCGTGACGATCACAATCGTATAGTTCTGGCGCAGTTCGTCGATCAGCTCCTCCACCTTCGCGGTCGCAATCGGGTCGAGCGCCGAGCACGGTTCGTCCATGAGAATGACTTCCGGGCTCACCGCAATCGCGCGTGCGATGCAAAGACGTTGCTGCTGGCCACCCGAAAGACCGGTGCCCGCATCGTGCAGACGATCCTTCACTTCCTCGAACAAGCTCGCCTTCTGCAAGCTCGTCACGACGATTTCTTCAAGATCGGCCTTGGTGCGGGCGAGACCGTGAATGCGTGGGCCGTAGGCGACATTTTCATAAATCGACTTCGGAAACGGATTCGGCTTCTGGAACACCATGCCGACACGGGCGCGCAGTTCGACGACATCGATCTTCGGATCGTAGATGTCTTCATTGTCGAGCGTGATCTTGCCACCGACCTTGCAGCCTTCGATCGTATCGTTCATGCGGTTAAGCGAACGCAGGAAGGTAGACTTGCCGCAACCCGAAGGGCCGATCAGCGCCGTGACCATCTTTTCCTGGATTTCCAGATCGACGTCGAACAGCGCCTGCTTCTCGCCATAAAATACGCAAACCTTGTCGCCGCGCATCTTTATGGAATTGGCGTTGGCGTTCATCTTTTCTCCTACGGCTTTCTCGAGAGATCGTTCAGTCATCAGGTTCATAGCTTTCGACTCCCGTTTACCAGCGGCGCTCGAAGCGGCGGCGCAGAATGATTGCTGCAATATTCATCACGGCAAGGAACAGAAGCAGGACGATGATAGCGCCTGACGTGCGTTCCACAAAGGCGCGTTCTGCTTCATTCGCCCACATGTAGATTTGTACAGGCAATGCCGTCGCTGGATCCATTGGCGTGGACGGCACGTCGGCGACGAAAGCCACCATGCCGATGAGAAGAAGCGGTGCGGTTTCACCAAGCGCATGGGCAAGGCCGATGATCGTTCCCGTCAGGATGCCGGGTGCGGCAAGCGGCAGGACGTGGTGGAACACCATCTGTGTTTTCGATGCACCAAGACCGAGGGCCGCAGCGCGGATCGACGGCGGCACCGCGCGAAGGGCGGCGCGGGTCGCGATGATGATGGTGGGAAGCGTCATCAGCGTCAGCACCAGACCACCGACCAGTGACGCCGAACGCGGCAGGCCGAAGAAATTGATGAAGACAGCAAGCCCGAGCAGACCGAACACGATGGACGGAACCGCTGCCAGGTTGTTGATGTTCACCTCGATCATGTCGGTGAAACGGTTCTTCTTGGCGAACTCTTCCAGATAGATTGAAGCGGCGACGCCGATAGGCAGCGACAGACCGAGAACGATCAGCATCATGTAGAGCGAACCGACAAGCGCGACGCCGAGACCGGAGGTTTCCGGACGGCTGGAGGCACCGAAGGTGAAGAGACCTGTATTGAAGGCCTCCTTCATGACGCCTTCTTCCGAAAGCATCTTCATCCAGCCTACCTGACGGTCAGAAACCTTACGGCTCGTCTCCGGCACGGAAAGGTCAATCTGACCTTTGAAGGCAGAATCGATGTCGGCGCCGGCCAGAACAGGAACGGTCTGCGTCGTGCCGATGAGCGATGGATTGTCCATCACCATCTTGCGCAGCTGAATGCGCACGCCGTCGGAATAGAAGCGGCCCAGATCACGCATCGCCGGACGGTCTGTCGCAGCAACACCCAGTTTTTCGGCCAATGCATTGCGCACCAGCAGCGGATAATTGGCCGTGATCAGCACATTCGGATCGGTCGCGCGCTTGTTGCCCGGGTCAATCACCTTTTCTTCAAGCTTGACCGGCAGATAAAGCGTCGTCTGCCAGAAGGCTGTATAGCCCTTGGAAAACACCGAGAAGAGAAGCGCGCACAGAAAGAACACGCCGATGGCGATCGCAGCAATACCGTAATAGCGGAAGCGACGTTCGGCAGCGTAGCGGCGTTTCAGTCCGATATCGCGGCGCGTCGGCTGTGCCGTGGCGCCGCTGGCGTTGAAGGTCGTATCGGTCATTATTCGTACTGCTCCCGGTACTTGCGCACGATATGCAGCGCAAAGATGTTCATGATCAGCGTCAGGACGAAAAGCGTGATGCCGAGTGCAAAGGCCACCAGCGTTTGCGGCGAGTTGAACTCAAGGTCGCCGGTGAGCTGGTTGACGATTTTCACCGTGATGGTGGTCATCGCCTCGAAAGGATTGATGTTGATGCGTGCCGCAACACCGGCGGCAAGAACCACGATCATGGTTTCGCCGATGGCGCGGGATGCGGTCATCAGAAGCGCGCCGACAATTCCGGGCAAAGCGGCAGGAAGGACAACACGTTTGACGGTTTCGGAGCGGGTTGCACCAAGACCAAGCGAACCGTCGCGCAATGTCCGCGGCACGGCTGTGATGATGTCATCGGAGAGCGAGGACACGAAGGGGATCAGCATCACGCCCATGACGAGACCAGCGGTCAGAACGCTCTGCGCCATGATGAAGCCCTGACCGCCTGCAATGGCAATCGAGAGATCGCGCAGGAAGGGCCCGACTGTCACAAGGGCGAAGAAACCGTAAACGATGCTGGGAATACCGGCCAGAAGCTCAAGGACCGGCTTGACGATCGTGCGCACTCGGGGCGACGCATATTCTGCCATGTAGATGGCCGAAAACAAGCCGACTGGAACAGCGAACAGCATGGCCACAAGGGCGATGTAAAGTGTACCAGCCAGAAGCGGAATGAGACCGAACTGGCCTGTCTCACCACCCGAGCCGGCGGCGGCAAAGCGCGGGTCCCATACAGTGCCGAAGAAGAACTCCCACGGCGAGACTGACTGGAAGAAACTGATCGTCTGGAACAACATCGAGCAGATGATGCCGACGGTCGTCAGAATGGCGATACCGGATGCGGCGATCAGCCCCCAGAGAACGATACGCTCGACATTATTGCGTGCACGCATGCGGCGGCTGATCGTGGAAAGGCCGAAGATCAGACCTGCGATGGCGATCACCAAGGAAACAGCCGAACCGATGGTGTGTGTCAGCGCCGTTGCCTTTTTCAGGTAAAGCGCGATAGGCACCATGTAATCCTGGCCTTCAGTCGCGAGCGCCACGCCCTTGGATGCAAGAACGGCGCGAGCATCCTGATAGTTTGCCGGGAAGCTTTCCAGTTCGGCAGGCGTCAGCCGGTCAAGCCCGTTGGCCAGACCACGCACCATGCCAAGCTGCAGGCTGCGATTGGTGAAAGAGCCGTCCTCGATAGCATCCGGCAGACGGGCGGTCGCGCTGTGATCGAGATAGACCGACGTTCCAACGGCCCATACAGCGAGAAACAGAATCGCAGGCAATGCAGAAACGAGGAAAACCCACCAGCCATGATAATGCGGGCGGGAATGCATTTTCTCGGTCGGCGAGGCTTTTGCGGAAGCAGACTGCGCCTTGTCCAGCGCAACGGCACGCTGGCGGCCTATGAAGAATCCGATCAGCCCGATTGCAACGATACTGACGAGAACCAGAAAGAAGGACATTCAATTTCCCCGGTTGCCCTGATGAATGCGGACGGTTTTAGGTGCAGCTTCCACCCATGCCGTTCCACGTGGATGCGCCTGTCATAGTGCAAAGGCGCGAAAGGAGAAGAACGCGGAGATTCGTCATCCCCGCGTTCCACAGATTAAAACTTACTTCGCAGCCAGCGTCTTGCCTTCGGTGAAGGCGGCGCGCTGTGCTTCACGTTCTGCGTCCGGAGCCGGAACCAGACCATATTCGGCGAGCGGGCCGTCAGGACCGATCATCTGGTCATTCAGGAAGAACTCAACATATTCCTTCAGACCCGGGATAACGCCGAGGTGAGCCTTCTTCACGTAGAAGAACAGCGGACGCGACACCGGATATTCGCCCGAAGCGACGGTTTCAGCCGAAGGGGTGATGTCGTTGACGGTCGCAACCTTCAGCTTGTCAGCGTTGTTTTCGAAGAAGTAGAGGCCGAATACACCAACGCCGGTCTTGTTGGAGTCGATGCGGGCGAGCGTTTCGGCATAATCGCCGTCGATGTCGACAGCTTTGCCGTCCTTGCGCACTGCGATACAGGCGGAAGCGGCAGCCTTGTCGTCAAGACCGGTCTTCTTGATTTCGTCCAGAGCGCCGGAGTGCTTGCAGCCGTCGGCGAGAACCTTTTCTTCAAACACTTCGCGGGTGCCGTGCTTTTCGCCTGGGATATAGGCAGCAATGTCCCAGTCCGGAAGGTTCGGGTTGACCTGATTCCACTTGGTGTTCGGATTGTCGACCAGCTTGCCGTCGACGACGAGCTTGGCTGCGAGAGCCTTGTAGACATCTTCCGGCTTCAGCTTCCAATCCGGACCCTTGGCGTCGGTCGCGAAGACGATGCCGTCATAGCCGAAGCGCACTTCCTGAACATCCTTGACGCCAGCGTCGATGCACGACTTCAGTTCCGAGTCCTTCATGGCGCGCGATGCATTGGCGATATCGATGGTGTTTTCACCGACGCCTTTGCAGAATTCCTTGATGCCTGCGCCCGAGCCGCCCGATTCAACAACCGGCGTCTTGAAGTTCGGGAAGGTTTCACCGAAGGTCTCGGCGACGATCTTCGCATAAGGCAGAACGGTCGAGGAACCGGCAACCTGAATCTGATCGCGCGCCTGAGCGGCGGAAACCGACATAACGGCAGCGATGGCAAGCGCTGCGGTCGAGGAAATCATCTTGTTCATGAGCTGCGGCTCCTGTTGTAAAAGACATATGACGATGTGGCGTCGTTAGCCCTCTACGCGCTCTATATTACATTCATATGACACTATTGTTACAGGTTTGTATCAGAGCCGCTTGCCAGTGATTTTGTGGGGTTTTGCCGTGCCTTGAACCGGCAAATATTTCGGGCTTTAAAAATGCGGCAAACGCGCACCGAGATCTTCAATCCCCGAAACATCGACATTGGCGAAGGCAAAGCGCAGAAACGCTTCCTGTCCTTCACCGAAGAACCGGCCCGGCAAGGTGATGATGCCGAGTGACTTCGCAAGGCGCTCGGCCACCTCGACCGATGAGGCATCCGGATAAGGATGACGCACAAAAGCGAAATAGGCGCCAATTGCTTCCACATGCCAGCCTTCGATATTGGCCATGACCGACCGCAATGCAGAGGCACGCCTTGCAATCTCGCCGCGATTATCGTCACGCCAGCCGGTCAACGGCTCGATGGCGCGTGCGACCGCGATCTGTGGCGCGCGGCTTGCGCATATCTGCAGATTGTCCATGACTTTTGCAACGTTCTCGACCATCGCCTTGCCCGCGACAATCGCACCAAGCCGGTGCCCCGGAATGCAGAACGATTTTGAGAAGCTGTAAAGCTGGATCAGATGCGACGACCAGTCCGCCTCGTCAAAAAGCCGATGCGGCGGTTCATTGGCATCGGCCATAAAATCGCGATAGGTCTCGTCCAGAATGAGCCATGTTCCATTGTCGCGACAGAGCGCATAAATTTCTGCAAGGAGCCCATCCGGATAAATTGCCCCCGTTGGGTTGTTCGGGGAAACAAGCGCCAGCGCCGCAATACCCGGACGAAGCACAGCCCGGACATCTTCCGCGCTTGGGATGAAACCATTCTGGGCATGGCAGGGCACCGAACCTGAAGCGATGCCGAGCATTTCCAGCGATGAACGATGGTTGAAATAGAACGGATCGGTGGTCAGCACCCTATCGCCACTTTGCGCCACACACATGATGGCAGCGATAAAGGCCTGATTGCAGCCGGATGTAATATGGACGTTGGAGGCGTCGATCCGCGCGCGATAGAGCTGTCCGACATGCGCAGCATAGGCTTCGCGCAGAACCTTTTCGCCCTCAATCGGACCGTAACCGGCAGAGGCGACCGATCCGGCTGCCTCGCCGAGCAAGTGCAGCATGTCTGGATGCGGAGGATAGCCGGGAACAGCTTGCGACAAATCAATCAGAGCACCACGCGACCCGCCATAATCCCGCGCCCAGGCCTGTACCGCTGGAATGGGCGGCGCGGAAAGGCGATTAATCAGCGGATTGACGGCAGGCAAGGACATTGGCGGCTCCCATGGTGGTTTCGGCCACTCTTATCGCGATCGATGGTGTGGTTGAAGCCATTATTCGCTCGGACGCGAAAGCACGTAAACAGCCGAGCCGAGCATGAAAACAGTTACCGATGTTGCCAGCAGCCAGCCGGGTTTCGCGCCCCACCAGAACAGGCCATAACCGACCGTCATACCAAGACAGGCATAGAGCTTTGCACGTGGCGGAATGGCTCCACGCTCACGCCACTTTATGACCAGGGGACCAAAACGCTGATCGGCAAGCAGGCGAGCCTCAAGCTTCGGCGATGATCGTGCAAAGAACCAAGCGGCAAAAATGATGAAGATCGTTGTTGGCATGACCGGCAGGAAAGCACCGATGATGCCAAGCGCCAGCATAAGGAAGCCGAGGCAAAGATAGAGTATCCGCTTACCCGCCGAAATTGCTGGCGAAGCGGTCTCGATCCTGTCTTTTTCCGGGTGGTCCTGCATGGCGTTCCATCGTCTGATCTGGACGCTTATAACAGGATTCTAGCGCTTTCGTGCAGGTTCACAGCGGTCAAAGAAATGTCATCCCACTGCCTTTCAGCCCCTGTGGATAACTTTTTGAGACCGGTAAGGAATTGTAAAACACAGTCATAAATTGCAGCTTTGCCTCCGAAATGCCTTATTTCCTTAACTTTGCCACTCAGGATGAAAACTTGTTCTACAAATAAAAATTGCAACGCAATCGCACCGAACCTCCGTCCGGGTAAGCAGCTCTTCTTGCAATCAATGCGCGAAAACAAGGCGCAGCAAAGGCTGCCGCAGATTCCTAACGAATCGTAAACGGTATTACAGCAACCAAACAGAATCTTTCCTAATATTCCTTGGTTATGTTTATCTGATTAAATAAACAACGTGTAGTATAGGATGATTTTCCCGATGCGATATAGATTCAATTATCGCATAATGTTCTCATTCGAACCACGTCAGCGCCACATTTAGATTCCAGTTCGCGATTGTCTTTCTCAGCGACAACTGTGGGACACCCCGTTAACAACTAGTGGATCTGGCATGACTTTCAAGACCCGTATGGCTATGCTCGCCGTTGCGGCAACCGGTCTTCTCGCGACCACCGCAATCGAGGCTTCAGCACAGCAATGCGGCGGTGCCTCCTGGTACGCCCTCACTTCCCGTACGGCTTCGGGTGAACGTATGAACCCGGCCGGCCTGACCGCAGCACACCGCACCCTGCCGCTTGGCAGCAAGGTCAAGGTTACCAATCAGAGAAACGGCAAGTCACTCGTCGTGCGCATCAACGATCGCGGCCCGTTCATCAAGGGACGCGTCCTCGACCTGTCGAAGGGTGCCGCAGGCCGCCTTGGCTTCATCGGCGCGGGACACACCAAGGTCTGCTTTACGCCGCTTTGATTTCGGCGACATTTCGTCCGACTGCTGGATATGGAGCATTTCCGATCTAAGTTCGATCGTTAGAAATGCTCCATCGAATTGTTTTCGGCATTTCCTTGCCCAAAACCGGTTCCCACTTTTGGGTGACATGCCTATTTCCGGTCCAGCCGGTCGGTGAACCAGCGGGTCAGCTTGATCCAGACCTCGTCCTTTTCGGCGGCATCCTCGATCCCGTGTTCAAGATTGGGATTGTCGTTGACCTCGATCACCACCACGCCATCGTCCGTTTCCTTCAGATCGACGCCATAGAGTCCGTCGCCGATGCAGCGTGCCGCGCGTAGTCCGGTTTCCAGAACCGATGGCGGCGCATCGCCCAGCGCATAGGAACGAAACCCGCCTTCCAGAGGCTTGCCGCCCGTATCGTGCTTGACGATCTGCCAATGGTTCTTGGCCATCATGTACTGGCAGATGAAAAGCGGCTTTCCGTCGAGAACGCCAACACGCCAGTCGAACTTCGTCGGCATGTATTTCTGCGCCAGCAGAAGATCACTATCCTCCAGCCATAAAGTGGCGAGCGATTTCAGTTCGGCAAAATCCTTCACCTTCTTCACGCCGCGCGAAAATGACGAATCCGGTATCTTTATGACCATCGGAAAGCCGAGCATATCGGCGGCGCGCTCCAGATCCTCCTCACCCGCAATCATCACCGTCGGCGGAACCGCCACGTCGTTCGCCTGCATCAATTCGTGCAGATAAACTTTGTTGGTGCAGCGGATCATGGAAATTGGATCATCAATCACCGGCATGTCTTCCTGCTGCGCCCGCCGGGCGAAACGGTAGGTGTGATTGGAGATCGATGTCGTCTCACGGATGAACAGTGCGTCATAGTTGGCAAGCCGCGGCAGATCGCGCTTGCCGATCGGTTCCACTTCCACCCCGAGCCGGGCTGCGATTCTTGCCCAATGCTTCAGCGTTGAAACGGTCGAGGGCGGCATAGCTTCCTTCGGATCGCACAGCGTTGCGAAGGAATAGCGCGCTGGCACCTTTGGGCGCGCGGCGCGCCACTCACGCTGGGTATAGCGATCAAGCGCGTCCTCGAAGCGTTCCTTCTGTGCTTTGGTAAACTTGGTGATATTCGCAAAGCCGATCTTCTGGATTCGCGCCCATTCACCGGGCTTGACCGTGACTTCCAGCGACGGCGCGCGAAACCAGTCGAAGAGCAGCCGTCCGAAGCGCTCAAACTCGGGGTTATCGGCAAAACCGAAATGCACGTGGATTGTTTCGGGCGCCCTTTCCGGATGCTTGCCGAGCGCCTTGTTCAGCATGTCTTCGAGTTCGGGAATAGCGTTTTCATAAAGTCGCCGTTCCGACAGGTCGATCATCGTTTCCACAGAAGGGATGATGCGATGCCCCCGCGCTTCAGCCAGAAGCGAAGCGTAATAGCCACGGCTTTGATAGGCGTAGGAGCGCGACAGGTTGATGATGCGCGGGCGCAGCTGCCCGTTGAAGAGAGCGGGATGCGCGAGATAGTCACGCGTGGTCATGACCTTGTGCGGCGTCGCCCCATTGTCGATATCCGAGAGGCGCCCTACCAGAATGACGCAGATCGTCATCAGTCCGTCCTTTTTTCCAGAATAACGGCCGCCCTGAGCCCATCACTGCCGAACCGTGCGATGCGGTCGAAAATGTGGAAGGGAACAGGGACATTTGCAGCATCGGCAATGGTTTCGCCGAGCTCTTCCTCCACCCAGGGGTCATGAATGAGAATATGCCGCCCATCTTCGCCATGAGCGAGCACCCAGTGCGGCACTTTCTTGCCGAACATATGATAACCGCTGATCAGCACGATCACTGCCGCCCCACGGCGCAAGGCAGCCAGAATGTCGTGCAGCGTGAAACCGCGATAATCCACCGGAATTGCATAGGCTTCTGTACGCTGGCGGAAATCGGTCTGCGCCAGTTGCATCACCTTGCGCTTTTCCTCCGAACGCACCGATTGCAGGAAAAGCATGTCCTCGATGGAAACGATGATCGAAGCTTTCAGACCGCGCTCATGCGCAGCGACCGCAAGCCCAAACGGCTCACAACCGCCCGGCCCCGACATCATGTAAATCGTCGTCGCATCGCGCCAAAGGCGGACTTCCAGCACGGGGTCGAGCTGCGTCTCCCGATTGTGCCGGGCAAGCACCATCATCAGGCAGGCCGCTCCGCAGGTAAAATCGGTCGTCTGCTCGTAATAGGGAAAGGCCGTGACCGGCGAAATGTCACCACGGACCGTCTTTTCGAAACGCAGCGCATCCGAATGGTCAGCGTAGTAATCGAGATAGCGTCCAATGGGGCGGTAGCCATGCCGCTTGTAAAGCGCGATGGCGCGTTCATTATCCTCGCGCACTTCCAGCCGCAGCAACGGACGGTCGTGGTCGTAAGCTGCCGTTTCCGCCGCCTGCAACAGAAGAGAGCCGACGCCCTTGACCTTGGCCTCCGGGTCGACGGCTATCGAGTAAAGTCGCGCAAGCGCGGTGCCATGACGGAAAAGAATCATCGCATAGCCGATGACCGCGCCATCCATTGTTGCAACAATGGTTTCTGCGGTTGGTCGTGCGATGAGGGCGCGAAATGAACGGCGAGAAATCCGGTCTGCCTCGAAACAGCGCTCCTCGATGCGCAGGAGCGCATCTATGTCGTCTGCCGTGGCCTTGCGCGTCGTTGCGCCTGTCATCTTTTGGCCTTTGCAAAGGGATCGTTACGATCCGGTCGGCACCAACATTGGCTTATTCGAGGCAAAAGACAAGCGCCCGGACCGTGGCAAAATTATGAGTGATTTTTACCGCCTGATCGGTTCCGCTCAGCCGCTAAATTCAATCAATAATTGCAATTTTTGGCGCCACCCGCGTTAACCATTAATTAAGAAGTCCGGCGACCCCAAGATGAACTGAATTGACTCCAGAGTATTTCAGACATTAACGTTTCGTTAACAAATGAGTAACTGGCAAGAGCCAAAGGGCGTTGAGTATGTTTTGCGTTGTTCGCTCGACCACAAAGATTATGGCAGTCGCCGGTTTTGCAGTTTCGCTGCTGATGACAAGCTTTGGTGCACAAGCCGCCTCCGGCGACTTCATGCAGACCGGCAAGCTGACCTCGCAGCCGATTGGACATTATGAATTCTGCAAGCGCGAAGCCAAGGAATGCGGCATCACCAGTCGCGACACCCGCGCACTGCAGCTCAACCATTCAAACTGGCAGCGCATCGTCGAGATCAATCTTTCGGTCAATGAACGCATCAAGCCGATGACCGACATGGAAATCTATGGCGTCGAGGAATACTGGGCTTACCCGACGACCGTTGGTGACTGCGAAGATTACGTCCTGCTGAAGCAGCGTGAATTGCAGAAGGCCGGCATTCCGATCACGGATCTTCTGATCACTGTCGTTCGCAAGCCGGACGGCGAAGGTCATGCAGTCCTCACCGTTCGCACGGATCGCGGTGATTTCGTTCTCGACAATCTGACCGATGAAGTTATGCGCTGGAACGAGACCGATTATACTTATCTGAAGCGTCAGGCAGCCAACGATACCGGTCGCTGGGTCACCATCGAAGGCCCGGACAATCTCCTCGTCGGTTCGGTACGCTGACACAAAACCTTCCCCATATGTTTTTGAAAACGTCCCGGAATGTGCTATTCATTCCGGGTCTAAAAAGGAGAGGTCGGTGCGGTTAGCCCGATCCCCGTTGTAAAGCGGGTCCTGGCCTTCGCAATTGTTTTCATTTCGGCAAATGCGTTGAGTCCCTTGACCTTACACGCCGATGCAATGCTGCATTGGAGAACAAAAGGTCTTGGTTATGAAACAGCAGATCTCCGTCATTACAATTGGTATCGCCGACCTCGAGTGCTCACGTCGTTTTTACACGCAGGGCTTCGGCTGGGTGCCTGTTTTCGAGAATGAAGAAATCATCTTCTATCAGATGAACGGTTTCGTTCTCGGAACCTTCCTGAAAGCTTCGCTCGAAACCGATATGAACCGCAAAGGCCTCCAGCAGCCCGGCGCATTTTCTCTTGCACATAATGTGGAACTGGAAACGGATGTCGCGCCATTGATGGACCGGTTGGTTGGGGCTGGTGGCAAGCTGGTGCGTTCGGCTGACGCGCCGAGCCATGGTGGTTTTCGCGGCTATGTCGCCGATCCTGACGATCACGCCTGGGAAATTGCATGGAACCCGGCCTGGGCCATCGATGAGAATGGCCTTGTAACGTTCAGAATATGAACTCAATGGGTTGGCAACAGGGCGCGAAATGCGCCCTATTGTTTACAATGATACGGCTATTTGGGGCGCGCATGACGAAAATCTACTTTATCTCGCATCCGGAAGTCGTGATCGATCCCGCAAAGCCTGTTCCGTCGTGGAACCTGTCGGAGCGCGGAATTGAACGGATGCGCTCCTTTGCCAGCCAGCCGGAACTGCAATCGATCACATCAATCTGGTCCAGCACGGAAGCAAAGGCAATTGAAGCTGCTGAAATTCTGGCGGATATTTTAAGAGTCAGTCCGTTGACCGACAGCCGCTTTAAGGAGATCGACCGAAGCGCCACTGGCTTCCTGCCCGCCGAACAACACGAGACTGTAGCCGACCAGTTCTTTTCCGCACCCGAAGCAAGTATTCGCGGCTGGGAGCGGGCCATCGATGTGCAACAACGCATCGTGGAAGGTTTTGAAGCGGTAAAGCGGCTTGGAAATTCTGACGATATCGCTATCGTCGGCCACGGTGGTGCCGGTACGCTGCTGCTCTGCTTTCTGGCCGGACGTCCAATCAGCCGCCAGTATGATCAGCCCTTTCAGGGCCATTACTGGTGTTATTCTTGCGAAGACCGGTCCGTCCTCCATCACTGGAAGCCGATAGCGCCACGCTGAAATTTCCTCGTCGTACTGTCTAAGCTACATAGCAGTTCCGCAGACTGACCATTTGCGTTATTCTCCGATTCTGGCTGCTTCCAAGCCTCCCCCCTCCGTTCGGGAAAGCATTTTTCATGCAGGAAGATGAAATCATCGAACCAACTGTTCGGGCACATGCACAAGGAGGGACTGCAATGACAGCTCGTCACAGGAGGTTTATCGATGCGGTTATCGTCCCCTATCTATCACCTGAAGCGGCTTGCCAGGCGTTTGGCAAATGATGCTGATATTCCACTTCATGAAGCGCTTGATCGCGTTGCCGCGCAGGAGGGTTACAGAAGCTGGAGCCTGCTCGTTGACAACACATCCGCTCCCGTTTCTGCTCGCGAAATCTATGGCTATCTCAAGTCCGGCAGCATGGTGCTGATTGGCGCCAGACCGGGCCATGGGAAAACCCTGTTGAGTCTTGATATAATGATTGAGGCCATGCGAGATGGCAATTACGGCCTTTTCTTTTCGCTTGAATACACTGAGACGGATATCGCCGGACGCTTCAAGGCACTCGGCGTCGATCGCGATAACTTCCGGCATCTATTCCGTTTCGATTGCTCGGATGCCATCTGCGCGGATTATATGATCGCCAAACTCGACGCTGCTTCGGCTGGAACCGTCGTGATCGTCGATTATCTGCAGATTCTCGATCAGAAGCGGGAAAAACCCGACCTGTCGACCCAGATTGCGGCGCTCAGGTCATTTGCTTCAAAGCGAAGGCTCACCATTCTGTGTATATCGCAAATCGACCGTTCCTTTGATCCAGCGGCAAAGCCGTGCCCAGGGATCGAGGATGTTCGGCTTCCCAACCCGCTTGATCTCACATTGTTCGATACATGCCTCTTTCTCAACAATGGCGAGATTCGCGTGCAATCGCGTGATCGGATGACGACGCTTGAAAACGTGACGTCGTAGAAGATGTTCAGGCTGCGGAAACCAGCCTTTCCGCACCCATGCGATAGGATATGGCGCTGGCCAAATGAATGCGACCGACTTTGTCGCTCCCGTTCAGATCGGCCAGCGTCCGGGCGACCTTCAGAATGCGATGATAAGCGCGGGCAGAAAAACGCATCTGCTCGCTTGCGTCACGCAAAAGCTTGAGGCCTGCCGCATCCGGCTCAGCAACCTGTTCGATCAGTTTGGCCGAGCAATAGGCATTGGTCAGGGACGGCTCCAGACCGAGCGCTGAATAACGCTGGGTCTGAATCGCACGAGCGCGGGAGACGCGTTGCGCGACCGTCTCGCTCGTTTCCGACCGGGATGGTTTGATGAGATCGAAGGCAGAGACGGCAGGCATATCCACCCGCAAGTCTATACGGTCGAGGAGCGGGCCTGAAATACGCGCCTGATAATCGGCCTGACAACGGGGGCCCCGCGCGCAGACATGACCGGGTTCGCCCGCCATACCGCAACGGCAGGGATTCATGGCGGCGATCAGTTGAAAGCGCGCTGGATAGCTGGTGCGATGATTGACTCGTGCAATGAGACATTCGCCGGTTTCGAGTGGCTGACGCAAGGAATCTAGCACCTGTGGCGAGAATTCCGGAAACTCATCCAGAAACAGCACGCCGTTATGCGCAAGCGATACCTCGCCCGGACGCGCACGCAGTCCACCGCCGACCATTGCCGCCATGGACGCCGAATGATGCGGCGCGCGGAACGGACGGCGATCTGACAGTTTTCCACCCGAAAGCTCACCCGCAATCGAGGCGATCATCGATACGTCCAGCAATTCGCGCGGAGAAAGGCGCGGCAGAATGGATGGCAATCGCTGAGCAAGCATGGATTTGCCGGATCCCGGTGGCCCGACAAGCAACAGATTGTGATTGCCCGCAGCAGCGATCTCAAGCGCTCGCTTGGCGGTCTCCTGCCCTTTGATATCGGCAAGATCGAGTTCCGTTTCACCGGAAAGCCGCATGGATGGTTCCGGTCGGGTCAGAACCTGCGTGCCGCGAAAATGGTTGGCAAGGGCGATGAGACTGCGCGGAGCCAGAATATCGATATCGGCACCCGCCCACGCTGCCTCTGGCCCGCAAGCATAAGGGCAGATAAGTCCTTTCTCATCCCGGTTCGCACCGATTGCAGCAGGCAGGACGCCTGCCACCGGTGTTATCGAACCGTCGAGCGACAATTCACCCAGAACGAGATAGGACTGTATTGCATCCGCCGGAATGGCACCGATTGCCGCCATAAGCCCGACAGCAATGGGCAAGTCATAATGCGACCCTTCTTTCGGCAGGTCGGCAGGTGCCAGATTAACCGTCACCCGCTTGGTCGGCATGGAAAGGCCCGAGGCGTGCAACGCTGCTTGCACACGCTCCCGGCTTTCTGCCACGGCTTTGTCCGGCAAGCCGACAATGGACATGCCCATCTTGCCCGGCGCGACCATCACCTGCACGTCGACAGGCACAGCCTCTATGCCTTGAAAAGCAACTGTTCCAACCCGCGCGACCATGTGCCCCCGCTCGCCACGCACCACATCTCTTAAGTGAGTAAAGACTCAAATACAACTTAGAGAGTTAAGCACGAGCGAGCGGCAAGTTCAAGAACGTTAAGAGAACAAATTAACGCTTGGCTTCTACCGCATCCCAGAACAGGGCCGCGATATTAGTCCCGTCGAAACGCTGGATTTCGCGGATACCAGTTGGAGAGGTAACGTTGATTTCGGTCATGTAGTCGCCGATCACATCAATGCCGACCAGAATGAAACCACGTTCTTTCAGTGACGGGCCAATGCGCTCGCAAATCTCGCGTTCACGTGGCGTTAGCTTGCTCTGTTCCGCACGCCCGCCGACATGCATGTTGGAACGGGCATCGGTTTCCGACGGCACGCGATTGATTGCGCCGACAGGTTCACCATCAATCAGGATGATGCGCTTGTCGCCGGCGCGTACGTCCTTCAGATAACGTTGTGCAATGAACGGCTCCTTGAAGAGCTGACCGAACATTTCCAGAAGCGAGGTCAGGTTGCGGTCACCATCGGCCAGATGGAAGACGCCCGCACCACCATTACCATAAAGTGGCTTCAAAATGATGTCGCCGAACTCGCGACGGAAATCCATGACTTCCTGCGGGTCCTTGGTGATGAGCGTTTCCGGCATCAGGTCGGGAAACTCTGTCACAAAGATTTTTTCGGGACTGTTGCGCACCCATGCCGGATCGTTGACAACCAGTGTTTTCGGGTGAATCCGCTCCAGAAGATGGGTGGTGGTGATATAGTTCATGTCGAAGGGCGGGTCCTGACGCAGAAGCACCACATCCATTTCCGACAGGTCGCGGCGGATCGGCTCACCCAGCGTATAGTGATCGCCCTTGACGTCGCGCACTTCCATCTTTTCCAAGCGGGCGGAAACGACGCCATCGCGCATCGAAAGCCGGTCTGGCGTATAATGGTAAAGCTCATGACCGCGCTTCTGCGCCTCGAGCGAAAGGGCGAATGTGGTGTCGCCCGCAATGTTCACCGTGCTGATATGGTCCATCTGGACCGCGACTTTGAGAGCCATGATTTCCTCGCGATTCGAAGTTGCGGGAAATCTAAAACGGAATGACTGGGCAACATAGTCCTTTCTCTCAATCCGTTCTCGGGTGTCTGTTGTGCACTTACAATGCTTGAAGTTGAACTGGATCAGCTTTCATCCGTTGATTATGTTGGATGCAATCGCTTCGCGCGTCTCGGGAGGAAAAAGTGACCGTCGTTAAAACTACCCTGTTTGCCGACCATGTAGCAGAACTGGGCGAAGGCCCCGGCTACGATCCACTGAGCGGAAATGTCTGGTGGTTCGATATTCTCGGTCAGAAACTGATCGAGAAGAACTGGGACAGCGGCGAAATTCACGTCCATGCGCTCGGCATGAAGGCCAGCGCCCTCGCCGTTATCGACCGTGACCGGCAGCTGATCGTCAGTGAGCATGGGCTGTTCATTCGCGAGCGCGCCAATGGGCGATTGACTCTTCATCATCCACTTGAAGCCGAGAATGACGTCACCCGTTCCAACGATGCGCGTGTGCATCCATCAGGATCGTTCTGGATCGGCACGATGGGCAAAAAAGCCGAGACCGATGCAGGCTCGATCTGGTGGTATCGCGAGGGTCAGGTAAAAAAGTTGTTCTCCGGCATCACGATCACCAATTCGATCTGCTTCTCTCCTGATGGCAAGGTCGCCTATTTCGCCGATACTGATCGCAATATCATCTGGCGTGTCGACACGGACCCCGAAACCGGATTGCCGATATCCGACAAAAGCGTCTTCCATCACCGCATCGAAGACGGCGGTGTCGATGGCTCGGTTGTTGATGCGGAAGGTACGCTGTGGAATGCCTGTTGGGGGGGCAGTTCGCTCAATGCCTATTCATCGCAAGGCCGCCTGATCCGCTCGATTTCACTGCCGGTCCGCCAGCCATCATGCCCTGCTTTTGTCGGACCGGATGCAACGGTGATGATCGTGACCAGCGCCAATGAAGGCCTCGACGAAGAGGCTCGCCGTTCCGATCCCCATGCCGGAAAGGTTCTGCTGCTCGATCTGACGCTTGCCGGACGGCACGATCCACCGGTCCGGCTCTAAACAGCAAATCAAAGGGCCCCTGTGGGCCCTTTGATTTTAGAGCATAATCCGACCGGAGTGAAATGAGGATCAATAAGATTATGCTTAAAATATAATAGGTTAGAGCGCCGATCAGATCCTATCTGATCGGCGCTCTAAACGCCTTCGACGATGACGATTTCACCATCCGCAACCGTCTGGCGGATCGCCTTCGCCGCCTGATATTCCGGCGAATTATAGCAATCGAGCGCGTGCTGCATGGTTTCGAATTCGATGATCACGTTGCGGGCGCGACCCTGTCCCTCAACTGCATCAGCCGTGCCGCCACGTGCGATGAAATTTGCACCATAACGTTCAAATGCCGGTTTCGCCGTTGAAACATAATCCTTGTATCGCTCGGGATCACGGACATCCACACGGGCAATCCAGTAGGCTTTAGTCATGCTGTTTCCTCCACTAACTCGCAATCTTTTCCACCGCATTATCCCGCGCAAAACCGCTTCGCACTTTCGCTGGAAATGCTCTAGGCAACGGAACGCATTTCGTCGAGAATGGCAAGGGCAGCGGCTTTGCGATCAACGGCACCAACAATCGGACGGGCAACGACCAGATGGCTGGCTCCGGCCTTCAAGGCATCCGCAGGGGTCATGACCCGTTTCTGGTCGCCCTTTTCCGAACCGGCGGGACGAATGCCCGGCGTAACGATGGCCATATCCGGGCCGACCGCCTGACGGATGGCTGCCGCTTCGACCGCGGAAGCAACAATGCCGCCCATACCAGCCTCACGCGCCTGAAGGGCGCGTTTCAGCACCAGCGTTTCGGCATCGTCAGAATAACCTGCTTCCCGCAGATCGGCATTGTCCATTGAGGTCAGAACCGTCACGCCGAGCAGGCAGAGGTCCGATCCCTTGGCGGCTTCCACCGCTGCCCGCATCGCTTTCGGATAGGCATGCAGCGTGAGCATGGAAACACCCATCTTCGCGACATTCTCAACACCCTTCGCGATGGTGTTGTCGATATCAAGCAGCTTCATGTCGAGGAAGACTTTCTTCTTCGCCGCCACAAGGCTTTTTGCGAAATCGAGACCACCCGCAAAAACCAGCTGATAGCCGATCTTGTAGAAGGAAACAGTGTCGCCCAGCTCTTCGACCGCCTTCTCAGCATCGGCGGTGGTCGGCACGTCGAGGCCCACGATCAAGCGCCCGGATGCTTGATCGCGCAAATCTGTCGTCGTCATGAGAGTCTCCGTGGTGATTTTTATTCTCTTCGCACAACAAGACTCGTTACGAAAGAGACGGAATCAGCTTTTTGCTTCTTCCACCCGTGCGATGAGGCTACGGCAGACAGCGGAGAGCATTCTCGCGCTGCGTTCTTCTTTCAGCGTACCATCGTCATTGAACGCCACCGATGCATGACCGACCGAGCATTGCTCGGTGACGATCTGTACGCCGACATTCATCAGAACGGCGCGCAGGTGGTAGAGTCCACGCATACCGGCAAACATACCGTCGGAGCTGGAACAGAGGCCGACAGTCAGACCAGCATAAGGCCTGAACGGCCTGTCTCCGTCCCTTGAAATGCGACTGACCCAATCGATGGTGTTTTTCAGAAGCGGCGGGATCGATGCATTATATTCCGGCGAGCAGATCATCAGACCGTCCTGTTCGGCAAACAGGCGACCGAGTCGCATGGCGTTCTCGGGAACGCCATGCTCGTTTTCCAGATTCTGATCCATGATCGGCAGCGGATAGTCGGCAAGCGTGATACGCGTGACCTGAGCACCTTGCGCCCGTAATTCTTTCTCGGCGGCATCTGCCATATGGCCGGAAAACGCGCCGATGCGAACTGAACCCGCGAAGACGAGAATACGTGCAGTCATGAAAAGCCTCGCACAAAACTAGACCAAGGGGCTGCGATAAACCCAAAGCTGCGCCGGTGGCACATTGCGCACCACGAAATCATAGTGCTGGACCGTATAATTGCCGCGACCGGCTGGAACCGGTGGCAAGGGACCATAGGTGATCTGCATCAGAGGCCGTCCGTGTGGAATGCGCGAAAGCAGGCTTTCCACGAGCTGGATGCGCTTGTCCATCGGGAAATTGAGCATCGGCACCGCAGAGATGATGCAGTCAAATTTCTGGTCTTTCTTCTCACCCAACGCGCTATCGAGATCGAAGGCATCGCCCTGAATGATGTTGACCTCCGGAAAGATCGTATTCAAGTGATCCACGAAATCCTGCGAATATTCGATGGAATAGAGGTCAGCAGGTTTCACGCCCTGTTTCAAGATCGCCTTGGTAATCACGCCCGTGCCCGGTCCGAGTTCCAGAACCGGAAGACCGGAACCGGTATCGATGACGCTCGCCATACGGCGCGCGGTAATGGAACTCGTCGGCAAAATAGCGCCGACCGCTTTCGGCCCGTCTATCCATCCCTTGAAAAAACGGATCTCCTCATCGAACTTAGCGGCCAGTTTCCTGCCGAGCTGTCCTGCCATTCTTGCTGCTCCCATTGTCGTTATTGGACAAGTTTATGCCGCTTTGAATTCCCTAAGCAAGGCGTGAATAAGGAAAAGAACAAAAAAGGGAGCCAAAAGGCTCCCTTTATTATTCACCGATACCTTCAAAGAATTCTTTCATCCTTGAGAAGAACCCCGCTGATTTCGGGCTGTTCTCTTGCGAGGAAAGTTTTTCGAACTCTTCCAGCAGTTCACGCTGGCGTTTGGACAGGTTCTGCGGCGTCTCAATGTCGATCTGTATATAAAGATCGCCAACGGCGGCCTGACGCAGAACCGGCATGCCCTTGCCCTTGAGGCGGAACTGCTTGCCGTTCTGTGTGCCGTCCGGAACCTTGACCCTTGTCTGCGTGCCATCGAGTGTCGAAACTTCGAACTGGCCGCCAAGCGCCGCAGTCGTCATCGAGATCGGCACCTTGCAATAAAGGTCGGAACCGTCGCGCTGGAAGAACTCATGCGGCTTGACCGAAAGGAAAATGTAGAGATCGCCCGATGGGCCACCGCGCATACCGGCCTCGCCTTCACCGGAAAGACGGATACGGGTGCCATCCTCAATGCCAGCCGGAATATTGACCGACAGTGAACGTTCCTGGGTGACGCGGCCCTGACCATGGCACTTGCCGCAAGGATCCTTGATCATCTGTCCGCGACCATTACAGGTCGGGCAGGTGCGTTCCACCGAGAAAAAGCCCTGGGCAGCGCGAACGCGGCCCGAACCCGAACACATGGTACAGGTGGTCGGCTGGGAACCGGCCTTTGCCCCGGAACCCGAACATTCATCGCAGGTAATGGAGGTTGGAACGCGGATTTGCGCGGTCTTGCCCGCATAGGCTTCTTCCAGCGTCACTTCCATATTGTAGCGAAGATCGGCGCCGCGTTCGCGTCCGCCATTGGAGCGACGGCGACCACCACCCATCATCTCGCCAAAAATGTCTTCGAAGATATCGGCAAAACCGCCAGAGCCACCAAAACCGTTGCCGAAGCCGCCGCCCATGCCGCCATTTTCAAAGGCTGCGTGGCCGAACCGGTCATAAGCGGCACGCTTCTGCGGATCCTTCAGCGTTTCGTAAGCTTCACCGATTTCCTTGAACTTGCGTTCAGCTTCCGGATTGTTCGGATTGCGATCCGGATGGTACTCCATCGCGAGCTTGCGAAAGGCGGTTTTCAGCACCTTATCGTCTGCCGTTCTTTCAACACCCAGAGCTTCGTAGTAGTCGATCTTCATCAGTTCGTTATCCCGGCGGCAGGAACGCGCCTTTTGCTTTCACGGACATCGTATCCCGAAACCGGTCCCAGATTCGTGCGACACGCCCCAAAGCGTTCAACACTTGTCAGGGGCCAGCGTTTCCAATTGTTCATCTATCGAAGCGCCTTCCGACTCAATGCGTCAGAGCAGCACTCCGGGTTTCAGCGTCAACACCACTTTGCCCGAAACCGTCTCATGCTTTTCAAGATGTATGCAGGCCAGCGCGATTTTTCAAATAGAGGCTGATCTGCCTGATATTTCCATCGGTACTTTCTACCGATACCAGCCAATATGCAGGCTTATACAAAACCTGCGAATATGAACATCTCGAAAATTGGCAAAAGCCCGGGGCAGAGCCCCGGGCTTGAGCGTATAGAGCCTGAAATTACGACTTCTTCTTGTCGTCGTCGATTTCTTCGTAATCGGCATCGACAACATCGTCGTTCGAAGCAGCTTCTTCGCTACCGCCGGCAGAACCGGTTTCAGCAGCCTGAGCAGCCTCATACATGGCCTGACCAAGCTTCATGGAAGCTTCGGCGAGCGTCTGCGTCTTCGCCTTGATGTCCTCGGCATCGTCGCCTTCAAGCGAGGTCTTGAGGCTTGCGAGAGCATCCTCAATGGCCTTCTTGTCGTCAGCCGAAACCTTGTCACCATATTCGCTCAGCGACTTTTCGGTCGAATGAACGAGGCTTTCGCCCTGGTTCTTGGCTTCCACGGCGTCGCGGCGCTTCTTGTCCGCTTCGGCATTCGCCTCGGCGTCCTTGACCATCTTTTCGATGTCGGCATCGCTCAGACCACCGGATGCCTGGATGCGGATCTGATGCTCCTTGCCCGTGCCCTTGTCCTTGGCCGTCACGTTGACGATACCGTTGGCGTCGATGTCGAAGGTCACTTCGATCTGCGGCACGCCACGCGGTGCGGGCGGAATGCCGACGAGGTCGAACTGGCCCAGCATCTTGTTGTCGGCAGCCATTTCACGCTCGCCCTGGAAGACGCGGATCGTCACGGCCGACTGGTTGTCTTCGGCGGTGGAGAAGGTCTGCGACTTCTTGGTCGGGATCGTGGTGTTGCGTTCGATCAGACGAGTGAACACGCCGCCCAGCGTTTCGATACCCAGCGAAAGCGGGGTCACGTCGAGCAGCAGAACGTCCTTGACGTCGCCCTGCAGAACGCCTGCCTGAATTGCCGCGCCCATGGCGACGACTTCATCAGGATTAACGCCCTTGTGCGGCTCCTTGCCGAAGAAGGCCTTCACGACTTCCTGAATCTTCGGCATGCGGGTCATGCCGCCGACCAGAATCACTTCGTCGATTTCGCCAGCCTTCAGACCGGCATCCTTCAGTGCTGCCTTGCAAGGTTCGATGGTGCGCTGGACGAGATCGTCGACCAGGCTTTCGAACTTGGCGCGCGACAGCTTGATGGCAAGATGCTTCGGACCGGTCTGGTCGGCCGTGATGAACGGCAGATTGACTTCGGTCTGCTGCGCGGACGACAGTTCGATCTTGGCTTTTTCGGCAGCTTCCTTGAGGCGCTGCAGAGCGAGCTTGTCGTTCTTGAGGTCGATGCCGCTTTCCTTCTTGAACTCGGCCACGAGGTATTCGACCAGACGCATGTCAAAGTCTTCACCGCCAAGGAAGGTGTCGCCATTGGTCGACTTCACTTCAAAGACGCCGTCACCGATTTCGAGGATCGACACGTCGAAGGTACCACCGCCAAGGTCATAAACAGCAATGGTCTTGCCTTCGTTCTTGTCCAGACCGTAAGCGAGTGCAGCAGCCGTCGGCTCGTTGATGATACGCAACACTTCAAGACCAGCGATCTTGCCGGCATCCTTGGTTGCCTGGCGCTGAGCGTCGTTGAAGTAGGCCGGGACGGTGATAACCGCCTGCGTAACCGTTTCGCCGAGATAAGACTCAGCGGTTTCCTTCATCTTCTGAAGGATCATCGCAGAAACCTGCGACGGGGAATATTTCTTGCCGTGGACTTCAACCCAGGCATCGCCATTGTCGCCCTTGACGATCTGGTATGGGACAAGGTCCTTGTCCTTGGTAACCATCGGGTCGTCAAAGCGGCGGCCGATCAGGCGCTTGACCGCAAAAATGGTACCTTCCGGATTGGTGACGGCCTGACGCTTGGCAGGCTGGCCGATAAGACGTTCGTCACTATCCGTGAATGCAACGATCGAAGGGGTTGTACGCGCACCTTCGGCATTTTCGATGACCTTCGCGTTTTTGCCGTCCATGACGGATACGCAGGAGTTGGTCGTTCCCAGATCGATACCAATTACTTTAGCCATATTTCTCTCCATTCAGCAAACCGCCAAGACCTCTACCGAGCGTTCCATGGGCGGTTCCTATCGGTTTCACAATGCGCTTTTCACGATGCTTGTCCAGATACCGGACCGGTTTCCAGACGCACATCAATGCCCTGTGCGAGGCGTATATAAGAAACGCGGTTTTTTACTGCAAGTCACAACAGCCAAGCTGAGGCAGATTCCGCACCCGGAAATACTGACAGGGACCTATCGACGTACGAAATAGGGGTCGCCGCTGCACTACATAGTGCGCGCTGACCATCATACCATAGCCGATTTGCCGTCTTTTGCCGCTCGGTAGATCGCATCGATGAATTTCTGGTTCGCCTTCGAGTTTTCAAGCGAGAAAAGCCGCGCATCCTTATCGCCGCGCGCAGCACGCACAAAACTCTCGGCCTGAAGCTGATAATGATTGGCGTCACCGAACGACCATTCCGTCGCCTTCGTGTGACCGGCATCGAAAAGCGCGATGCTGCCATGACCATATTTGCCGGTATTGAACGGCGCATAGACTTCGATGAAGCCCTTGTCGCCATGGAAAACCATCGTTTGTCGAGCGCCAAGTTGCGTGGCGACATAGAAAGTCAGGTCAAAACCGTCGAAGCGCGCCGAAACATTGGCATAACGGTCGGTGCCGAAGGCCGGATCATATTCGACCGACGCCTGAACCGACACCGGTTCCTGACCGGTAACCATACGGGTTACCACAGTCGGATAGACGCCAATATCCGGCAGGGCGCCGCCGCCCAGTTCCGGCTGGTTACGCATATTGCCCGGATCGACATTGAAATAGGAAAAAGCGCCCTGCACATGGCGGAGCCTGCCGATAGCGCCTTCGGCCAGAAGTTCCTGCAGCTTGATCCACTGCGGATGGTAATAGACCATGAAGGCTTCAGCCATCGTAACCTTGTGCTTGTCACGCGCGGCAATAAGCTGGTCGATATCGTCGGCCTTGAGTGCAATCGGCTTTTCGCATAGGACATGCTTGCCTGCTTCAGCCGCCTTGAGGCTCCATTCGATGTGCTGCGAGGTCGGCAGCGGTATATAGACGCCGTCGATAGCGTCGCTGGCCAAAAGTTCTTCATAGGAACCGAATGCCAGCGGTGCACCGAAGCGGTCGGCGACGGCGCGTGCCCGCGACAGGTCGCGGCTTGCAATGGCATGAACAATGCCATTTTCGGACGCGCAAAGCGCTGGAATTACCTGCGTGACGCCAATCTTGGCAGTTGAAAGGATACCCCAACGAAACATGCTGTTCCCTCTTTCATTCAAAGCAAGAACCGGACTCATTCCGGCGTGTCCCAGTCCTGAACTCTCAGTTCCGGCCAGAATTTCAGCGCGCGGGTTGCCTTGATCTCATGCGTTTCGCGGTTATCGATGGCACGATTGGGCCGAATGCGAAATGAAAAAATATCGTCAAAGCCGAATGGAGCGTGGATGAGCAGCCCATCTTCCGTCACCTCGCCGTCTTTTGCCAGCCGCACACCCACACAATGGGCAATCGTCGAATAGCGTTCTATCGATTCGGCCGCAGAGCGAAGCGGTGCATA
Organism: Brucella sp. MAB-22; assembly: GCF_025908475.1. Taxonomy (NCBI): domain Bacteria; kingdom Pseudomonadati; phylum Pseudomonadota; class Alphaproteobacteria; order Hyphomicrobiales; family Brucellaceae; genus Brucella; species Brucella sp. MAB-22. Next base: position 2,670,629 of record NZ_CP109782.1, on the reverse strand, counting down.
GGGCTGTCCAAAGCGCTTTTCGAACCACAGATGCACCCGCGCCTGATTGCGAATCTGCACCGGAAGCGGAAAGCCGCGGAAGACGTCAGCCCCGCGCGTGATAACCGCATCCTCTGCTTCCCAGGAAAGATCGCTGCCGTCGAAATAGATAATATCGAGATCCTTGATCCCATGCAGAGCCTGTCGCCCGGTCAGCCGGTTCCAGATGGTGTTGTAGAGGGCACCGGAAACGAGCCAGAATTCGAATGATTCCCCGCCGAGTTCATGCAGCCGATGCAGCGCATCCGTCAGCAGCGGGCTTTCCAGAATCATCTGTGAAAAGATATCCCGCTGCCGTGCGAGTGGCAGACCGGCATGACGCAAATGGTTCGACGTTGCCTTCATTGACCGCTCCCCGACCCATGGCGATAAAAGTCGATGAATGCGCGCAAGGCCGGGCGCATCTGGCGACGGCTTGGATAATAGAGATAAAGCCCGGCGAAAGGCTGGCACCAGTCTTCCAGGACCCGGGCAAGACGTCCATTCGCCAATGCATCGTGAACATAGGCTTCGAACAGATAAGCAAGCCCCGTACCGTTCAGGGCTGCTTCCAGAATAACCCTGTCGTCATTGACAATCAGAGGTCCCTCAATGGCGATTTCCTGCACTTCGCCCGCCTTTTCGAATTCCCAGCGATAGGTTCGTCCGCTCGGAAAGCGATGGCGGATACATGCATGCTGCAAAAGATCGCGCGGTTCGAGGGGAGCTGGACGGTTATCGAAATAAGCCGGTGCCGCAACGATTGCGGCACGAACATGCCCGGTCAGCCGCGTTGCAATCATGTCCGCTTCGAGGCTTTCACCGAGACGCACACCTGCATCGAAGCCCGCCGCTACGATATCGGTGAAGCCATTTTCCACCCGCAGGTCGAGTGTGATATCGGGATAAGCTCTGGCGAATTCGCCCAGACGCGGAGCGATGACAAGTTGCGCCGCCACATAGGGCGCTGTGATGCGCAGCACCCCGGACGGTCGATCCCGCGAATCGACGGCGGCACCCAAAGCCGCATTGATCTCCTCAAGCGCCGGTGCCAGCCTCTCCAGCAATTGCCGCCCGGCCTCCGTCGGGGCGACGCTGCGTGTTGTGCGTGCAAGAAGACGCACGCCCAGACTGTCCTCCAGTGTTGCCACCGCATGGCTGACGGCCGAGGGCGCAATCGCCAGTTCCCGCGCAGCGCCACGGAAACTTCCATGCGCGGCAACGGCGGCTAGAACGGCAAGCTGTGACAGTTGACTTCGATTCATTGTTACAAATTACAGAACAAGCCGTGAAAATAAATCGGTATTATCGAACTGATCACCCTGTTTTATGGTTCGCAACATGGTCCCGGGCTTGGGCGCAGGCAGCTTGAAGGCGCGTCCACCCAGAATCTCCTCCCGATCCTCCCGCACAATTTTCAGTACTTTCAATCAGCCATTCGAAAGGAACTACGATGCAACAGCGCAAACTCGGCCAGCAATTGAACGTTTCCGCCCTTGGTTTCGGCTGCATGGGAATGACACACGCCTATGGGGGGCAGGACGAACAGGATGCAATCCGCACGCTGCACCGCGCCGTCGACGTTGGCGTGACATTTTTCGATACTGCGGAGGTCTATGGCCCGTTCGAGAATGAGAAACTCGTCGGCAAGGCGCTCAAGCCATTCCGTGAACGGGTGACGATTGCAACGAAGTTCGGCTTCAAGATCGAAGACGGCCAGATGAAGGGTGTCGATAGCCGCCCTGAACATATTCGCGACGTAGCCGAGGCCTCCCTGAAGCGGCTTGGCATCGATGTGATCGATCTGTTCTACCAGCACCGCGTCGATCCATCCGTGCCGATCGAAGATGTGGTTGGCACTTTGAAAGACCTGATCGATGAGGGAAAGATACGCGCCATCGGCCTTTCGGAAGCAGGTAGCACCACCTTGCACCGCGCGCATGCGGTCCATCCCATCGCCGCGTTGCAAAGCGAGTATTCGCTATGGGCACGCGATCCGGAAGACAATGTGCTGCCAGTCTGCCGTGAACTTGGTATCGGTTTCGTACCCTATAGCCCGCTTGGGCGCGGTATGCTGACCGGCACGTTGCGTTCACAGTCCGATCTCGCCGAAGACGACTTCCGCAAGACCCTGCCGCGTTTCCAGCCGGGCAATCTGGAAGCCAACAATCGGCAGGTGGATCGTATCGTCGAGATCGCACAGGAAAAGCAGGTCACGCCCGCACAGCTGGCGCTGGCATGGGTACTGAGCCGGGGCGATTTCATCGTGCCGATCCCCGGTGTCCGCAAGATCCATCATCTGGAAGACAATGTGAAAGCCGTGGACATCACACTGACACCACAGGATTTGCAGCGTCTGGATGAGGTATCCGCACCCGCCCTGATCGCAGGCAAGCGTTACAACGAACAGCAGCTTGCTTTGACCGGTCTTTGATAAATGCTCCAAATAAAAGGGGAGCCCGTCGGGCTCCCTTTTTTACATCCTGCGCAGAGCTGGTGGTGCAAGCGTCAGAAGCCCGGCCAATGTCATGGCAAAGCCGACCCATAGTGGTGCATGCAGGCCATAGCCTGCCTCCATTGCCTGTCCACCAACCCACGGCCCAAGTCCGAGACCGATATTGATGACCGATGCATGCATGGCGTTCACCAGCGCGCCCGGATGCGCGATCCGCATCACCCTCGCGATAAAGGCAGGATTAAGTGCTATGCCCGTCAGGCCGATCATCACGATGGCAAGGATCGTAGCCAGTTTCAGCTCGGCGAAAAGCGCGAAAATCAGCATGGCCGACAGCATCAACACAAGACCGATGGCGATAGTCGGAATCGTGTGACGGTCGGCAAAGCGACCGGTGACATAGTTGCCGACGATATTGGCGCCGCCATAGACGGCAAGCAAAAATGGCACCTGCATTGCGGAGAAGCCGGCAAGCTCCACCGTGATCGGTGACAGATAGCTGTAGACCGCGAAAGACGAACCAATGACGAGCGCGCTCGTGGCATAGGCGGCCCAGAGTTTCGGCTTGCGCATTTCCTTCAGTTCAGAGCGCAGATCGGCCTGCGGCGTATCGGGCGACGACTCAATCTTGATTGCGATGACAAGCGCGCATACCAGAATCAGGACCACAATGGCCCAGAAGCTCGCCCGCCAGCCGAACGCATTGGTGATCGCCGTCGCTATCGGCACGCCGAAGACGGTGCAGAGCATGAGGCCGGCAAAGACCAGCGATGAAGCTCGCCCGCGCAGTTCCGGTCCGACGAGCTGTGCCGTAATGGCAAGCATCAGCCCGAAGCTCGTTGCCGCCGCCATACCGGTCAAAACACGGGCGATCAGCAGAATTTGGAAGCTGCTTGTGGACGCGGCCACGCTTTGCGCCGCCGCATAAAATACAAGCAGAATCAGAAGTCCCCGCTTGTTCTCGATCTTCAACGCCAGAAACAGGATCGTGACCAGCGGTCCGCCGATCATCATGCCAAGCGCATAAAGCGAAATGAGATTGCCGATATCGGCGATGGAACGGTCGAACGCCACCTGAAGTGAAGGCAGCATGCCCGAGATCATGAGTTCGGAAGTCGTGAGCGCGAACACGCCTAAGCTGAGGCAATAGACAACCAGCGGGATCGCTCGCGCCTTTTGCGAAGACGCAGAAACCTCTTCCGCCGCAAGGGCGGATTCGCACGTATCGTTCATGGGACGAATCCTAATTATATAGTGTAGACTACATAATTAATATCGCCTTGCCCGAAAGGGTCAAGAGAATTATATAAGGATGATTACAGAAAGGGAGAAAAATGGTTCCACGCGGACGCCCGCGCAGCTTCGACCGCGACGCAGCGCTGGACAAGGTGATGAAGGTTTTCTGGGCCAAAGGCTATGAGTGCGCCCAGATCAACGACTTCACGACCGCCATCGGCATTACGCCGCCAAGTTTCTATGCCGCCTTCGGCAATAAGGAGCAGGCGTTTCGTGAAGCCGTCGACTATTATCGCCGTACCATCGGCGCCGCTCCTTTCGACGCACTGGAAAACGCGACCACCATTCAGGAGGGCATGCGCCGCTGGCTGGAACTGAGCGCAGACAGCGCTTTCGCCTGCCCGGCGGGCGGCTGTATGATCAGTGTAAGCTCGATCCAGTGCAAACCGGAAAATGTGCCTGTGAAGGAATTTCTCCAGGCTATCCGACACGCAAATCATGAGCGGCTTTCCAAGCGCTTGCAGCAGGCGGTAGGGGCAGGTGATCTACCCTCCAATGCCGATACCGCACAGATGACCGAATTCTATCACATGATCCAACAGAGCATTTCTTTTGAAGCCCGCGATGGCAATTCGCGCGCCGCGGTACAAAAGATCATCGATATGGCGATGATGGCTCTGCCAGCAAGGACGAGACAGGCCGCTGAATAGCGCTATGAAAAAGCCCGCCAATCTGGCGGGCTTTTTATTTCATGCTTATCCGCGCAGCACGCCGCCGGTCTGCTTGGCCACACTGGCCACGACCTGCTTCGATAGTGCTTCCAGATCTTCATCCGTCAATGTGCGGTCCTGCGGCTGCAACAGCACTTCAACCGCAATCGACTTCTTGCCCTCACCAAGTGATGCCCCTGTGAAGATATCGAAGACCTGAACACCGGCAATCAGCTTCTTGTCCGCCGACGAAACCGCCTTCACGACATTTCCGGCTTCAACGCTTGCATCCACCACAAACGCGAAATCGCGCTTAAGGCTCTGGAACTGCGAGAGATTCAAAGCCGGCTTGGTGCGTGTGGATTTCGCCTTCGGCTCAGGTATCGCATCGATGTAGACCTCGAAGCCGCAGAGTGCGCCCGAAACATCGAGCGCTTCCAGCGTGTCTGGATGGAACTCACCGAAGGTGCCAAGAACGACCTTCGGTCCGAGTTTCAGCGTTCCCGAACGGCCCGGATGGAACCATTCAGGACCACCGGCTTCGATCTGGATGCGGTCAACCGGAGCGCCAGCAGCTTCAAGTGCTGCCAATGCATCAGCCTTGGCATCGAAGACGCCGACGGGAGCCGCATTACCAGCCCAGAAACGACCCGAGCCATCAACCTTGGCCGTACCGCGGCGCACGCCACCCGCCACGCGACGCTGCTTGTCTGGCGTATCGCCTTCATAAATGCCCGAAACCTCGAACAGTGCCGTATCGCCGAAACCGCGATCCGCATTGCGCTGTGCTGCGACCAGCAGGCCCGGCAGGAGCGAAGGACGCATGTCCGACATATCGGCGGCAATCGGGTTCGCCAGCTTCAGTTCCGGCTTGCCACCACCAAAAGCTTTGGCTTGCGCGTCGGAAATGAAGGAATAGGTCACGGCTTCCATCATGCCGCGCGAAGCGAGCATGCGGCGGGCATGGCGGGTTCTGATCTGCAAGGTGGTCAGGATACGGCCATTGACCGTGCCAAGCCCCGGCAGCGGCTGCGGGTCGATCTGGTTGATGCCATGAATGCGCATGACTTCTTCAACGAGGTCGGCCTTGCCTTCCACGTCGCCACGCCACGTCGGAACAGTGGCCTTGATAACCTTGCCGTCGCCTTCAACGCTGAAGCCAAGACGCTTCAGGATATCGAAGGATGCGTCGTAGGAAACCTCGATGCCCGTCAGGCGCTTGACTTCCGATACCGGGAAATCGATCACGCGCGGCGTAGGCTTGCTATATCCAACCACGTCGAGAACTGTCGGCTCGCCGCCACAGAGTTCCAGCACCAACTTGGTTGCCAGTTCTGCACCCGGAACCATCATTTCCGGATCGACGCCACGCTCGAAACGATAGCGCGCATCGGTAACGATGCCGAGTTCGCGGCCCGTGCGCGCAATCATGCGCGGGTCCCAGAGAGCCGATTCGATCAACACATCGGTGGTGTTTTCATCGCAACCGGAATGCTCGCCGCCCATGATACCGGCGATCGATTCGGGACCGTTCTCATCGGCAATCACATACATGCCCGGCTTGAACTTATATTCACGCTGATCGAGACCGAGAATGGTTTCGCCATCCTTTGCCAGACGCACCGTCAGATTGCCCTTGACCTTGGCAGCGTCGAAGACGTGCAGCGGACGGCCCTGATCGAAGGTCACATAATTGGTGATGTCGACCAGCGCATTGATCGGGCGCAAGCCGATGGCCTTCAGACGCTGCTGCATCCATTTGGGGCTTGGGCCATTTTTCACGCCCTTGACCATGCGCAGTGCGAAACCAGTGCAGAACGGGTTCTCGTCATCCTGATCCAGAATGACCTTGACCGGCGTTTCGCCTTCGCCCTTCACCGCTTCCGGCAAAGTGTTCTTGACCGTGCCTAGACCAGCAGCAGCAAGATCACGTGCAATGCCATGAATGCCGGTGCAATCGGCACGGTTCGGCGTCAGGCCAATCTCGATCACCGCATCGTCCAGTCCGGCATAGGTTGCAAAGCTGGTGCCGACCGGAGCATCTTCCGGCAGGTCGATGATGCCATTGTGCTCGTCGGAAAGCTCCAGCTCGCGCTCGGAACACATCATGCCGAAACTTTCGACACCGCGAATCTTGCCAACGGAAAGCGTGACATCGAGGCCCGGAACATAGTCACCCGGACGGCCCAATACACCGACCAGACCAGCGCGGGCGTTTGGCGCGCCGCAAACGACCTGGACCGGCTTGCCGTCACCCGTATCGACGGAAAGTACGCGCAGCTTGTCGGCATCCGGATGCTGAACAGCGCTTACGACCTTGGCGATCTTGAAGGCCTTGAAAGCAGCGCGGTCGTCGACCGATTCCACTTCCAGACCAATATCGGTCAGCTTCTCGACGATCTGTTCCAGCGTCGCATCGGTTTCAAGGTGATCCTTGAGCCAGGAAAGCGTGAATTTCATTTGTCTTGTCCCTTCCTGTCCTTAAGCGCTCAGTCCGCCGAAAAGCGTCGGAATGTCGAGCGGACGGAAACCGTAATGTTCGATCCAGCGCACATCGGCGTCGAAGAAAGCGCGCAGATCAGGCATGCCGTATTTCAGCATGGCGATGCGATCGATGCCCATGCCCCATGCAAAGCCCTGATAGACGTCTGGGTCGTAGCCGGAAGCGCGCAGCACATTCGGATGCACCATGCCGCAGCCCAGAATTTCAAGCCAGTCATTGCCCTCGCCGAACTTCACATGCGGACCGGAACGGTCGCACTGAATATCAACCTCGACCGATGGCTCAGTGAACGGGAAGAAGCTCGGACGCATACGCATCTTGACCGAAGGCACTTCAAAGAAGGATTTGCAGAACTCTTCCAGCACCCACTTCATGTTGGCGACATTGGCCGACTTATCGACAACCAGACCTTCGACCTGATGGAACATCGGCGAATGGGTGGCGTCGGAATCCATGCGATAGGTCTTGCCCGGAATGACGATGCGGATCGGCTCGTCACGGTCTTCCTTGTCACGGATGGCCGCGAACTTCTCCATCGTGTGCACCTGCACCGGCGAGGTATGCGTGCGCAGCAACTTGCGCTCGCCCTTCTCGTCTGCATTGAAGAAGAAGGTGTCGTGCATTTCGCGCGCCGGATGGCCTTCGGGGAAGTTCAGAGCCGTGAAATTGTAATAATCGGTTTCGATATCCGGACCTTCGGCAATCGAGAAACCCATATCGGCGAAGATTGCGGTGATCTCATCGATGACCTGTGAAATCGGATGAATGCGACCGCGCGATGCAGCGCTTTCACGCACCGGCAGCGTCACATCGACCTTTTCGCGCTCAAGGCGAGCGGCAATCGCTTGCTTGCGCAGTTCCGTCTTGCGCTCGGTCAGCGCTTCGGTAACCCGGTTCTTCAAGCCGTTAATCGCCGGCCCCTGCGCCTGACGCTCTTCCGGCGTCATGCTGCCCAGTGTCTTCAGCTTTTCCGAAACTGAGCCCTTCTTGCCAAGAGCGGCGACACGCACGGCTTCAATGGCAGGCTCGTCAGCCGCCGCCGCGATGTCTTCGAGAATCTGCCGTTCAAGTTGTTCTAGATCACTCATTGTTTAAATCCCTGTCGTGCCTGCGGCACTCCACGCCTCTTGTTTTGAGCTCCCTGTCGCGCTTGCAGCGCTCCACGCCTCTTGTTTTGAGTTACCTGTTGCGCCTGCAGCGCTCCACATATTTCGCTTTGCAGCCAAAGAAGCGTTGTCGTTACTCTCTTTGGCCTGATTGGTGAGACGCATCAAGATTGGCGTCAAAAAATTCCATCGCCTGCAAGAGCCGTCTTCCATCGCCGCCGAGAAAAATGCGGCGGAACAGCCTCAGCGGCGCGATGGTAAATCGGAAGAAGCCGACAATTTTCTTCAATTCCGGAATCACGTCAGCGGGCGCGACCGCACGATAGGCTGCGAATGTCTGCTGCGGTGTCCCGGCAAGACGCGCCTGCGCCGTGATCTGGAAGAACAGGAGCCACACGTCGCGCGCCTGTGCAGCAGCAAGCGGCATGACCGTTTCCGGTTCCTCCTCGAAATCCAGAAAACCGGCAACGCCGTTTTTCTCGAAGAAATCGCGCGGGTGCGGACGCCCATGGCAGAGCCCGGCAGCATGGGCCTCACCCAACGCGCGGGCGCAATGCACCAGAAGTGCATCATGGCCCTGCGGATCATTGCGACGTAAATGGTCAAGCTGGTCCTGGATAATCGGCGCGACATCGCTCAGAACCATCACCGCCCCTTGGTGGTAGACGATCCTGGGAACCTGAAAGCCTGCCTGCAGAAAAGCGCTCATCTTGCGCTCTTCGCGGTCGGCCATGCCTGCTTCTCCAACATCCTTCGGGCTGCGCAGGAACGGATAGGGAAGAAGCGGCGAAATGAGGCTGTGCAGACGCTTCGGAAATGGGCGCCTTTCTGCATCGTAGCGCTTGATCCAGACACGATGACCACCGATGACGGCGCTGGAAATACGCTTGCCCCGGCTCTGGACAAGCAGAACCAGCAGGCTGCGGAGATCATCCGCATCCAGATCCAGTCTCAACTTGCCCGGTTCATCCTTCATGCCCGCTTTGAATCCTTAAAACGAGAAAACCCGCGCCAGCCGAGCCAGCGCGGGTCCCCAAATTATCGATACTGCTTGGGAAAGGCGGCTGGCTTAGCGGACAGCGCCTTCAAAAGCGTTCGGCGTCTCGGTGTTCTTGAGGTACTCGAGAGCCTTCTTTGCCGATGCAACCAGCGCACCAAATGCATCCGGTTCGTGGATTGCGATGTCGGACAGAACCTTGCGGTCGATCTCGATGCCAGCCTTGGCAAGACCGTCGATGAAACGGCCATAGGTCAGGCCCTGCTCGCGGACAGCAGCGTTGATGCGCTGGATCCAGAGAGCGCGGAACGAGCGCTTGCGGTTCTTGCGGTCGCGGTAAGCATACTGCTTCGAACGGTCAACTGCAGCCTTGGCGGTGCGGATGGTGTTCTTGCGACGGCCACGGAAACCAGCAGCCTGATCCAGAACCTTCTTGTGCTTTGCGTGGGCGGTAACGCCGCGTTTTACGCGTGCCATGTTATGATCTCCTTCTCAGACTAATCTTAGAGGCCGTTCGGCAGGAACTGCTTCACGATCTTTGCATCGGCATCGGCGAGAACCATGGTGCCGCGTGCATCGCGAATGAACTTGTTCGAACGCTTGATCATGCCATGACGCTTACCAGCAGCTGCGGCTTTGATTTTGCCGGTGCCGGTGATCTTGAACCGCTTCTTGGCGGCCGATTTGGTCTTCATCTTGGGCATTTTGCTACTCCTTCTTTGCGATCCCCCTCGTGCCTTCGACACTCGACGCCTCTTGCGTGGCGTCCGGTCATGCCTGATGCGGATGGGAACCTAGTTTTACTTCCGGACTGACCAAGCCCGAAAAGCATACGAAACCGCCACGGCATGCCCTGCCGGGCGGTTCGAACGCGGCCTTATAGGCTCAAAGACCGCAAAACGCAATGCCCGAATTGGCCCAAATCGGGTTGAATCGCAACCGGAACGTCAATAAAGCCGCAGAAGTACTGGCAGGACGTGAATGTCCTGCAGATATTCCACGAACTCGAAAAACGGATAGGCCACGAAGAACACCAGGCCGTCCTGAAAAGTGCGATAAATCCGGTCAGGCCGGACGATCAGTTCCTTGTCGTCACGAAACAGCGAAAACTTCGGAAAGAAACGCGGAACGCTCGCACAATAGGCTTCATAAGGCTTGCCGAAATTCTGCTTGAGAAATTTCTCTTCCGTCCGGATGACAACCGAGAAAGCGAGATAGCAAAGCACGCCGAAGGCGATCGCAATGATGATGCTGCCGGTCTGCGCGCCGATACCCATCGCGCCGATGCTGCTGAAGACGTAAAGTGGATTGCGCGTGACCGAATACGGTCCGCTCTGCACGATTTCCGCGCTCTTGCGCCCGCCGATATAGAGCGTGCACCACATGCGTCCGATGATGGCCGCGACGATCAGACTGAGGCCGAACGCCTCGATATATTCATGAAAATGGCCGGTCGATTGCGAGCTGACAAAAAGCAGCGCCACGACCAGAAGCACCACGACGGCGCCGATCGCAAGACGCCGACGCTGCTGATATTTACCCAATTCGCCCAAAGTCTTCATTGCGATTCCATGATCCAATTTGTCTGGCCAAAAGAAAAGCCGCCCGAAGGCGGCTTTTCCAAGGCATTTCGAAATGCTCAGCGCGGAGCGAGAACCATCATCATCTGACGGCCTTCAAGCTTCGGCTCGGACTCAACCTTGGCGATTTCGACAGTGTCTTCCTTGACGCGCTGCAAAAGCTTCATGCCAAGTTCCTGGTGCGCCATTTCACGTCCACGGAAACGCAAGGTAACCTTGACCTTGTCGCCTTCCTCAAAGAAACGCAGAGCAGCCTTCATCTTCACCTCATAGTCATGGGTGTCGATGTTCGGTCGCATCTTGATTTCCTTGATTTCAACCGTTTTCTGCTTCTTGCGCGCTTCGGCGGCCTTTTTCTGATTCTGATACTTCAGCTTGCCGAGGTCGACGATCTTGCAAACCGGAGGCTCTGCGTTCGGCACGATCTCGACGAGATCGAGACCTGCTTCTTCAGCCATGGCGATAGCTTCCTGAATGGAAACATCACCGTGGTTCTGGCCTTCGGCATCGATAAGCTGAACCCGGGGAACCCGGATATCACGGTTGGAGCGCGGTCCGTCTTTCTGAACCGGCGTCGCTCTGAAGGGTCGGCGAATGGTCGTTATCTCCTGAATTGTTACGTCTCATGCGGTCGGATACTCGCTGCCAGACGGCATATCCCCAATCAAACCGCAGTTGATCGCGGAAATGTCGTCAAGCGGGCGGCGAAGTCAATAGCATCTTTGACAGGAAAAATCACCCCCGCGTGATAAACGTTCTTTTTGTTGTCATTTCGCGGCGGACAAGCGGCATATCGGTCACATTTGCCGTCATTTCAAGGGCCTCGCCCCACATGCGGGTTTTCTCTCTTTTGCGAACATGCAAAAACACTCCCGGAAAATGAGGAGATTTGTCATGAGCGTTGCGGGGCCGGAATTCATCGACGTGGACGGAGCGAAAATCGCCCTGCGTTACAGAGCCGGAAGCAAATCTCCCGGTGTGGTCTGGCTCGGCGGCTATCGTTCCGACATGCTGGGCACCAAGGCGGTCGTCCTCGATGAATGGGCGGCTGAGACCGGGCACAGCTCACTCAGGCTCGATTATTCCGGCCACGGCGAATCCGGCGGCGATTTCAATCAAGGCACCATCTCGCGCTGGCTGAACGAAAGCCTCGCCGTTTATCGCAAATTTGCCAAAGGACCGCAGATTCTGGTTGGCTCATCAATGGGTGGCTGGATCGCGCTGCGCATGGCGCAGGAGCTCAAGAAGGAAGGGAACCCGCCTGCCGGGATCGTCCTGATCGCACCTGCTCCGGATTTTACGGCTGTACTTGTGGAGCCAACACTTTCCGACGCGCAGAAAAACGACCTTCAGGAAAAGGGCTATTTTGAAGAACCCTCCGAATATTCGCCCAATCCTTATGTCTATACCCGTGCGCTGATCGAGGACGGACGGAAGAACCTGGTTCTCAAGGGTATTATCGAGACCGGCTGTCCGGTTCATATCCTGCAAGGCATGCAGGACCCCGATGTTCCCTACAAGCATGCGCTGACGCTGGTGGAACACCTGCCCGTCGATGACGTGACCCTGACACTGGTGCGCGACGGGGATCATCGCCTGTCGCGACCGCAGGATCTCGATCTTCTGATCCGCACCGTATCCGGTCTGGCGGAACGCATCGGCGAAAAATCATAACGGAGCGAAATCATGCGGTTTTCGGTTTTCGCTTCCTCAGCGGTTGCGGCCATTGTCGGTTTCGGCGGCACGCTGGCACTCATCATTGCCGCAGCGCAGGTGCTGGGCGCCACACAGGCCGAAACTGCAAGCTGGGTGACGGCGATTTGCCTTGCGATTGCCGCCTCATCCGCCTGGCTCAGCATTCGCTACAAGATGCCGATCATCGCGGCCTGGTCTACACCGGGGCTGGCGCTGATCGGCGCCAGTGCTGGTTTCACCATGCCGGAAGCGGTTGGCGCATTCATCGTGACGGCACTCGCACTGGTCGCCACCGGACTGATCCGCCAATTGTCGGTGCTTGTTTCCCGCATTCCCGCATCCGTCGCATCAGGTATGCTTGCAGGTGTGCTGCTGAGTTTCGTCATTGCCGCCGCCAAGACTGTGCCTGGCGATCCGGTTTTCGTCCTGCCGCTGGTGGCGCTGTTCTTTATTATCCGCCTGTTCAACCCGTCGCTCGCCGTCATTGCCGTTCTGGTGATCGGGATGATCTCCGCATTGCTCACGGGGCGCTCACCAGCCCTGCCCGCGCCTGAAATCTCCACGCTGACCCTCATATGGCCAGAGTTCCACATGGGTGCGATGATCGGCATCGCGATCCCGCTTTATCTGGTGACCATGGCCTCGCAGAACCTGCCGGGTTTCGCCGTACTGCGTGCTTCAGGCTATGAGCCGCCAACCAGCGCCTGCCTGCGCGTAACCGGCCTGTTTTCACTGCTGACGGCTCCTTTTGGCGCCTCTACCACCAATCTTGCCGCGATTTCGGCGGCACTCTGCACCAATCCCGATGCACATCCCGATCACACGAAACGCTGGCTTACCGGTCCGGTCTATGCGGCGATCTATGTGGTGTTTGCCCTCTTCGGGGCGTCATTGGTCGCGATCTTTGCCGTATTGCCGGTAACGCTCATCGCACTTGTTGCCGGGCTTGCCCTGACAGGCCCGTTCATCAACGCCATGTCATTGGCGCTGAGGGATGAACATGAGCGTCTTGCGGCGACCATAACTTTTGCCGTGACGGCCTCCGGTATGGCTTTTTTCGGCGTCGGCTCTGCCTTCTGGGCACTGATCGCCGGGCTTGCCGTCACTTTTCTCGAACATTTTCGCAAAAAAATTTCGAATTAATCACATTGGTTAGCAGAAGCGTGGCCTGAATCCGCAAGTTGCATTCTTGAAAAGCCGCAATCTTTTCACCACGTCGAAGTCAAGCCGCCAGAACAAAATGCCCGCACAGGGCGGGCTGGCAGGCCTTGGTTTTGCGCATGTTGCCGGACGATGTCGAACGGTTGAATGGCATGCGCTTTTCGACGGAGCAGACCATGACCAATACTGCATTGATCCGCCCGGCATGGACGCCAGCCACGATTGCGCTGATGGTGCTCGGCTTTATCCTGTTCTGGCCGCTTGGCCTTGCCATGCTGGCCTATATCCTCTGGGGCGACCGCCTCGAAGGATTCAAGCGTGGCGTGAACGAGAAGACCGATTCCATGTTCGGATCGTTCCGCAACTGCCGCAAGGGCGAAAGCTTCAACTTCGGTAGCACCACCGGCAACGAGGCTTTTGACGACTGGCGCCGCGCCGAGCTGGAACGACTGGCCGAAGAACGCCGCAAGCTTGAGGAAGCACGCGCCGAATTCGAGGCCTACGCTGCAGAACTTCGCCGCGCTCGCGACAAGGAAGAATTCGACCGCTTCATGGCTGAACGCCGTGCGGCCTCGAAGAAGACGCCTGCCCCGCGCGCGAAAGGCGGCAAGGACGACATCACCGATCTTTGATAAGGTATAACACCCTGAAATCTCTCGAAACGGCGCGGTTTGGCTGCGCCGTTTCGGTCAAAATAGCAATTTTTTCTGGCTTTTTAAGCGAATCGCTTATTCTTAAGCGATGGGCTTATCCTTTCTTCGGCAAATCAGCGGTAAAGGGGCATCCGCTGGAACGACAACCGTTCGCAGCGAACGTATCCATGCGGTCGCCGGACGCGAACTTCCCTTACGTGTTTTCGAGAATCCGCGTGCCAAACGACTGACCCTGCGTATCGAAGCAGGCGGCAGGGGACTGCGCATTACGGTTCCGCCCGGCCTTCCCGAGCGCGAGGTGCTGAGCTTCCTCAACCGCCATGAAGGCTGGATCGAAAGCCGCATTGCAAAACTGCCCGACCAGCCAGGCGTGCGCGCCGGTATCAAAATCCCCTTGCGTGGCGTGCCACACAAGATCGTGCACCAGCCCGGGCGCGGCACCACACAGCTTCTCGAAGGCAATATTCTGCTCGTCCATGGCGATCCGGCACATCTGCCGCGCCGCGTTGCCGATCACATCAAGCGCGAAGTGAAGCGCGAGATCGAGGCGCTTGTCGTCCGTCACACCGCAGCTGTCGGCCGCAAGGCCAAGGCAGTGCGCTTCAAGGATACGAAGAGCCGCTGGGGTTCCTGCACCTCCGACGGTGTGCTTTCCTTCTCCTGGCGCATCGGCATGGCCCCTGCCCCGGTGATCAATTATCTCGTTGCCCATGAGGTGGCCCATCTCATCGAGATGAACCATGGGCCGAAATTCTGGAAACTCTGCCATGAGCTTTGCCCCGATACGGAGCGCTGCAAGGCTTGGCTGAAGCGCAACGGCAGCGCATTACAGGCTATCGACTTCACATGACCGCATCCATACTGACCGCCGCCAAGGTGCTGTGGGATTATCACTGCATCTATGATCCGCTGGAAACCGCCGATGTCATTATCGGGCTTGGCAGCTACGATCCACGCGTTGCCGAGAGGGCAGCCGATCTGTTTCTGGCCGGCATGGCGACGTGGCTGGTATTCACCGGCAAAAGTGGTCACTGGACGGACAGGCTCTACAAGGCAAGTGAAGCAGAAGCTTTTGCTGAAATCGCAATCAGGCGCGGCGTGCCTGAAGAAGCGATCACCATCGAACCCAATGCCACCAATATCGGCGAAAATATAAGGTTCAGTCGCGAACGGCTTGCACCCGGTGCAATCAGCACCATCCTTGTGACCAAGCCGCAGACCCAGCGCCGCGTTCTGGCGACCGTGGCCCGGCAATGGCCGGAAGCACGCGCAAGCATCACCGCGCCGCTCGTATCCTTCGAGGACCAGCCAACGGCAGATCATCCGGTCGAAATGCTTATCAGCGAGATGACCGGCGATCTTCAACGCATTCTGGAATATCCCGCCAGGGGCTATCAGATCGCGCAGGCTGTTCCCCTTGAGGTCATGGAGGCGTATGATTTTCTGATCGCACAGGGTTTTGACGGCCATCCGATCTCCGAATAGGTCGACAATGGACGGAATAACTTGAGTAGACCCCGGATTTATGCGACGGAAAACCATGGTTCTCGATATCAAGATATGCGGGCTTAAAACCCCCGATGCTGTTGCCGCCGCTCTCGACGGCGGTGCGACGCATATCGGTTTCATCTTCTTTCCAAAAAGCCCGCGCCATATAACCCCGCAGGCAGCGGCAGGCCTGCGCGATGCGGTCAAGGGACGTGCGCTTGTCGTTGCCGTTACAGTCGATGCGGACGATGAAACGCTGGATGATATCGTGAAAACCGTGAAGCCAGATATTCTGCAGCTTCACGGCCATGAGACGCCGGAACGCGTGGCCTTCATCAAGGCGCGTCATGGCCTGCCGGTCATGAAGGCTTTTTCGGTGCGCGAAGCCAGCGATCTTACCGCGATTGCAGCCTATAAAGGCATAGCCGACCGTTTCCTGTTCGATGCCAAACCGCCAAGGGGCTCTGAGCTGCCCGGCGGCAATGGCGTGTCATTCGACTGGGAACTTCTGGCGGCGCTTGACGCGGATATCGATTACATGCTTTCCGGTGGATTGAATGCGGACAATATCGCCGAAGCGCTGCACAAGACCCAGGCGCCGGGCATCGATATATCGTCCGGCGTCGAGCGCGCGCCCGGCGAAAAGGATGTGCGTCTCATCGAGAATTTTTTCCGGGCTGTCGCCGATGCGCGCCGATGCCCTGTAGACAGCCTGAACTGACGGAGCGGAAGCGTTGAACAAGCCGGTTGCACCCAATTCCTATAAGACAGGCCCCGATGAAGAGGGCATGTTCGGTATTTTCGGCGGACGCTTCGTCGCCGAAACGCTGATGCCGCTGATCCTTGAATTGCAGGAAGCCTATGAAACGGCGAAGAACGACCCTGAGTTCAAGGCGGAGCTGAACGCGCTTTCCACCTATTATGCAGGTCGTCCTTCCAAGCTCTATTATGCCGAAGGCCTGACCAAGCATTTGGGCGGCGCGAAAATCTACTTCAAGCGCGAAGACCTCAATCACACCGGCAGTCACAAGATCAACAATTGCCTCGGCCAGATTCTGCTTGCCAAGCGCATGGGCAAGACCCGTATCATCGCTGAGACCGGCGCCGGACAGCATGGTGTGGCTTCGGCCACCGTTGCCGCGCGTTTCGGCCTGCCCTGCGTGGTCTATATGGGCGCAACCGACGTCGAACGTCAGAAGCCGAATGTGTTCCGCATGAAGCTGCTTGGCGCCGAAGTGATCCCGGTTTCTGCAGGCAACGGCACGCTCAAGGATGCGATGAACGAAGCCCTGCGTGACTGGGTGACGAATGTCGAAGACACCTATTACCTGATCGGCACCGCTGCCGGTCCGCATCCCTATCCGGAACTGGTGCGCGACTTCCAGTCGGTGATTGGCAACGAAGCGCGCCAACAGATTCTGGAACAGGAAGGACGCCTGCCGGATGTGATCGTGGCAGCGGTCGGCGGCGGTTCCAATGCCATCGGTCTGTTCCATCCGTTCCTTGACGACGCCTCGGTGAAGATCGTCGGTGTCGAAGCGGGCGGACGCGGTCTCGACGGTGAAGAACATTGCGCTTCGATGAGCGCAGGTCGTCCCGGCGTTCTGCATGGCAACCGCACCTACCTCCTCCAGAACGATGACGGTCAGATTCTCGAAGGTCATTCCGTTTCTGCCGGTCTCGACTATCCGGGCGTCGGGCCTGAACATTCATGGCTGAAAGACAGCGGGCGCGTCGATTATGTGCCGATCCTCGATGATGAGGCGCTGGATGCATTTCAGCTTTGCACCCGCACCGAAGGCATCATCCCTGCCCTCGAATCCGCACATGCCATCGCGCAGGCTGTGAAAATGGCCCCGACCATGGGCAAGGATCAGGTCATGATCGTCAATCTGTCCGGTCGTGGCGACAAGGATGTCCACACGGTCGGCAAGCTTCTCGGCATGGACATCTGACATGGGTAATGACGTCGCCGAAATCTCCGTCTACAAGCCGCGTGCCGCATGGTTCGACGGCCTGACGACGTGCGGTCCGGCGACGATCAAGCTCAACATCATTGAAGCCGATCCAACCAATCCTGTCGCGGAGGCTGCTGTCGGCCTCGCCCGCAGACAGATCGAAACTGCCGCTGAAAAGCTCACCGCATTGCCGCATCTGGGCGTCGGTTTCGCCGTTCTTCATCAGGGCGAGGAGGGCCTCTGGCTGCTGCTGCACTGGTGGCTGGAGGGCGGCATCGCTACGGAAATCCTCTGGCAGTCGGAACTCGGCGACGAGGTGGACTTCATGCCCGCACAGCCGCTGCTGATGGCCTGCGTGTGGGAACTCGGAATTATAGACTTTGAACGGCGTGCATGGATGGAAACGGCAATGGCGGGCAAGCCCGTTGCCGACTATCTGGCACGCACTTTGCCACGGGGCACGGTATGACTACTCGCATCGACACCAAATTCGCTGAACTGAAGGCCGACGGCCGTCCGGCGCTCGTTACCTATTTCATGGGTGGCGATCCCGATCTGGAAACCTCGCTCAAGGTGATGAAGGCCTTGCCAAAGGCTGGTGCCGACGTGATCGAACTCGGTATGCCCTTCTCCGATCCGATGGCAGACGGACCCGCCATTCAGGCCGCTGGCCTGCGCGCCCTCAACGCCGGTCAGACGCTTGCCAAGACGTTGCACATGGCAGCAGAATTCCGCAAGGAAGACAACACGACCCCGATCGTCATGATGGGCTATTATAACCCGATCTATATTTACGGCGTGGAACGCTTTCTGGCCGATGCCAAGGCTTCCGGCGTGGACGGGCTGATCGTCGTCGATCTTCCGTCTGAAATGGATGCTGAGCTTTGCATTCCGGCCATGAAGGCGGGTATCAATTTTATCCGCCTCACCACGCCAACCACGGACGACAAGCGCTTGCCGAAGGTGCTGCATAATTCATCGGGCTTCGTCTATTACGTCTCGATGAACGGCATCACCGGTTCGGCCATTGCCGATACGGCAAAGGTCGGTGAAGCTGTGCGTCACATCAAGAAGAGCACCGATCTGCCGATCTGTGTCGGTTTCGGCGTCAAGACACCGGAGCAGGCAGCAGCCATCGCCACCCATGCCGATGGCGTCGTCGTCGGCACGGCGATTGTCAACGCGATTGCCGGTGAACTGGACGAAAACGGCAAAGCGAAGGGCGATCCTGTCGCCGCTGCAACCAGACTTGTCCACGCCCTTGCGGAGAGTGTGCGTGCCACACGCCTTGAAGCCGCCCAATAAATCGTCCATTTAGTGCACATCTTAAAAGTGCTAAGCGGCTGAAGCTCTTTGCCGAAGAACAAGAAACGGAAGCAAACGTCATGAACTGGATCACCAACTACGTCCGTCCGAAGATCAATTCGATGCTCGGCCGTCGTGAAATGCCGGAAAACCTCTGGATCAAAGATCCGTCGACCGGTGAAATGGTGTTTCACAAAGACCTTGAGAGCAACCAGTTTGTGATCCCGTCCTCGGGTCATCACATGCGCATCAAGGCGAAGGATCGTCTGCGTTTCTTCTTCGACAATGGCGAATACACCACGCTTGAAGCTCCCAAAGTGCCGGTCGATCCGCTGAAATTCCGCGACGAGAAAAAATATATCGATCGTCTCAAGGATTATCGCACCCGCACGGGCATGGATGACGCTATCGTCAACGGCCTCGGCACCATTGACGGCCTGCCGATTGTCGCCACCGTTCAGGATTTCGGCTTCATGGGCGGTTCGCTCGGCATGGGTGCCGGCGAAGCGATCATTCAAGGCTTTGAAAAGGCCATCGAGCTGAAGCGTCCGCTGGTTCTGTTCGCCGCCTCGGGTGGTGCACGCATGCAGGAGGGCATCCTGTCGCTCATGCAGCTCCCGCGCACCACGGTTGCTGTGGAAATGCTGAAAGAAGCTGGCCTGCCCTATATCGTCGTTCTGACCAATCCGACTACGGGCGGCGTGACGGCTTCCTACGCCATGCTGGGCGATATCCACATTGCCGAACCCGGCGCACTGATCGGCTTTGCCGGCCCGCGCGTCATCGAACAGACGATCCGTGAAAAGCTGCCGGAAGGCTTCCAGAGCGCCGACTATCTCATGGAACATGGTATGGTCGACATGGTCGTCTCGCGTCTCGAGCTGAAGGACACGATTGCGCGCCTTCTCAAGATCATGACCAGGCAGCCGGGCAATAGCGACGCGCCGGAACACGAAAAGACGGAAGCAACCGACAAGGCAGCCTGATCGTGACAGAAAAAGCCGCCGCCGCAATCGAGCGGCTTATGCAGTTGCATCCAAAAGGCTTCGATCTTTCATTAGACCGCATCCGCGGTCTTCTGGAAAAGCTCGGCAATCCGCATCTGAAATTGCCGCCGGTCACCCATATTGCCGGAACCAACGGCAAGGGATCGGCGACGGCTTTCTGCCGCGCGCTTCTGGAAGCGGGCGGCTTCGACGTTCACGTCCATACTTCGCCGCACCTCGTCCACTGGCATGAGCGCTACCGTCTGGCGGCGCCCGGCGGCGGCAGGCTGGTCAGCGACGATGTTCTGGCCGACGCCATAGAGCGCGTTGCGGCAGCCAATGGCGGCCAGCACATCACCGTTTTCGAAATTCTGACGGCTGTGGCTTTCGTACTCTTTTCCGAGCATCCGGCGGATGTCGTCGTTATGGAAGTCGGCCTTGGTGGACGTTTCGACGCCACCAATGTCATTGCCGAGCCTGCCGTCTCGCTCATCATGCCGGTTTCCATCGACCATCAGGCCTATCTTGGCGACCGCGTGGAGCTGATTGCCGCCGAGAAAGCCGGTATCATCAAGAAGGATTGCCCGGTTGTTGTCGGTTTCCAGCCTTTCGATGCAGCGCGGGAAGTTCTCGTCTCGACTGCCGACCGGCTTGGCTGTCCGGTTTCGGTTTACGGGCAGGATTTCCTCGCTTTCGAGGAGCATGGTCGCATGGTGTTCCAGAACGAGGACGGTCTGATCGACCTGCCATTGCCGCGCCTGCCCGGACGCCACCAGATTTCCAATGCCGCAGCGGCAATCGAGGCTGTGCAGATGGCTGGTTTCAGCCTGACCGACAAAGCCGTCGAAAAAGCGTTGATGGTGGTGGACTGGCCAGCACGCATGCAGCGCCTGACCCATGGCGCGCTCGTGGATATGGCCCCGGCAGCCTCCGAAATCTGGCTCGATGGCGGTCATAACCCGGGCGCCGGCGCAGTCATCGCGGAGGCACTCGGCGATCTGGAAGAACGCAATGAACGCCCGCTGTTCCTCATCACCGGCATGATCAACACCAAGGACCCGGTCGGCTATTTCGAAGCCTTTGCCGGTATGGCACGGCATGTTTTCACCGTGCCTGTTCCGTCCAGCGATGCGGGTATCCCCAATGATGAGCTGGCGGTCGCGGCCCAGAAAGCCAACCTGTCGGCAGAGCCTGTGCATTCGGTTGCCAACGCGTTGAAACTTCTGCGTGGCACGTGGCCCCCGGATGAAGCGCCACCGCGTATCCTGATTGGCGGTTCGCTTTACCTTGCGGGTGAAGTTTTGAGAGAGAACGGCACACCACCCGCCTAACGGCAAATTCTAGAGCGGTTCCAGTAAAAACAGAGTCGCTGGAACCGCTCCAAGTATTTATTTCGTCGCATTATCCTGCGCAAAAACCGCTTCACACTTTTGCTGGAAATGCTCCAAACAAAAACCCGGCTCGAAGGCCGGGTTTTGCATTTTTATGATGCTGTTCTTTATGCAGCAGAAGCCTTGATCCAGTCGGCGAGACGGCTCTTCGGAGCAGCGCCGACCATATTGGCGGCGAGTTCGCCGTCCTTGAACATCAGAAGCGTCGGGATCGAACGCACGCCGAACTGGGCTGCCAGTTCTGGATTCTCATCGATATTAACCTTGGCGATCTTGACCTGACCGGCCATTTCGGTCGCGATTTCGTCCAGAGCCGGCGCGATCATCTTGCAGGGACCGCACCATTCCGCCCAGAAATCCACCACGACAGGCTCGCTCGACTGAAGAACGTCCGACTGAAAATTGCTGTTATCGACCTTAACGGTTGCCATAGGGCTATCCTCTTTTCTCACCAAGAACGGCAGACATCTTTTCAGACTCACAACACGATCCGCTCTTCATTCGCTATATCATGTGGCGCGTCTGCTGCCATCCGTCAAGTTCTGGTTCGTCACCTTTCCTTGAGAGTCTTTCAGAGACTGCAGCGCTTCGTCCAGAACCACATCCGGCAGCGGCATCAAAAACGGACCTTCGGTGAACAGAAGCGCCGTTTCGACAATCCGCCCCGGATAGAGCGGAGCCAGCAACTCGCGATAAAGCGCAAGCTGCGCCCGATAGGCGAAAGGAACCGCCTCGATGGTTTTCGGTGGCGGTCGATTGGTCTTGTAATCGACGATCAGGACACGATCCTCGCCAACACTGATGCGGTCGATCTGACCGGACACGGCATGATCGCGCCCGCCAAGCTCGATCGTGCCCATGATGGCAACTTCCCCGCGCGAGCCTTCCGCAAAGACCGGTGCATAGGTGGCATCGTCCAGAATGGTCCTGACGCTTTGCCAGGCAATCTGGCGCTCCGTTTCCGGCCAGTCGGCAGCGATCCGCCCAAGATAGTCGCGTGCCAGCGTTTCACGCCCATCCTGTGGGACATCCGGCAGATATTGCAGCAGCATATGGATCGCCGTGCCGCGTCGCAACGCAAAGGCTGGCGTCCCATTGCCCGGCCCCAGAACAGGCGAAAACGTATCCAGCGGCGGTTCTTCATCCGCTTCGATCAGCGCAGAAGCGCCGGACGGCGCCAGCGGTCGCGGCAGTCCGATTTCCGGCTTTATCGGCTCTCTATATTCATCTGGAAATGATGGCAGCGCATGATCTTCGGTTCTATCCTGCTCAGCAATATCGACCATTCCGCGCGGTGTGTTGCGATAGCGCCTTGCGGCGACTTTCAGCACGGGGTGCACGAATGTCTCGGCCTTGGTGGCCAACGCATCCTCGACAAGGCGATGCCATGTTTCGCCGCTTTCACGCGTGCCGCGATAGCCGCAGATGATGAGCCGGTCTTCGGCGCGCGTCATGCCGACATAGAGCAGGCGGCGATATTCTTCCTCCGCCCGCGTTTTCAGCTTCTCGATCTGAGCGGTCGTGAAGCCGGTCTGGTATCCGGCATTCGGTTGCCAGAGATAGCCTTTCACCGACGGACTATCATTCGAAAAGTCAAAAGGAATGAGCTTTGGCGCACGACTGCCAGTCCAGACCGCACTTCCCGGATCAACGAGAAACACCACCGCCCCTTCCAGCCCCTTGGCGGCATGGACAGTCATGATGCGCACTTCATTGCGCCCCTGATCAAGTTCACGCTTGATTTCCGGCGATGCCGCTTCCAGTGTTTCAAGGTAGGCTTGCAGGCCGGGCAGACCGGCACGCTCGGCTGAAAGCGCATAATTCTGGAATTCGTCGATGATATCGCCCGCCTCCGGCCCCAACCTCGCCAGAAGTTTTCGCCGCGCACCGTCCGCGCTCAATATCCGTGCATAGAACTCGAACACCGGCATCGTGTCGGCCATATTGCGCCAGCGGCTCAAGGTCTTGTGCACCTCGGCCAGTGCAACATCGCCGCGCGAGACCTGATAAAGCCGCTCGAACAATGTGAGGCCTGAACCGCGCGGATGGGCAAGCTCGAACAGCCGGTCGTCATCCCAGCCGAATAACGGGCTTTTCAATACCGATGCCAGCGAAAGATCGTCCGAAGGCTGAAGCACGAAACGACCGAGTGCCATCAGGTCCTGAATGGCAATATGGCTGTTGAGCCGCAGGCGGTCTGCACCTGCTACCGGAACGGACAGGTTTTTCAGCGCCCGCGACAAAGCAGGCATGAACTGGTCGCGCTTTCGTACCAGAACCATGATGTCACGCGGCATGATCCGCCGGTTCTTGCCCGGAATAGGTTCGCCGCGATCCAGCCAGTGGCGAATGGTAACCGCGATCTGATCCGCCAGCCGGACAGCAGGTGCTGCCAGATGATCGACCGGCTCGCGCCAGTCGTCCGGCTCTTCCACCACTTCAGGCGTCAGCATATCCCAGATTTCCACCTCGCCCGGCGCATCGGAGCGAATGGCGGTATGTCTGGTTGCTTCTCCGAGACCTCGATAGGCTTCCGGGCGTCCAAAAACTTCATCTACGGCTTGGAGTACATCGGGGGTGGAGCGGAAAGAAAAATTCAAACGTACTTCGTTGAAAGTCAGATCAGCGTTACGAGTTTTAACGTTAATTGCTCTACCCTGCGCCGCGAAATCCTCCGGCACCGCGCCCTGGAACGAATAGATCGACTGTTTTTCATCGCCGACTGCAAAGAGCGTGCGGCTGATATTGCGTTGGCCGACGCCGGAGAAAAACTCTTCCGACAGCATTCGGATCACCTGCCACTGGTCGGGGCTGGTGTCCTGCGCCTCGTCGACCAGAATATGGTCGATGCCGCGATCGAGCTTGTACTGAACCCACTGCCCTGCCCCGTTGCGGGCGAGCAGCGCCACGGTCCGGGTAATGAGATCCTCGAAATCGAGCAGGCCGCGCTGACGCTTCAGGTCGTGATAGCGTTGCAGCAGATTGTCGATCAGCGTCAGCGCGGCCAGATTGAGCCGCACCAGACGCAATTCCTTCAGCCGATCAAGACCCTGTTCGACACGCGCGGCTGCCGCGTCAAAATCCTCTTCGAAATCCGGCAGAAGTTTCTTGACCGCCGCCGAGCCGACATAGGAACCGGATTTCGGCTCGCCCGTGCTTTTCAGAAACGCGGCGCGCAACACGGCCTCGCGGTCACGCTGGCTCGTCACCTTTTCGAAACGCCGGAGCTGCAGCGCAAAATCCTGCGCGCGCGACGCACCCTTCTGGATCGACATGATGAGCTCGAGCGCATCGTCGGAAAATTCCGGTATCGGCCAGAGATCGGCGATGAGATCGTCTTCGCTGGTTTGCGGATCGAAGCGGAAAGCCCGGTGCAGAGCTTCGCTGCGATGCGCCGCTACGCCCAGTTCGGCGATATAGGTCTGCAGGCCATTGCGCCTGCTTACGGCCTCATCCAGAAGCGATTGAAGCCCCATCTCGCCCGATGCCTGCAGAACATCAGCAAAGGCCGCTGCGAGATCAATATCGCCGCCGCCATGCGCGGTTTCGAGCAGTTGGCGCCGTGCTTCGCCGACAAGGGCTGCCTGCATCAAATCATCCATCATCTCGAAATGACCGGCAATGTTCGCCTCAAGCGGGAACTGGTGCAGGATCGCTTCGCAGAAAGCGTGGATGGTCTGGATTTTAAGCCCGCCCGGTGTTTCGAGCGCACGGGCGAACAGCCGTCGCGCTGCTGCAAGACGAGCATCGTTCGGTCTGCGGCCTTCAAGCGACTTCAGACGTTCGGCGAGTTCTTCGTCAGGCAGGACAGCCCATTCTGAAAGCCGCATGAACACGCGGTTCTGCATCACCGCCGCAGCCGCCTTGGTGTAGGTAAGGCAGAGAATCTTGGAAGGATCAGTACCCTCCAGCAGCAGGCGGATAACACGTTCGGTCAGAACATGGGTCTTGCCGGAACCCGCATTGGCGGACACCCAGACAGAAGCCGCCGGATTTGCCGCGTTGCTCTGTGCCCGTAGCGTTTCTTCGGGGATAATGGGTGCCTTTTTCATTCACCGCCCTCCCCGCCAGCATCGCCCCCGGCAGACCATTCCAGTACTCGCGCCAGATGATCGTAATCGCCTGTCAGGTCCGTCTCGCGAAACGGCAATGCGCGCGACAGGTAGCCTTTTTCCGGCTTTTGATATTCGACGAGCAATTGCGCCAGCCGCTGCCAGGATTCCTCGCCAAGAGCCGGTGCAGTTTTTTCCGATGGCGGTCGTCCGATCTTGAGGATCGATTCCGGCTTCACCTCGCCGCCCGCCTTGAGACGCACATAGGTCAGATCGGATGCACGGACCGAGCCAAGTTCCCGAAACGCACCGCGCACCAGAAGTGCGGCTTCCAGCGCCAGCTGCGGCGACAGCAGCACATGCGCCTGTTTGGGCGATGGTGTCGATCCGGTCTTGTAATCGATGATTTCCGCTGTCCCGTCACGCATCAGATCGATGCGGTCAGCACGACCGGAAAGCGTAATGCCAAGCCCTTCGACCTCGCGTTTATCGGATGAAATCTCCGCAAAGCGGGTCTGGACATTGTAGGCGCGCTCGCGCTCCCAAGCCAGAAACTGCGGAATGAGCGCGGTGAAGCGCGGCCACCAAACGGCCTCTATTTCCGTCGGCAGATCCATATCGGCAAAGAGGATGCACCCCAACTCCATCAACCGCTCTGCAGCGTCGGGAGCCAGCGGATCGATTGCCTCCTGCGTAAAATGGCCCAGAATATCGTGGAACAAAGTGCCGCGTTCGGCTGCAGCCGGGTCGCGGATCAACGGCTCCAGCGGCCGCAGCTTCAATATCTTCTTGGCGAAGATCGCATAGGGATCGCGGCGCAACGTTTCGATTTCCGTCACCGAAAAATGCTTCGGGCGCGCAAGGACCGGCGGCGCAGGCTGTGGCCTTTTCACGAAAGGCACATCTTCGGCACGATCGATTTCGCGCGACCACTGGATGAATCGAACCCCGCGCTTGCGCATTTCGGCGGTTGCATCCGCACCCAGCACCGTTTCAAGCCGCTGCAGCCAGCGCGAAGGAACGGTGGGCGCATTGTCGGAACGCTGCGAGCGCGTCAGCACGACATGATCCATGCCAAGCGCCATCTGGAAATCGTGGGCGGCAAGGCCGGTGCGGCGTTCGGGCGGATCGAGCGCGATCATCGACTTCATGGGACGTGACATGAATGGGTCGTTGCGGGTGCGTGCAGGCCAGCTTCCCTCGTTGAGGCCGCCGATCACCACCGTATCCATGGTTTGCAGGCGTGCTTCAAGCGCACCCCAGATGAAGAGGCGCGGATGACCGCCCGGATGCGGCTTGACCGTCTCGCCCGCCATCAGGGCATCCAGTACGGCTGGCCATTCCGACGCTTCAAAGTCGAGCCCAGCTTCGCTCGAAACCAGACCACGCAAAAAGGTGGCAAGCTGTTCGCCACGTTCACCGGAATAGAAAGGAGCGATGCTGGCCTTTTCATTCCGAGCGAGATTTTCCAATGCTTCGACCGTAGCACGCGCGATTTCACCGATCTCGGTCCTGCGTCCAGCGATAACGAAAGGTACCAATGGTGCCATCGCGTTCGATAGGCTTTCGCAAAGATTTCGGGCAGCGGCGATCATGTCCGGTGTGACCGTGTCGTGCCATGCCGGTTGCCATGGCTGGCCGGCACTTTCCTCCAACCGCCGGTCGAAAAATGCAGGAAGATCGAGCACGGATGCGCGGCCCGTGCCACCGCGAAAGGCGATGAGTTCCAGGGTTTCGGCAGCAAGGCGTCGCTCGATGCGGGGAGCTTCCAGCCGCAGCAGCGGATGCTTGACCAGCGCCAGCAACGCAACCGGGTCGCCCGGGTTGAAGACGGTCTCCACCAGCAGCCGTAGCAATGTCGTGGTCTCGACATCACGCAGATGCCGTCCGCCGGAATCGTCGGCATCAATGCCGAAACGGGCAAGTTCACCCACCACGCGCCGCGCCAGATTGCGGTCTGCCGTAACAAGCGCGGCTGTTTTACCTTCATCATTGATCGCGTCGCGCAAGACGAGAGCCACAGTAAGCGCCTCTTCCCGCTCATTCGCGGTTTCAATCAGGTCAATAGTCTGCGCCGCCTGCCGCAACGCAGTCGGCTGCATATCGGGATCGCGTGCAAGCTGTCCCCACGCATCGGTCGTTTCCGCCGGACGAAGCGCTTCACTGACCACCCGTTCGCGCAGGCGTTTCGAGGCAGGCATATCGTCCAGATGTTCCACATCCGCACGCAATGTCTGCATTGCATCGAGAAGCTTGCGCAAACCGAATTGCGGATGACCGAAGGTCGACGGATTATCGGTTGCCGATGCCAGCATCTGCCAGGCTGCATCATCCAGATCGCGATCCAGCCCGGGCAGCACCACCGCGCCATTCGGCAAGTCCGCAATGGCGGAAATCAGTTCCGCCGTCGCCGGTATGGAACCGGTGGAACCAGCAACGATAACCGGTCCGGCAGGCGGATGGGCGCGCAGCCGCTTCACTTCGCTCCAGATGAGATCGTTGCGATGCGCAGCGGGATTCGAAAGCCTGCGTTCCGCCAGAATATCCGGCCACAGATTGGTGACGATGTTGAGAAAGCCGAGCGTGACCTGCCACCAGTCGGCAAGGTCTTCCGGAGCAATTCCAGCAAGCTCGCTCCATTTAGCCCCATCAGTTTCGACCTGATCCATCAGCCCTGCCAGATCGCGGGCGAGCCAGATCGCATCGGCAGTCGTTGCCGGAACGGAAACGTCGTCAACACCGAAAAGGGCGCGCACATGCGAAGGCAGCGATTCCCGCCAAGGACGGATCAATCGCGCCAGAAGCAGAAGCCGCTCCGCTGTACCGATCGGTGGATTGATATCGAAGACGCCCGACGAGCCCGCATTGAAGAAAGCTGCATCTTCATCCACATCGCCGAGCGGCTTTATTGTCGGCAAAATAGCGCTCTTTTTTTGCGACGCATTTCCGGACGCAATACCGGTTCCCGTTTTTTCTGTAAATTCTTTAGCCGGATTCATATCGACCAAAATGGACCGCAACGCGCGCGCTGCGCGACGCGTGGGCACATAGATGGTGGCATTGGCCAATGCCAGCGGATCGGATGGATTACCGGGGAAACCTTCGACCAGTCGCCCTTCCAGAAGCGCCTTGGCAAAGGCAGGCAGAAACGGCGTGCCGGGAGGAATTGAAAACAGGCGCTGTTTCCCATCTCTGGGCCGTCTTGCGCTCATGCGTTCTACCTCCTCATGCAAATGCGGTAAGCGCTGCCTCCGCCTCGCCGATCGCGTCCGGCGTTCCGACGGTCAGCCAATGTCCGGTCATTGGCATACCATAAAGGCGACCGGCTGCAATCGCTTCGTCGAAATAGCGGTTGAGTGAGGACACACCGGGCTCCGCGCCAGCGAAGATACGAGGATGGATGATCCCTGCTCCCGCATAGATCACCGGCTCGCCGGAGATGTCCCGTGCGCGGCGCAGATGCCCGTTTTCGTCGGCAACGAAATCACCCTTGCCTTCATAACCCGTTTCCTGATCGAGACGTGCCGTCATCAGGAGAATATCCATTCGGTCGGCATCCCAAGCGTCAGCGAGCGCCAACAGATTAGGAGCTTTCTCGTCGCCTACCCAGAATGTGTCGGCATTCAATATGACAAACGGTTCTGTTCCGAGTATCGGCAGCGCCTTCACGATGCCGCCAGCGGAATCGAGCAGCATTTCGCGTTCGTCCGAAATCACGATCTCAAGATCGTTGCGGTCACGAAGATGCGCTTCCAGTTGGCCGGCTAAATAGTGCACATTGACGATTGCCGTGCCGATACCTGCCTGCGCCGCCGCATCGAGCCCCCAGTCGATCAAGGGCTTGCCCGCCACCTTGACCAGCGGTTTAGGAATGGTTTCGGTGATGGGACGCATGCGCTTGCCAAGTCCGGCGGCAAGAACCATAGCCGTCTTCGGGACCATTTCAGGCATTTTCATTGCGCGGCCTCTTCCTGCTGCATCAATCCCAATTCCTCAAACCACGCCGCCACTGGCGCCATGACCGAATGCTTCAGCACACGGCCGAGATAGTCATGAATGCGTGGCAGATGTTTTAGATAATCCGGCTTACCATCACGCTCATCGAGCCGCACGAAAAGACCGAGCAGCTTGGCGTTACGCTGTGCGCCCATGGCCGCATAGGCCTTGCGGAACAAAGCTTCGTCGAACGCATGTCCGAGCGCACAACGCTCATCGCAATAGGCTGCGACCACAGCCTGTTCCAGCTCCGGCGAAATCGTCACACGCGCATCGAGGGCCAGCGAAGCCACGTCATAGGCTGCCGGTCCAATCATCGCATCCTGAAAATCGATGACACCGATCTTGTCCTTGCCTTCCGCTTCTGGAAACCAGAACAGGTTGGGCGAATGATAGTCGCGCAAGAGCAGGCTCTTCTCAACATCGGCAATGTCGGCGATCACGTGGTCCCATGCGGCTTCGTAAGCTTGCTTTTCTGCGTCTGTAAGTTGCCTTCCCATCATGCGCGGCGCGTACCACTGGCCGATGAGGCTGACCTCGATCATCATCGCATCACGGTCGAAACCGGCGATGATGTGGTCGGGATGCCCCGCCACAGGTGCATGGCCTGGCCAGGAAACACCATGCAGATGCGCCAGAAAGCGTCCGGCGGCCTCATAGCGTTCGGCGACAGGTTCACCGGACGATGCCCGCACGCCCTCGGTTCCGAGGTTCTCAAGAATAAGGAACCCGGCATCGAGATTGGCGGCACGCATTTGCGGTACACGGAAGTCCTGCCCTGCCAGAAGCCCATTAATGGCAGCAAAGGCAAGGATGTTTTCCGCAAGATGCGCAATCTGCCGATAGGTTTTTCCGTCACGCAGCGGCGGATCATAGGGCATCTGCGGCGCATTCATCAAAATCTCGACGCCGTGGGCAGCCGTGCGGATCGTCTCGTATTTGCGTGGTGACGCATCGCCCTGCAAATAGCGGCGCGTTGCATCGGCACGGCCATGGAGGTCCAGAAATGCGCGTATCGCATGGCTGCGTTCCAGCCGCTGGATCGCGGCCACTGGTCCCGACACGCTAATACGTCGCCCTGCCCCTTCGTGGCTCAGCGTGACGGCAAAAGACGGTTCAGGCAGGAAACCCTCGCCCTGCTCCGGCCATTCGGCCAGAATCACGCCATCCTCAAGAAACTCCGGCAGTCCCAGCTCATCCAGTTCTTCACCGTGTGAAATACGGTAAAGATCGGCATGGGCAACAGCAATGCGCAGGGCCTCGTAGCTTTGCACCAGCGTGAAAGTCGGGCTTGGGACGTCCAGCCCTTCATCATCAGCAATTGCCCGGATGATAGCGCGGGCAAGCGAGGATTTTCCCGCCCCCAGATCGCCGGAAAGCGTGACAAGATCGCCCTTCTGCAGGGCGAGGGCGAAATCCTCGCCGAAACGCTGTGTTGCAGCTTCGTCGGGCAAGAAATAGCTGATACTGGATTGTGAGGCGCTCATGGGCACCCTTTACCTTATTCGGCAGCGACGCGGAAGCTACGTGTTTCCGACGGAAAACGGCAAATGACCGTTGTTCCACGACCGGAACCCGTATCGATATCGACCGACCCGCCATGCAGCTCGACAAAGCTCTTGACGATGGCAAGTCCGAGGCCGGCACCACGACGGCGACCGCCATTCGGATAGGACTGGAAGCGTTTGAAAACCGTGTCGAGCACTTCTCCGGGCATGCCGGGACCGTCATCGTGGACGGCAAAGACCACTTCCGACCCCTCGCGCGCCACCTGCAGCTGGATGCTGGAGCCTTCCGGCGCATAGTTGGTGGCGTTGGACAGGAGGTTGAAAAGTACCTGACGGACGCGGTTTGCATCGGCCTTGAATACATCCACGTCGTCGGCAATGTCGATGTCGAGCCCGATATCGTGGTCGCGCATACGCTCGCCGACACGGGAGGCGGCAGCGGAAATCGCTTCCACGACGGAAACCTCACCGACCTCCAATTCCATGATGCCTGCATCGACCGTTGCGAGATCAAGAATATCATTGACGATGGTCAGCAAGACCGATGACGACGTGCTGATATGGTCGAGATATTCGATCTGGCGCTCGTTGAGCGACCCGAAAGCCGGTGTCTGCAACAGCTCGGTAAAGCCGATGATGTTTGTGAGTGGCGAACGCAGTTCGTAGGAAACGTGCTGGACGAAATCGTTCTTGATCTGGTCGGCCAGTTCCAGCGCCTCGTTCTTTTCCTTGAGCGCCCGTTCGACGCGCACGGTGTCGGTGACGTCGATGAAGGTCAGCATGGTCTGGCCCTTCGGCAGCGGCACCACGGCGAAGGAAAGAATGGTGCCGTCGTCCAGCTCCACCTGTCCCATGCGCCCGTCACGCGTATCGAGAAAGCCAGTGACGGTGGAGACGAAATCATCCCACAATCCGTTGCCGCCGCGCTCGCCGCAAATCCTGGCAATCGACGAAATATGCGTGCCTTCGACAATGAGCGGCATCGGCAGCGCCCAAAGATCGGCGAAGGACGGGTTGGAAAGCCGGATGCGGCCATCGGAACCGAACACCGCCACGGCTTCCGCCAGATGGTCGAGCGTTTCGCCCTGTACCTTGATGAGCGTGTTGTAACGGCCTTCAAGTTCGAACTTTTCGGTCATGTTCTCGAAGAACCAGGTCACGCCGCCTTGCGGATGCGGATTGGCGACGACGCGCATCGTCCGCGTATCCGGCAGATGCCACATATGTTCCTGCGGCTCGACTGCGCGATAGGCAGAAAGCACCGAATCCTTCCATTTGCGCCATTCCGGCTGCTCTGGAAGTTTACCTTCCGAACGCAGGCGGTCGAGGATCAGCGTATTGCTCGGCTGCGATTCCAGCCAAGCCGTATCGAGCGACCAGAGTTTGGCAAAAGCCTGATTGAAGAATTGCAGCTTCATCTCGGGATCGAAAATCGCCACAGCGGTCGAAAGCTGGTCGAGCGTTTCGGCATGGCTCTTCATGGTGCGGTTCAGTTCTTCCCGCACCGCCTGTACTTCGGTCTGGTCGAAACCGAGGCCGACAGAACCCGTTTCAGCACTCACATCCGTCACGTTGAACAAACGGCGATCACCATGCACCACAGCCGTCAGCTGTTCCTGCAGGACAGGCTCGACAAAGCGATCACGCTCCAGTCGCTGGCGTGCCTGCGCGCCGAAAAGCTCGCGCCCTTCTGAAATGACCTGGCTCGCATCCGCCATATCGACTGCCTGCGCATAGGCGGCGTTGACCCATTCGACGCGACCACCGGCGTCGCGGGTCCATACCGGCTGGTCGATCCTGTCGAGAAGACGCCGGAAAAGCTCGATACGCTCGGAAAATTCACGGTTCTGCGCCTGCAGTGCCGCGCGTTCCGCCTGCACGCCCTGCAGGCTGAGGAACCGGGCAACAGCAAAGCCCCCCGATGTGCGTCCGCGCACGTCGAGCAGAGTGCCGTTGACAGTTTCAACCGTGAGATCGAAAGACCGTGCCTGTTCGCGTAGCATTCCAATGGCGCGCTCAAGCGCCACGACCGATTGCGGGCGCAACCAGCGGCCAAATGCCAGAAAGGTGGAGCGATCCTGCGGGGCCGCACTATCGTCTGGCAACAGTCCGACGACTTCAGCGCGCGTGCTATGGCCATCCCAGACCACGATGCGCTGATCCTTGAGGTTAAGCAGGGCTTCATTGCGCTGGGCGACCAGATTGAGGTCGGCGAATTTGGAACGCAGTTCCTTGTTTTCTGCGGCAACGCGCGACCGTTCGCGGATCAGCCAGCCCGCAGAAAGTAGCGCTGCGCCCATCACGCCTAGGAACATGGAAAACTGGATAACCTCGAAAGCGCCGATACTGCCGCCGCCGAAGGGCAGGGCGATACGCGCCGATTCCGTACCTTGCGCGAAAGCGGGCACAGCAGCAAAAAGCGTCGAAAGAGAAACGGAAGCCTTCATCAGGGCTTTTTTCGGAGCAAGCCATGCGAACGGCTTTGCAACATGGGCGGCAGGAAGCCATTGCCTGCCAGTAACGATTGCGGAAACATTCCGCAAAATCCCCGTTGCGCCGAAATCTGGCATGTTGTCCTTTTCTCCGCCACCCGGCCATGAAAACCGCCACGAAGGCAGACCGGCCGTATTAAAACACTTCAATACACATCAAAGCCCGACCATACGCACGCCGCCACAGTGCACGAAGGTCAGCCCGTTTTAGAGCGCCGTGCGCCTTTGTGGGCGCACAAAGGACGCTCTATCTGTTAAATCTACGCATCGTGCTTTCCAAAAATCGATTTCGATTTTCAAGCCGATGCGTGGCATTTAGGGGATGAATCGTCCTGTCGCTTCCCGCCACAACCGGCAAAAAACGCACAACGCAAACACCCGCTCAAACACCTTGATTCGCCTACACAATACCCTTCCGGCGAATCCACGTGAAGCATCTTGCACGCAAAAAGAAAGACCGGGCAGTTTGTCAACCGCCCGGTCTCAACATGTAGTGCAATGCTTAACGTATGGTTAATACCTGTAGTGTTCCGACTTGAACGGGCCCTGTGGAGTGACGCCGATATAGGCAGCCTGTTCCTCGGAAAGCACAGTCAGCTTGGCGCCGAGCTTGTCGAGATGCAGGCGCGCGACCTTCTCGTCGAGATGTTTCGGCAGCACATAGACTTCATTCTTGTAAGCGTCGGTGCGGGTAAAGAGCTCGATCTGGCCCAGAACCTGATTGGTGAACGAAGCCGACATGACGAAGCTCGGATGGCCGGTTGCATTGCCCAGATTGAGCAGACGACCTTCGGAAAGCAGGATGATGCGCTTGCCGTCCGGGAATTCGATCAGATCGACCTGCGGCTTCACGTTGGTCCATTTCAGGTTGCGGAGTGCCGCCACCTGAATTTCATTGTCGAAGTGACCGATATTACCGACGATCGCCATGTCCTTGAACTTGCGCATATGGTCGATGGTGATCACGTCCTTGTTGCCGGTCGTGGTCACGATGATATCGGCTGTGGAAGCGGCATCGTCGAGGGTTACGACTTCGAAACCATCCATTGCAGCCTGAAGTGCGCAGATCGGATCGACTTCGGTAACCTTCACGCGTGCGCCTGCGCCAGCGAGCGACTGGGCGGAGCCTTTGCCGACATCGCCATAACCGCACACGACGGCAACCTTGCCAGCCATCATGACATCGGTGCCGCGACGAATGCCGTCGACGAGCGATTCCTTGCAGCCGTACTTGTTGTCGAATTTCGACTTGGTGACGCTGTCATTGACGTTGATGGCCGGGAAGGGCAGGAGGCCCTTCTTCTGCAGCTGGTAAAGACGGTTGACGCCGGTGGTGGTTTCTTCCGTCACGCCCTTGATGGCGTCGCGCTGGCGCGTGAAGAAGCCCGGCGTTGCAGCCATACGCTTCTTGATCTGCGCGAAAAGCACTTCCTCTTCTTCCGAACCGGGATTCGACAGAACGTCCTCGCCTGCTTCGGCGCGCGCGCCGATGAGGATGTACATGGTGGCGTCGCCGCCATCGTCGAGGATCATATTGGACGGTTCGCCGTCCGGCCACTGGAAGATCTGGTCCGTATAGGTCCAGTATTCTTCAAGCGTTTCGCCCTTGATGGCGAAAACCGGCGTGCCGGTTGCGGCAATCGCGGCAGCCGCATGATCCTGCGTCGAGAAGATGTTGCAGGAGGCCCAGCGGACCTCAGCGCCCAGCGCCTGCAGGGTTTCGATCAGGACGGCGGTCTGGATCGTCATATGCAGCGATCCGGAAATGCGTGCGCCCTTCAGCGGCTGCGACTTGCCGAATTCCTCGCGGGCAGCCATCAGGCCCGGCATTTCGGTTTCTGCGATATCGAGTTCCTTGCGGCCCCAATCGGCCAGGCTAAGATCCTTGACGACAAAATCTTGGCTTGCGGTCATCGCGTGCTCCAATAAAAGGCAGTTCCAGCTCGATAAAGATGTAATCAGCGGCCGGGATTGCATTCCAATATGGGGCGGCTTTCCACACGGGAAAGCGCTCCGGCTGCCGCCTTGACTAGCAGATCGCCGCCAGAAGCACAACGCAATATAAAGAAATCTTTATACGTGCATATCAGATAGGTTTGTCGAATACGGGGTCGATGACCGTCAAAGGAAGGTCGACCTGCAATATTTCGAGCATGTGGCGAAACTCGGCAACGGGATAGGTTTCGCTTTCCGTGACAAGGGCAACCGTGCGACCAGAGCCGCCTTCGGGTTGCGGGAGTGCAGCGATCACGTCATCCGCCGGATCAAGAAACTGCCAGCCGGGACGGGCCGTTTCGAAAAACGGTCTGAGCCATGGCAGATGGGTGCTGGAAAGTGTCAGCGTGTCGATATGAGGGTGGCTCGCAGCAATGTCATCGCAGAATGCGGCGACCTTTTGCGCGGTCTCGTCCGGTTGCCGAAGAAAAGCGCCATTTTCCACCAGCTCCACCATCGCAGACGCATTGATCAGAGCGACATCGCCTGGGTTATCGGCCTGTGTTCGGACAAAATCTGCAAGTTCTTCGCTCTCGATCATCGAACGCACACCCATAACGGCAACCTTGCCGCTGTGGCTCATCGCAAGGGCAGTGCGTACCGGCGGCGCTACGCCGTAAACCGGTACGGCAAACTCGCTTTTCAATGTGTCGAGGACCATGACCGAGGGCGCATTGGAAGCAAGGACAATTGTTTGAGCGCCAAGGCTTGTGAGGTATTGGATCGTGCTGCGCATGATGGAAAGCAGCTGATCGCGGCTTTTGGCGCCATAGGGGAAACTGGCCCGATCAGCAAAATAGATGATGTCGCGCTGCGGCTGGCTGCGCCTGATCAGTTCAACCAGAGCATAGCTGCCGATCCCTGCATCAAAAACGGCCACCGGATCGTTGAGATCTCCCACGGCGGCCACAGTCTTGTTCTTCAGCATTCTTCGCCGAACTTGTCGGCGATGAGTGTCTGCAAGGCTTCCAACACGGCATCGGCCTGTTCACCGGAGGCACTGACGTCGATGCAGCAGCCGGGTGACGCGGCGAGCATCATCAGCCCCATGATCGACGTGCCGCCAACGGTTATGCCGTCCTTGCTCACGCGGACATGCGCATTGTAACCATCGACCAGTTGCACGAACTTGGCCGAAGCGCGGGCATGAAGTCCGCGCTTGTTGACGATCTCGAAGGATCGGGAAACTGCAGTTTCGGGTTCGTATTCACCGGTAACGGGCACGCTGGAGTGCATGAATTACTTTCCTGTCAGGACCTGGCTCGCAACATTGATATATTTGCGCCCCGCATCCTGCGCCTCACGCAGGGCTGTCTTGATGTCGCCCCCGATGCGGACGCTCGACAGCTTGATAAGCATCGGCAGATTGACACCTGCGATGACTTCGACCTTGCCTTCCTTCATGACGGAAATGGCGAGATTGGACGGTGTACCACCGAACATATCGGTCAGGATGATGACCCCGCTGCCATTATCGGCGCGTTCCACCGCATCAACGATATCCCGCCGACGCTGTTCCATATCGTCTTCGGCACCGATGCAAACGGTCTCGAAATTGTCTTGCGGCCCGACTACATGCTCAACAGCATGCAAAAACTCTTCGGCCAACCTTCCGTGCGTGACAAGCACGAGTCCGATCATACTATAAAAGCTCCCGTCGCGTGCCCGCCGCATCACCCCGCCAGAGTGTCAGATGGCACTGAAACCACGCCGGAAAAGCGCCGGCGAGTTGTGCATCTTGGCAGCGCAAATCTTGATAGCAAGTGAAAAATTTCCACGCTGCCACTAAAAAAGCAAAATGCCGCAGCGCTGTGAAATATTAGCCGATTCGTAACGAAGCTTGTTTCAGCTCTCGGAGGAGGGCCATTTTTCATAGAACAAGGTGGCTTCGATGGCCCGCGAAAGCGCGTTGGAATCGCCATTCGACGACAAAGCCGGCAAAAGAAGTCGGGGCAGTGAGATGCCCTCGAATTCCCACATTTCAACGCTCGGATAGCGTTCAGCCTCGTCACGATCCACAAGCCGGACGACGAGATAAAGCGGAGCGGCCTCCGCAAAAGCGACCTTAAAAAGCCCCGCGCCGCGAATCTCCACGCCACCAGCAAGGGCGGCTGGAACGCTGGCGATCAGCCTGCTGCTTTCCACATGAAGCAATGTGCGGTCGTCAGCGACCAGTGAAGCAACCTCTCCACGAAGGAGGGCTCTTTCCACAAGTGTCAGCGCGAGTTCGGTCTTGCCCGCGCCGGAACGCCCCATGATCATGACACCACGGCCTTGAACCTGAAGCGTGGTCGCATGAAGCCCGCTTTTTTCCTCTTCAGGCGTCATGGGCTTGCAGGCAGGTCGACAATGAAGCGCGCACCCTTGAACTGGTCGGGCCTTGCCGGATCGACAATATTCTCTGCAGTCAGCGTGCCGCCATGCGCTTCTATGATCTGGCGGCTGATCGAAAGGCCGAGGCCGGAATTCTGGCCGAAAGCCTCCGAGGCCGGACGGTCCGTATAGAATCGCTCGAAAATGCGCTCGATATTCTCGATCGGAATGCCTGGACCATTATCCTCGACAAGCACGCGCAAGCGACTGCCTTCGCCACTCAGCGACACGACGATGCGGCCTGTATCGTCCGGCACGAAAGAACGGGCATTTTCAATCAGATTGCTCACCACCTGACCGAGACGCAGATCGTGACCGGCAACATAGAAACCCTTCTTTCCGGCAGGCAGTTTGCCGGTATCGAAGACGATTTCCGTTCCGACCTTGTTGCGGCGCACTTCGCGCGCTGCCGTTACGAGATTGGTCAGAAGCGTCTTCATGTCGACGCGGTCGATATGTTCGCGCGCAAGTTCCGCATCGAGACGCGAAGCGTCGGAAATATCGGTAATCAGGCGGTCGAGGCGGCGAACGTCGTGCTGGATGATATCGAGAAGCCGCTTGCGCGATTCTTCGGTCTTGGCGAGCGGCAGGGTTTCGACAGCGCTGCGCAGCGAGGTGAGGGGGTTCTTCAACTCGTGGCTGACATCGGCGGCAAAGCTTTCGATGGCTTCGATACGGGTATAGAGCGAATCGGTCATTTCGCGGATCGACGTGGAAAGATGGCCGACCTCATCCTGACGTTCGGAGAAATCGGGAATTTCCACACGGCTCTTCACACCATGGCGAACGCGGTCTGCCGCAGCAGAAAGCTTGCGCAGCGGGCTTGCAATCGTCGATGCGAGGAAAAGCGACAGAATGACCATGACCAGAGAAACGACGCCGAACACGCGGAAAACCGCCATGCGCTCACCCTGCACGATCTTGTCGATATCGTCGCCTTCGGTGGAGAGCAGGAGTACACCCAATATTGCACGCGAGCGCTGGATCGGGACGGCAACCGAGACGACCAGCTCGCCCTTTTCATTGCGTCGCTGCGCTGTTTGCGGCGAACCGGCCAGCGCCTTGACGATTTCCGGATAGGCAAGGCCGTTACCGCCCGGCTGTTCCTGATAGACCGGCAGGCCTCCACCATAGAACAGATGCGAAATCCACGTCCCGGCCCGTTCCCAGATGGTCGGTGTCTCTTCCTCGATCGGCGGCAGGTCGTAGCGAAGTACAGGCCCCGCCGAAGGGAAGCTTGGAGAATAGAGTGCGCGCGAATCGAGCAACATATTGGCGTAGCGATCATAGATGCGCGCCCGCGTGCTCGTCGGCGAAATCAACCGGCGCAGCAAGGGAGAAACTTTTTCCGGATTGATCGGAAATTCCCAATTGTCGGGCGAATCCGGTGATGGCGTCAGGCTTTGCCCGGCCTGAAGCTCCAGAAGCTTTTCCGGGTCGATCATCAAAGAATTGGTATCGATGGTCGCCGAAGCCGAGATGGCGCCTGCAATGATCTTGCCTTGCGTCAGCAGGCTTTCAATCTTTGCATCAATCAGCCCCTCACGGAACTGATTCATGTAGAGAATGCCGGAAACAAGAACCGCCAGCGCCGCCAGATTGAGAAACAGGATACGGCGCGTCAGACTCGAGAACAGATATTGGCCAAGAAACTTGCGCAGAGGCGCAAAGAAGCGACGCCAGAACACCGAGCGCTGCCGCCGGGCCCTGCGTTCGCGCAAATCCGATTTCTGGCCGATAAGGCCGTCGTTCCCGGTTTCTGCGACCATGTCGCTCTGTCTGCTCTCATTAAACTACCGCCAGACCTCACGGACTGGCGATATGTAATTATCTATCAAGCCTCGCGGAAGCGATAGCCGACGCCATAGAGCGTTTCGATCATTTCGAAATCGTCGTCAACCGCCTTGAACTTCTTGCGCAGGCGCTTGATATGGCTGTCGATGGTACGGTCATCCACATAGACCTGCTCATCATAGGCCGCATCCATGAGGGCGTCACGGCTTTTCACGACGCCCGGACGCTGTGCCAACGAATGAAGAATCAGGAACTCAGTGACCGTCAGCGTTACCGGCTCGCCCTTCCAGGTGCAGGTGTGACGCTCCTGATCCATGACCAGCTGGCCGCGCTCAAGCGATTTGGCCTGCTGCCCGGTCGGCTTGGCCGTGCCGTCGCGTGCGGCAACCCGGCGAAGCACCGCCTTGACGCGCTCGACCAGAAGGCGCTGGGAGAACGGCTTGGTGATGAAATCATCCGCGCCCATTTTGAGGCCGAAAAGCTCGTCGATCTCGTCGTCCTTGGACGTGAGGAAGATGACGGGGAGGTCGGATTTCTGGCGCAGACGGCGCAGAAGCTCCATACCGTCCATGCGCGGCATCTTGATATCGAAGATCGCAAGATTGGGCGGACGCGCCATCAGACCGTCCAGCGCGGACGCGCCATCGGTGTAGGTTTCGACCCGATAGCCTTCCGATTCCAGCGCGATGGACACGGAGGTCAGGATGTTGCGGTCGTCGTCGACCAGCGCAATTGTCTGCGTTGCCGAGGCTTCCTTCATGCGAACCTTTCTCCTTCAACTAAGCCAACCGGAATATCCGGCTGGTGACGTCTTTCAGCCGCCAGAGACTGGCGGGTTATAGATCGAGCGCCTTATTACACATCGATACTAGTATAATGTGCCTGCTTGTGCAGTACAAATTAGGTACAAAATGTGGCAGCACCGGAAGAAGCCGCGAAACGACGCTCTCCGAATCGCGCTTTGGTTAATGCCAGCCCGACCTCCATTCGCCGAAACTCACAGCTCATAACGCATAGATTAAACGATTTAAAAAAATTTCAAAAATTTTAAATCGATTAAATATTTGAATTGCCACGATTAATCTGTTTCTGACTGCCATCCTCAGTTTCGCGATCAATCTGGTAGGCGCGAAAGAGACCGATCAATTGTCAAACCATATGGCGGAG
Organism: Brucella sp. MAB-22; assembly: GCF_025908475.1. Taxonomy (NCBI): domain Bacteria; kingdom Pseudomonadati; phylum Pseudomonadota; class Alphaproteobacteria; order Hyphomicrobiales; family Brucellaceae; genus Brucella; species Brucella sp. MAB-22. Next base: position 2,630,010 of record NZ_CP109782.1, on the reverse strand, counting down.
ACATCATGAGAGAGACCGGCATTCACAACACGGCCGCTTCCATTGCCACTTCAGGACTGAAGGAAATCTCCGCAGTCTTTTACAACCTTGGGGCCGCCCGGCTTTATGAGGAAACCGTTCGCCGGGGCGAAGCCGAACTGTCGGCGCAGGGTGCGCTTGTCGCACGCACCGGACAACACACGGGCCGTTCGCCGAAAGACAAGTTCGTCGTGCGCGATGCCGACACGGAAGATCATGTCTGGTGGGACAACAACAAGCCGATGAGCCGCGAGGCCTTCGAGCTGCTCTATGCCGATTTCATCGACCATGCGAAGGGCAAGGAGCTTTTCGTTCAGGACCTGATCGGCGGCGCTGATGCCGACAACAAGATCAATGCTCGCGTCATCACCGAATATGCCTGGCATTCGCTGTTCATTCGCAATCTTCTGATCCGTCCGGAACAGGAAGCGCTCGCTTCCTACGTGCCGGAAATGACGATTATCGACCTGCCATCCTTCAAGGCGGATCCGGAACGCTATGGCGTGCGCACCGAAACGGTGATTGCGGTCGACCTGACCCGCAAGATCGTGCTGATCGGCGGCACCTCCTATGCCGGTGAAATGAAGAAGTCGGTTTTCACCGCACTCAACTACATCCTGCCTGCGAAGGGTGTGATGCCGATGCACTGCTCGGCCAATGAAGGCCCGAACGGCGACACCGCCGTCTTCTTCGGCCTGTCCGGCACCGGCAAGACCACGCTTTCGGCAGATCCGACCCGTACGCTGATCGGCGACGACGAGCATGGCTGGGGCGAGCATGGCATCTTCAACTTCGAAGGCGGCTGCTATGCCAAGACCATTCGTCTGTCCGCCGAAGCGGAGCCGGAAATCTACGCGACGACGCAGCGTTTCGGCACGGTGCTGGAAAATGTCGTTCTCGATGAGAACCGCCAGCCGGATTTCGACGACGGCTCGCTGACGGAAAACACCCGCTGCGCCTATCCGCTCGATTTCATCCCGAATGCATCGAAGTCGGGTAAGGGCGGCCAGCCGAAGAACATCATCATGCTCACTGCCGATGCCTTCGGCGTAATGCCTCCGATTGCCAAGCTGACGCCAGCACAGGCCATGTACCACTTCCTGTCCGGCTACACGGCCAAGGTCGCCGGTACCGAAAAGGGCGTGACCGAACCGGAAGCGACCTTCTCGACCTGCTTCGGCGCACCGTTCATGCCGCGCCATCCGTCGGAATACGGTAACCTGCTGCGCAAGCTGATCGCCGAGCACAAGGTCGATTGCTGGCTGGTCAATACCGGCTGGACGGGTGGTGCTTACGGCGTTGGCAAGCGTATGCCGATCAAGGCAACCCGCGCTCTGCTCGCCGCCGCGCTTGACGGTTCGCTGAACGATGCCGAATTCCGCATCGATCCGAATTTCGGCTTCGCGGTTCCGGTCGACGTACCGGGTGTGGACACGTCCATTCTCGATCCGCGCTCGACCTGGGCCGACAAGGCTGCCTATGACGCGCAGGCCAGGAAGCTTGTCGACATGTTCGTCACGAATTTCGAAAAATTCGAAAGCCATGTCGATCACGAGGTAAAGGACGCGGCCCCGGCGATCCGTATCGCTGCGGAATAGCTTTTTCTACGTATGTCTTTATCCAAAAACCGGTTCCCACTTTTTGGAGACATGCTTTTACCATCCTGAGGAGGAGGGAGAGCCCGGCTGAAAGGCCGGGTTTTTCTTTTGTATAAGGGATACAAAGCGGTATATCTCCTCGTCATGGAAGAGAACCGGAACATCATCCGCATTACCAATCGCCTGACGATCCGTGAAGACGATCTGGAGGAGAGCTTCATTCGTGCCTCCGGGCCGGGCGGTCAGAACGTCAACAAGGTTTCGACTGCCGTACAGCTGCGCTTTCATGCCGTGAGAGCAGTCCTGCCGGAAGATATCCTGTCACGGCTCTTCAAGCTTGCCGGACAGAAAGGTACCAAGGACGGCGATATTCTGATCGAGGCCAATCGTTTCCGCACCCAGGAGCGCAACCGCGAGGACGCGCGCGAACGGCTGATCGCGCTTATTGCCAAAGCTGCCGAACCACCACCGCCGCCACGCAAGAAGACCAGGCCCACAAAAGGCTCCGTCGAACGCCGCCTCAAGGCCAAGTCCGGACGATCCGACATCAAGAAGGGCCGCGGCAAGGTTTCTTACGACTGATCCCAAAAGACTCCACACAGGGAAACGCGAGACCATGAAATCCCATGAAATCGAGACCAGCCACGGTCGCATTGCCATCCGTGAAAGCAGGGGTAACGGAACGCCCTTGCTGATGATCCATGGCAACTCCAGCGCAGGCGCCATCTTTGCGCCCCAGCTTGAGGGCGAAATCGGTAGAAACTGGGGGGTGATCGCGCCAGATTTGCCGGGGCATGGCCAGTCCGGCGACGCCCTTGATCCGGATCGCAGCTATTCCATGGAAGGCTATGCCGACGCGATGACGGAAGTGCTGGCGAAGCTCGGCATTTCGGATACAGTCGTTTTCGGCTGGTCGCTTGGCGGCCATATCGGCATCGAGATGATTTCACGCTTTCCCGGCATGCGCGGCCTGATGATTACCGGCACGCCGCCTGTAGCGCGTGAGGAAGTTGGGCAAGGATTCAAGAGCGGTCCGGATATGGCACTTGCCGGGCAGGAAGTCTTTTCCGACCGCAATGTCGAATCCTATGCGCGTAGTACCTGCGGCGAACCGTTCGAAGACCAGTTGCTTGAGATTGTCGCCCGCACGGATGGGCGCGCGCGGCGCATCATGTTCGAAAAATTTGCAGCCGGAACCGGCGGCAACCAGCGCGATATTGTTGCCGAAGCAAGGCTCCCGATTGCAGTCGTCAACGGTCGCGACGAGCCGTTTGTTGAACTTGATTTCGTCTCGAAAGTCCGTTTCGGCAATCTCTGGGAAGGTAAAACCCATGTCATCGACGGGGCAGGGCATGCGCCCTTCCGCGAGACACCAGCTGTTTTCGATGATTATCTGCAGCGCTTCATGCGCGACTGCACGGCCTGACCTACTGCAATCACCAAAAGACAAAAAGGGCCGGATAACCGGCCCTTTTTCATATCTAAGTACTTGTTTCGTCGTATTATCCTATGCAAAACCGCTTCGCACTTTTGCTGGAAATGCTCTAGATTTTTCTCAGCGCCACTTCCTCGATCAGGTGATCGCTGCCCTTGCGCAGGATCAGATCGGCGCGCGGGCGCGTCGGCAGGATATTATCCTTGAGATTCTTCAGGTTGATATTGTTCCACAGTCCTTCGCCAATCGAACGCGCCGCATCTTCCGAAAGCTGCGAATAGCGATGGAAGAAGGATTCCGGATTGACGAAAGCAGTCTCCCGCAGCCGCATGAAGCGGTCGATATACCATTTGTGGATCAGCTGCGATTCCGCATCGATATAGATCGAGAAGTCGAAGAAATCGGAGACGAAGGGCACCATCTTGCCGTCTTCCGGCAGATCGCGCACCTGCAGCACATTGATGCCTTCAAAGATCAGAATATCCGGCTTGTCGACGATCTGATATTCGCCCGGCAATACGTCGTAGCTCAGATGCGAATAGAGCGGCGCACGCACCTGGCTCATGCCTGCCTTGATCGCTGACAGAAAGCGCAAGACCGCACCGACATCGTAGCTTTCGGGAAAACCCTTGCGCTCCATCATGTTCTGCTCGCGCAGGACCGCATTGGGGTATAGAAAACCGTCGGTCGTCACCAGATCGACCTTCGGGCTCGACGGCCAGCGTGCAAGAAGCTCTTTCAGGATACGCGCAGTCGTGGATTTCCCAACCGCAACAGAGCCTGCAATGCCGATGATGAAAGGCGTCTTGAACGACTCTTCCATATTGAGGAACTGCTTGCGCTGCTCAAACAGAAGCTGGCTTGCCTCCACATGCGCCGACAGCAATCGCGACAGCGACAAATAGATGCGCCGCACCTCATCGAGATCGATAGGATCGCCCAGCGAGCGCAGTCGCTTGACCTCATCATACGTCAAAGTGAGCGGCGTGTCGGCGCGAAATCCCGCCCATTCCTCAGCCGAAAAGAAACGGTAAGGCGAGTAACGCGACGGCGTTAGCTGGTCCACTTTTTCCCACATATTGTCGCTGCTCTCCCTCAACGCCAATTCTGCACTAGCAGCTTTCAATTCGCTTTGCATTTATGCTTTCGGACGACCGGCCTTTTCCTCAAGGCCAGTCTGCGCCGTGCGACGCTGCAATTCTGCAAGAACCTCATTGAGCGGCACATCCGCAATCTTGAGAACCACCAGCAGATGATAAAGTAAATCAGCGCTTTCGGTGACCACGTCCGCGCGGTTGCCCTCAACGGCGGCAATGACCGTTTCCACGGCTTCTTCACCGAGCTTTTTCGCGGCCCGTGTCTGTCCCTTGGCAACAAGGCTTGCAGTATAAGACGAGCCGTCCATCATGCCGGCACGCTCCGCGACGATGCGTTCAAGGTCGGAAAGTGTGAACTCAGTCATCGGATTTCCTTAAATCTTACTCTTTAACGGACCGGATCGAGCCGCATCGGGATGCCAGCCTCGGCCATATAGCGCTTGGCTTCGCCAATCGTATAGGTGCCGAAGTGGAAGATGGATGCTGCGAGAACTGCCGTCGCGTGACCGTCACGAATGCCCGCAACCATGTGATCCAGATTGCCGACACCACCCGAAGCGATTACCGGAACGCGCACGCTGTCAGCCACGGCTCGCGTCAGTGCCACATCGTAACCAGCCTTGGTTCCGTCGCGATCCATCGAGGTCAGCAGGATTTCACCAGCGCCGAGGCTTACCACCTTCTGCGCAAACTCCACCGCGTCGATGCCGGTTGTCTGGCGGCCACCATGGGTGAAGATTTCCCAACGGTCGGCTTCGCCTTCGTCCGAAACCTTCTTGGCGTCGATGGCAACCACGATGCACTGGTCACCGAATTTGTCAGCAGCTTCGGCGACAAATTCCGGGTTCTTCACCGCAGCCGTGTTGATCGAAACCTTGTCGGCACCGGCCAGCAGCAACTTGCGAATGTCGGCGACCTGACGCACGCCACCGCCGACAGTCAGCGGCATGAAGCACTGTTCTGCCGTCCGGGCCACCACATCGAAAATTGTCTCGCGATTGTCCGAAGACGCCGTGATGTCGAGGAAGCACAGTTCGTCTGCGCCCGCCGCATCATAGGCGCGGGCAGCTTCCACCGGATCACCCGCATCGATCAGATCGACGAAGTTCACGCCTTTGACGACGCGGCCATCCTTCACATCGAGGCAGGGTATCACTCTCGCTTTCAAAGTCATGCTGCGGCCCTCAACAGGGATAATGCTTCTGCCGGATCGATGCGGCCATCGTAAAGCGCGCGACCGGAAATCGCGCCTTCCAGCTTGTGGGCATCAGGAGCGGCAAGACGTTTGATGTCATCCATCGAGGCGAGGCCGCCCGATGCGATCACCGGGATGGAAACGCTATCTGCCAGGCCGAGCGTCGAATCCCAGTTGATGCCAGCCAGAACGCCGTCGCGGTCGATGTCGGTATAGATGATGGCGGCAACGCCTGCGCCTTCAAACTTTTTCGCGAGTTCGATCACGCCCAGTTCAGACGCTTCTGCCCAGCCTTCAACGGCGACATAGCCGCCCTTGGCATCGATGCCGACAGCAACCTGACCCGGAAATGCCTTGCAGGCCTCTATCACCAATGCCGGATCGCGCACGGCGACCGTACCAAGAATGACGCGGCGCAATCCCTTGGAAAGCCAGTTCTCGATATGCTGGAGCGTGCGGATACCGCCCCCGAGCTGCACCGGATTTTTCGTGGCTTTGAGGATCGCTTCCACAGCCTTGCCGTTGACGCTTTCGCCAGCAAAGGCACCGTTGAGATCAACCACATGCAGCCATTCAAAGCCCTGATCCTCAAAGGCTTTGGCCTGTGCAGCCGGGTCTTCATTATAGACGGTGGCCTGATCCATGTCGCCGAGCTTCAGGCGCACGCATTGACCGTCTTTCAAATCGATAGCGGGAAAAAGGATCATAATGTCAGGGCTTCCATTTCAGGAAATTGGCAATGAGCGAAAGGCCGAGCAGCTGGCTCTTTTCAGGATGGAACTGGGTTCCCACCATATTGTCGCGGCCAACCGTCGCAGTGACATCGCCGCCATATTCAGTAACGGCCAGCACGTCAGCCTTGTTCTTCGCATCGAACATATAGGAATGCACGAAATAGGCGTGCAAGCCGTTCTCGCCGGTCTCGATACCTTCGAAGACCGGGTGAGAATGTTTCACGTGAATCCTGTTCCAGCCGATCTGCGGAATTTTCAGCGAAGGATCGGACGGTGTCATTTCACGCACATCGCCCGCAATCCAGCCAAGGCCCTCGGTCACTTCCTTTTCAAGGCCGCGCTCCGACATGAGCTGCATGCCGACACAAATGCCAAGGAAGGGGTGTGCCTTTTTCAGAACGACATCTTCCAGCGCTTCCACCATGCCCGGAACGGCATGGAGGCCGCGACGGCAATCGGCGTAGGCGCCAACGCCCGGAAGCACGATACGGTCAGCCGTCGCCACGCGATCGGCATCCGCCGTCAGTTCTATTTCTGCCGCGATACCGCTCTCGTGCGCCGCGCGCTCAAAAGCCTTGGTGGCCGAGCGCAAATTGCCGGAGCCGTAATCGATGATTGCAACACGCATTTTCAGTTTTCTCCGCGATGGCCGACAAACCCGATCGTCGAGCCAAATGAGGAATAGGTGGGACGAGGGGGCTGCTGCGCCCATTCCGGAGCAGGCTTGTCCGCAAGAGAGGTTGCTGGCCGGGCCGCATCTTCGAGGCTGTAGAAATAGCGGATCTCTGCTTCTTCCAGATCGGAGGCATCAATGACCGCTTTTTCGACAAAACCCTGACGCCTGAGCTTGGCGATCTTCCAGTTGACACCTTCCAGCGCCACAAACAGCGATACCAGCAGGGTCAGAAGCGGAACCGCATCGGCGATGCCAAAGTAAGCTCCGACAAGTCCGAGCAGGATTGTGATGCCCAGAACAGCAAAAGCTTCAAACCACAGACGCTGGATCAGAAGCCAGACGAAGGGCAAGACCAGCGCCAGTACATGGAATCCGTCGCGCACGAAGACGGCCTTTTCAGCGCTTTTTTCAGTCGCAATTTCGGACGGAAAACCGGTGTCCACTTTTCCTGAAATTGCTTTACTATCCCTCGGTTCCAGAACGACATATTGCGCCATGACCTGTCCTTCCGTTCGGGACCTATCCCTTTAACGAACCCTTGGTGGAGGGAATTGCATCCTTCTGGCGCGGATCGGTTTCGAGCGCCGTGCGCAGAACCCTGGCCACCGCCTTGAAGATCGATTCCGCAATATGGTGGTTGTTGGCACCATAATGATTGTTGATGTGGAGTGTGATGCCTGCATTCATCGCGAAAGCCTGGAAGAATTCGCGCACCAGCTCGGTATCGAACGTGCCGATCTTGGATGTCGTGAAATTGACGTTCCAGACCAGAAAGGCGCGCCCGGATACATCGACGGCAGCGCCGGTCAGCGTATCGTCCATGGCCAGGTCCATCGAGGCATAGCGCACGATACCGCGGCGCTCGCCCAATGCTTTGGCAATGGCCTGACCGAGCGCAATGCCGGTGTCCTCGACCGTGTGGTGATCGTCAATATGCAGGTCGCCCTTGGCCATGACACGCATATCGATGAGCGAATGTCGGGAAAGCTGCTCCAGCATGTGATCGAAGAAGCCGACACCGGTGGTAATGTCGAACTTGCCAACGCCGTCCAGATCGACGGAAACGGCAATGCTCGTTTCCTTGGTCGAGCGCTCGATGCTTGCCTTGCGGGTGCTTTCTGCAGTCATAAGCTTTCCTCATTCAATAGCTTGGAGGCGTTCTAGAACAGCTTGCCCAGTTTGCCAATTCCTTTTGCCGGTTTGGCAAGCTGCAATTCGGCATTTGCAATTCGTCCGTACGTTCTTAAATATTCTCATCGAAGCACGATTCATCCGCCAATGGCTGACGGAGCCTGTTTCTCCAATAGATGAAGGGGCACCTGCAATTGCCTTCCGGGATTGCATGTGCCGCCAAAGGAGCATCCATGATCGAACATCATCCCACGACAATTTACGGCACGACCATCGTCACCGTGCGCAAGGGTAACAAGGTCGTTATCGCCGGCGACGGACAGGTTTCGCTCGGCAATACCGTCATGAAGGGCAATGCGCGAAAAGTTCGCCGCATCGGCAAGGGCAATGTGATTGCCGGTTTTGCCGGAGCCACCGCAGACGCCTTCACCTTGCTGGAACGCCTCGAAGCGAAGCTGGAGCAATATCCCGACCAGCTCATGCGCGCTTCGGTCGAACTCGCCAAGGACTGGCGCACCGACCGCTATCTGCGCAAGCTGGAAGCCATGATGCTGGTTGCCGACAGCAAGGTAACGCTGGCGCTGACCGGTACCGGCGACGTGCTTGAACCCGAACATGGTGTCATGGCCATCGGTTCGGGCGGCAATTATGCGCTGGCCGCTGCCCGCGCATTGGTCGATACGGACAAATCAGCCGAAGAAATCGCACGCAAAGCGATGGATATCGCCGCCGATATCTGCATTTACACCAACCACAATATCATCGTGGAAAGCCTGGACGCAGAATGAGTTCGCTCGCGCAGGCCTCAAAACCGAGTGCGCAACGCTGGGGCCTGGGCGCCCTGATCGTTCTCGCCATACTCGCAGTGCAAGCCTCCTGGCTTTACTTCGACGGGCGGATCGCCATGTGCGAATGCGGGACCATAAAATTATGGTCGGGTTCGCTGATGACCGAAAATTCGCAGCATATATCCGACTGGTATACGCTGTCGCATATCATCCATGGCTTTCTGTTCTACTGGCTGTTCACGGTCATCGCACCCAAAGCCCCGCTCGGCTTGAGACTTGCAGCTGCGGTCGGCATCGAAGCCGTATGGGAACTGGTCGAGAATTCGAACTTCATCATCGAACGCTATCGCGCCAATACGTCCTCGGTGGACTATTTCGGCGACAGCATCGTGAATTCGGTTGCCGACACGGTTGCCGCCCTGATCGGCTTTCTGATCGCAGCCAAACTGCCAACGAAAATAACCGTCGCCATCGCGCTGTCCTTTGAAGTTCTGGCGCTGATCGTCATTCGCGACAATCTTACGCTCAACGTGATCATGCTGCTGCATCCGTTCGAGTTCATCAAGCAGTGGCAAAGTGGGTTATAATTATGAGTAATTTCTCTCCCCGTGAAATCGTCTCCGAACTCGACCGCTTCATCATCGGCCAGAACGACGCCAAGCGCGCGGTCGCTATCGCCCTTCGCAATCGCTGGCGCCGCCAGCAGCTCGAAGGCCAGATGCGCGAAGAGGTGATGCCGAAAAACATCCTGATGATCGGACCGACCGGCGTCGGCAAGACAGAAATTTCCCGCCGCCTCGCAAAGCTGGCCGGTGCACCTTTCGTCAAGGTGGAAGCAACCAAGTTCACCGAAGTCGGCTATGTCGGCCGTGACGTCGAGCAGATCGTCCGCGATCTCGTCGAAGTTGCCATCACGCTCGTCCGTGAAAAGCGTCGCGACGATGTGAAGGCAAAGGCGCATCTCAATGCGGAAGAACGCGTGCTGGATGCACTGGTCGGCAAGACCGCCAGCCCCGCCACGCGTGACAGTTTCCGCAAGAAGCTGCGCAATGGCGAAATGGACGACAAGGAAATCGAAATCGAGGTCGCCGATACCGGCTCCGGCCCAAGCTTTGAAATTCCGGGCATGCCGGGCGCCAATATCGGTGTCATGAACCTGTCCGACATGCTGGGCAAGGCCATGGGCGGGCGCACCAAGACGCGCAAGACCACGGTGAAGGATTCCTATCCGATCCTGATCAACGATGAATCCGACAAGCTTCTGGATCAGGACCAGATCGTTCAGGAAGCGCTTCGCGTCACCGAAGACGAAGGCATTGTGTTCATCGATGAGATCGACAAGATCGCATCGCGGGAAGGTGGTATGGGTGCCGGTGTGTCGCGCGAAGGCGTGCAGCGCGATCTGCTGCCGCTGGTCGAAGGCACGACCGTTGCGACCAAATACGGGCCGGTGAAGACCGACCACGTGTTGTTCATCGCATCCGGTGCGTTTCACGTATCCAAGCCGTCCGATCTTCTGCCGGAACTGCAGGGCCGTCTGCCGATCCGTGTCGAGCTTAATGCGCTGACACGCGAAGATTTCCGCCGCATCCTGACGGAGACCGAGGCAAGCCTGATCAAGCAGTACATCGCATTGATGGAAACGGAAGAGGTGAAGCTGGAGATCACCGACGATGCCATCGACGCTCTGGCCGATATCGCTGTCGATCTCAATGCGACGGTTGAAAACATCGGTGCGCGCCGGTTGCAGACGGTGATGGAACGTGTTCTTGATGAGATTTCATACACCGCGCCTGACAAGACAGGCGCAACTTTCGTCATCGACGCGGCCTATGTAAAGGACAAGATCGGCAGCCTTGCCAAGAACACCGATCTGTCGCGCTTCATCTTGTAAAAGTGGCCATAAAGCCACGGCGCGAGTTCACTTTCGCAAATACTGCAAAAACCCCTCGACTTGCATCGGGGGGTTTTTTATTTTCCCCGCAACTTTTACCGAATATTCACCATATCAGGACCGTTTCCACACAATGATCAGAACAATGGGCGCAAAGCCGCGACGCATTTTTGTTGGATTTGTCCTGGCCCTCAGCCTTGCCAGCCAGAGCGCCTATGCAGCGACGGTCGTGCCTCCGGGTAATCGCAGTGCAGAACAGCCGCCAATTCCCGGCGCATCCGCCAAGCGCACGCGTGAGCTGAGCACGACGTACGAGAAGAAGTATCAGAAGATCTACAATCTCCTGAAAAAGGATGCCTCGCTGCGTTCCAAGATCCGCTCAACGGCAGCCGCCTATGGCATTGATCCAATTCACATTGTCGGCGCGATTGTGGGCGAGCACACCTATAATGTCGACGTCTATGACCGGCTGCAGACCTATTACGTCAAGGCCATGTCCTATGTGAACCAGGGCGTGAGCTTCGGCTACAATGGTGAAAGCATCGGCCAGTTCATCAAGCGGCCGGAATTTGCCGACTGCCTGAAACATAAGGATAGCTATTCGCTATGGTCCTGCCGCGAGAATGTCTGGAATAAGAACTTCCGCGGCAAATCTGTCGGTGGCAACGCCTATCCCAACAATCGTTTCAGCGCGGTCTTCTTCCAGCCCTTCTATGCCGGGCAGACATTCGGCCTCGGTCAGATCAATCCGCTGACGGCATTGCAGATGTCCGACATGGTGAACCGTGTTTCCGGTCTGCCCAAGCTCAACGCAGAAGACGGCAATGTCGTCTACAAGACGATCATGGACCCCGATCTGACGCTGCCCTACATTGCGGCGACGCTGAAACAGTCGATCAACTCCTACCGCCAAATCGCCGACTTCGACATTTCGAAGAATCCCGGCCTGACCGCCACGCTCTATAATACGGGCGGCGCCGAAGCACGCGCACGAGCGCTTGCCAACGAAAACGCCAAGCGAAAGGCGGACGGTCAGGAACCTTTGCTACCGCAGGAAAACTACTATGGATGGCTGGTCAATTCGAAGCTTGATGAGCTGAAAGCGCTTTTCTAGTGGGTTTTTCGAATTTGACGTTTGAAACGGGATTCATATCGGACGGGTATCAAACGTCAAATTCAATCCACTAGAGCGCCGATCTGATTGGATCAGACCGGCGCTCTGATCATTTGTTTCTACGCGCATCTTTTCCGATCGAAGCAGGATCAGAAATCAGTCCAGTGGACTGATTTCCCTGCGTAGGCGTTTCACACTTTTCGGGATGCGCTTTAATCAACTTGAACAGGCTTGATACCGCGGCGGCGCTTTCGCGCCGCTTCTATTTCCTCACTCAGATGCCTGATCGTCTCGCGGTCGATGATGCGGATATTGCGCGCCAGAAGATTGGCGAGTTCTGTTGCCTGCGGCGAGAGGCCCGACGTATCGATCACCACGCGCGGATGCGACACCGCGGCGAGGTTCTGCAACTCTTCCGCTTCGTCCCAGATGATATTGAAATAGGTGATGATGCGCTGAAGCAGGTCCCAGGTCGGCTGGCCGCGCCGGCCATGTTCCAGCGCCGACAGATAGGCCGGTGAAACGCGAAGCGCTGCCGCCATATCCTTCTGCGTCACACCGCGTTCTTCCCGCAACTCGCGCAAGCGTATTCCAAATGGCGTCATCGCAGTCTGCTCCCCCCGGGCAATACGGTTTGCTGTGCCATGGTTTGCGTCTGGCGGCGAAGCCTTACATAGAGAGCCCCATGCCCGCCATGATGACGCGCCGCATCCTCATAGGCACTCACCAGAAGCCGGAACAGCGGTGTGGAAAACCAGTGCGGCACCGCCTGTCGCAAAATCCCTTCGCTGCCGAATGAACGGCCTTTGCCGGTAATAACCATGACGTGACGCAGGCCACGTGCATGTGCGCTGACCAGAAATCCGTAGAGCAGGCCGTGCGCCTCTCCCTGCGTGAGACCGTGCAGATCGATGCGGGCTTCAATATCGACACGACCTTTGGCGATCTTTCGATGCGTCGGCTTGTCGAGTGATTGAATCTGCATTTCGCTGAGCGCCGACAAACCCTTCTTCGGTTTGCTCGCCTCCACCGCAGGCTGAACTTTCGGCTTCACAGCACGCTTTTCTTCTTCCGCCATCAGGGATTTGAAATCGGGAAGCTCGCCCTCACTCGCCTTTGGCTTTATCAGCGGCTTTGCGGTTTTCGCGACCGTCTCCCACAGGATGCGGTCTTCTGGCCGCAGATAGTCTTTTTCCGGCTTGTCGGTGTCGCGCGCCATCCCGTTCAAGCCTCCAGAAGCCTGCGCGGCACCAGCGCATAAAAGTCTGCATCGTCCCTCACGCCGCCCGCGATCTCGCCTGCCGTGTCGCCAGAGCCCGCAAACAGATCGCCGCGGGCAGGGCCGACAATGGCCGTTCCCGTATCCTGCGCGATCATCAGGCGTGCAAAGGGTTCGCCGTCAAAGACCGTGACATTGGGTGCGCTGACATGGATCGGCGTCCCGAATGTGTGAAGCAATTTATCGACAGCAAGCGAACGCCCGGCGGTCAGCGGAACTTTTGCAGCCGCAATAGGTCCGGCATCCGGGTCGTCCACAGAAGCTTCCCGGAAGAAAATGTAGGATCGGTTTTGCCAGATAAGATCGTCAGCCTTATCCGGATGCTCGGCCAGCCAGCGTCGGATCGACTGCATGGAAATTTCTGAAGCCGGAATTTCGCCATTGGCAACCAGAATGCGGCCGATGCCTGTAAACGGATGGCCGGATTTGGCTGCATATGTAATGCGCAGCAACCCGCCATCGCGCAGTTTCAGGCGCGCGGCACCTTGCACATGCGCGAAAAAGGCATCGACCCGGTCGGCAACGAAAGCGATTTCCAGCCCACGCCCGGAAAGACTTCCCCGTTCGATTGTCTGTCGATCGTCATATTCGGCAAGGCCGTTCTCGCTCCGGCGCGCAAAGGCAAAGGATGGATCAAGGCCGATTGGACGGCTTTCATCTGTCACTTTCACGAGGTCATCGGGCTGGCGCAGAAAGGGCACATTGAACCGGGTGTCGGCCTCAAGGGAGGCTTCGATCTCCGGTTCATAGAATGCAGTCACAAAGCCTGTTCCCTGATCGGGAACAATCCGGCAGGGGACGAAATTCTGTTCGAAGAAAGCACGCGCTTCTTCCACACCCGGATTGTCGAGACTGCGCGCAGCGACAAAGATCGGCTCCAGCGCTTCGAAACGGATGCCGAGACTGCCGCTTTTGTATGTCTGGTGTGCTGCATAATCGGCGGAACGGCGAAACGCAGCGAACGCTTCAGACTGATCGTCCCGGTTCCAGCCCGGACAATCGGAAAAAGCCACCGGGCGCAAAATCCTCGCCAAGTCGTTCATCGCCGCATCCGTCTAGCTATGCACAAATAAAAAGGCCGCCGAGGTGGATCAGCGGCCCGATTCACACGTTTTCTCTTAATCTTCCGCTTCGGTCGCGACAAGCTTCCAATTTGGATCACGCGATCGTGTGTCGCGGGCAAAGGTCCAGAGATCCTTGATCTCGAGCACGTTTTCCGGATCGCCGTCGATCAGCTTGCCGTCCTTGTCAAAGGTGGATGAAATCATCTGGCTGACGATATTAACCGTTACGTGCGCTTCCGACCCCTTCATCTCAGCACCGGCGATTTCCGCCTTGTCGATCCCCACAAAGGACGAACGCACACTTTCGCCACGGGTTTCGCGGTCGTCGATAGCTGAAACAAAGCCCTCGAAGACATCCTTGGAAAGCAGATTTTTCAGAACCTTGCGATCGCCATCGGCAAAGGACATCACAATCATTTCATAGGCGATCTTCACGCCTTCCACGAAACCGGCCGGATCGAACGAAGGATCGGCAGCGTAAATCGCGCGCATGCCATCATTGACCGGCGTGCCGACCGGAGCGGCCTTGTCGATGGCGGTGAAATCTTTTTCGCCCGGACGACGTGGCAGAGAGACGACATTATCCGTCTCACCGCTTGCCGGTGCAGCATCGGCACTGCGGGCTGATGTGTAAGGATCGAAGGGCGGTTTTTCACTTCCGGTACGACGGCCAAGAACATTCCTCAGCTGGAGAAAGATGATCACCGCTGCGATGAAGAAGAATATCGTGCCAAAATCAAAAAATTCCATGCCGCCTGCCGCTGATTGAAGGATCAGGCATTTCGCCTTTCCTTATCCCTAGTTTGTATCTCATACATATAGATCGGCTTACGTCATCATTCAAATCCCGATCATGCATACCTATTTGATATTGCATGACAGACAGTTTCAATTTCGTTCCGAACCTGAAAAAGTTACAATTCAGGTTAAATTGAAACGCTGAAACCAAACAACAAAGGTCGTAACTTACGTGTCCTCCTCTCTCGCCCCTCTCGTCATGCTGGCGATGCCTTTCATCGAAATTGCCGGTTTCGTCATTATCGGCAGCAAGATCGGCGTTTTCGCGACTTTGGGCCTCGTTATTCTGAGCGCAATGCTGGGTTTCTTTCTGCTGCGCGTGCAGGGCATCGGGCTTTTGCAGCGTATCCGTACCGAAACGGCTGCCGGACGCGTGCCGGATCGCGAAATGGTGCATGGCGCCATGCTGGTTCTGGCGGCGATCCTGCTGATCGTGCCCGGCTTTGTCAGCAGCACCATCGGCATTCTGCTGTTCATTCCGTTCATCCGTGATTTCATGTGGGAAAAATTCATGCGCGGCCGCATGGTCGATGCGACATCCGCGCGCTATTCGGACGGCTACGGGCAACAGCGTCCCGGTTCAAATCCACGTCAGGACCATGTCATCGATCTCGATCCAGAGGATTATACCACCAGGCCGAATGAAAACTCGCCTTGGAAAGACGACCGTAAAGATCAATGAATACGCAAATACTAACCTAAAAAGCCTTTCTTGCCTCATGCCCGCGCACATGCTAGCCAAACATTCCGACCTTTCGGGGCAGTCTGCGTAGACTGCGCTGGAAGCGCAAAAATTTTAATCACCGATAGAAGGCATACCGATAATGAGCGATAAGGCCGCGGGCGAAGTAAAGAACGGCAATGGCGCGACGGCCGAGCCGTCCCTCAACATTCTGGCGCAGTATGTGAAGGACCTGTCCTTCGAAAGCCCGGGCGCGCCGCTGTCGCTGCGTCCGCGCGAGAAGGCACCGTCCATCAACATCAACGTGAACGTAAATGCCAATCCGCTTTCCGAAACGGATTTCGACGTTGTGCTGACGCTGGAAGCCAAGGCTGTTGACGGCAAGGACGTCCTTTTCAACACCGAGCTCGTCTATGGCGGCGTGTTCCGCATTCAGGGCATCCCGCAGGAGCACATGCTTCCGCTTCTGTTCATCGAATGCCCGCGTCTTCTGTTCCCGTTCGCTCGCCAGATCATTGCCGACGCAACGCGCAACGGTGGCTACCCGCCGCTGATGATCGACCCGATCGATTTCGCGCAGATGTTCCAGCAGCGGATGGCCGAAGAACAGGCCAAGTCCGCTGTAAAGAGCTGATCATTTCAGACGATAGCGCGGTTCCAGTTAAAGCAGAGTCGTGGAACCGCTTTATCTCTTTGTTTTTACGCATTATCCGACGCAAAACCGCTTCGCACTTTTGCTGGAAATGCTCTAATTGCAAAAAAAGCCCGGTTTTGGCCGGGCTTTTTTCATATCCGCTTCTGAGACTTACTCAGTACTTTTTCCAGATGGCTTTTTCGCCCAGCTTGTCCACAAGTGCGGCGTGAGCAGCGCGCTCCGCATCGGAAATGCGTGGGGCAAGCGGCCTCGGGCGCGCGGCAAGAACGATGGCAGCGCCGCTCTCTCCGGCATTGTTGCCGCTGACAGCGCCGCCCATGTTGAGCCCAAGCGCTGTCTGCTTGCCGCCGATCAGTTCGATATAGACTTCGGCCAAAATCTCGGAATCGAGCAATGCCCCGTGCAGGGTACGGTGTCCATTCTCGATGCCGTAGCGCTTGCACAAGGCGTCGAGTGAGTTCGGACCCATCGGATGCTTGCGGCGGGCAAGCGCCAATGTATCGATGATGCGCTCCGACTGGATTTCAGCCTGTCCGAGCCTTGCCAGTTCAGCATTGATGAAGCCAAGGTCGAACATGGCATTGTGTGCCACCAGCTTGGCCCCGTCGAAAAATTCGAGAAACTCGTCCAGAACTTCCGCGAATGTCGGCTTGTCCAGCAATTGTTCATTGCTGATGCCGTGGACCGCGAGCGCTTCGGGATGAACCTGACGCCCCTGCGGGTTGATGTATTTATGGAAAGTGCGGCCTGTGGGAAACTTGTTGATCAGTTCCACGCCGCCGATTTCGATCACACGGTCCTCGAGCCTTTCCAGACCGGTGGTTTCCGTATCGAAAACGATTTCACGCATTGAAGAACCTCTCGAAAATATCCCGAACAGCTGTAACACAGCGCCCGCGATTATTCTGTCGCGACCGCCGGCTTTCCACTCAATTCCGCAACAATTTCGGTAATCTGACGGCGTAGATTGTCGAAACTCCCGCTCGTATCGATAATGAAATCGGCTCTCGCACGCTTCTCGGCATCCGGCGTCTGACGGGCGAGAATGGCATCGAGTTTTTCTTCCGTCATGCCCGGTCGCGCAAGCACGCGAATGCGCTGTATCTCGGCAGGGGCTGAGACAACCACGATCTTGTCCACACGCTTGTCGCCGCCGGTTTCGAAAAGCAGCGGAATATCGATCAGTGCCAGAGCGGCGCCAGCTTGCTCGGCAGTGCGGCGAAAGGCTTCTTCTTCCTCACGCACAAGCGGATGAACGATGGCTTCCAGTTTCTTCAGGGCTTCGGGCTTTCCGATGACGGCAGCGGAAAGTTTTTCCCGATTGACCGCACCGTTTTCCACAGTGCCCGGAAACGCAGCCTCGATCAGCGGGGCCGCGCGACCGGAATAGAGCTGGTGCACGGTGTCGTCGGCGCTATAGATCGGCACACCGGCTTCGGCGAACATGTTCGCCGCCGTTGTTTTCCCCATTCCGATGGAGCCAGTTAATCCGAGCACGATCATAGTATCTGTTCCAAAAGTCGCCATGCCTTGCTGCAAATGGCGTTTTTCTGCGCTTCCGGTGCTCATGTACTTAAGTACACTCTGCTCCGGTTCTCGAAAATCACCATTTTCACTGCGGCTTGACGCTTTTTGATCCAGATACCAGAGCGCCAGCCTTTGCCATATCCGCCAGAATATGCTCACGCAGCGCTTTCGTCACTAGCGGCCTTTTGCCGAACCAGCGCTCGAAACCTGGAACGGCCTGATGCAGCAACATGCCAAGACCGTCCACTGTCACCAGACCTGCTTCTTCGGCCTTTTTCAGAAAGGGCGTCTTGAGCGGTACATAAACAATATCGGTGGCAACCGCCTTTCGCGACGCTTTGCCAAGATCGAGCGGGAATACCTCCTGCTCGTCATGACCGCTCATGCCAAGCGATGTCGTGTTGACGATCAATCCGGCGTCGGAGACCAGTTTTTGCGCCGCATCCCAGCCATACGCCGAGACACGCGGTCCGAAATGGGTTGCGAGATCTTGCGCCCGACTCACCGTGCGATTGACGATGGCGACTTTCTTAAAGCCGCGCGACAACAGCGCGTGGACGATTGCCCGGCTTGCGCCACCAGCGCCCAGAACAAGGGCACTGTCGGCATTATCCCAGCCGGAAGCCGATGCATCGAGATTGGCGGCAAAACCATAGGCATCAGTATTGCCGCCATGGAGCCTGCCATTTTCAAGCCAAAGCGTGTTGACCGCGCCGATAGCCTTCGCGGCCTCATCCAGACTTTCCACCGCAGCATAGGCTGCTTCCTTGTGGGGAATGGTGACATTGCCACCGGCAAAACCGTTTTCGGCAAGCGACGAAGCAAAGAAGCTGAAATCTTCCGGCTTCACTTCTATCGCCTCATAAGAACCGTCGATCCCAAGTTCATCAAGCCAGAAACCATGGATCAGCGGCGACCGCGAATGTTTTATCGGAAAGCCGGTGACAAACGCCTTCTTAGCCATCGATCAGTTTTTCCTTCCGCAGTTCAGCCAGCAGCGGCAGCAGCGGCAGACCGACAATCGTGAAATAATCGCCTTCGATCTTATCGAAAAGCTGGATGCCCGGTCCTTCGACCTGATAGGCGCCGACGCTCGAAAGCGCGACGTCCCCCACACGACCGAGATAACGCCCGACAAAACCGGGATCCAGATCGCGCATGGTCATGCGGGCAATCGAAACGTGGCGCCACAGGGTTTTGCCGTCCTTCACAAGCACAACCGCACTGTTGAGCTGATGGGTCTTTCCGGAAAATTTCAGAAGCTGGCGGCGCGCCGCTTCCATATCGGCGGGCTTGTGGAAAATCTCGTCACCGAGCGACAATGTCTGATCGCAGCCGATCACCACCGCGCCGGGGTTCTTCTCGCTTACGTCGAGCGCCTTCGCCTCGGCCAGAACCTGTGCGACTTCTTCCGGCGTAGCGCCCGTTTCATAAAGCGGGGCTTCGACCGCGCGCTCGTTGATATCCGCGCTTGCTGTTGAAAACTCTATGCCGGCATTCTTCAACAACGCCGAACGGAAGGGGCTTTTAGAGGCAAGAACGAGTTTGTCCGTCATGACAGAAATCCTTGTTTATCCCTTTTCGCTATGCGCGCGGAGCAGCGCCAGAATGGCAGCTGCGGTTTCCTCGATCGACCGGCGCGATACATCAATGATTGGCCAGCCGTTTCGGTTGCATATATTACGCGCATAGGCCAGCTCTTCCGAGATCGATACGCGATCCGTATAAAGACCCGTATCCAGCGACGGCACATTGCCGAGTGGCCGGTTCTGGCGGATTTGCGAAATCCGTTCAGCCGTCGCGACCAGTCCCACGATCAATGGACGCTTCGCCGTGAAAAGGACTTCGGGCAAGGGAATCCCCAGCACAATCGGAACATTGGTGGCCTTGATGCCGCGATTGGCGAGATAGATGCTTGTCGGTGTCTTGGATGTGCGTGAAATACCGACAAGAATGACGTCGGCTTCCTCAATGTCATAAGGCAATTGGCCGTCATCATGCTCCATCGTGAAATTGAGCGCGTCGATGCGCCGGAAATAATCGGCATTGAGAACATGCTGTGCGCTGGCGCGGCGATGCGCAGGCGCACCGAGGTAGGATTGAAACGTGTTCAGCACCGGCTCCAGCACGGAAACGCTCGGCACGCCCATTTCCGCGCAGGATTCATCAATGATCGCCGCCAGCTTCTGGTCGACAATCGTATAGAGAACGATGCCGGGTTCCGCATCGATGCCCTCAAGAACCTTGCGCAGCTGCTTTTCGGTACGGATCAGCGGATAGATGTGCTCGATGGCACGCGCATTGGCATATTGCGCCGCTGCCGCACGGCCCGCCGCGAGGAGAGTCTCTCCCGTCGCATCAGAAATAAGATGAAGATGAAAGTAGGAAAGCGGTCTGGTCACAGTTTTGTTGCCCTCCTGTTGACGGCTGTGCGTAAAGGCCGAACGTCTTCCACAAGCCATGGCAGGCCGTGGGAAACTTGGCAAGTCATCCACAGCGGGCGAACATGTGGCGAGTGGTCATCAACATGTGTGGACAAGACTCATGAAAACGCGAAATCCCATCGTAATTCCCAGCTTTTCCACAAATCCTCATGAACTGCGTCAATTGGTAACCCTTTATATTAAAAGAGGGAATTGAGTTTTCATTGTATTTGGTCAGACTATCGGTGAATGATTGCACAGGATGACATGGCAAATTCGGAACTGTGGGGAAAACAGGGACAGACCTTAATCCCCGATTCCAACAGACTCTAAGAATCAAAAGATTCCTGAATCATCCTTTCTTTATGAGAGCCGGACTGGATAACTTCAGACCAAACCGGATCAGGTAACCAACAGGGCGGATAAAAATCAGATGAAGCGCAAAGTCTTGAGAGTGATTGACGGTGAAACGGTCTTTCCACCTCCCATCTGGATGATGCGCCAGGCCGGACGCTATCTTCCCGAATATCGCGAGACGCGGAAAAAGGCGGGGAGCTTTCTCGATCTCTGCTATTCGCCCGATCTTGCTGTCGAAGTGACCCTTCAGCCGATCCGCCGGTTTGGCTTTGATGCAGCCATACTCTTTTCAGATATTCTTGTCATTCCCCACGCCCTTGGACGGGACCTTCGCTTTGAAGAAGGCAAGGGACCTTTGATGACACCGATTGATGCGGACGAGATTTTCTGGCTTGAGACGGAAGGTGTCGCCAAAAGGCTGGAGCCAGTCTACGAGACGGTTCGGCTGCTGCGCGAGCAGTTGCCCGACGAAACCACGCTGCTGGGCTTCTGTGGCGCTCCCTGGACCGTTGCGACCTATATGATTGCCGGTCACGGCACGCCGGATCAGGCACCCGCCCGTCTTTTCGCCTATCGCTTCCCCGAAGCTTTTGAAAAGCTCCTGAACGATCTTGCCGATGTTTCTGCCGAATATCTTATCGAGCAGCTGGATGCCGGTGCTGATGCGGTTCAGATTTTTGATTCATGGTCGGGCGTTTTGGATGAGGACTGCTTTGAGCGTTTCTGCATCCAGCCCGTTGCCCGGATTGTCCAGAAGGTGAGGGCGGTTTATCCGGAGGCGCGCATCATCGGCTTCCCGAAAGGGGCAGGAATGCTTTATGCAGGCTATCGCGAAAAGACCGGTGTGGATGCGCTCGGTCTCGACTGGTCTGTTCCCTTTTCCTTTGCTGCCGCTCTTCAGGAAGAAGGCGCGATACAGGGCAATCTCGATCCGCTGCGCGTTGTAGCAGGCGGCAATGCGCTGGATGAAGGCGTGGACACCATTCTCGAACGTCTCGGCCAGGGTCCGCTGATCTTCAATCTCGGTCACGGAATCACACCGCAGGCACCGATTGAGAATGTTCAGCGCATGATCGACCGTATTCGCGGAGGAAAATCATGAGCCAGACAGCTCCGGAAAATCGCGGCTCGGCAGTCGCCATTCGCACTGTCGTTTCGCTGGTTGTGGTCGCACTTGGCGTTTGGGCATTGTTTCACGTGAATCCAGCCGACGCCTATCTCTGGATCAAGTCGCTGCATGTGATTGCCGTCATCGCATGGATGGCTGGGATGCTCTATCTGCCGCGCCTCTTCGTCTATCACTGTGCCGCAAAGCCTGGTTCCGAAACATCGGAGACCTTCAAGGTGATGGAGAAACGGTTGCTGCGCTTCATCATCAATCCGGCTATGATCGTGACCTGGATTGCCGGTCTCTGGATGGCTTGGGAAATCTTCGGTTTCCAGGGTGGCTGGCTGCATGCAAAACTGCTGCTGGTCGTGCTGATGTCCGGCCTGCACGGCTATCTCGCCAAGTCGACCCGACTTTTTGCTGAAGACCGCAATATGCGCTCGGCCAAACACTGGCGAATCATCAATGAAGTGCCGACGATTCTGATGATTCTGATCGTCATACTGGTGATCGTTAAGCCGTTTTAATCGGAATACAGTCTTGAGAAAGAAACCCGCTCGCCGGGTTTCTGCCATTTTTCTGTTGCAGAAATTTCGCGCTATCCCTACATGAGGCTTGCTCTGCATGCTGCAAGTCAGTATGTAGGAAGCCTCTTCCCTTCAAGACAGCAGGCCTTCGATGCCGGTCACGACGTTCAGGTGGCCACCTTTCCGAACAACTGCATTTTCTCCTTACATTTTAAAAAGAGTTCCTCATCCATGCAGGAAATGAAACTACAAGAACTAAAGAACAAGACACCGGTGGAGCTGCTGGCTTTTGCCGAAACACTTGAGGTCGAAAACGCGAGCGCCATGCGCAAGCAGGAACTGATGTTCGCGATCCTCAAGAAGCTGGCGGCCCAGGACGTCGAAATTATCGGCGAGGGCGTCGTCGAGGTGCTGCAGGATGGATTCGGCTTCCTGCGCTCTGCTGATGCCAACTACCTGCCGGGCCCAGACGATATTTATATTTCACCCTCGCAGCTGCGTCGTTTTTCTCTCAAGACCGGTGATACGGTCGAAGGTCCGATCCGCGGTCCCAAGGAAGGCGAACGTTATTTCGCGCTGCTCAAGGTTAATTCGATCAATTTCGAAGATCCGGAAAAGATCCGGCACAAGGTTCACTTCGACAATCTGACGCCGCTCTACCCGAATGAGCGCTTCAAGATGGAACTGGAAGTTCCAACTTCCAAGGATCTTTCGCCGCGTGTCATCGATCTGGTGGCACCGCTCGGCAAGGGCCAGCGCGGCCTGATCGTCGCTCCGCCACGTACCGGTAAGACTGTTCTTCTCCAGAACATCGCCCATTCGATCACCGCAAATCATCCGGAATGCTATCTGATCGTTCTTCTGATCGACGAACGTCCGGAAGAAGTGACCGACATGCAGCGCTCGGTGAAGGGCGAAGTGATTTCCTCGACCTTCGATGAACCGGCAGCGCGTCACGTTCAGGTGGCTGAAATGGTCATCGAAAAGGCTAAGCGCCTTGTCGAACATGGTCGTGATGTTGTGATCCTGCTCGACTCGATCACCCGTCTGGGCCGCGCTTACAACACGGTTGTGCCGTCTTCCGGCAAGGTTCTGACCGGTGGTGTGGATGCCAATGCATTGCAGCGCCCGAAGCGCTTCTTCGGTGCCGCGCGCAATATCGAAGAAGGCGGTTCGCTGACCATCATCGCAACCGCGCTGATCGATACGGGCAGCCGTATGGACGAAGTGATCTTTGAAGAATTCAAGGGCACCGGTAACTCGGAAATCGTGCTTGACCGCAAGGTTGCCGACAAGCGCATCTTCCCGGCGATGGACATTCTCAAGTCCGGCACCCGCAAGGAAGACCTGCTCGTACCGCGCGCGGATCTGCAGAAGATTTTTGTTCTGCGCCGTATCCTCGCGCCGATGGGTACGACCGATGCGATCGAATTCCTTATCGACAAGCTCAAGCAGACCAAGAGCAATTCCGAATTCTTCGATTCGATGAATACGTAAAAATTACTCGGTTCAAACCGTTTGAGAAGCGCCGCGCGAGAAACCGTTGCGGCGCTTCTTATTTTCAGTATGCCTTGCCGAGGAGCAGTCGCAAAGCATCGGCGTTCTGGACAGGCGGCAGACAGACATGTCCCTTGCAGAACCAGGCTGATGGATGCTCAGGCTCCGCAGTTCCCCCGGTCGGTAGCTCTATTGTCTTGCCAGCCTCGAACCGCACGAACTTGTCTACGCGTCTTGGGTCTGGATTTCGATTCGCTGTCGAAACAAGTTCTCCGGCGTTATCGTCTGTGGCCACGACAAGAGAAAGTGGTTCAGCTGCAAAACGGGCCGCATTCAATATTCCAATTTGCCCATATTGCTGTGCGAAGGCTCGGCCAAGCGCCTGTTCGATCAGCTTCTCATTGCTTTGATAGAGATCGATATTGCCCGTCGCCAGAAACAGTCTTGTCAGTGCTTCGATGATCTGGCTGGTCGCGCTCGGTATTGCTTCATCATAATCGCCATAAGCGTGCAGGATGACGTCATCAGCGTCCAGCGCCGATAGACGATAGTTGCCAGCACCATCGCGATGGCTGTCATCGAGCGCCTTTTTGAGTTTCAATGCGTCATCGATATAAGCCCATTCGCCCGTTGCCTCATAAAGGGCAATGGCTGCGTTGATCATCGATGCATAATCGGTCGAAAGGGCAGGGTAGAGAAGAGAGTTTTCCATGCGGCAATGTGCGATGCGTCCATCACGAAAACTGCTCGCTATGGAGCGATAGGCATCAACCGCGAGGTCGATCCAGTCCTGTCTTCCAAAACTCCGACCTGCTTCGGCCAATGCCCGGATAGCAAGTCCGTTCCAGTCGGTCAGTGCTTTTTCATCACGTCCGGGCCGTACCCGCAATTCACGACGTGCCAGCAGTTTTTGCCGCGATGTTTCGATCAATGGCGGCAGGATCGCATCACCATCGACGGCATCAAGGCGGTTCAGAATGTTCTGGCCTTCCCAGTTTCCACCCGCTGTGACGCCGTAATAGTCCTTGAAGGTTTTGCTATCGTTGCCAAGCGCCTGATCGATTTCCTGCTCGCTCCAGACGTAAAACCGTCCTTCTTCGCCTTCACTGTCGGCATCGAGGCTGGATGCAAAACTTCCGTCGGGCAAACGCATTTCACGGATCAACCAATCGATAGTTTCTTCGATTCGTAAGCGAAACAAATCATTTCCGGTTTCGGCGAAAGCGTAGTTGGCGTGTCGAATGAATTGAGCATTGTCGTAGAGCATTTTTTCAAAATGCGGGACCAGCCAATTGGCATCGGTGGAGTAACGGCAAAGTCCGCCACCCAGATGGTCGTAAATCCCGCCCTGCAGCATCACCTTGAGAGACAGGAGGAAATTGTCCCGATGCGTCTCATTACGCCCGTAGAGCCAAGAGAGCCACAGATTGTCCATGAAAGGCGCGTTGGGGAATTTCGGTGCTCCTTCTATTCCGCCCCGGACCGGATCAATCAGGCTGTTGATGCGTGTCGCAATCTCGTCAAATCGTTCGACTTCGTTCACCACCGGCGCGATCTGCGCTGCCAGCCTGCCTTCGAGATGATCGAAGACGGCCTGCGCATTATGGTTAATTTTTTCTTTATCCTTATTCCAAAGGTTATTAACCGCATGCAGCACATCGACAAAGCCGGGCATGTTGTGGCGCTTGTGCGGGGGAAAGTAGGTTCCTCCCCAGAAGGGCTTGCCATCTGGCCTTAGAAACATGGTGAGCGGCCAGCCGCCCTGTTGTCCCATCGCTCCAAGCGCTGCCATATATATCTGGTCTATGTCGGGCCGTTCCTCGCGGTCCACTTTCACATTGACGAACAAGGCATTCATCACTTCCGCCACATCGGGATTTTCAAAGGACTCATGCGCCATGACGTGACACCAGTGGCAGGCCGCATAGCCAACCGAAAGCAGAATGGGCCGGTCGAGCTCCTTCGCAGCATCCAGTGCTTCCTTGCCCCAGGGCTGCCAGTGAACAGGATTATCGGCGTGCTGGCGCAGATAGGCACTCGGTTCTTCGGCAAGGCGGTTACTGCCAGCAAGGCGATTGCGGTCTAACTCTGTCATAAGGCTTTTCTTTCACTGCACGAATGAATATGCCATTCCATCAGCATCCGTTTGGTTGCTTTCGTCCTTATTGATTATAGCAGGAAATGAAATGAGCGAGATCGCTTCCCTTCAAGATACGATTTTTGCTTTGTCGAGCGGGCGTCTGCCATCCGGCGTTGCTGTGGTACGCATTTCCGGCCCCAAAGTTCGATTCGTACTCGAAACGATAGTCGGCTCCATACCGACACCACGATATGCAGCCTACAAGCTATTCCGTAGCCGAAATGGTGATCCAATCGACCGTGGACTGGCGCTTTTTTTCCCTGGACCGAACAGTTTTACCGGCGAAGATTGCGCTGAATTTCATTTGCATGGCGGCAAAGCAGTCGTTGAGAAGCTCTTGTCGGAAATGGGAGAGCTGCATGGTTGCCGTATAGCGGAAGCTGGAGAGTTTACGCGACGTGCTTTTTCTAATGGCAAGATGGACTTGACGATCGCCGAAGGCCTTGCGGATCTGATCGCCGCGGAAACCGAGGGACAGAGGCGGCTCGCATTGCAAGTCGCTTCTGGTACGCAGCGTGAGCTTTACACGGAATGGCGTCAGCGTCTGTTGCGTGCACGCGCCTTTATAGAAGCGGAACTCGACTTTGCCGATGAAAGCGATGTTCCTGGTTCCGTATCGGAGCAGGTCTGGCAGTTACTGGCACTGTTAAAGAGTGAGATCGAGAACCATATAGCGAGCGGCAAGCGCGCTTCGATGTTGCGCGACGGACTGCATGTCGTGATTGTTGGTGCACCGAATGCCGGTAAATCCAGCCTGCTGAACTTTCTGGCCGGGCGCGAAGTAGCGATCATTTCGGAAGAGGCGGGAACGACCCGCGATCTTCTGGAGGTCAAACTCGATCTGGGCGGCATCCCGGTTTACGTGACAGACACGGCAGGTTTGCGGGAGACCGATAGTTCCGTCGAAAAAATCGGAATTGAACGCGCCCGCGCGCGTATGGCCGATGCCGATTTGGTTCTGCTGCTTGAAGATATGAACGATCCCATAGCTGTCGCTTCCGACGAAGTACCAGAAGCTTTATGGAAAATCGGCACAAAAGCTGATCTGAATGCTGAATCTGCCGATTGCTGGACCTACCGCATTTCAACAAAAACTGGCGAAGGACTGGACCAACTACTCACGAATCTTCAGAATTTCGCGGAAGAGCGGATAGGCCAGATAGAGGATGCCGTGCCCACGCGGCAGAGACATATCAACCTTCTGCGATCTACTGTCACCGAGATCGATAGGGCGATAAACGGTACAAACCTTCCGCTTGAACTCCGCGCAGAGAACATGCGCCTTGCATCCCAGTATCTCGGACGTATTACTGGTGATGTCGATGTGGAAGAAATTTTGGACGTTATTTTCTCTCAGTTCTGCATCGGAAAATGATTCACGTGAAACACGGGCCGATTGATCCTGAAAATTGTTTCACGTGAAACATCTGTGGAATCTCGCCAAGGTGATTGACTCACTCCTCCATCCGTGAGTCGGCTCGTCGCCGAGATTTGATCAAGTCGACGACCAATTTGATCTTCCGTTTCAAGCCTATTCGTGTCAAAGAGACATCTTTCAGAAACGGATTCGAGTTGCGTCAGGATGAACCAAATGAGTTCGACCGAAGCCACAGTCTTTGATGTCATTGTGATCGGCGGCGGCCACGCGGGATGCGAGGCTGCTTCAGCGGCTGCGCGCGCCGGCGCCAGAACTGCGCTTGTAACACATCGCTTTGATACTATTGGCGTTATGTCCTGCAACCCTGCCATTGGTGGACTGGGAAAAGGGCATCTTGTACGTGAGATCGATGCACTCGATGGCTTGATGGGGCGTGTCGCCGATGAAGCCGGTATCCAGTTTCGTCTACTGAACCGCCGAAAAGGGCCTGCTGTTCGCGGACCTCGAACTCAGGCTGACCGCAAGCTTTATCGGCTTGCCATGCAGAAGATGATCGCGGCCCAGGACAATCTATTTGTTGTCGAAGGCGGCGCGCACGACCTTCGGGAAGAACACGGACGCATCACCGGGGTTGTTTTGTCCGATGGGCGGACCCTGTCATGTGGCGCTGTGGTGCTGACGACCGGCACGTTCCTGAATGGGTTGATCCATATTGGGGAAAAGAAGATTCCTGCTGGCCGCATGGGCGAAAAGCCAGCGCTTGGTCTTTCCGAACGCCTGACCTCGTTCGGCTTTGCGCTTGGGCGTCTCAAGACAGGCACGCCGCCACGACTGGATGGGCGTACTATTGATTGGCAAAGCCTTGACATGCAGTCCGCCGATGAGGAGCCTGTGCCGTTCTCTCTCATGACGGATCGGATCACCATACCGCAGATTGATTGTGGCATTACCCGCACAACGCCGGAAACCCACGCTGTCATTCGGGCCAATCTGCATCGTTCGGCTATGTATTCCGGTTCGATCGAGGGCATTGGTCCCCGTTACTGCCCCTCAGTGGAAGATAAGATCGTCAAGTTCGGCGACCGTGACGGCCACCAGATATTCCTCGAGCCGGAAGGGCTGGACGACGATACCGTTTATCCAAACGGTATTTCGACATCGCTTCCGGAGGATGTGCAGCTCGACATATTGAAGACCATACCGGGGCTTGAAAAAGCCGCTATGCTGCAGCCCGGATATGCGATTGAATATGATTTCATCGATCCGCGTGAGTTGAAGCGCAGCCTGGAAACCCGGAAAGTTACCGGTCTGTTTCTGGCGGGGCAGATCAACGGCACGACTGGCTATGAAGAAGCGGGCGCACAAGGCTTGCTCGCGGGCATCAATGCCGCGCGTCGAGCTTCTGGTGGCGATCCTGTCATTATCCAGCGCACGGAAGCCTATATAGGCGTCATGGTTGATGATCTGACGTCACGCGGGGTCAGCGAACCTTATCGCATGTTTACATCACGTGCAGAATTTCGTCTGTCGCTTCGCGCGGATAATGCCGATCAGCGCCTGACGCCACTAGCGGACAAGCTCGGTATATTGGGGCACGCACGTAAGGAACGATTTGAAGCGCGGGAAACGGCGTTGGATGAAGCGCGGTCACTGACACAGTCACTGACCATTACGCCCAATCTGGCTAGCCGTTACGATCTGCGTCTCAATCAGGATGGCGTGCGGCGTTCGGCCTATGATCTTCTGTCCTACCCGGAGATTGATCTGGATCGGTTGAAATCGATCTGGCCTGAACTCGGAGCTGTTGATCCGGCAACGCGGGAAGCGCTGGAGATCGAGGCCCAGTATGCCGTCTATATGGATCGGCAGAAGAGCGACATTGCAGTGATGGAGCGCGAGGAGCAACTGCTCATTCCAGCAGGGTTGGACATTGATGGAATATCCGGTCTTTCCAATGAGTTGAAGCATAAGCTCAAGCAACGCAGGCCGGAAACAATTGCCGAGGCGCAGCGCGTTGACGGGATGACACCGGCAGCACTGGCGCTCCTTATCGCACAGATCAAGAAATTCGGATATCGCCAACGGGCTGCATCGGAATTGTCTGAAGGGCAGGGCGCTGCATGAGCGCCGATACTCGCTTTGAAAGTCTGAAAGCAATCGTTCCCGCTGTTTCACGTGAAACAGCGAACCGCCTGATCGCCTTTGAAGACTTGTTCCGCAAATGGTCGAAGGCGATCAATCTTGCGTCCCCCTCTACTCTGAACGAGTTGTGGACCCGTCATATTCTGGATAGTGCACAGCTATTTCCCTTGGCGAGTGATGCCAAGCACTGGTTGGATATTGGTTCTGGCGGCGGATTTCCGGGCATTGTGACAGCCTGTTTCCTCGCCGAGCAACCAGGCGGCGCTATCGATCTTATTGAGAGCGCAGGGAAAAAGGCGGCGTTTCTGCGCACTGCAGCGGGACATTTGCACGTACCGGCGCGGGTCCATTCCGCCCGCATTGAAGCGATGTGGGAGAAAATTGAAACACCACAAGTGGTTACGGCACGCGCGTTGGCGTCGCTGAACGATCTTTTTGGTCTGACGGAGCCTTGGCTGACCAATGGCGCCAAAGCTCTCTTCCAAAAAGGTCGGGATTATCAGCGTGAGATAGACGAAAGCCGTGTCGGTTGGAGTTTCGATCTGGTACAACATCAAAGTGCTATCGATCAGGCTTCGGTCATACTCGAAATCAC
Organism: Brucella sp. MAB-22; assembly: GCF_025908475.1. Classification (NCBI taxonomy): domain Bacteria; kingdom Pseudomonadati; phylum Pseudomonadota; class Alphaproteobacteria; order Hyphomicrobiales; family Brucellaceae; genus Brucella; species Brucella sp. MAB-22. The sequence continues at coordinate 2,600,158 of NZ_CP109782.1, read as the reverse complement.
CAATCTTCGGCGCAAAATCGCTTGATGGCTGGAAATTTCGAAGGGGCGGGCAGCAGCAAGGCGACGGTGATGAACAAAATGTCCAGAATCATAACCATTGCAAACCAGAAAGGCGGAGTGGGTAAAACTACCACCGCCATCAATCTGGCTACGGCATTGGCGGCTATCGGCGAGACCGTACTGATTGTCGATCTCGATCCGCAGGGCAATGCCAGCACCGGTTTGGGTATTGATCGCCGCAACCGGCCTTTGTCTTCCTATGACGTGCTGACGCAGGAATCGTCGGTTCCTGATGCTGCAATGCCAACCGATGTTCCCAATCTGCATATCGTACCATCGACGCTGGATCTTCTTGGCATTGAAATGGAAATTGCGCAGTCGGCCGATCGTACACGGCGCTTGCGTGATGCTTTGCGGTTCGATTCCTCCGTGTCGGAGCGATTCTCCTATGTGTTTGTCGATTGCCCACCGTCGCTCAATCTTCTGACGTTGAACGCCATGGCTGCAGCCGATTCCGTTCTGGTGCCGCTGCAATGCGAGTTCTTTGCTCTGGAAGGCTTGAGCCAGCTTTTGCAGACGGTCGATCAGGTGCGGTCGTCGATCAATGCCGAGCTTTCGATCCAGGGTATTGTGCTGACCATGTTCGACAGCCGCAACAATCTCGCTGCGCAAGTGGTGGATGATGTTCGCGCTTTCATGGGTGAGAAGGTCTATCGTACTGTCATTCCGCGTAATGTGCGCGTCTCGGAAGCACCATCACACGGTAAACCGGCAATTCTCTACGATTTGAAATGCGCCGGCAGTCAGGCCTATTTGCAACTCGCATCGGAAGTTATCCAGCGCGAGCGACAATTGCAGGCCGCATAGCCAATCGATTCGACGACGAAACAATTCAGGATTAAGCCGAACGATGAATGATGATCCTTCAAAAAAGCGCCTTGGCCGCGGATTAGCGGCGCTGATCGGTGAAATTGATCGCCCTGCCGAAGAGCGTAAGGCACCTGTTCCCATCGAACGGAATGTTCCGATTGAATTCGTCACGCGCAATCCGCGCAATCCGCGTCGCATGTTCTCAGAAGGTGACTTGGAGGATCTGGCGCAGTCGATCAAGGAACATGGCGTGGTGCAGCCGATCGTCGTGCGACCGGCGCCAGGGCAGCCGGACCGGTTCGAACTGATTGCCGGTGAGCGTCGCTGGCGTGCTTCGCAGCGGGCCGGTGTCGATACGATCCCGGTTATTGTTCGTGACGTTGACGATCGTGTCGCACTTGAGATCGCGATCATCGAAAACGTGCAGCGCGCCGACCTGAATGCGGTCGAAGAAGCTTTGGGATATCAACAGCTTATCGATAATCATGACTATACGCAGAATGATCTGGCACAGGTCATCGGCAAAAGCCGGAGCCATGTCGCCAACACGTTGCGTCTGTTGAAACTACCGCAACCCGTGCAGGATTTCATTGTCGATGGTGCGCTTTCGGCAGGTCATGCTCGAAGTCTCATCACGATGGAAAACCCGACCGCACTGGCTGAGCGGATTGTCAAAGATGGTCTGTCGGTACGCCAGGTGGAAGCGCTTGCGCAGGCGGAAGCACGCGGTGGTGCGGAAGCCAAGCCCGGTAAAGCAGGACCTGTTGAGAAAGATGCCGACACCAAAGCACTCGAAAAGCTGCTTTCTGATGTTACTGGCATGAAGGTTGAGATCAATCATCGTGATCGCGGCGGTGAGGTCAAGATTCGATATAGTTCTCTTGAGCAACTCGACGAGATTTGCCGCCGGCTTCAGAGTTGATCTATTATACGAATATTTGAACATAAAGGCTCGTTGCATTTCATTGCGGCGAGCTTTTTCATTTACAGCAGCCAAACCAACACAACACCTATATTGTAACGCGATGCGGAGAACTGGCTTGGTCAGGCTGCAAAGCCCACCGCTATTCGTTCCAACAAATACATGGATAGATATTCACCGCCGCGTCAAAAGGCAATTATGATCCGTCATCGCTTCAAGTTAGAGGCCACAGTCAAACAGCGCTTCCACAGCATAACTCGTAACTTTATGAACCATTTTGTTTCGCAGCCGCTCGTCAGTTCGACCGGTGACTGTTTCGTTTGGAAGCGAATTGCGCTAGTGAGTGGCAATGGCGCAGAAGAAAGCAAACGAAGTCGATAGTTTTCTGGCAAGGCCGACGAATTCGTTTCCGGTCGTGCTGCTTTACGGCCCCGACAAGGGGCTGGTGAGCGAGCGTGCGCGCCGTTTTGCCGAAGCAAGCAAACTGCCGCTGGACGACCCGTTCGCCGTCATTCGCATGGAAGCGGATGAGATCGAGGCCGACCCGGCCAAACTCGCCGATGAAGCTCGCACCATCTCTATGTTCGGTGGCCAGCGCCTGATCTGGATCAAGAATGCCGCAGGCCAGAAGAAGCTGGCGGAAGCGATCAAGCTTCTTGCGACTGAACCGCCGCTTGAGACGTTCGTGCTGGTTGAAGCCGGTGATCTCAAGAAGGGCGCAGGTCTGCGTAGCGCTGTCGAGAACGCTTCGGCAGGTATGGCCTTGCCCTGCTATTCCGACGACAGCCGCGGGATCGATGGTGTTATTGACGATGTTCTGGCGGAATGGAAGATGCAGATCACGCTCGACGGGCGTCAGCTGCTGCGGGCAAGCCTGGGCGGCGATCGTCTTGCCACGCGGGGTGAACTCGAAAAGCTCTGCCTCTATGCGCGCGGCAAGGAGCGGATCGATATAGACGATGTGCGTGAAGCAGTCGGCGATGTCGCTGGTCTTTCCACCGACGAGGTGATCGATGCGGTTTTGGCTGGCGATCTTCCGCGTTTCGAAGTCTCCTTCGACCGTGTCGTGAAATCCGGCACCGCGCCGTTTCTCCTGCTCAACACGGCGATGCGCCAGTTTCAGCAGGTACAGACCTTGCGCCACATTGCCGATACCGAGCGTAAAAGCGCGTCCGTCGTTGTGGCTGCGGCTCGTCCGCCAATCTTCTTCAACCGTAAGAAACTGGTCGAGAATTCAGTAAGCCGCTGGACCGGCGAAAGCCTTGCGCGCGTTATGGAGCGCTTGCAGCGTGCCATTCTCGAAAGCCGCCAAAATGCGGCGCTCGCTATCCCCATCATCCGCCAATGCCTGCTGGCAATCAGCGTCGAGTCACTTCGTAACGCTCGGCGTTAAAGTCTGTTTCGAAGTTCTGTTGCAATTAATATAGGCCGAGATCGGCCTCGATTACGGGTTTGCCACATCCCAATTGCGAGCTGCTACGCTTAGCAGCTCGAAACCATGATCAAATTGAGCAATAGTTTTCATCTGTCTCATAAGCTGGATGGTTTGGTGCTGCATGGTTATCCAGCCAAGTACAGAGTAGGAATAACAATATACTCCGGTCGGAGTGACCTATTCCAGACTAAACATTTTTATCTGATGGCTAATGTAAAACAGCAAGAATTATGAATTCTCCTTCAAAGAAGGAGAAATAATGAAAATATATACCGCGTGGAGCCCATTCGAAACCCAAATTTATGACCAATCGTGTGGAGATGATCAAGAAACAGATAATGATTTCGGTAAAAACGTCGGCGCTGGATTTATCATGGATGCTGAAGGAAAATCATTAACTCTGAGTGCCGACTCTGACGTTTACTGGCCTGCCTCCGAAAGTGATCCTGATGCTTCCATCGACACAGTCACAGAGTTTGGCATTTTGTCCGGCCACTTTGCGTTAACCCAGCGCACGGGTGGCGCATTATGCCTAGGAAGTGAGCGTTCTTTCAGCTTAACTCTACAGCGTGAAGGTTCGATGGTTTTGGAACACCCTCATGTTCAAATGGAGACGAGATCGCGCGGTGATTATGGTAGTGTGCAGGTTGAAATGTATGATGCTTCACAGCTGACTTTCTCAGGGCTCATCATTTTCTGGGGGGAGAGTTTTCTGTCTATGACAATGCCAGACCAAATTTCTTCGAAGAACACGTAACGCCTTACACTGGCCTAACGAAATTGTATGACACGTCGGAATTCAATCTCTCTACGAATAGGATTTATGCAAGCAACTCACCCGAGAGGGAATGGCGGATTTCTCTTGCCGATGGTTCGCCGCAGTTAAATATTCTGGCTCAGACAAGTGGAGGAGATCCTCTTCAGACCCAGAATGAAGCGGCGCCGTATCCAGAAGCAATTCTGGATTTTGGTGCAAGCTCCAGAGGGACTATTGCTATTGATATGCCTGACGCTAACGCATTCATGTTAACTCTCTTGGATAGCAGAAAGACGTTTTCCGTTAACGGAAAGCCCGTTTACGTCGGCAATAGCAGTCAATTTAATCACAGTTTTCAAAATGGTGTACAGAGAAACGGTTTTACGACCGGCGTCATGACTATCACCAAGATAAGATAGAAAATAAGAGCTCAGCCGTATCAAATGGGGCATCTGCTCCATGTCCGGCTTCAAGTCCGAAGCCGCCGCCAGCCTTATGCTTTCCGGCGTCGAGTCCATTCATATAATGGCTGGCAGCGAGGCATCTTTGCACCGGCCCCCAATGTAAAAGGGAAGTCGGCGATGCGCAGCGGAGTATCGGTTGCAATACTGCGCTGCGCGCCGTCAACACGAGGTTCCTATTCGATCAGCAGCGCATCGTCATCGAGCGTCTGGCCGCGCACCTTGCGGAACATTTCGATGAGGTCTTCCACACCCAGCGTCTTGCGCTTGTCGCCGGTCACGTCGAGCAGGATCTTGCCGCCATGCAGCATGATCGTGCGGTCGCCATAATCGAGCGCCTGCCGCATGGAATGGGTGACCATCAGCGCGGTCAGCTTATTCTCGGCAATCAGCGTCCGGGTCAGTTCCATCACGAACTCGGCCATGCCGGGATCAAGCGCTGCCGTATGCTCGTCGAGCAGCAGTACTTCCGAACCGGAAAGCGTCGCCATGATCAGTGACAGGGCCTGACGCTGGCCGCCGGAGAGAAGCTCCATGCGGTCCTGCATACGGTTTTCCAGCCCCAGATTGAGGCTCGCCACACGCTCGCGAAACCATGCGCGACGCTTGGAATTGAGCGCGTGGGTGAGGCCGCGAGTCTTGCCGCGCGAAGCAGCCAGAGCGAGGTTTTCCTCGATTGACAGTGTACCGCAGCTGCCTGCCAGCGGATCCTGGAACACGCGGGCGACAAGACCGGCCCGCTCGGCAGTGGGCTTGCGGGTCACATCCTTGCCACTGATGACCACTTTGCCAGCAGTGGGGATCACATCGCCTGCAAGAACGCCCAGCATCGTGGATTTGCCTGCGCCGTTCGACCCGATGACCGTGACGAAGGAACCCTGGTCCATGGTTAGATTGATCTTGTTCAAGACCTGCTTTTCGAGCGGAGTGCCGCGACCGAACACGACATCGAGATTGGAAAGTTCGATCATGCCGATGCTCCTCCGCGACGCAGGCGCGGCAATATCAGGGCGAAGGTAACGAGAAGGGCGGTCGCAATGTTGAGATCGGATGCCTGCAGGCCAAGAATGTCACCATTCGAAAGCGCAAACTGGATGGCGATACGATAGATGATCGAGCCGAGCACACAGCCAATCAGGATCACCAGAATGAAACGGCTGCGCAACAGCGTTTCACCGATGATGACCGCTGCAAGGCCGACCACGATGGTGCCGACGCCCGAGGTCACATCGGCAAAGCCGTTTGTCTGTGCGAAGAGCGAGCCACCGAGCGCCACCAGTGCGTTCGACAGCGCCATGCCAAGATAGATCTGCCTGTCGGTGCGAACGCCCTGTGCTCGCGCCATTCTCGGATTGGCGCCGGTTGCACGCATGGCAAGACCCATATCGCTTTCCAGAAAGCGCCAGACAACAAATACCGCAATGGCGACCAGCACGAAAAGGAACAGCGGGCGCACATAATATTCGGGAATGCCGTGACCGAAGAACGGCGTCAGCATGGTGTCCTGATTGATGAGCGCGATGTTGGGACGCCCCATGACGCGCAGATTGACGGAGAACAGCGCGATCATGGTCAGAATGGAGGCGAGAAGATTGAGAATCTTGAAACGCACGTTCAGCGTCGCTGTCACAAGCCCGGCAGCAGCACCCGCAACCATGGCGATGGCTGCCGCCAGCCAGGCATTCATGCCTGCCAGGATCAGTACACCGGTTACGGCAGCGCCCAGCGGAAACGAACCGTCAACCGTCAGATCGGGGAAATCGAGGACGCGGAACGCCAGATAGACGCCGATGGCTACAAATGCGAAGACGAGGCCCAATTCGACCGCACCCCAGAAGGCGATCTGACTCACAATGTCATTCCTTGTTTCTCGCCGTGACCAAAACGAAAGACTTGCACATCAACGCATCATCAATCGTCGCTTTACGGAAATCGGGATTCCGACTGTTCCGCTCGGCCAGCTTCAGTCACGACCGGTTTTGTTTTGAGTTCGTCCGCCAGCTGTCGAGCTGTGCCAGACCATTCCCCGGTTGTTTATGCGAAACCGCATTTTTGCGGCTTTATATCTCAGGCGGGATACAACCCACAAGTTCCAGTGTGCAAGCAATATCGCCGGGCGGACCCCGAAATGCGGCACTTTGTGGGGCAATTGCAACATAGAGCATTTCCACCCGATTTCTGCCGTTGGAAATGCTCTATCTATTTCTAACACGTATCTTATCCGAAAACCGGTTCCCACTTTTCGGGATGCGCTCTAGTGGTCTGATTCCGACATTTGCATCCCTTGGATATGAGCGCCGGGCAAATGTCGGAAGCAAAAACACCACTAATAACTTTTTGAATCTAGTGGATTTTTCGAATTTGACGTTTGAAACGTGATTTGTATCGGACGGGTATCAAACGTCAAATTCAATCCACTAGCAAAAAGGCGAAGCCTTTTGAGGCTTCGCCTTTCTTTATCTTGATTTTGAGTTCTATCAGTCGATCTTGCTGGTCGCGCGGTCGATAACAGCCTGCGGGAATTCGACGCCCATCTTCTTGGCAGCGCCGAGATTGATGACGAGATCGGTTCCCTTGGCGATATCGACAGCGATATCGCCTGGCTTTTCACCCTTGAGAATCTTCACCACGACGGCACCGGTCTGCTTGCCGACATCGTAATAGTTGAAGCCGAGGGCAGCGAGTGCACCGCGCTTGACCGAATCCGTGTCTGCAGTGAAGAGCGGCAGCTTGCTTTCTTCAGCAACGCCGACGGCGCTTTCCAGAGCCGAAACGATGGTGTTGTCGGTCGGAACATACATGGCGTCCGCACGGCCGACGAGGGCGCGCGCTGCACCCTGAACTTCAGCCGACTTGGTGGCAGCCGATTCAACGATTTCGATGCCTTCGGCGGAAGCTGCTTCCTTCAGTGCGGCCAGAAGCGACACGGAATTGGTTTCACCGGAATTGTAGAGATAACCGAGCTTCTTGATGTTCGGCATCACTTCCTTGATGAGCTTGATGTGCTCTGCCACTGGCGACATGTCGGAAAGACCGGTCACGTTGCCGCCCGGCTTTGTCATGTCCTTGACGAGCTGCGCGCCGAGCGGATCGGAAACAGCGGTGAACACGACCGGAATATCGCGGGTTGCCGAAACGACAGCCTGTGCCGATGGCGTGGAGATCGGAACGATCACATCCGGGCCTTCGCCGACGAACTGGCGGGCGATCTGCGCTGCAGTTGCCGGGTTGCCCTGTGCGGATTGATAGACGAATTTGAGATTTTCGCCTTCCTTGTAGCCCGCTTCGGCCAGCGCATCCTTCACGCCGTCGCGCGCGGCGTCGAGGGCCGGATGTTCAACGATGGCGGTTACGGCGACGGTTACGTCTTTTGCCTGTGCCGAGGTGGCAATGGCCGTTGCGGCCAGCAAGGCCAGAAGCATAGAACGCATGAAAATCTCCCCTGTTTTGGTGCGTTGCTTATCGGCAAACACCTTTTCTCCAATAACCTCAGATTGAAGGTTTATCCGCCAGATTTGAGGCTTAATCGGGTCCGGATAGACTGTCAACGTGTGGGGCAACCTGTCCGGATTGAACACGATATGCCCGCAACAAAAAGCGGCTCGAATTCTGACGGGGTTCAAATGCTGAACACTGTGTTCAGCGCCCTTTCAATCTGGCGGCGCGCCGCCATATTTGGCGATAACAATTATCTTTTGCCCGCAATCAGGGAACATCATCATGAAGAAAATCGGCTTTCTTTCCTTCGGTCATTGGTCGCCATCGCCGCAATCGGGAACCCGTTCCGCAAGCGATGCGCTTCTGCAATCGATTGACCTTGCTGTTGCCGCCGAGGAACTGGGCGCGGACGGCGCCTATTTCCGTGTGCATCATTTTGCGCGCCAGCTTGCTTCGCCTTTTCCGCTGCTTGCAGCAGTTGGCGCCAAGACGAGCAAGATCGAGATCGGCACGGCCGTCATCGACATGCGGTATGAAAACCCGTTCTATATGGTTGAAGATGCAAGTGCTGCGGACCTGATCTCCAAGGGCCGTCTGCAGCTCGGCATTAGCCGCGGCTCGCCGGAACAGGTGATCGATGGCTGGCGTTATTTCGGTTATGCGCCGGAAGAGGGCAAGACCGATGCCGATATGGGGCGCCAGCATGGCGAGGTGTTCTTCGAAGCGCTGAAGGGGCAGGGCTTCGCCCAGCCAAATCCGCGCCCGATGTTTCCGAACCCTCCCGGTCTGCTGCGCATTGAGCCGCATTCGGAAGGTCTTCGGGATCGCATCTGGTGGGGTGCTGCCTCGGATGCGACAGCTATCTGGGCTGCAAAGCTTGGCATGAATCTGCAAAGCTCGACCCTGAAGAAGGACGAGTCAGGCGAGCCGTTGCATATCCAGCAGGCCAAGCAGATTCGCGCCTATCGTGAAGCCTGGAGGGAAGCCGGACATACGCGCACACCGCGTGTTTCGGTGAGCCGCAGCATCTTCGCGCTGGTTGATGATCGCGACCGGGCCTATTTTGGTGGCGGAAGCAACGAGCAGGACTCTATCGGCTATATCGAGGAAGATCTGCGGGCGGTCTTTGGTCGGTCTTATGCGGCTGAACCGGATAAGCTCATCAAGCAACTCGAAAAGGATGAGGCGATTGCTGAAGCCGATACGCTGCTTCTCACGGTGCCGAACCAGCTTGGTGTCGACTACAACGCGCATGTAATCGAGTCGATCCTCAAGCATGTTGCGCCAGCACTTGGCTGGCGCTGAATACTCTTAAAGACAGGCGGTGCAGGCATGTCTCCTGAAAGTGGAAACCGGTTTCGGGATAAAGATATGCGCAGAAATAGACCACCGCCTGTTTTCATTCCATGCCGTAAATCGCCAGAAGCTGTTTCATGCGGCGGATGGCGAGGTCTGGCTGGTCGAGAACATTGGCCTGATCGGCAAGACGGAATATGTCGGCGTAATGCGAAATGCCACGCGCCGACTGCATTCCGGCGGGCATGGTGAAATGGCTTTGGTGTCCATTGAGCCAGGCGAGAAACACAACGCCTGCTTTGTAATATTGCGTCGGTGCTTCAAAGATTTTCCGTGATAGCGGCACGGTCGGCTCGATGATGGCGCGGAAGCGGGCATTGTCGCCTGCGGCGAGTGCTGAAAGCGCGCTGGACGCCTGTGGTGCGACCGCATCAAAGATACCGAGCAGCGCATGGCTGTGCTTGTTTCCGTCGCCTTCGATCAGCGGCGCATAGTTGAAATCATCGCCTGTGAAACAGAGCACGCCTTCCGGCAGGCGGTCGCGTAACGCGATTTCGTAGCGCTCCTCCAGCAGCGAGATTTTGATGCCTTCCACCTTGTCGCGATGGGCTCCAATGATGTCGATTACCGTATCAAGCGCATCGTCGAAATATTCCGAACCCCAATAGCCTTTAAGCTGCGGGTCGAACATATCGCCCAGCCAGTGCAGCACGACCTTGTCGCGGGCTTGACCGAGAATTCGGCCATAGACCTTGGCGTAATCGTCGGGGGACCTGGCGATGCGCGCCAGGGCACGGCTTGCCATCAGGATGAAACGCCCGCCGTGTTTCTCGATGAAGCCGGCCTGTGTTTCATAGGCCTTGATGACGTCATCAAGGCTTTCCGCATCGGCGGGATCAAGGTGGTCAGTGCCTGCACCGCTCGCGAGATCAGCACCCGCTACGGTCTTGCTGTCTGCCAGCGAACGGCGGATCAGTTCCTGCGCACCTGCCCAGTTCAGTCCCATGCCGCGCTGTGACGTATCCATCGCTTCCGCGATCTTGAAACCGAGGCTCCACAGATGATGCCGGAAAGCCATTGTCGTGTCCCAGTCGATTGCCGGGTCGTTCCATGGACGGGCATCTTTCAGCGGATCGGAAACCACATGCGCTGCTGCATAGGCAATGCGATTGAACTGCGGCGGGTTTGCTGGACGTGAGGTTGGTGTCCCGGTCAGCGTGTAGGAATGCAGGCTTCCCTTGCTATCCGGCAATGTCACTTGATGGTTGCTCATACCCTTATCGTTCCTCCGCCTGAATATCTGATTGTTAGTTTAGAACGTTCCAAATGACAATCCGGCCAAAAATTAAGGCAGAAATGTGATTTGCGTGATTTTAGGCAAAAAGTACACGCTTTCGCAGAAAATGCGTCCAGAAACCGGCTTTCAATTGTGGCGAAGCGAAGGAAAATAGCTGCTTCCGCCTCCGCTCTTGACAGTATTGGAACGTTCCAATTAAATCAGCAATCGAAATCGGAGCAGGGTATGAGCAAGAACAGCGTCACCGTTATCGATATTGCGCGCGAGGCAGGCGTGTCGAAATCGACTGTCTCGCTGGTGCTGCGTGGTAGTCCGCTTGTTCATGCCGAAACCCGGGCCAAGGTGCAGGAGGCAATCGAGAAACTCGGTTATGTTTATAACCGTTCGGCTGCCAATCTCCGCCAGGCGAAATCGAAAATCATCGGCCTTGTGGTCAATGATCTGACCAACAGCTTCTTTGCCGAGCTGGCCGTAGGTGTGGATCGTGTCATGCAGTCGGCAGGTTATGTGCAGTTTCTCGCCAACACGGCGGAAAGCATTGATCGTCAGCGCGAGGTGATTGCCTCGATGCGTGAACATGGCATTGCCGGGCTGATCGTTTCGCCAGCGCGTGGAACCGAGGCTAACGATCTGAAACCATTGGCAAAAAGCGGCCTGCCGGTTGTGCAGATGGTGCGTGATGTGCCCGGATCGGGTGTGTCATCCATCGTTTCGGACAATCGTGGTGGTGTTTCAAAGGCTGTCGAGCATTTGGTGTCTCTGGGGCACAGCGTTATCGCTTTCATGGGCGGCTATGCAGATACCGCTGTTTTTGCTGAACGAGTTGCGGGCTATCGTGCGGGGCTTGAGCAGGCGGATATCCTGTTTGATGATGCGCTGGTCTTTACCGCAGCACCTTCACGTGCGGGCGGTGTGGAAGCGCTGGAACAGATGCTGCGGCATGGCATGAAACCGACCGCTGCGGTGTGCTTCAACGATGCCGTGGCTTTTGGTGTCTGCGATGGTTTGCGCGCTGCAAATCTGGAGCCGGGCCGGGATTTTGGCGTGGTTGGTTTTGACGATGTGATCGAAGCCAAGACCGCTGTTCCGGCGCTGACGACGGTATCTGTCGATCCGCAAGGTTTGGGAGAACGTGCGGCGCAGCTCTTGCTGAAACAGATCAATTCGGAACGGGTGGAGGCGGAGGCGCAGCGCTTGTCGGTGCGTCTTGCGGTGCGTGCAAGTTGTGGTGCGCCGTTCAAAAATGAGGAGAAATTCGCATGGCAAAGTGGGGCCTTATAGGCGCAAGCACCATTGCAAAAGAATGGGTGATCGGAGCCATTCGCGCCACCGGTGGCGAAGTCGTTTCCGTTTACAGCACCAATGCTGCGCGTGGCGAAACCTATGCCCGCGAAAACGGCATTGCCCGTTCCGTGACAAGCCTTGAAGCGCTGTTGTCCGATCCGGAAATCGACGCAGTCTATATCTCCACCACCAATGAATTGCATCGCGATCAGGCGATTGCCGCCGCAAAAGCTCACAAACATATTCTCTGTGAAAAGCCGCTGGCTCTGACGATTGGCGACGCGCATCAGATGCTGAAAGCCGTGCGTGAAGCGGGCGTTGTGGCTGGCACCAACCATCATTTGCGCAATGCTGCAAGCCATCGCGCCATGCACGATGCCATTGCCAAGGGCAAGATCGGCAAGGTGCTGGGCGCGCGGGTTTTTCATGCGGTTTATCTGCCGCCGCATTTGCACGGCTGGCGCATTGAACGCCCTGACGCGGGCGGCGGTGTGATCCTCGATATTACCGTGCATGATGCCGATACATTGCGCTTTGTGCTGGGTGAAAACCCAGTCGAGGCCTTGGCTTTCAGCCAGCAAGGGGGCCTCAGCGGCGAAGGACTGGAAGATGGCGTGATGGGCGTTTTGCGCTTCTCCTCCGGCGTCATCGCTCAGTTCCACGATGCTTTCACCACCAAATATGCGGAAACCGGCTTCGAGGTACATGGCAGCGAAGGCTCGCTTATTGCACGCAATGTCATGACGCAAAAGCCGGTCGGGACCGTCATTCTGCGTGACAAGGATGGCGAACACGAATTGCCGCTCGATCAGAAAAATCTCTACGAAACTGCCTTGCAGGCTTTCCATAATGCCATCGCTGGCAAGGGCCAGCCATCGGCAACATTGGAGGACGGCATCTGGTCGCTGGCGACCGGGCTTGCTGTGCTTGAGGCCGCAAAGACCGGCAAGGCTACCGCCGTTCATTCAGGACTTTGAGAATTATGAGCAAACATATTTCCTTTGCGGAAGCAGCTGCCCTTATTCCCGACAACGCTGTCGTTTCGGTCTCTTCATCGAGCGGTCTTGGCTGCCCGGATATGATGCTGAAAGCGATTGGTGAACGGTTTGATGAAACCGGTCATCCCCAAAATATCACCACACTGCACCCGATTGCTGCGGGCGATATGAGTGGCATCAAGGGTGTCGATTACATCGCCAAAAAAGGGCTTCTGAAAAAGATCATCGGCGGTTCCTATCCGTCAGGGCCGTCGAGTGCCGAGCCGCCGCTGATCTGGCAGATGATCACCAATAACGAGATTCCGGCCTATAATATCCCGTCGGGCATTCTGTTCGACATGCATCGCGAGGCGGCTGCCAAGCGTCCCGGCGTGCTGACCAAAGTGGGGCTTGATACCTTCGTTGATCCCAAGCGTCAGGGATCGGCAATGAACGATAAGGCGCGCGAAGAGCCCGTCGTCAAACAGGTCAGTTTTGAAGGTGAGGACTGGCTCTATTTCCCCAATATCGTGCCGCATGTCACGATCATCCGCGCCACCACTGCCGATGAACGCGGCAATCTCACCTATGAGCATGAGGGTGCTTATCTTGGTGGGCTGGATCAGGCGCTGGCTGCGTGCAACAATGGCGGTATCGTCATTGCGCAGGTCAAACGCATTGCCAAGGAAGACACGCTGAAACCGCATGATGTGCGCGTGCCGGGCGTGCTGGTGGATTATATCGTGGTTGATCCCGATCAGAAGCAGACCACACAGACGCTTTATGATCCGGCAATTTCCGGCGAGATTTTCCGTCCGCTTGATACATTCCGCTTGGCCGAGTTCAATATTCAGAAAGCGATTGCGCGGCGTGTCGCACAGGAGTTGCAAGCGGGAAGTGCGGTCAATCTTGGCTTCGGCATTTCCGCCAATGTGCCGCGCATTCTGCTGGAAGAGGGCCTGCATGGCGCGGTGACATGGGTGATCGAGCAGGGTGCTGTTGGCGGCGTGCCGCTTCTCGATTTTGCCTTTGGCTGTGCATCGAATGCTGATGCCTATATGCCGTCACCCTATCAGTTCACCTATTTTCAGGGCGCTGGCTTCGACGCCTCGCTCTTGTCCTTCCTTGAGATCGGACGCGACGGCTCAGTCAATGTGTCGAAGCTGTCATTCCGTCCGCATGTGACGGCGGGAGCAGGTGGGTTTGTCGATATTACTGCACGAGCCAAAAAGATTGTCTTCTCCGGCATGTTCAATGCAGGGGCGAAATTGTCGGTCGCTGACGGTAAGCTGGTGATCGAGAAGGAAGGCAAGCTCAAAAAGCTGGTGAATGAGGTTGAGCATGTCACCTTCTCCGGTCCGCGCGGTGTCGAACAGGGACAGGACATTACCTATGTCACCGAACGTGCGGTTCTGAAGCTCACGCCAGAAGGCATTGTGCTGACCGAGATTGCGCCGGGTGTGGATTTGCAGACGCATATTCTTGATCAGGCTGAGTTTCCGCTGATCGTTTCGGATCAGCTTAAAATCATGGATGAAGCCTTGTTCCGCGACGAGCCGATTGGCCTCACGCTGCCGCAAAAGCCTGCTCGAAAGCTGGAGGCTTAAATGGCCCAACGGATAGAAATCTCGATCGAGAACCACATCGCCGTCATGACGATCAAGCGGCCCGAAAAGCTCAATGCGTTTGATATCGAGCTTTTGCAGGAATTGTCTGCCGCCTGTGACCAGGTGGAAGCGGACAGCAGCGTGCGGGTAGCGATCCTGACCGGTGAGGGCAAAGCCTTTTCCGCCGGTGGTGACATCAAGGCATGGGGCGGCATGGAACCGCAGGAATTCGGCCATGCCTGGGTGCGCTATGGGCATCGTGTATTCGAACGTCTGGCGACTTTGCGTGTACCCTTGATCGCCGCGATGAACGGTCATGCTTTGGGCGGCGGGCTGGAACTGGCAGGCGCCGCCGATATTCGCATTGTCGAACGACAGGCAAAAATCGGCCTGCCGGAAACCTCGCTCGGCATGATCCCCGGCTGGTCGGGCACACAGCGTCTTGTGCGCCGTTTTGGTGCGCAGATCGTGCGCCGCATGGTGCTGGGTGGTGAAATGTTCACAGCGGACGAAGCGCTGTCGCATGGGCTGGTGGATGCTGTGGTGGAGACGGGTGCAGCCTTGCAGGCGGCGCAGGACTATGCGGCGCGGGTGGCCAAGCGCGGACCGGCTGCGCTGGAAATTTCCAAACTGATGCTGTCGGTCGCCAATGGCGAGGATAGTGGCACGGCAGTCGAGACGCTGGGGTCCATCCTTGTCGCCAAGACCGATGATCTGAAAGAAGGCGTGCGCTCGTTTACCGAAAAGCGCGAAGCAAATTTTGAAGGAAAATGGTGATGAGCGTAGTCGTAAAACCGCAGCCGTTGACCGGGCTGGAAGTCCGCGAATTCTCCATGCTGATCGATGGAAAATGGGTGGGCAGTGAAAGTGGCCAAACGATTGAACGTGTGGCGCCCGGCCATGGAGTGACGGTGAGCCGCTATCCGGCCGGCAACAAGGCCGATGTGGAACGCGCTGTTGCGGCTGCGCGCAAGGCTTTTGACGATGGGCGCTGGTCGTCTAAAACCGCATCGCAGCGTTCGCTGATTTTGCTGAAAGCCGCCGATCTGATTGAAGCGCGGGCGGAAGAGCTGGCCTATCTCGATGCGATTGAAGCCGGCAAACCAATTTCTCAGGTGCGTGGCGAGATAGCAGGGTCGGTCGATATCTGGCGCTATGCGGCAGCACTTGCTCGCGATCTGCATGGCGAGAGCTATAATACGCTGGGCGATGGTACTTTGGGCGTTGTGCTGCGGGAGGCAATTGGTGTCGTTTCCATCATCACGCCGTGGAATTTCCCGTTTCTGATCGTGGGCCAAAAGCTGCCATTTGCGCTGGCTGCGGGTTGTACGGCAGTCGTAAAGCCTTCGGAACTCACATCCGGATCGACATTGTTACTCGGCGAAATTCTGGCCGAAGCAGGCGTGCCGGACGGTGTTGTCAACATCATCACCGGAACGGGCGCTGATGTCGGCCAGCATATGAGTACGCATCCGGATGTTGATATGGTTTCGTTCACCGGTTCTACCGGTGTGGGCAAGCTGACCATGGCCAATGCTGCGCAAACGCTGAAAAAAGTATCGCTGGAGCTTGGCGGCAAGAACCCGCAAATCCTGTTCCCGGATGCGGATATGGATGCTTTCATCGATGCTGCCGTGTTTGGCGCATGGTTCAATGCGGGCGAGTGCTGCAATGCCGGTTCGCGGCTGATTGTGCACCGCTCGATTGTCGATGAGATTGTCGGGCGCGTGGCCGACTTGTCGAAAAAGGTGATCGTTGGTGATCCGCTGGATGTGAGTACGCAGGTTGGCGCGATCATCACGCCGCAGCATCTGACAAAGGTTAGCACCTATGTCGATCAGGCCAAAAAGGCGGGTGCTGCAATTGCCCACGGTGGTGATGTACTGGATCTCGGCCTTGGCCAATATATGGGACCCACCATCATTGCAGGTGTGAAGGCGGATATGGCCGTGGCGCGCGACGAAGTGTTCGGCCCGGTTCTGTCGGTACTTTCCTTCGATACGGTTGATGAGGCGATCTCCATTGCCAATGCGGTCGATTACGGTCTGTCGGCAGGCGTCTGGAGCCGCGATTTCGATACCTGCATGACCATCGGACGCAAGGTGCGGGCAGGTACTGTCTGGATGAACACCTTCATGGATGGCACACCGGAACTGCCTTTCGGCGGTTATCGTCAGTCGGGTCTGGGCCGCGAGCTGGGCCGTCATGCGGTGGAGGACTATACCGAAACCAAGACGCTCAACATGCATATCGGTGCGCGCACCGGCTGGTGGATGCCGCAAGCAAAGTAAGGGAGGCGGCTTTGGGAGGACAGCCGGATATCGTCATCATCGGATCGGGTATCGGCGGCGCGAGCATAGCCGCTGGTCTTGCCGCGTCAGGTGCCGACATTCTTATTCTTGAGGCAGGAGAGCGCTTGCCGGACAGGCCGGAAAACCGCGACCCGCGCGCCATTTTCCAGCGGGGATTCTTTCGCCCGAAAGAGTTCTGGTACGAGACGGATGGCACGCCGTTTAATCCCGGCAATTATTACAATGTCGGCGGTAATTCCAAGTTCTTTGGCGCGGTGCTGATCCGCTATCGCCGCGAGGATTTTGCCGAGATGGCGCATCTGGAAGGCGTATCTCCGGCATGGCCATTTGCCTATGACGAGCTTGAGCCGTGGTATAGCCGTGCCGAACAGCTGTTTCAGGTGCGGGGCGAACTGGGCGATGATCCGACCGAACCGGAACATTCAAAGTCCTATCCCTATCCGGCGATCCGTGACGAACGACCAATGGCCGATGTGCGTGCGCGGTTGAAGAAAGCGGGGCTTCACCCGGCTTCCCTGCCGCTTGGGGTTGATATTGATCGCTGGTTGGCCAAGGCAAAGACACCATGGGATGCATTTCCCAATAGCGATGACGGCAAGATGGATGCGGAATCCTGTCCGTTAGCACTTGCGCTCAAACATCCGAATGTCCGGCTGGAAGCCTCGGCGCGGGTAACGAAGCTGGAAACCGGACCGGATGGCAAAACCATCACAGCGGTTCATTATGTGAAGAGTGGCGAGACGCTGATTCTGCGCCCAAAGCTCGTTATTCTCTCAGCCGGTGCGGTGCAGTCGGCTGCGCTTCTGCTGCGCTCAGGCCTTGCCAATCGTTCCGATCAGGTGGGCCGCAATTTCATGAACCACAATTCCAGCGCGGTGATTGCTTTCGACCCGCGCTATCGCAACGATTCCATCCACCAGAAGACTTTTGGTTTCAATGATTACTATCTGTCGGACGGTGCAGGAGGCCCTCCGCTCGGCAATGTGCAACTGCTTGGCCGCGTGTCGGGCGAAATCCTGAAAGCCAATATGCCCCGCGTGCCGGAATGGCTGCTGACTCGCGTTGCGCGTCATACGATCGATTTTTACGCGATGAGCGAAGACCTGCCATCGCCTGAAAGCCGCGTGACAGTTGATGGCGACCGCATCATTCTGCATTGGGTGCGTTCCAACTGGAAGGCGCATCTGATGCTGGTCGATAAGCTCAAATCCGCGCTCAGGCAGGCAAGTTTCCCGGTGGTGCTGTCGCGGGCTTTCGACCGGCGCACGCCATCGCATCAATGCGGCACGGTGCGCATCGGTAACGACCCGGCGACCGCGCCGCTTGATCCTTATTGCCGCGCTTATGACCATCCAAATCTCTATGTGGTCGATGCGTCGTTCCTGCCGACATCGGCGGCGGTCAATCCGGCGCTGACCATCGCCGCGCAGGCTTTGCGCGTGGCCGACAGTCTTAACCGGGAGGTGCTGGCATGAACCGTCAAAGACCTGTTGCAGTGGTAACCGGCGGGCGGCGCGGGATCGGGCTTGGCATTGCCCGCACGCTCGCTGCCAAGGGGTTCGATCTGGCGATTACCGACCGTGAGCGTGATGAGGCCGTCATCGATGAATTGCGCGATCTTGGTGGAAGAGTGGCTTTCTTTGAAAGCGATCTGGCTGCCGTTGGAATGCATGAGGCAACCGTCTCCGCGGTGCTGAAGGAATTTGGCGGCATCGATTGTCTGGTCAATAATGCGGGCATGGGTTCGGTTGAGCGCGGGGATTTTCTGGGTCTGAAGCCGGAAAACTTCGACACGATTATCGATGTGAACCTGCGCGGCACGGTGTTTTTTACGCAGGCCGTAGTGAAGGCCATGCTGGCTGCAACCGAAGTGCGTTTCCCGCGCAGTATTGTGACGATCAGTTCGGTTTCGTCGGTGATGACTTCGCCGGAGCGGCTTGATTACTGCATCAGCAAAGCCGGGCTGACGGCCTTCGTGCAGGGGCTTGCGCTGCGTCTGGCCGAAGCGCGGATCGGCGTGTTCGAGGTACGTCCCGGCATCATCCGCACCGATATGACGGCGAAAGTCACCGAGCGTTATGACGGGCTGATCGAAGCCGGTCTGGTGCCGATGAAACGCTGGGGCGAGGCGGGCGATGTCGGCGCCATTGTGGCCGGACTTGCCGGTGGCGATTTCATTTTTGCGACGGGCTCGGCGATCAATGCCGATGGCGGCTTGTCGATTGCAAAGCTTTAGGAACGGCATGATGGATTACGATTATATCATCGTGGGTGGCGGGCCTGCCGGTTGCGTTTTAGCCAATCGTCTGAGCGAAGATGCTTCGATAAAAGTGCTGCTGCTGGAGGCCGGTGGAAGCGACTGGAATCCGCTGTTTCACATGCCTGCCGGCTTTGCCAAGATGACCAAGGGCGTGGCAAGTTGGGGCTGGGAAACCGTGCCGCAGAGGCATCTCAAAAACCGTGTGCTCCGTTATACGCAGGCGAAAGTCATCGGCGGTGGCTCCAGCATCAATGCGCAGATTTATACACGCGGCAATGCAGCCGATTATGATCTATGGGCTGGCGAGGATGGCTGCACCGGCTGGGACTATCGCCATGTCCTGCCTTATTTCAAACGCGCTGAAGACAATCAGCGCTTCAACGATGATTTTCATTCCTATGGCGGGCCGCTTGGCGTTTCCATGCCGTCCGCGCCGCTTCCAATCTGCGATGCCTATATCCGCGCGGGGCAGGAGCTAGGGCTTCCATATAATCCGGATTTCAATGGTCGTGAGCAGGCAGGTGTCGGCTTCTATCAGCTCACCCAGCGCAATCGCCGCCGTTCCTCCGCATCGCTTGCCTATCTCGCGCCGATCAAAGATCGCAAGAACCTGACGATCCGCATGAATGCGCCGGTACGCAGTATCGAGCTGGAAAAGACCCGCGTAACCGGGGTCACGCTGATGAGCGGTGAGGTCTTGCGCGCCAACCGCGAGGTGATTGTCTCGTCCGGCGCGATAGGCTCGCCGAAACTCCTGCTGCAATCGGGCATCGGCCCTGCCGATCATCTCAAAAAACTCGGCGTCAATGTGAAACATGATCTGCCGGGTGTGGGCGAAAACTTGCAGGATCATCTTGATCTCTTTGTCATTGCCGAATGCACAGGCGATCACACCTATGATGGCGTGGCAAAGCTGCACCGAACACTGGGCGCGGGGCTGCAATATATTCTGCTGCGCTCCGGTCCGGTGGCGTCGAGCCTCTTTGAAACCGGCGGTTTCTGGTATGCGGACCCGGATGCGCGTTCGCCCGATATTCAGTTTCATCTGGGGCTTGGTTCGGGCATCGAGGCAGGTGTGGAGAGGCTTAAAAATGCAGGCGTGACACTCAATTCCGCCTATCTGCATCCACGTTCGCGCGGAACCGTGCGGCTCGCTTCCAGTGACCCGGCTGCGGCACCGCTGATCGACCCCAATTACTGGAGCGATCCGCATGATCGTAAGATGTCGCTCGAAGGTCTGAAGATCGCGCGCGAAATCATGCAGCAGGATGCGTTGAAGCCCTATGTTATGGCCGAACGCCTGCCGGGCGCGAAGGTCGTCAGTGACGATGACCTGTTCGATTATGCCTGTGCCAATGCCAAGACTGATCATCATCCGGTCGGCACCTGCAAGATGGGAACCGGTGCAATGGCGGTTGTAGATCTCGATCTGAAAGTGCGGGGGCTCGAAGGCTTGCGGGTATGCGACAGCTCGATCATGCCGCGCGTTCCGTCCTGCAACACCAATGCGCCGACCATCATGATCGGCGAAAAGGGTGCGGATATTATTCGTGGCCTTGATCCGCTGCCGCCAGTTCTGTTTTCATGGGAGAAGAACGAGCACAAGCGGCGCGCGCGGATTTAGTCCCCGTCAACGACCGGTTCAAAACGCAGATAGCCCACGACATCCGAGCCTTTTCGCCTCGGATTGTCGGAGGGGTGGTTCACGCCGTCATTCACCTCGACGACCGCAAAATCGAATGGTGATACGCCCTCCAGACAAGCCGCATTCACGCCGAACTGGCGCGGATTGGAGCGGCGCTGGTGGAAGGTGTAAATTCCGCATTTCGAGCAGAAATAATGTTTCGCGACGCCGGTATTGAATTGGTAGAGCGTCAGCGCCTCTTTACCTTCAAGCACTTCCAGCCCATCAAGATCAGCCGAAACGGCGACGGCCCCGCGCATCCGGCAATAGGAGCAGGTGCAGCGCCGCGCTGTGTGCAGGCCATTGGATAGTTTGACGCGAAAGCGCACCGTTCCGCAGTGGCACGCGCCATTGGCTTCCTTGATGTCAGGGTTCATTTTCTCTCCTCGCATTTATACGGAAGCTATTTTGTTTTTTGCCGGTTTACCATCGTTGAAAACCTATTAAATTCGTGACCGGGAATACTTCCGGGAGGGATTTGGCATGGGTGAGTTTGCAGTCGTCACGGGCGGGAGTACCGGCATTGGAAGGCATCTCGTTTGTGCTTTTGCCGATGCGGGCTACACGGTGGCCTTCAGCTACAAGCACGATGATGAAGCGGCACGATCGCTCGTCGAAGCCATCGAAGAGGCGGGCGGTCAGGCGCTGGGGCTTGGCTGCGATGTTGGAAGACGTGTCGAGGTCGAAGCCTTCTTCGATGAGGTTTGCGACTGGTTCGGTGATGCGCCCGATGTGCTGGTCAACAATGCAGGCATCCAGACCTGGGCACCCTTGCTGGAACTTTCCGAGGATGGTTGGGACGATGTCATCCGCACCAATCTGAAAGGCTGCTTCCTCAATACGCAGGCTGCCGCGAAGCGCATGGTGGAGGCCGACAAGGGCGGCGCCATCGTCAATATCGGATCAGGCTGCAACAAGCTCGCCTTTCCGAAACTGGTTTCCTACACGGCATCGAAGGGCGGCATAGAGCAGTTCACCAAGGCTTCGGCGGTGGAGCTTGGGCCGCACGGCATCCGGGTGAATTGCGTGGCCCCCGGCGCGATCCTCAATGAACGCACGGCAGAAGAACAGCCCGACTATGCCGGCACCTGGGCACGCATCACGCCGCTGCGCAGGGTGGGAACAGCGGAGGACATTTCCGGTCCAGTGCTGTTTCTGGCATCCGATGCAGCACGATTTGTTTCGGGTCAGACGATCTGGGTCGATGGTGGCCTGTTTTCACAGGCCAACTGGCCTTATGAAGGGTAACGGATTGCCAGTATTCTGTAATTTTCGCACCAACTGGACGTTCCTCAATCATATCTACCATCTGCTTTATTGATGGGCAGAAATGCTAGCATTTTATCTCGAAAAATTACTTAATACTCAATTAATACTGCCAATGAATTGCGCTTTTCATATCCTTTGTGTTGGTTACGGTTTACTGGCCTTCATTGGAAGGTAAACAATATGGGAGTAATACAATGCACATTGACCTTAAAGATAAAGTATCAATAGAAGCTCTGACGAAGGGGCTTTCTATCACGCTAACGCGACCAGAGTGCACGGATAGCCACTCCACTCTAGGGTATAATGATAAAAATGGTTCGGGCAACAAGCCTGTATAAAAATTTATTTACAGGGGCGATTATTATCGCCCCTTTCGTTTTTAATGGGAGAGGATATGTTGATGAATGCCGTTCAATCTCAGGCCCCAATTTTTTCGATAAGTGTCGAGTATGCCCGCGATTTTGCCTGCAAAAATTTACGGATCGATGACGCTCCCCTCTCGCTAGCCCATACGCGAGACAAATTGGTAATGGGCAGGTTGACCGAACAAGCTTCCCTCTTGTTTGCCGATCTAATTCCCGAAATCCGGCATCAGCTTGATCATCCATTGGTCGGGATCGTTGCTATTGACGTACCGCAAGTGTCTGAAGATGCCACCGTTGATGCAATCGTAGGTTCCTTGATTGCAGTCTCACTTACACAAGCAATTATGCCGAGCTTACCCGATCGTGAGAACAAAACGCCGTTTTCAATTTTTACTGCGTCAAAAGATAATAGTAAGAAGCTAGATCGCGTAGGTATACGCGGCCTCTCTCCTACTGATGTTCTGGATTTTCATTCTGATGGGTCGATTGTCGATGGCAAACTGTCAGTTCCAGACCACATTTCCATTTTTAATGTGTTTATCAACTACCACGATAGAGGCAACTTTTATTGGGTTCCTGGAGTTGCCCCTTAAAAACCGGACAGGATCAGGTTTCGGTTTGACGGTTTAAGAACTCACGAGGCGAGCGATACCCCAATGCCTTATGCGGGTGAAGGGCATTATAGTGTTCGAACCATGAGGGCAGTTGCGCGATGACGGTTATGGCGTCCGGCAATGGGTTCACCGAGACGTAATCGCGCTTGAAGGTTTTGACGAAGGCTTCGGCCATTCCGTTGGACTGGGGGCTGCGAACGGGCGTCGAACACGGCTCCATGCCGATATCCATAAGCAGCGATCTGGTGTCCTTTGCAATGAAGCAGGAGCCGTTGTCCGTCAGCCATTCGATTGGCTTTGGAAGGGTGTTGATGAGACCGAAGCGGTTCTCGACAGCGGTGATGACAAGGTCCTGGACGTCCTCGCTCTTGATGCCCTCGGTTGTCGCGACATGGGCGATAGCCTCGCGATCACAGCAATCGAGAGCGAAGGCAACGCGCACCTTCTCCTTGTTGTCGCAGCCGATTTCGAAGCCGTCTGAACACCAACGCAGGTTCGATTGCTCAACAGACACACGACCATCGTGACGGCGCGTATCGATCGCACCGGTGTGGCGCTGAAGGAGCATGCCGTGGACCTTCATCACCCGGTAGACGCGCTTGGCATTCGGCCATGGACGGTCTTCGTTGCGGGCTTTACGGCGCAGGATCGCGTGAACCCGGCGATATCCGTAGGTCGGCATGTCGTCGATGATTGTCTTGATCTCATCCACCAGCTCCTGATCGGCGAGCGGCGGCCGCCCTCTGGCTCTGGAAGGACGCTGCCTCACACGTTCCGCTATGCTGGATCGGGCGACACCCAGGGTCTCGCACACCGCCATCATCGCGAACCGTCCTTCGGCAACGAGAGCGAGCGCAACAGGTGTTTTTTTGACCCTGATGCTATCTCAAGCGCTTCTTTCAGGATTTCGCCTTCCATAGTCTTTTTGCCGAGGAGGCGCTGTAGCTCTTTCACCTGGTTCTGAAGTGCCCTGTATTCGGATGCCGGCACGACCTCTTCCTGCGATGCGGTGGCCGTCAGCGCACCCTGCGCCGCAAGTTTGCGCCAGGCGAACAACTGGTTCGGCTGAATGCCATGCCGTCGCGCAACGATGCTGACCGTAACGTCAGGCTCGTAGGTCTCCTGGACTATCGCGAGCTTCTCCGCTGTCGACCAGCGACGGCGGCGCTCAGGGCCGGACAGCACTTCTATCTTAGGGATATGACTGATCATAATGGGCACATTACTCCTAACACTTAACAAGTGGGAGATCGTGTCCGGGGATTTAGGGGGCCACTACAGTTCCGACGAGCACAATTTCGAGTTTTTCTCATATCATCGAAAAGGTAGGATTGTCGCAGGAATACTGTTTCAGTCTCACTCCCGCTGTTTATGATAACGGCCAATCTGATGTTAAGGTTGTAGATAGGCGCGCAAGGGCGGCAATTTTTACCCGCGCTCTAGACGGTTCAATTACAACTTTTATGAATGGTACTTTTGAAGGTCGGGCTGGTACTAGCGTCGATCAAGCAGAAGACGTCACCGCTGAAATCAAGACAGCTATTTCGACCAATCCGATCCGTTATTCAATTCCGCAGGAAAGCCGGAGGCTTATCCTTCTCAATAATGCGAACGGGTTTCATGCTCGCGATATTTTTGAAAACCCTATGGAAGAATATCCCGTTACCCGAACATATCTGCGAAGCGCTTCCATTGCTGGTAAAGTTGTTGGTCAGATAGTTGAGGACTGATTTTGCTTCAAAGAGTTTTTAAGTATTTTGAACAGTTAGTTGATTTTCACCATCACGGTCTGCGGGCGCATCAGTCGCGTACTGCGCTCGCACTTTTCTTTGTTCTCATAAAACCGTTTCGGTGGCTGATTGTGGCATCTGCGCTGTCTGGTGCTGCCCTTACGGCGATTGACCTGCTTAGAATGTGGGCTGTGGCGTATATCGTTGATATGGTCGCGCATTCGCCCGAGCTCAATTTAACTTCTGCAACGATCACCTTTTTTGGCTCGTTGATTGTCGCTTATGCGGTAGCTGATCCTGCACTCTGGCTCGTCAATTACATGCTTCGAATGCAGGCGCTTCGATCACAGACAAAATCATCTGCCCTTTGGCAGTCGCACAAGGCTGCTTCTCAACATGGTATGGAATATTTCCATTCGCACCACGCCGGCCAGATTTCCGGGCGTATAGGGCAACTCTCGAATGCAGTGCAATCGGGTATAGAAATTCTAGCTGGTCGTTTCCCACTCGGCTTTGTGCGTTTCGCAGGTTCTGCCGTTCTTATTTCCTATCTTGCTCCTCTATTTGTCGTTCCAGTGTTGATTTGGATTTTACTAAATGGATTGTTAGCGATCTATCTTGTGCCAAAGTTCAATGCTCAAGCTGAAAAAATTTCCGAGACGTCCAGCATCGTAAACGGCGCTATTACAGAATATTTTTCAAATATTCGTGCGATAAAGACCTTATTTGCTTATGATACAGAGAACAGTTTTGTTCTTTCAAGAATTGATAAGCAACACAAAACAAACCTCGATATTAACCGTTTAACAACGATTGCCGGGCTGTTCATTCGTGTGCTGAACACAGGTCTGGTTTCCAGTATTCTCGCATTGGGCTTATACGGATTAGCACAGGGATTGATATCGCCTGGTGAGTTTGTTGCAGGAATTACCTTAGCCGGGGGCATGGCTGCGGATGCTGGTTGGTTTGTAGGGGTGTGGGAAGGACTAACTCAGACATTTGGCACTATCAGAGATGCGCGTTCGACTGTTACGGCAAAACCAATCGTTAAAGACGGCAGTGAGCGCCTACGGGTGTCCAATCCACCACACATTTCATTGCATAACGTCAGTTTCTCTTATGGAATAAAACAAACTTTGAGGAATATCTCGTTTGAGATAGAGGCTGGGCAGAAGGTTGGTATCGTTGGGCCCTCTGGAGCAGGTAAATCTACGCTTATCGATCTAGTGCTGAGACTATACGATGTTGATGCAGGACAGATTGCGCTTGATGGGCAGGATATTCGCTCTGTGAAGATTTCCGAGCTACGAGGCGTCTTTTCAGTCGTTGCGCAAAGCGACGCGCTGTTTCATCGGTCGATAAAAGAAAACATCGCGTTTGGCGCGGAAATCTCCAACAATGCAGCGATAATGCGTGCAGCCGAGTTAGCAGATGCATCTTCGTTTATTGAAGAGCTAGCCCCGGACGGGAAGGGCTTTGACGTAGTCGTTGGAGAGAGGGGAGCGAGACTTTCGGGTGGTCAACAACAACGCATTTTACTCGCACGCGCCTTCCTACAAAATCGGCCCGTTCTTATTCTTGACGAAGCCACCTCCGCTCTCGATACCAATAGTGAAAGCTTGATTAAGAATGCAATTGCGTCGCTTGACGCAGATACAACTGTTATCGCAGTTGCGCATCGCCTTTCTACCGTCAGAGACTTTGATAAAATCATCGTTCTAGACAATGGTGCTGTCGTGGCAATGGGGCCACACGAAGATCTTATTCAATCCTGTGAGCTTTATCGAGAGTTGTGGATTAAGCAGGCTGGCCTGACGACGATGTAGAATACGCTGTAGCGAGACCAGAGACCGTAGGAAACGCGACGGATTGGGGTAAGCCGGAAGACACCAAAATCAGGGACTTGTATCTGATCTCTAGCACTAAAGCTTTTCAACGAACTAAGGAAATTGAATGGTGATCCCGGCTGGGTTCGAACCAGCGGCCTACAGATTAGGAATCTGTCGCTCTATCCTACTGAGCTACGGGACCAACCGATGAGCATTCGCCGGTGATTCCAGCATTGCGAATGCTTTCAGACACATACTGTTTTTCATGCTGGTCGCCAACCCCGCAAAAAGCGGGGCAGGCGGATTTATTCAGCTATCAGGCGGCAAGCGCCGTTTCCGCTACCGCTACAAAATAGCTGACGCCATAGGGAATGGCATCGTCATTGAAGTCATAGGCCGGATGGTGAAGGCCGGGCGTATCGCCATTGCCGAGGAAGATATAGGCGCCGGGACGCGCTTCCAGCATGTAGGAAAAATCTTCCGCCGCCATCATCGGCTCGACACTCTCATCCACTTTGCCTTCGCCCGCCACAGCGCTGGCGACGCGGGCGGCAAACTCCGTCTGCGCATCGTGGTTGTAGGTGACCGGATAATTGTTCTTGTAGCGCACGGTGATTTCTGCACCGGTGGCGGCTGCGATACCGGCGGCAGCTTCACGGATACGGCGTTCGGCAAAGGCGCGGGTTTCCTTCTTGAGCGTGCGGACCGTGCCCGACAGCGTCGCCTTTTCCGGGATCACATTATAAGCCTCGCCCGCAATGAACTTCGTCACCGAGATCACAAGTGAATCAAGCGGATCGACATTGCGCGAAACAATGCCCTGAAGGGCGATCATCAGCTGGGAACCTGCCAGAATCGGATCAATGGTGCGATGCGGCTGCGCTGCGTGGCCGCCGCGACCTGTGATGAAAAGGTCAAATTCGTCGGTTGCGGCCATGATCGGACCTTTTCGCATCGCGAACTGTCCGACCGGCAGGCCCGGCATATTGTGGATGCCGTAGACTTCCGAAATGTTGAAACGGTCCATCACGCCGTCCTCGACCATGGCGAGGCCACCGGCGCCGCCTTCTTCGGCAGGCTGGAACAGAAGCGCGACCGAGCCGCGGAAATTGCGGGTCTCTGCGAGATATTGCGCTGCGCCCAGCAGCATTGAGGTGTGTCCGTCATGGCCGCAGGAATGCGCCTTGCCGGGATTTTGCGAGACCCATTCGACACCGCTCGTTTCGGTGATGGGCAGGGCATCCATGTCGGCGCGCAGGCCAATTGCCGGGCCATCGCCATGGCGACCCTTGATGATGCCAACCACGCCTGTGCGTCCGACGCCTGTTTCCACAAGATCGCAACCGAAGGATTTCAGCTTGTCTTCGACAAATTGTGCAGTTTCGTGCACGTCATAGAGAAGTTCAGGATTTTGGTGCAGTTTTCGGCGCCATGCGGCAATTTCCGCTTGCGTTTCAACGGCACGATTCAACACTGGCATTTTCTGATGGCTCCCCGGATTGGGCGTGATTTGAAGGAAACAGGATATGACGTTTCGGTGAAAGCGGGCAATCCCTGTTTGCCTTTTCATCGCCACATGGCATAGATAAAGAAAGAGTTAATCTCCCATTATAGAGCAATTCGAACCCGCAGAAGTTGCAGGCTATTTCGATTGGAACTACGGAATGATGTCGAAATCATTGAAAATCTGGTTTGCAGCTGTTGGCTTGTCCGCGACCGCACTGGCGTCCGCCGCCGCTAATCCCTCGATCGCAGTGGATGTGGCAACAGGCAAGGTCTACCAGCAGCAGGAAGCTTTTCAGCGCTGGTATCCCGCTTCCCTGACCAAGATGATGACGGCCTATGTGGCATTCCGTGCGCTTCAGTCGGGCCAGATGACGCTGGATTCGCCGGTGCGCATGACGGTCAACGCCGCCAAGGAACCGCCGAGCAAGATGGGCTACAAGCCGGGATCGGTCATGACGCTCGATACGGCGTTGAAGATCATGCTGGTTAAGTCGGCCAATGATGTTGCGGTGGCCGTTGCCGAGGCCGTGGGCGGAACGGAATCCGGTTTCGTGCAGCGCATGAATGCGGAAGCGCAGCGTATCGGTATGGTCGGCTCGCATTTCGCCAATCCGAACGGCTTGCATAATCCCAATAACTACACAACGGCTCGCGACCTGGCGGTTCTGGCCGTGCAGCTGCGCCGCGAATTTCCGCAATATGCGCATTATTTTGCGACCGAGGCGATCGATCCGGGCGCGGGCAAGAAAGTTCAGGCCAATTACAACATCCTGCTTGGCCGCTATGACGGGGCGGACGGGATGAAGACCGGTTTCGTCTGCGCATCCGGCTTCAACCTAGCAAGTTCGGCAACGCGCAACGGCCGGACGGTGCTGGCAATTGTTCTCGGTGCGGACCGGCAGGAAGCGCGCGCGGTTCAGGCAGCACAGCTGATGACAGACGCTTTCAGGGCAAATGCGAGCGGTGGCGCTACATTGGCGACCTTGCGCCCCGCAGCCGGCGGAAATCTCAATCAGGCCGTCGATATGCGCAAGGCTATCTGCAGCCAGCAGGCCATGGCCGATCGCTGGGACGGTCGCGATGTCGAGGGCAAGCTGAAAATCAATTCGCCTTATATCCATGCGATGGATCGCGATCCGGTTCCGGTTCGCGTCGGTCTGGTTTCCGAACCGGGTCCGACGACCCGCCCGAGCCAGCTCGACATTTCGCAGATTCCGGTGCCAATGCCGCGTCCGCAGCGTTCCGCCGGTGCCAATACCACCGCGATCAACTGATATGCCGAATCCCATTCCCGTTTCCGTGCTGACCGGTTTTCTTGGTTCAGGCAAGACGACGCTTCTCAACCGGCTTCTGAAAGATCCGGCGCTGAGCGATACGGCGGTCATCATCAACGAGTTCGGCGAGATCAGCATTGATCATCTGCTGGTTGAGCAGGCGAGCGAGGGCGTGATCGAGCTTTCCGACGGCTGCCTGTGCTGCACGGTGCGCGGCGAGCTGGTGGATACGCTGGCCGACCTGATCGACCGGCTCCAGACCGGGCGCATCAAGGCGCTGAAGCGCGTCATCATCGAAACCACCGGGCTCGCCGATCCGGCGCCGGTGCTGCATTCGATCATGGGGCATCCGGTGCTCATGCAGGCTTTCAGGCTCGATGGGGTTCTCGCGACCGTGGATGCCGTCAACGGCATGGCGACGCTCGACAATCACGAGGAAGCCGTCAAGCAGGCGGCAATGGCCGACCGCATCGTGCTGACCAAAACCGATCTGCCGGAAGCGCAGTCAGGACTGGCGGTATTGAAGGCGCGTCTTCATGCGCTCAATCCCGGCGCAGACATTCTGGAAGCTGGTGAACAGCGCACAGGCTATGCGGCGCTTTTTGAATGCGGTCTCTATAATCCGGAAACGAAATCGGCGGACGTGCAGCGCTGGCTCAAGGCGGAAGCCTATGAGGCCGGTTATCATGACCACTCCCATCACGGGCATTCTCATCATGGGCATGACCATGTATGCGGGCCGGATTGCGATCACGACCATCATCACCACGATCACGATCATGGCCACGATCACCATCATCACCATGACGATGCGATCCGGTCCTTTTCGCTTCGTCACGATGCGCCGATCCCACTATCGACCTTCGACATGTTCCTTGATCTTTTGCGCTCGACGCATGGCGAGAAGCTTCTGCGTGTGAAGGGCATCGTGCAGATTGCCGAAGACCCGGATCGTCCGGTTGTCATTCACGGGGTGCAGAAGATTTTCCATCCGCCAGCGCGCCTGCCGCAATGGCCGCAGGATAAACGCGAAACGCTTCTGGTGATGATCGTGAAGGATCTGCCGGAAACCTATGTTCGCGAGCTTTTTGATGCGTTTTTGGGGCGTCCTGCGCTCGATAGGCCAGACCGTGCCGCGCTGATGGAAAATCCGCTGGCTATTCCGGGTTTTTCGCCTCGGAGCTGATACTTATTTCTTGCGAATAAGGAAGCGATGCAACGTCCCTTGGTGCTCCTGCGCGACCAGGGCGTGGCCTTCCTGCGTGCAGAAATGCGGGATGTCGATGCCGGACAGCGGATCGGTCGCTTCCACCCAGAGAAGCGCTTCGCTCGGCATTTTTTCCAGACGATTGCGGGTTTTCAAAACCGGAAGGGGGCATTTAAGCCCCCTCAGGTCGTAGACAGGAATGTCATCCTGCAAGGCCATCAGTTCCCGATGATCTTCCACCACGGCTTCTTCGGTTCGGGGGCTGCGACAGCTGCTGGCTGTTCGACATTCTGCGCCACCGTGCTGGCGGTCGTCATTGGAGAGACCTGAGGTGAAACGGACTGAGCAGCCTGCGCTGCAGCCGGGTTTGGCTGCGGTGCGGGCACGGCTGCGGTCTGTGTCGCGGGCTGAGCCGGAACAGCAGCCGGTTGCGGCGTTGCAGCAATGGCTGTCGGCTGTGCGGCTGGCGTTGCCGGGCGAATGTCCGGTGCGCCCGCCTTTTCAGCAGAAGAAGCGGTGAGTGACGGCGGTTCCCGCGTTACCTTTTCACCGCGTGCACGCGCAGCGCTCCAGGCGGAGACGAGCTTGGCTTCGGCGATGCCCTGAATAGACGGTGCCGGTGCCTTCTGGCTGGCGCTGAATGCCGACTGATAGGTCTTTTCGTAAGACGCATAGGACATGGCCTCGCCGCCAGCCGAAGGCGGGCAGGCGTCCGTTGCGGACAGAGGCTGGCCGTCCGGTGTCGCGACGTTGAACACATAGCGCTTTTCGCAAACATCGACCTTCGGTGGCACCTTGGTGACCTCGAAAGAGTCGTAGCCCTGCTTCAGCATCTTCCAGAAGGAATAGTTCGGGTCGCTCTTGTATCGCGCCATGTTGGCAGCTGTCATACGGAACGGAAACGCCTGAATCTGGAAATCGCGCTGGCCGCCCTTGAAGGCGTCGCGACCGAAGGCGTAAATCTCGGCAACCTGTTCGTCGGTCATCGAGTAACAGCCCGACGACGAGCATGCGCCATGCACCATCAGGTGCTGGCCTGTGCGGCCATTGGCGCGGTCATAGGCGTTGGGGAAGCCGATGTTGAACGAGAGATAATAGCTCGAATTCGGATTCATCTGGGCGGGGCGGACGTTGTAGAAACCTTCCGGTGCCTGACGGTCACCCTCGATATATTTCGGCCCGAGCTTGCCCGACCATTTGCAGATGTCGTAGGACGCGATCTGGTCGTACTTGCCGTTGTTCTTCTGCTTCCAGACCTCGAGTGTGCCTTCTTCCTTGAAAATGCGTACCATGATTGGCGAGGTGCGGGTCATGCCCTTCGCCTTCATCTTGGCAACGACTTTCTCGGGAAGCGGCTTCTCGGCCCGGAGGCTTAGATCGGATACGGACGAACCCTGACAGCCGGCGAGGAGCGCGGTTGCCATTACGGAGCCTAGAATTGCGGTTCTGATCTTCATGTCGCATCGAGTCTGTTAGAGCTACGCCAGAGACTTTATGAGCAAAAGCCAATTTCCTGAACGTCGAATTTTAAAACCGAAACCTTACGGTATCGTTTATAAATCCTTGCTCAGATAGCTAAAGCGCGTCGCGTTCTATCATATCTTTGCGATGCGCTTTAGCTGTTTATTTTCTGGAGCATGTCGGTTCCGGAAAACCGGTTTCCACTTTTCCGCGACATGCTTTGAAATCCAGCGCGTCGGCAATATGGCCGAATTTGCAGCATGATGCAAATCCGGGAGGCGCTAGGCCTCCCGGACGGGTCTTCTTTTTGTTCTGAACCGCGCATCTTATTCCGAAAACCGTATTACACTTTTCGGGAGGCGCTCCAATTCGCGGTGAAAATCAGATGTTGCGGCCGATTTCGAGGAATTTCTGGCGGCGTTCCTGCTTCAGCGTTTCGCCGTCGATATCCTTCATCGAGCGCAGCGATGCTGTGATGATATCGCCAGCCGCATCGATGACGGCTTCCTTGCCGCGATGCGCGCCACCCATAGGTTCAGGAATGACACCGTCAATGACCTTCAGGTCAAACAGGTCCTGTGCGGTGATACGCATGCTTGAGGCGGCATCCTTGGCGCGGGTGGAATCGTGCCAGAGGATCGACGCAGCACCTTCGGGCGAGATCACCGAATAGATTGAATGCTCAAGCATATAGACGCGGTTTGCAACGGCGATGGCGATTGCGCCACCCGAACCGCCTTCACCGATGATGATCGAGATGACCGGGACGCGCAGCCGGAGGCATTCTGCAGTCGAGCGCGCAATGGCTTCAGCCTGGCCGCGTTCTTCGGCGCTGACACCCGGATAGGCGCCTGCCGTGTCGACGAAAGTGATGAGCGGCAGCTGGAAACGGTCCGCCATTTCCATGATGCGGACGGCCTTGCGATAGCCTTCCGGACGGGCCGAGCCGAAATTGTGCTTCAGGCGCGTCTTGGTGTCGGAACCTTTTTCCTGCCCGATGATCGCAACGGCCTGACCGTTGAAGCGGCCAAAACCAGTCTGGAGAGCTTCGTCATTGGCAAACTTGCGGTCACCGGCGAGCGGAGTGAATTCGGTGAACAGCCGGTCAATGTATTCCAGGCAATGCGGACGGTCCGGATGGCGGGCGATCTGCGTCTTCTGCCACGGGGTCAGCTTGCGATAGATGTCCTTCAGCGCATCGGCCGAACGCTTCTCGAGGCGACGAATCTCGTCGCTCATCTCGACGCTGCCTTGTTCCTGTGCGAGCTTCTTCAGCTCCAGAATCTGGCCTTCGAGGTCGGCGACGGGTTTTTCAAAATCGAGATAGTTGTACATCGGGCCTGACTGTTCGTGCGTTTTCCAAAGGGATTAGCGCTATTGCGAGCCTGAAAAAGGCTGTTTTACGGCGCTTTACATATTCACTACTGGCTCATCTTGCAAATTTTCGACTTTCTCATAACCGGACAGAGGCTAATCGGCAAGCGGATGATGCTCGCTGACAAGCTTATGCAGTCTTTCCTCCAGCACATGCGTATAGATTTGCGTCGTTGAAATGTCGGCGTGGCCGAGCAATTGCTGCACGGTGCGCAGATCGGCACCGTTCTGCAGCAGGTGGCTGGCAAAGGCATGGCGCAGCACATGTGGTGAAATGGCGGCGGCCGATAATCCTGCCCGTGCGGCAAGTCCCTTCAGTTCGCGGGCAAAAACCTGACGCGCCAGATGGCCGCTTTCCGAAAAAGCCGGAAACAGCCACGGATTGTCGTCGCTGCCAGGCAGGGAATCCCGCAAGGCGAGAAAGCGCTGCAACGCCTCACGTGCCTTGGGCGAAAGCGGGACCATGCGTTCCTTGGAGCCCTTGCCGCGAACCAGCAGGAAGCGGTGGTCAGTGCGCGCAACGCCGACCGGCAGGCCGACAAGTTCGGAAACGCGCATGCCAGTGGCATAAAGTGTTTCAATGAGAGCGTGAAGACGCAGCGCCTTGAAGCGCTCTGCCGGTTCCGCTTCTTCGCTGGTTTCAAGTGCTGCGCGGTCGAGTAGTTTTGTGACGTTCTCAACGCTCATGATTTTCGGCAAAGGCTTCTGCTTTTTCGGCGCATCGACCGTGCCGGTTGGATCGTCCTGCCGATAACCTTCCGAATAGAGAAAGCGGAAGAACTGGCGTAGCGCCGACAGACGCCGGGCTTGCGATGTTGCGGCAAAACCTTCCGTTGCCATGGCATCGATGGCG
Source organism: Brucella sp. MAB-22 (assembly GCF_025908475.1). NCBI lineage: Bacteria > Pseudomonadati > Pseudomonadota > Alphaproteobacteria > Hyphomicrobiales > Brucellaceae > Brucella > Brucella sp. MAB-22. The sequence continues at coordinate 2,566,076 of NZ_CP109782.1, read as the reverse complement.
CTGCGAATATGGTCGGCTCCCGCTTCGGCAAGATTGACGCCTCGGGCCGACAGCGCCTCTGCCACCGCCTCAAGATCGCGCCGGTAGGATTCAAGCGTGTTTTCCGCCGCGCCGCGTTCGGCGCTCATCATTTCCAGAAAGTTCTCGATCGCCAGCGATGCGCGCATTGTCATTCCTGCGGTGTCTGCGGCGATTGGGGCGCCGTATCGGCGGTTTCCGCCGGGGCAGGCTCGGCTGCGGGGGCTGACGGAGGCGCAATCGTCACCGGTTTCAGCTTCGAAGCCGGTATTTCGACGGTGATCTCGCGTGTGTCTGGTTCAACGAAATTGGCAAGTGCATACATCGCGCCATAAACGACGGCGGCGACAAGGGCGAGAAAGAGGACGAGGCGCGTTAGCGTAGGCATTCATCTTTTATGCTGTGGCATTGGGACGAAAGCAAGGAGGGGGGACGAAAGCAAGGAGGAGGAATGAAAGAGGAGACAAGAGCCCAATCATGCAAAAAAGCCTTGCTTGCGGCCATGCACGCCCTGAAAACCAATCAAAGCAATTGACGTCGCCCTGTTTTTCATGTGGAACCGGAGCAAATGGACGAGGTCAATGAGCAGCACGACAAAACAAAACAATCTACATGAGAAAGCGGAGCTGATCCGCGATCTTCTCGGTTCGAAAGTCGTGGTGCTCGTGGGGCTGATGGGTGCAGGCAAATCCACCGTCGGACGCAAGGCTGCAGCCTTGCTCGGCCTGCCGTTTCGCGATGCCGATACGGAGATCGAAGCGGTTTCCCGCATGACCATTCCTGAATTGTTTGAAGCATATGGCGAGGTCGAGTTCCGCGATCTCGAACGTCGCGTCATCATGCGCCTGCTCGAAGACGGACCGATGGTTCTGGCCACCGGCGGCGGGGCCTATATGAATGCCGAAACACGCGCGGCAATCGGTCGTGCAGGTGTTTCCGTCTGGCTCAATGCGGAAATCGATATTCTGATGGAGCGCGTATCGCGCCGCCAGAACCGCCCGCTGCTGAAAAACAGCGATCCGCGCGGCGTCATGCTGCGGCTGATGAATGAACGTTATCCTGTCTATGCACTGGCCGACCTTCAGCTGATGACGCGGGATGACAAGAAGGAAGTGATCGCTGCCGAACTGCTCGATGTTCTGGCGGATCATCTCGAAAGATTAGAGGCATAATCGGTCCGGTAGAACAAGCCACCGATGTCTTCGCCGCATGTATTGGAGACTACGCATGAACGCGCCTTCCATCGCCCAGGATGTTACGACTGTTCCCGTGTCGCTTGGCAACCGCTCCTACGATATTCTGATCGGCAAGGGGCTGGTGGATCGTGCAGGCGAGGAGTTGGCGAAGCGTCTGAAAGGCGTGCGCGTGGCGGTGGTGACGGACGAAAATGTTGCCAAGGCTCATCTGGAGCGCCTGACAGCAAGCTTCGCCAAGGCCGGTGTCGATGTGACGCCGGTGATTGTTGCACCGGGTGAAAAGTCAAAATCCTTCGGCACGCTGGAAACCGTCACCAATGCCGTACTGGCGGCGCGTCTGGAGCGTGGCGACGCGGTCGTGGCATTTGGCGGCGGTGTGGTTGGCGATCTTTCGGGCTTCGTCGCCGGTATCGTGCGGCGTGGTATGAATTTCGTGCAGATGCCGACCTCGCTCCTGTCGCAGGTGGATTCCTCGGTCGGTGGCAAGACCGGGGTCAACACGGCACACGGTAAAAATCTCGTCGGTGTCTTTTATCAGCCGCAGCTGGTTCTGGCCGATACGGAGGTTCTCGATACGCTGAGCCCGCGTGAATTCCGGGCCGGTTATGCCGAAGTTGCGAAATACGGCCTGATCGACCGTCCGGATTTTTTCGAATGGCTGGAACAGAACTGGCAGGAGGTCTTCTCCGGCGGGGCGGCACGGACGCAAGCCATCGCTGAATCCTGCCGCTGCAAGGCAGCCGTTGTTGCGCGCGACGAGCGCGAAACCGGCGATCGGGCGCTTCTCAATCTCGGCCATACTTTCGGTCACGCGCTGGAAACGGCAACGGGCTACGATTCGACCCGTCTTGTGCATGGTGAAGGTGTGGCTATCGGCATGGCGCTGGCCCATCGCTTTTCGGTCAAGATGAACCTGTGCGGCATCGAGGATGCGGAGCGTGTCGAAGCGCATCTGAAAGCCGTCGGGCTGCCATACAGGCTGTCGGATGTTCCGGGCGGGTTGCCACCGGCGGAAAAGTTGATGGATTATATTGCGCAGGACAAGAAAGTGGCGCGTGGTGCGCTCACCTTCATCCTGACGCGCGGCATCGGCCAGTCCTTTATTGCCAAGGACGTGCCGCCAGCCGCCGTGCTGGAATTTTTGAAAGAACGTCTGGAAACGAAATAATACCAAGTCTCGGTGAGTTTGGCTCATCGAGACTTGGTTAAGCCCGTGCGGCGATTGAGCAACTTCAGGGCGTGATGCGTCAGCATCTTAGCGCCCTGCTATAAGAGGATAAGGCGGATGGCTTTCGAGCTCTGGGTTATGTGCGGCATCATCCTGCTCTGCGTCATTCTCTCAGCATTCTTTTCCGGGTCCGAAACGGCGCTGACGGCGGCGTCTCGAGCCCGGATGCATACGCTCGAACATAATGGCGATGAGCGCGCAGGGCTGGTCCAGCGTCTCATCAGTCGCCGCGACCGGCTGATCGGTGCGCTTCTGATTGGCAACAACCTCGCCAATATTCTGGCGTCCTCCATTGCCACCAGCATCTTTTTGAACCTGTTCGGCGATGCGGGCGTTGCCTATGCCACGCTGGCAATGACGGTCATTCTGGTCATTTTCGCGGAAGTGCTGCCGAAATCCTGGGCGATTTCCGGTCCAGACCGGTTTTCGCTTGCCGTTGCACGCGGCGTGTCGCTGGTCGTCCTGATCCTCGGCCCGATTTCCAGTGCGGTGAACCGCATTGTGCGCGCGATCCTGAAGCTCTGTGGCATCAATCTTGCCGCCGGTCGGTCCATGTTGAGCCCGCAGGAGGAATTGCGCGGTGCGGTCGAGGTGCTGCATCGCGACAAGTCGCTCATCAAGGAAGATCGTGACCAGCTGGGCGGCCTGCTCGACCTCAAGGAGCTGGAAGTCAGCGACGTCATGGTGCACCGGACCTCGATGGGCACCGTCAATGCCGATGCTCCGGCGGATGAGATCGTGCGCGATATTCTGGCCAGCCCGCATACACGTATGCCGCTCTGGCGCGACGATATCGATAATATTGTCGGCATTATCCATACCAAGGACCTGCTGCGCGCGCTTTACGACGTCGACAATGATTTCAAGCGCATCGACATCATGAAGGTTGCGCGCAAGCCGTGGTTCGTGCCCGACACGACCACGTTGCAGGACCAGCTCGACGCGTTTCTCCGCCGGAAGGCGCATATTGCCATCGTCGTCGACGAGTATGGTGACGTGCAGGGGCTGGTGACGCTTGAGGATATTCTGGAAGAAATCGTCGGCGATATTGCCGACGAACACGATATCGAAATCCAGGGTGTTCGCCTGCAGCCGGATGGTTCGGTGATTGTCGACGGATCGCTGCCGATTCGCGATATCAACCGCGCGCTTGACTGGTCTTTGCCGGATGAGGAAGCGACAACGATTGCCGGTCTGGTCATTCATGAGACCCAGACCATTCCCGAAGTGAAACAGGCTTTCACCTTTTACGGGAAGCGCTTTTCCGTCCTGAAGAAGGAAAAGAATCGCCTGACACGGCTGCGCATCGTGCCGCTTGATGCCGATGGAAAGCCTGCGCCCATAGTTGCGGCGCTGCCGCGCTGAAAGCTATCGCGGGAGCAGTTTTCACCTAACACTTTGTTTCTGAATATTTTAATCCCAGACTAAAGCCAGTTTTCGGCCGGAAAATCTGGCCGGGCTGGCGTTGTTTTTTCCGGTTTCTTGTGCGCGTTTCAGTATTAAATATAAGTAATAATAAAACGATATTATAGTATAATATTATTCTAGTCTAATATATGGCGGATACAACTACTGGTAATAGAAAAAAATTCATTTGAAATTATTGAAAATATACGCTTCTATACAATAGTTTTTCGCAACAATAAGGCTACTAATAATCCGGTGGCATCCATTATATATGACTTATGTTTGGATACGAAAACTACGGAGAAAATCGCCTACGACCTGTTTTACAATTAGAGAAATACAGCCTTGGTCTATTGGTACTTGCACTAGATACTATTCTGGAATTTCTTTTCTCCGCAAAGTTCGAACTACCTGGTCTATATTACAAAGGCGCCCTTTCGGGCGCCTTTGTAATATAGACCAGGGTTTACGCCGGATCTGATCAGGGGAAGAGACGTTCCCGTCTGGGACGGCATGTCGAGCCCGGATGCCAAGTGATGGGTAGTCGTGAAGCTGCTCAGCGCCGCGTTGCTTCGCCAGGAGCGGAAGGCTCCAGTGCAAGTGCATGGACGCCGCTATCCAGTTCTTCCTTCAAAAGTTCGTTAATGGCGCGGTGGCGCTGAATGCGACTCATTCCGGCAAAAGCTTGGGCAACGATACGGATGCGAAAGTGTGTTTCGCCGGTGCCGTCATAGACTTCATGATGTCCGCGCTCCTCGTGATGATGTCCGGCGTGGAGATGGCTTTCATTAATGACTTCAAGCCGTTCGGGAGCGAAAGCCGTGGTCAGTTTCGCTTCCATCGCGCTTTGTTTGCTATTGTGAATGGACATTTGGACCACTTCTCCCCATATAGACGCTGTGCCTCATATAACGTTGCTTCGGCAGCAAAAGGTGGGGCAAATCCGCACAGGAAAGCAACCTGCTTCAAAATTTCGCCCAGTTGAAATGGCCAAAAGCCAGACCGGACGAAATGTCAATTCTTGTTCAGCAACTCATAATCCGCATAATTCGATTCGATGACAACGAACTCAAAATTTTTCGACAGTATCCGCATCAAGCCCAAGAAGACCGCGGAAGCGAAGGCTTCGGGGCCTTGCTGCCAGTGGGACGGGTGCGACAAGCCAGGCACGCATCGCGCGCCTGTCGGACGCATGCGCGAAGGTGAATATTTCCGCTTCTGTGTTGATCACGTGCGGGAATATAACAAGAATTTCAATTACTTCTCTGGCCTTTCCGATGGCGACATCGCGAAATTCCAGAAGGATGCGATTACGGGTCATCGACCGACATGGTCGACGACGGCGAACTCCACCGCCAAGCCGCGCACGTCGCCGGACATGGCGAAGGTACGTTCCGGTTCGGCTTCCTATCACAACCGCATCCGCGATCCCTTCAACCTTTTCAAGGAAGCCAAGGGACATGCGCCGGGCCAGAAAGCGCAGCGCAAGCCGCGTACGCTCGAGATAAAGGCGCTGGCGACACTCGGTCTTGAACCAAATTCGACTGGCGATAAGATCAAGGCGCGCTATAAAGAGCTGGTAAAACAGCACCATCCCGATGCGAATGGTGGTGATCGCGGATCGGAAGAAAGATTTCGCGATGTTATTCAGGCTTATCAATTGCTCAAGCAGGCAGGTTTTTGCTAAAGCCTGTTTGGGTCTGAAAGGCCGACTATGGGGCTGTCGCCGACAGCTCCGACGGACATTCTTCTGCCGCGCGATTGCGTGGACGCAAGCACGGATGCCCGCAACGAATTACGGAAGGGGCATACCGTCCGGCTCGCCGGAAAAACATGCCCACGGGTGAAAGTTGCCGGTCGGTAGCTTGCCGGTATTAATTCGCGGCCGGTCGCTGCCTGCCGCTCTGGAGGCATGATGAACAAGGTTGAGCGGGATATAGCCAATTTGCCGGATACAACGGTTTCGGTGCGCGAAGTGTTCGGGATTGATTCCGACATGACGGTGCCAGCCTATGCGGCAGGCGATTCCTATGTGCCGGAGCTTGATCCGGATTATCTTTTCGACCGTCAGACGACGCTCGCGATCCTTGCAGGCTTTGCCTATAACCGCCGCGTGATGGTTTCCGGTTATCACGGCACCGGCAAGTCGACCCATATCGAACAGGTCGCAGCCCGCCTCAACTGGCCTTGCGTGCGTGTCAACCTCGACAGCCATGTCAGCCGTATCGATCTCGTCGGCAAGGATGCCATCGTCGTGAAAGACGGCATGCAGGTCACCGAATTCAAGGACGGCATCCTGCCCTGGGCCTATCAGCACAATGTGGCTCTCGTTTTCGACGAATATGATGCGGGTCGTCCGGACGTGATGTTCGTGATCCAGCGCATTCTGGAAACTTCGGGCCGTCTGACCCTGCTCGACCAGAGCCGCGTTATCCATCCGCATCCGGCTTTCCGTCTGTTCGCCACTGCCAACACCGTTGGCCTCGGTGACACGACCGGCCTCTATCACGGCACCCAGCAGATCAATCAGGCGCAGATGGACCGCTGGTCCATCGTGACGACGCTGAACTATCTGCCGCACGACAATGAAGTGAATATCGTTCTCGCCAAGGCCAAGCATTACCAGAATGCCGAAGGCCGCGAGATTGTGAACAAGATGGTGCGCGTGGCCGACATGACCCGTCAGGCCTTCATCAATGGCGATCTCTCGACCGTCATGAGCCCGCGTACGGTCATCACATGGTCCGAAAACGCCGCGATCTTCAACGATGTCGGCTTTGCCTTCCGCCTGACCTTCCTCAACAAGTGCGACGAACTGGAACGCCCGATTGTGGCCGAGTTCTATCAGCGCGCTTTCGGCGTTGAGCTGCCCGAATCGGCAGCGAATATCGTTCTCGCTTGATGCGGAAGAAGCCTGCCGCCTGAGCGTGTCCGGCGGCAGCGCACTGTCTGATGCGGGGGCGATGAGCTTCGCCCTTGCTTGAAAGCGAAGTCAGGATAGGCATATGTCGGGCCAGAAGTCAGGAATAGGCGATAATTCGCGCGAGCGTAAACCGGGGCCGGTGGATTCCGAACCGTTCAAGCGCGCTCTAACGGCTTGTGTCCGTGCCATTTCCGGTGAGCATGAGCTGGAAGTGGCGTTCACCAACGACCGCCCGGCATTAAGCGCCAATCGCGCCCGTCTTCCCGATCTGCCGAAGCGCCCGACTGCGCACGATATCGCCGTCACCCGTGGCCTCGGCGATTCCATGGCGCTGCGTCAGGCACGTCACAATCCGCGCATTCACGCGGCCCTTGCCCCGGAAGGAAAGCAGGCGCGCGCGATTTACGACGCTGTCGAGCAGGCGCGTGTGGAAGCCATCGGCGCCCGCGCCATGGCAGGCATGGCGGATAATCTCACCACCATGCTTGCGGACAAATATTCGAAAGCCAATTTCTCTGCAGTTACCGCCAAGGAAGATGCGCCGCTTGAGGAAGCCGTATCGCTTCTGCTGCGTGAAAAGCTGACCGGACGGTCCGCCCCTGCCGAAGCCGGACAGGTGCTCGAGCTGTGGCGCGAGTGGATCGAGCAGAAGGCCGCAGCCGACATTGCGCGGCTTGGCGACAATCTCGAAGACCAGCAGGCCTTTGCGCGCACGGTGCGTGACATGCTCGCCTCCATGGATATGGCGGAGGAGCTGTCGCAGGAAGAACCGAGCGACGAAGAAGAGCAGAACGACGAGCAGATGCCGGATTCTGACGAGAACGAGGAAGGTGGTGACGAGAGCCAGGAAGGTTCCGATTCCGCTGAAAGCGAAGAATCCGACAGTTCGAGCGATGAAGGCGAGCAGGGCGAAATGGACGCCGCCGATGCTTCTGCCGACGACATGGATGACAGCGACGATATCGACGCGGAAACGCCGGGCGATACACGCCGTCCGAACCAGCCTTTCGCCAATTTTGCCGAACATGTCGACTACAAGGTCTTCACGCGAGAGTTCGATGAAGAGGTTGAAGCGGTTGATCTTTGCGACGAGGCGGAACTAGACCGCCTTCGCAGCTTCCTCGACAAGCAGCTTGCCAATCTGCAAGGTGTGGTGGGGCGTCTGGCCAACCGCTTGCAGCGCCGCCTGATGGCGCAGCAGAATCGCTCCTGGGATTTCGATCTGGAAGAGGGCTATCTCGATTCGGCCCGTCTGGTGCGCATCGTCATTGATCCGACGCAGCCGCTTTCCTACAAGCAGGAGCGCGATACGGATTTTCGCGATACGGTCGTGACGCTGGTTCTGGACAATTCCGGCTCCATGCGTGGTCGTCCGATCACGGTCGCCGCGACCTGCGCGGACATTCTGGCCCGCACGCTGGAGCGTTGCGGCGTGAAGGTGGAGATTCTCGGTTTCACCACCAAGGCGTGGAAGGGTGGCCAGTCACGCGAAGCGTGGCTTGGACGCGGCAAGCCTGCCAATCCGGGTCGCCTCAATGATCTGCGCCATATCGTCTACAAGAGCGCCGATGCGCCCTGGCGGCGGGCACGGCGCAATCTCGGCTTGATGATGCGCGAAGGCCTGCTCAAGGAAAATATCGACGGTGAGGCGCTGATCTGGGCGCATCAGCGGCTGCTGGCGCGTCCCGAGCAACGCAAGATCTTGATGATGATCTCGGACGGCGCCCCCGTCGACGATTCGACACTTTCCGTCAATCCGGGCAACTATCTCGAACGCCATCTGCGCGCCGTGATTGAAGAGATCGAAACACGCTCTCCGGTGGAGTTGATTGCAATCGGTATCGGCCATGATGTCACGCGCTATTATCAGCGTGCTGTCACCATCGTTGATGCGGAAGAACTGGCAGGCGCGATGACGGAGCAGCTCGCCTCGCTGTTCGAAGAGCAGGGTGCTGCAGCCTCGGGCAGGGGACAGCGCCGCGCTGGCGGACGATAAAAATCAGGGATAGAAAAGGGCGCTTGAAGCGCCCTTTTTCATGCCTGCTGTTTGGTTGCAGCCAGAACGATTTCGCGTATGCACACGCCCTGGGGCTGTTCATAGGCATAGAGAATGGCGCGGGCCACATCGTCGGCTGAAAGCACAGGCGCGCCCATTTCTTTCTTCCATGCTTCGTAACCGGCCTTGATACCGGCGTCGCTGGTATGGCTCAGAAGTTCCGTTTCCACGGCGCCTGGCGCGATCGTCACGACACGGACATTATGTGGCGAAAGTTCTTCGCGCAGGTTTTCCGACATGCCGTGCACGGCGAACTTCGTGCCAACATAGGCGACATGATTGGCGAAGGTCTTGCGGCCAGCCACCGAGCTGATGTTGATGATTGTGCCGTGCTTGCGCGCAGCCATGCCAGCCGAGACAGCATGAATGCCGTTGAGAAGGCCTTTGACATTGACCTCCAGCATCCGGTCCCATTCATCCGGGTTCTGCTTGCTCACTTCACCCAGCAACATCACACCGGCATTATTGATGATAGCATCGGCAGGACCGAACTTGGCTTCGGCTTCCTGGACGGCTGCCACAAGCGCCTTCCGGTCAGTGACGTCGACGGATTTGCAGAGCGTGTCTGGCAGGTTGAGCTTTTCCATCGCGTCCAGTCGGCGCGCCAGAAGCAGCAATGGATGACCGCGATGGGCAAACATTTTTGCAGTGGCAAGGCCAATGCCCGAGCTTGTGCCGGTAATAATGACGAGTGGAAGTTTTTCCTTATTCAAGGACATCTAATCAATCCTTACCTAAATATAAATATAGTCAACCGAAACAGGAAAGCCGACGTTTGAATAATTTCAGGCGTCTTTTGCTTTCTATACGTAATATAGAAATCCGTTCCGATAAGGAAAGACCGCAGGAAAAAGCTGCGGTCTGTCGGAAAGCGGTTCATACAGGGGATATTTATTGAGGAAAACCGGTTTTCGTTGCGTTCAACGGATCGTGAATCCTCGAGAATATCAGCCAGCGTTTGTCCGGTTTGGCGCGTAAAGCGTCGGGGCAAAGACGGCGAGGATTGCGCCATAGGGGATCAGCATCAGCGTTCCCATAATGACCTTTACGAAGAAGTCGCCGAAAGCAAGCGAGGCCCAGAGCGGCACGCCAAGGCCGAAGAAGGATGCAGGTTCGGCAAGCGACGAATCGGGCATTCCGGTCAGCCTGTCGATCCAGGCGAAACCGGCTGCGAAGGCAATCGAGAAGAACAGGATTGTATCGAGCACCGAACCGAACATGGCGGCAGCAAAGGGAGCCTTCCACCAGGTCTTGCGACGCAGGCGGTCGAAGACTGTGATGTCCATCAGCTGTGCGAGAAGGAAGGCGGAGCCGGAGGCAATCGCGATACGCGGCGTGGCGAGCCAGACCGACATGATGACGCCAAGCACGAAACCGGCATAGACGACCTTGCGCGCGGCAGCGGGGCCGAAGCGGCGATTCGTCAGGTCATTGACCAGAAAGGCGATGGGGTAGGTGAAGGCGCCGTAGGTCAGCACTTCACCGAGGCCGAAATGCTGGAATGGATATTGGACAAGTATGTTCGACGCGGCAACCGCCACGCACATGGCCAGTATCGCAGGCATAAGCCGGGAATAAGAAGGTGTCTCGATTGACATTTTTTTATCCTGGGTGATGGAACCAGCAAAAAAGGCCGACAAAAGCCGGCCTTTTTTGTCGAAATTTTTGGCCGGAAGCTTAGGCAGCGACTGCTGCTTCAGCCTGCTTCTTTGCGATCTGACGCTTCAGCAGGCGAGCGCGCTGCGAAAGTTCCTTGTCGTCAGACTTGACGAGGAACGCATCGAGACCGCCGCGATGTTCAACCGAACGCAGAGCGTTGGCGGAAACGCGCAGGCGATAGCTCTGGCCGAGCGTTTCGGACATCAGCGTAACATTGCAGAGGTTCGGCAGAAAGCGGCGACGCGTCTTGTTGTTCGCGTGGCTGACATTGTTGCCGTACTGGACCGACTTGCCGGTCAATTCACAAGCGCGGGACATTTTGGTCTCACCTTCAATTACGTTCTTCAGGCCCCGACCCGAATGTCCGAATTCAAGCAATCAACGCAGTTTGATGCTGCTGGCGCGCGATCTCGGACAGGCGGCCTATTGGGAAAGTCGCGTTTCTATAGTGACAGCAGCCGTTGCAGTCAAGTGAGATTCCGTATCCATCGCGCAAAGACGCGGTTTTCCGGCTTTCGCACGGTCTTCGCGAAAGCTTGCGATCATAACTTCGCCAGTTTTGCTTGGCTTACACAGATACTGTATCGAAGAATCCCACGCAACTTTTGGGCGTTTCAATGTGGTTGAAAACCATCAGGAGACGACCAGGCGAAAAACAAGTCGCAAGATAGGATAAAGCGAATTTGCTTTGAGTTTTTGTCTTTACGCATGTCTTTATGGAAAACGGTCTCTCTCTTCCACGACGTGCTTTAGCGAAAGGAATGCGCGCATGATCGAACCGTCGCATGAGTTGAAGCCCGTCTGGCAGCGGCTGGCGCATTATGGTGTGTTGACCTTTGCGGGCCTGATCCTTGCGGGATTAACGATTGCTAGCGGGCCGGCCAGGGCCAACGATCTTTATCGGACCGAATACGATATTTCCATTTTCGGACTTTCGATTGCGCGGTCTGCCATAGAAACCACGGTCAATGGCGCCAATTACAATCTCAATGGCCGTTTTCTGACTTCCGGTCTGGCGCGTGTGTTCGACGATACGGACGGCACCGTGCACGTTACCGGGAGCGCCGTTGGGGGCAAGGTCGTGCCGAAGAGCTTCGATCTCGCCTATAAGCATGGCCGCAAGAACAAGAGCACGACGATCCGCTTCGCCAATGGCAATGTCGTCGCGGCGGAAAACCAGCCTCCGGTGAAAAAGCGCGACCCGTGGGTGGAAACATCACCGCAGGACCTTCTCAATGTGAGCGATCCGCTGAGCGCGCTCATGATACCTGCAAAGAACGGTCGGGCGGTCTGTGACCGGTCGCTGAGCGTTTTCGACGGTCAGACCCGCGCGGAGATCAAGCTTTCCTTCAATGGCACCGAATCGTTCACGACCGACGGCTTTACCGGCGAATCGGTCGTCTGCTCGGCAAAGTTCGTTCCGATTTCCGGATATCAGAAGGGCAAGAAGGCTATCGATTATCTGAGCAATCGCAGCCGGATCACGATTTCCTTCGCATCGCTCGGCAATTCGGGCATCTATGCGCCCGTGGTGGCGCGAATCGGCACGCAGATCGGCACGCTCAAGATCGAAGCCACCCGTTTTTCCAAGGTGAACTGACCGGCAGCCGGTCCCAGTTAATGCTTCGGGTGCACGCATTCCTCATGGTTGCCGAGGATTTCGATCACGCGGCACTGGTCGATGCGGCCATGTGCAGTGCATTCCAGCATGCGCTGCAATTCGGTTTTAAGCGAGAGCAGTTTTGCGATGCGGTGTTCGACATCGCTCAAGCGTGCGCGTGCAATGGCATCGGCCGCCGAACATGATTGGTCGGGATTATCCTGAAGATCAAGAAGCGTGCGGATCGCATCCACCTCGAAACCCAGATCGCGTGCGTGGCGAATGAAAAGCAGCCGCTGGACATCCTGCCGGTCATAGAGGCGGCGATTGCCATCAGTGCGCGGCGGTGAGGGTAGCAGGCCGATCTGCTCGTAATAACGAATCGTCGGCACTTTGACGCCGCTCGCTTTCGATGCTTCTCCGATCGATACATTCATGATCATTTTCCGCTTGCTCCTCTAGTCACTAGAGGATGTAGACCTTGCTCAACACAATTCAAGAGCAGTGCTGAAAAGAGCAGATCATGAGTGAAACATTGAACCAGATTCGCTTTCGCATCGACGGTATGGATTGCGCATCCTGCGCAGCCAAGATCGATACTGCCGTGCGGCGCGTGCGCGGTATCGAGGATGTGTCCGTCTCTGTCACGGCAGGCACGATGACCGTCAGCCATGATGGAACAGGCGATCTCGACAAGATTGCAAGCAAGGTGCGCAGCCTCGGCTATGGTGTGGAGCCGATGGCTCCCGAAAAAACCGTCAAGGAAAAAGCACTGGCGAAGCATGAGCATTCGCACGATCATTCTCACCACGACCACGACCACGACCACGACCACGACCACGACCACGACCACGACCACAGCGCGTGCGGCGGCCATCATGATCATCACGATCACGCCCATGAACACAATCATGAAGCCCACGACAAGGTTATTGCCGTAACGTCCAACAGTTTCCGCTTTCAGGTCGATGGCATGGATTGCGCATCCTGTGCGGCCAAGATCGATACTGCGGTACGGCGCCTGTCCGGCGTGACGGATGTGTCCGTTTCCGTGACCAATGGCGCAATGACCGTCAATCATGATGGAACGGCGAAGAGCGACGAAATCGCCGGCAAAGTGACGGCGCTGGGCTACAAGACTGCCCTTGCCAAAACCGTTGTCCCCGGTGCCGGTTCTGCACCAAAGGCGACCGGGCCGACAAAGCCACAGCCGTGGTGGCGTTCGAAAAAGGGTCAGATGATGCTGGCCTGTGGCGGCGGGCTGGTCGCGGCCTATATTGTCGGACATCTTTATCCGTCCATCGCGCTTTGGGCCTTCACGGCTGCGATGCTGATCGGTCTCGTGCCGATTGCCAAGCGTGCCTATATGGCAGCCATCAACGGCACGCCATTCTCCATCGAGATGCTGATGACGATTGCCGCCATCGGCGCAATGTTTATCGGCGCAACCGAGGAAGCTGCAGCCGTCGTTTTTCTGTTTCTGGTCGGTGAGCTTTTGGAAGGCGTTGCTGCAGGTAAGGCGCGTGCCAGCATTCAATCCCTGACTGCGCTGGTGCCGAAGACTGCCTTCCTTGAGAGAAATGGTGCGACCACGGAAGTTGCCGCCGACAGTCTGGCGGTCGGCGATGTGATTTCCGTGCGCCCCGGCGACCGTATGCCTGCGGATGGTGAAATCCTGACGGGCGAGAGCGCTGTCGATGAAGCACCGGTCACCGGTGAAAGCACTCCGGTCGGGAAGGCTGAGGGCGACACGGTTTTTGCTGGCACGATCAATGGTGATGGTGTGTTGCGGGTCCGGGTCACGGCTGCCGCGCAGGACAACACCATCGCCCGGGTTGTGCGGCTGGTCGAGGAAGCGCAGGAAGCCAAGGCGCCGACCGAACGTTTCATCAATCGTTTCTCGACCTATTACACGCCGGGCGTTGTGGTTGTGGCGGCGCTCGTCGCCATTCTGCCGCCGCTTGTTGCGGGTGGTGACTGGAATGAATGGGTTTACAAGGGTCTTGCGATCCTTCTGATCGGTTGCCCCTGTGCGCTGGTCATTTCCACGCCTGCTGCAATTGCAGCGGCTCTGTCGTCGGGTGCCCGGCGCGGCCTTCTCATGAAGGGGGGCGCTGTGCTGGAAACCATCGGCAAGATCACGGCGGCCTGTTTCGACAAGACCGGCACGCTGACAGAAGGCAAGCCGAAGGTGACAGATGTTCTTGCAGGCGACTTGTCCGAGGATGAAGTGCTGCGTCTTGCCGCGTCCCTGGATGCGGGCTCAAGCCATCCGCTGGCGCTGGCGATTGTCGGTGCTGCAGAACAGCGCAGCCTGAAACTGTCTGTCATCACGCAGGGCAAGGCCCATGGCGGCAAGGGTGTGTCTGGGGCGGTTGGCGAAATGGACCTGTTTCTGGGGTCGCGCCGCGCCGCCAATGATATTGCGGCCATTCCGGATGCACTGGCGAGCCGCATTGCCGCCTGCAACGACGAAGGCAAGACCGTTTCTGTCCTTGTCGCCAATGGCAAGATTGCGGGTGCAATCGCCATGCGTGATGAACCGCGCGCTGATGCCATTGCCGGTTTGCAGGAATTGAAAGCGGCCAATATTCGCACCGTCATGCTGACCGGTGACAATCGCCGCACGGCGGAAGCAATCGGACGCGATCTCGGGATCGAAGTGCGGGCCGAGCTTCTGCCGGAAGACAAGCAGCGTATTGTCGGCGAGTTGCGTAAAGAAGGTCTGATCGTCGCCAAGGTTGGTGACGGCATCAACGATGCGCCAGCCCTTGCTGCAGCCGATGTCGGCATCGCCATGGGTGGCGGCACGGATGTGGCGCTGGAAACGGCAGACGCTGCGGTTCTGCATGGCCGGGTTGGCGATGTGGCAGCGATGGTCGACCTTTCCAAGCGAACCATGCGCAATATCCATCAGAATATTGCCATAGCGCTCGGATTGAAGGCTGTCTTTCTGGTGACCACCGTGCTGGGTATTACAGGCCTCTGGCCCGCAATTCTGGCCGATACAGGTGCCACCGTTCTCGTGACGATCAATGCGTTACGGCTTCTGAGGCAACCGGTGCGATAAAACAAAAGAACCGGCGAAACCGCCGGTTCGCGTCTTTTCCTTCGAGCCGTGTTACTCGCCGATCAGAACGCGGATGCGTTCACTATATTGCTTGCCGAAAGCAAGATGTTCGGGATTGATGTCCTTCAACTCATCCACCAACTGCGGCTCGCTTTCGGCATCAGCTGCTGCAAGGCTGCTCATCAGGGCGAAATAGCCGAGAATATAATCGGACGGCGTGATGTTCTGGGCCTTGAGCACTTCCACGACCTGCGGACGGGATTCGACGCTTTTCACCATCTTGTCGAAGGAAGGCGTGGCATCCTGTCCTTCCTCTTCCGTCGCTGAAAGTTCCATACCGCCCAGCTGTTCTTGCACTTTTTCCATGCGCGACAGGAAATCTTCGCTCAGCTTGAAATTGTTGATTTCGGCAGGCGTCTGTTTCGGCGCGACATCAAGCAGATCGTCGGCAAACGCGACGCCGGTGGAAACGGGCAGGACGATAAGGGAAAGGCCGAGGAAAACGGCGCAGCCTGCAATCTTGAAACGGGAAAACACCGTCATTCTTCTATCCTCGAACTGTGGAACGATTCGCGCTCTCAAATAGCAATAGCATATGTCAGAACATATCCTTGCGCTTGCGGATTTCGGCAAACACGGCTTCGTCGGGTGCATCCTGCAGGCCGAGGCGGCTGCGAATGCCTGCATCATGCCAGCGCAGGAAGGGATTGGTCGCCATTTCAAGCGCAATGCTTGACGGCAATGTCATGCGATCGGCGGCGCGAAGCCGTGCGATCTCGGCGGCGCGTTCCTTGAGTGCGGAATTGGCCGGGTCGATGGTGAGCGCAAAGCGGGCATTGCTTTCGGTATATTCATGGCCGCAATAAACCGCCGTGTCGCCGGGAAGCGCAACCAGCTTCTGCAATGACTGGAACATGGTGAGCGGCGTTCCCTCGAAAAGCCGTCCGCAGCCCAGTGCGAACAGCGTATCGCCCGTGAAGACGGCTTTCGCATCGGGAAGATAATAGGACACTTCGCCCGCCGTATGACCGGGTGTCGCGATGACTTTCACCCGGAAGAGACCGAAGGTGAATTCGTCTCCGTCCTTAACGGTCCGGTCGATACCGGGAATCTTTGTTTCTTCGGCCTTGGGGCCGATGATGCTGACCCCGTATTTCGCTTTCAACGCTTCGTTGCCCTCGACGTGGTCGAGATGGTGGTGCGTGGTGAAGATGAAATCGAGCGTCCAGCCGCGTCGCTTCAGCGCCGCTTCTATTGCCGCTGCATCGGGTGCATCGATGGATGCTGTCAGTGCACTTTGGGGATCGTGGATAAGGACGCCATAATTGTCGCTGCGGCAGATGAACTGTTCGATTTCAAGCCGTGGTGCGATGCTGTTCATGGCGTCCTTCCTTTTATTAGGATGCGGTCTTGTTGTCTTCCGTCAGTGAATGCTTCTGGATAAGCGGCATTTGTAAAAGCGTGAAGACAATGGTGATGGGCATAATGCCCCACACCTTGAACGATACCCAGGCATCGGTTGAGAAATTCCGCCAGACAACTTCGTTGACCACGGCGAGGAAAATGAAGAACAGACCCCAGCGCAGCGTCAGCTTTCGCCAGCCTTCGGCATCGAGACGGAAGGCTGAATCAAACACATAGCCGAGCAGGGACTTGCCGAAGAAGAGCCCGCCGAGCAGGATCGCACCAAACAGCGTGTTGACGATAGTCGGCTTCATCTTGATGAAGGTGTCGTTGTGCAGCCAGAGCGTCAGCGCTCCGAACACCAATACGACAATGCCGGAGACAAGCGGCATGATGGGCAGGGTGCGCGTCATTGTCCATGAAATGGCGAGCGCGATTACGGTTGCGCCCATGAATAGCGCCGTTGCCAGAAAGATCGGTGCGCCGATGGACGCCAGCACCGGAAAACGCTCGATCAGCATTTCGCCACGCGCATTGGCAAAGAAGAAGACAAGAAGCGGCCCCAGCTCCAGCGCAAGCTTGAGCAGCGGCGGGACTTCCCGGCGTTCGGCTTCGCTTTTCTGTGACGGATCGCGTTCGAAAACGGGATGCTCCATCAGGCAACTCCTGCGATGGCGCGGGCAAAATCCTTGGCCGCAAAGGGTTCCAGATCGTCGACACCTTCGCCGACACCGATGAAATAGATCGGCAGTTTATGCTTGGCCGAGATGGCGACAAGAATGCCGCCCCGTGCCGTGCCGTCAAGCTTGGTCATGACCAGACCGTTGACACCGGCAATATTCTTGAAGATTTCGACCTGATTAAGGGCATTCTGGCCGGTGGTGGCATCGAGTGTCTGCAAGACGGTATGCGGTGCTTCCGGATCATGCTTGCCCAGCACACGCACGATCTTTGCAAGCTCGTCCATCAGTTCGGCCTTGTTCTGCAACCGTCCTGCCGTATCGATGATGAGGACGTCGCTGCCCGCTTCCTTGGCCTTTTCCCATGCGTCATAGGCAAGCCCGGCCGCATCGGCGCCGAGCTTGGAGGAGACAACTGGCGAACCGGTGCGTTCGCCCCAGATGTGCAACTGCTCGATTGCTGCGGCGCGGAATGTATCGCCTGCCGCCAGCATGACCTTGAGGCCGCCTGCGGTAAGCTTTGCGGCAAGCTTGCCGATTGTGGTGGTCTTGCCGGTGCCGTTGACGCCGACCACGAGGATGACATGCGGCTTGTGTGACAGGTCAAGCTCCAGCGGCTTTGCTACCGGGCCTAGAACTTTTTCGATTTCCGCGCCCATGATGGTGCGCACTTCCTCGCCCGTCACGTCCTTACCGTAACGACCCGAGGCAAGTGCATCGGTCACGCGCATGGCGGTTTCAAGCCCGAGATCAGCCTGGATCAGCACGTCCTCGAGATCCTGCAGCGTGTCATCATCGAGCTTGCGCTTGGTGAAAATGCCGCCGATGGATTCGCTCAATGAATTCGATGAACGGAGCAGGCCGCGACGCAGACGCTCGAACCAGGACAGCTTTGGCTGAGGCGCTGCCTCAACCGGCGCTTCTTCCTTATGTTCCTCGACGGCCTTGGCGACTTTCACCTTCTTGGGCTTCACCGGCTCCGGCTGAGGTGTTGGTTCGACCGCTTCCTCTACTACAGGTGCATCAGGAGCTTTTGCAACTTCGGGCTGTTCGAGTTCGACAGCGGGTTCCGCCTCGGGCTCGACAACAGGCTCGACAACGGGTTCAATAACCGGCTCTGGCGCAGGTGCTTCGACCGCGATTGGTTCCATCACCGGAGGCTGTTCAATCGGGATTTCGATCTCGGCAACCGGATGCTCCGGTTCAGTCTTTTCTTCCTCAACCGTTTCAGACGCAGGCTCTTCAATCGGCTCAGGCTCGCTGGCGATCACTGGCACTTCCGGTTCGGAAACGACCACTTCAACGACGGCTGTTTCGATTTCTTTGGGCGCTTCGACGGTTTCAGGAAGTTGCGTTTCTAAAGCCGTTTCCACGGCATCGGGAGCCGGTTGTTCGACTGGTTTTTCTTCGACCTCCTTCTTGCCGAAGGAGAACATTTTCTTGATGAAACCCATTGCCATGAAATCTGGTGCCCTTAAGCTTTAAGCCGCTTGCGGCTCTGCCTGACGGGTGAGGAGTTTTTCACCGTCATGGCCTGTCACGATACGTTCGATGATTTCGCCCGGTGCACCGCCGTCCACCGATGCCAGTGTAAAGCCTTCGGTGCGCGCAATACCTTCCTTCTCGACGAGAAGGCGCTGCAAGGTGCCATTCAGCGCGCCGAGGTGTTTTTCATAAGCGCGGTCGCCTTCCGCGCGCAGGCGTGCTGCACGTTCCTTGACGATTTCGCGCCGCACCTGCGGCATACGGGCGGCGGGGGTGCCTTCGCGCGCACTGTAGGGGAAGACGTGCAGGTGGGACAGTCCGCATTCCTCGACGATCTTCAGCGAATTCCGGAACATGTCTTCGGTTTCGGTGGGGAAACCGGCGATGATGTCCGCGCCGAAGACGATGTCTGGACGCAGAGAACGCACCGTTTCGCAGAAGCGGATCGAATCGTCGCGTAAGTGGCGGCGCTTCATGCGCTTTAGGATCATGTCGTCGCCCGCCTGCAGTGACAGATGCAGATGCGGCATCAGGCGCTTTTCATTGGCAATCGTATCCATCAGATCGTCATCGGCCTCGATGGAATCGATGGAGGAAAGACGCAGGCGCTGCAGATCCGGCACCTGAGTGAGAACAGTCTTCACCAGTTTGCCGAGACGCAGGCTTCCCGGAAGATCGGGACCATAGGAAGTCATGTCCACGCCGGTCAGCACCACTTCGGCATAACCGTTGCCGACAAGGCGCTTGACCTGATCCACCACCGCGCCCATCGGAACGGAGCGGGAATTACCGCGACCATAGGGAATGATGCAGAAGGTGCAGCGATGATCGCAGCCATTCTGCACCTGCACGAAAGCGCGCGCGCGACCTTCGATGGCATCGACCATATGGCTTGCGGTTTCGCGCACTTCCATAATGTCGTTGACGCGGACCTTCTCGAACTGGTTGACGCCGAAATCCGGCAGCATCCGGTAGGAATTGGATTTCAGTTTTTCCTCATTGCCAAGAATGAGGTCGACTTCGTCCATGGCGGCAAAATTGTCCGCTTCGGTCTGTGCGGCGCAGCCGGTGACGATGATGCGCGCTTCCGGGTTTTCACGGCGGGCCTTGCGGATCGCCTGACGCGCCTGTCGCACGGCTTCTGCCGTCACGGCGCAGGTGTTGAAGATGATCGCGCCATCCTTCAATTCGCCAAGTCCGGCGGCATCGGCTTCGCGTTTCATCACCTCTGATTCATAGGTGTTGAGACGGCATCCGAATGTTACGACTTCCACCGACATCAGGCTGCACCCCTGTCAGTTGGCTTGTCATTCTGGGCGTCGCGGCTCCATTCGCCGGTTGCAGGATCGAAAGTGCCTGAAAATTCCCATTCGGCGGGGCCGGTCATCATAACATGATCGTCGTCGCGCCATTCGATCTTGAGCGGGCCACCAGGAACATTGACAGTGACTGTGCGCCCAGTGCGGCGCGTGCGCACTGCCGATACGGCGGCGGCGCAGGCGGCGGAACCACAGGCGCGGGTCAGACCTGCACCGCGCTCCCATGTGCGCAGATCGATTGTCTCGGGCGAGGTGACATGGGCTATGGAGATATTGGCGCGCTCCGGAAAGATCGGATGATGTTCCAGAAGCGGTCCGAATTTTTCCAGCTCATAGGACCAGACATCACGGTCGACCCAGAAGATTGCATGCGGGTTGCCCATGGATGCAACCGACGGCGAATGCAGAACCGGCGCGTCGATGGGGCCGACCTGCAGTTCGATCATGCGCGTATCGCGAAATTCCTCGGCAAGCGGAATGTCCTGCCAATCGAAGCGCGGCTTGCCCATATCGACTGAAATCAGGCCGTCTTCGTGTTCGGTCGCGGTCAGAATTCCGGCGCGGGTCTCAAAAGTAAAGGCCTGCCGACCGGTCTCGGCGGCCAGCGCCTGAACGACGCAGCGTGTGCCGTTGCCGCAAGCCTGCGCTTCCGTGCCGTCGCAATTGATGATCGCAATATAGTTGTCGGTTCCCGCCGTGCGCGGATCGTGGATCGCCATGATCTGATCGAAGGCGGTTTCGCTGTCGCCTGCAAGACGGATCGCAGCTTCAGGCGTTATCCTGTCCGCGCGACCGCGCATGTCGGCAACGATGATCTGATTGCCGAGCCCGTTCATCTTGGCGAAGGCTGCCTTGGTGGCCATAACTATCGTGGTTCCGTTTTCCTGTGGCTTTGGTCGATAAAGCCTATGGGACAATTAGCGTCTATATGGCGGAAAAGCCCGCAAATTGCCAGTACCCGCGACAGATTGCGAAAAGTTGCGGCTCGGATGTTCGTGCAGGACAGGCGCCAATATCGGAGAAACTGTGGCCTTCCTGTCCCAGTTTCAAGATTATTAAGCGGTTTCAAGCATTCTTGAAGGGTTTGGGGGGCAAAAATGACAGGTGCCGGTGTTGCTTTTTTAACCATATAGCCATTTTATCGGTCCAATATTGTCACATTGCAGGGCTTCGGTAGGAAGTCCGGGGCATCCCCACCCCTGATGAGAAATGCGGAAATGGAGAACCAGATGGGAATTTCGAAAGCAAGTCTGCTCAGCCTCGCGGCGGCTGGCATTGTTCTGGCCGGGTGCCAGAGCTCCCGGTTCGGCAATCTCGATACGGTTTCGCCACCACCGCCACCGCCGCCCGTGAATGCGGCTCCAGCAGGCTCGGTGCAGAAGGGCAACCTTAATTCTCCTAATGCTTCGCAGTTCCCGACGGCTCCGACCACGGACCCGAATGCACAGCCCGGCACACAGGTTGCAAGCCTGCCGCCGGCATCCGCGCCTGATCTGACGCCAGGCTCCGTCGCCGGTGTCTGGAACGCATCGCTTGGCGGCCAGAGCTGCAAGATCGCGACGCCGCAGACCAAATATGGTCAGGGCTACCGCGCTGGTCCGCTGCGTTGCCCGGGCGAACTCGGCAATCTCGCTTCCTGGGCCGTCAACGGCAAGCAGCTCGTTCTCTATGATGCGAATGGCGGCACCGTCGCGTCGCTCTATTCTTCGGGACAGAGCCGCTTCGACGGACAGACTTCAGGCGGGCAGGCCGTGTCGCTTTCGCGCTAAGACATTCTTTCGCTTAAAGACAGGCGGATCATCGCGAGATGGTCCGCCGTTTTTGCAATTGAAAGGTTGAACGGAAGCAATCATGTCTTTCGACGGTAATCTGAAAGCCTTCCCCTCCGTCCGCGAACATTACGATGCGATGGTCGTGGCGGGTGATGTGGAAGCCGATCCTGCTCAACTCGAACTCACCGTCCGTTATGACCGGCTGATCGAGGAAATCTGCACCAAACGCCTGTCACGCAAGTCGAGCGCGCTCGGCTGGCTGTTCGGCAAGCGCAAGGAGGCAACGAGCGTCATCAAGGGGCTTTACGTGCACGGCGAGGTCGGGCGCGGCAAGACCATGCTGATGGACATGTTCTTTTCGCTTCTTCCGGTGGAACGCAAACGCCGTGCACATTTCAATGATTTTATGGCCGATGTGCACGAGCGCATCTATGCGCATCGTCAGGCGTTGAAGCGTGGCGAGACCAAGCAGGACGATCCGATCCCGCCGGTCGCCGATGCCTTGAGTCAACAGGCGTGGGTGCTGTGTTTCGACGAATTCACCGTGACGGATATTGCCGATGCGATGATCCTGTCGCGCCTGTTCAGCGCCTTGTTCGCGCGTGGAGTGGTGTTGGTGGCGACGTCCAACGTTGCGCCGGACAATCTTTATCGCGACGGACTGAACCGGCAGCTTTTCCTGCCCTTCATCGATATTCTCAAGCAGCATGTCGATGTGATCAATCTCGATTCGCGCACCGATTACCGCCTCGAAAAGCTCGACCGCCAGCCGGTCTATCTATCACCGCTGGGTTCTGAGACGACCAAGCGCATGGAGGCGGCCTGGGTGGCGCAAAAGGACGGTGCGCATGAAAAGCCGGATGTCATCCGCATCAAGGGGCGCGACATCGAGGTCGCCCGTGCCGTGCATGGTGCGGCGCGCTTCACTTTCGATGCGCTCTGTTCGAAGCCGCTTGGTGCCTCGGACTATATCGCCATCGTGAAGCACTATCCGACCTTGTTCATCGATGATGTTCCGGTGTTGGACTATTCACGCCGCAACGAGGCCAAGCGCTTCATTCTGCTGGTCGACGTACTCTACGATCACCACGCGCGGGTGTTCATTTCGGCTGAAGCCCAACCGGAAAAGCTTTATCTCGCCAGCAAGGGCACGGAGGCCTTCGAGTTCGATCGTACCGCTTCCCGTCTTTTCGAGATGCAGAGCGCGGACTATCTGGCGGAGCCACCCGGCAAGGCCGGTTGAAGTCGACCCTTCCCGCTATCATCATCAGACTGCCCCATCATCAGACTGCCCCAGACTGGACTTATAAGCCCGGTGGGCTATGTTGCTCACGCAATTCATGCGGAAGGCGGTGGCGCGTTCGTGCCGGACTTCTGATACGGCATCAGTTTTAAATCGGGGCCGGTTTTGAACAGGTGCACAACGTTGTTGGAATTGGCAGCTTGCCAGTCGCTCCTTCACCGCTTCGCCGGGGATGGTTCGCGGCGGTAGGAGAGGGTGGTTTTGCCTTGATATTGACAAATTATCTTACGTTTACGTAAGAACCATTAATTCTAACCGATTGAAAACATTAGTCGCAAAATAATGAGTTGAGTTTATCGCCAAAGAGTCCTATCTCGCAGTTCCAACGCTTGAGCGTTTCCGGCGAGGATTCCGGATGGCTTGATGCGTCTCTGGATCAAAAGTGAGGAAAGAAACAATCATGGCACGCAACAAGATTGCCCTCATCGGCTCCGGCATGATCGGCGGCACGCTCGCCCATCTGGCTGGTCTGAAGGAACTCGGCGACGTCGTCCTTTTCGACATTGCGGAAGGCATCCCGCAGGGTAAGGGACTGGATATCGCCGAATCTTCTCCGGTTGACGGTTTTGATGCGAAATACACCGGCGCCAACGACTACGCAGCAATTGAAGGCGCAGACGTTGTCATCGTGACCGCAGGCGTGCCGCGCAAGCCGGGCATGAGCCGCGACGACCTTCTGGGCATCAACCTCAAGGTGATGGAACAGGTTGGCGCAGGTATCAAGAAATACGCCCCTGAAGCTTTCGTCATCTGCATCACCAACCCGCTGGACGCCATGGTCTGGGCGCTGCAGAAGTTCTCCGGTCTTCCGGCGCACAAGGTTGTCGGCATGGCTGGCGTTCTCGACAGCGCCCGCTTCCGTTATTTCCTCTCGGAAGAGTTCAACGTTTCGGTTGAAGACGTCACGGCATTCGTGCTGGGCGGCCACGGCGACAGCATGGTTCCGCTGGCCCGTTACTCGACCGTTGCCGGCATCCCGCTCCCTGATCTCGTCAAGATGGGCTGGACCAGCCAGGACAAGCTCGACAAGATCATCCAGCGCACCCGTGACGGCGGCGCGGAAATCGTCGGCCTGCTCAAGACCGGTTCGGCTTTCTACGCTCCGGCTGCATCGGCCATCCAGATGGCTGAATCCTACCTCAAGGACAAGAAGCGCGTCCTGCCGGTTGCTGCCCAGCTTACGGGCCAGTACGGCGTCAAGGACATGTATGTCGGCGTGCCGACCGTGATCGGTGCCAATGGCGTCGAGCGCATCATTGAAATTGATCTCGACAAGAACGAAAAGGCTGAATTCGACAAGTCGGTGGCTTCGGTCGCCGGTCTTTGCGAAGCCTGCATCGGCATCGCTCCGTCGCTGAAGTAAAATTCCAGACAAGGCCGGGTTGTCGCATTTGTGCGGCTCCGGCCTTTTCCGGCTGTCAATTATCGGTCGAAGATTCGGGCCGTACCGGCTCGCTGAATCGGTCGGGAATCCGTAGAGGACAACCAGATGAATATTCACGAATACCAGGCCAAGCGCCTGCTTCACACCTACGGCGCACCGATCGCCAATGGTGTGGCTGTCTATTCCGTCGAACAGGCGGAAGAATGGGCAAAGACGCTTCCCGGACCGCTTTATGTCGTCAAGAGCCAGATCCATGCTGGTGGACGCGGCAAGGGCAAGTTCAAGGAACTGCCAGCCGATGCAAAGGGCGGCGTGCGCCTCGCCAAGTCGGTTGAGGAAGTGGTTGCCAATGCGAAGGAAATGCTCGGCAACACGCTCGTCACCAAGCAGACCGGCCCTGCCGGCAAGCAGGTCAACCGTCTTTACATCGAAGACGGCGCCGACATCGATCGCGAGCTTTATCTCTCGATCCTGATCGACCGCACCGTTGGTCGTCCGGCTTTTGTCGTTTCGACCGAAGGCGGCATGGACATCGAAGCCGTTGCCGAAGAAACCCCTGAAAAGATCGTGACTGTCGCCATCGATCCGGCCAAGGGCGTAACGGACGAAGACGCCAGCAAGCTCGCCGACGCGCTGAAGCTTGAAGGTCAGGCTCGCGAAGACGGCGTCAAGCTGTTCCCGATCCTCTACAAGGCGTTCACCGAAAAGGACATGAGCCTTCTCGAGATCAACCCGCTGATCGTCATGACCGATGGCCGCGTGCGCGTTCTCGACGCCAAGGTATCGTTCGACGGCAATGCGCTGTTCCGTCATCCTGACATTCAGGAACTGCGCGATCTGTCGGAAGAAGACGAAAAAGAGATCGAAGCTTCCAAGTACGATCTCGCTTACGTCGCTCTCGACGGCAATATCGGCTGCATGGTCAACGGCGCAGGCCTTGCCATGGCGACGATGGACATCATCAAGCTCTACGGTGCCGAACCTGCCAACTTCCTCGACGTTGGTGGCGGCGCTTCCAAGGAGAAGGTGACGGCTGCGTTCAAGATCATCACCGCTGATCCGGCTGTCCAGGGCATTCTGGTCAACATCTTCGGTGGCATCATGAAGTGCGACGTCATTGCCGAAGGCGTGATCGCCGCGGTCAAGGAAGTCGGCCTCAAGGTTCCTCTGGTTGTCCGTCTCGAAGGCACCAATGTCGAACTCGGCAAGAAGATCATCAACGAGAGCGGCCTGAACGTCATTTCGGCCGACGATCTCGACGATGCGGCGCAGAAGATCGTCGCTGCAGTGAAGGGGAATTAAGGCATGTCCATTCTCGTCAACAAGGACACCAAGGTTCTCGTACAGGGCCTGACCGGCAAGACCGGCACCTTCCACACCGAACAGGCGCTTGCCTACTACGGCACGCAGATGGTCGGCGGTATCCACCCGAAGAAGGGTGGCGAAACCTGGGAAGGCCAGAAGGGCGAAAAGCTTCCGATCTTCGCAACCGTTGCCGAAGCCAAGGAACGCACAGGTGCAGACGCATCGGTGATCTACGTTCCGCCAGCAGGTGCTGCCGATGCGATCATCGAAGCCATCGAAGCTGAAATCCCGTTCATCGTCTGCATCACCGAAGGTATTCCGGTCATGGACATGGTTCGCGTCAAGGAGCGTCTGGAACGCTCGAAGTCGCGCCTGCTCGGACCGAACTGCCCGGGCATCCTGACCCCTGAAGAATGCAAGATCGGCATCATGCCGGGCAATATCTTCAAGAAGGGTTCGGTGGGTGTTGTTTCCCGTTCCGGCACGCTTACCTATGAAGCAGTGTTCCAGACCTCGAACGAAGGCCTCGGCCAGACCACCGCTGTCGGTATCGGCGGCGATCCGGTCAAGGGCACCGAGTTCATCGACGTGCTGGAAATGTTCCTGGCCGACGACGAAACCAAGTCGATCGTCATGATCGGTGAAATCGGCGGTTCGGCTGAAGAAGATGCGGCTCAGTTCCTCAAGGACGAAGCCAAGCGCGGTCGCAAGAAGCCGATGGTCGGCTTCATCGCTGGCCGTACGGCTCCTGCCGGACGCACCATGGGCCATGCTGGCGCCGTGATCTCCGGCGGCAAGGGCGGCGCGGAAGACAAGATTGCTGCCATGGAATCGGCCGGCATTCGCGTGTCGCCGTCGCCGGCGCAGCTCGGCAAGACGCTGGTCGAAGTCCTCAAGGGCTGAGATCGCGTATCGGTCTGAATATCCCGGCGGCGGCGAAAGCCGCTGCCGGGTTTAGCATAACAACGGGTCATGTGATCCGGATTAGAGGGACGGATATCCGTTCCGACGCGTAGAGTTTAGTCATGCCGGGGTCTGTAGCGGTTCCTCCCCGGCGGCGTGAGGGATGAAGTTTCGAACTTCCGGCCCGCGCAAGATGAGCCACTGACAAGGAGACGGAGCGCTGCTCCGGATAGGCTATGGCAAGGCAAGAACAAGCCAACGACGTTTTCGCCCTTACCTCATTCCTCTATGGCGGCAATGCCGACTATATCGAGGAGCTGTACGCCAAATATGAGGACGATCCGAATTCGGTCGATCCGCAGTGGCGCGATTTCTTCGCGAAGCTGGGCGACAATGCCGACGATGTGAAGAAAAACGCTGAAGGCGCGTCCTGGACCAGAAAGAACTGGCCGATTGCAGCCAATGGCGAACTGATTTCCGCGCTCGACGGCAACTGGGCTGAAGTCGAAAAGCATGTCACCGACAAGCTGAAAGGCAAGGCAGCAAAGGGCGAAGCGAAGGGTACGACCGGCGCAGCCCTTACCAGCGAAGAGATCACGCAGGCTGCACGCGACAGCGTTCGCGCCATCATGATGATCCGCGCCTACCGCATGCGTGGCCATCTGCACGCCAATCTCGATCCGCTCGGTCTCTCCGAAAAGCCGAACGACTATAATGAGCTGGAGCCGGAAAACTACGGTTTCACGCCTGCCGACTACAACCGCAAGATCTTCATCGACAACGTGCTCGGCCTCGAATATGCGACCGTGCCGGAAATGCTCGACATTCTGAAGCGTACCTACTGCGGCACGATCGGCGTCGAATTCATGCATATCTCCGATCCGGCTGAAAAAGCCTGGATTCAGGAACGTATCGAAGGTCCGGATAAAAAGGTTGCTTTCACGCCGGAAGGCAAGAAGGCCATCCTGTCGAAGCTGATCGAAGCGGAAGGTTTCGAGCAGTTCATCGACGTCAAGTACAAGGGCACCAAGCGTTTCGGCCTCGATGGCGGTGAATCGCTGATCCCGGCCCTTGAGCAGATCGTCAAGCGCGGCGGCGCCATGGGCGTCAAGGAAATCATCTTCGGCATGGCCCATCGTGGCCGTTTGAACGTGCTTAGCCAGGTCATGGGCAAACCGCACCGCGCCATCTTCCACGAGTTCAAGGGCGGCTCCTATGCGCCAGACGACGTGGAAGGCTCGGGCGACGTGAAGTACCATCTGGGCGCTTCGTCGGACCGTGAATTCGACGGCAACAAGGTCCACCTGTCGCTGACCGCCAACCCGTCGCACCTCGAAATCGTCAACCCGGTCGTGATGGGCAAGGCCCGTGCCAAGCAGGACCTGTTGGCTGGTCGCACCCGTGACGACATGGTTCCGCTTGCAACGCGCGCCAAGGTTTTGCCGCTGCTCCTGCATGGCGATGCTGCCTTTGCCGGTCAGGGTGTTGTGGCCGAGTGCCTCGGCCTTTCGGGCCTGAAGGGGCACCGCGTCGCCGGTACGCTGCATTTCATCATCAACAACCAGATCGGTTTCACCACCAATCCGGCCTTCTCGCGTTCGTCGCCTTATCCGTCGGATGTTGCGAAGATGATCGAGGCGCCGATCTTCCACGTCAATGGCGACGATCCGGAAGCCGTGGTGTTCGCTGCCAAGGTTGCGACCGAATTCCGGATGACCTTCCACAAGCCGGTGGTCATCGACATGTTCTGCTATCGCCGCTTCGGTCACAACGAAGGTGACGAACCGTCCTTCACCCAGCCGTTGATGTACAAGGCGATCCGTGCACACAAGACCACGGTTCAGCTCTACAGCGACAAGCTGATTGCTGAAGGCCTGATCAAGCAGGAAGAAATCGACCAGATGAAAGCGCAGTGGCGCGAAAATCTGGAAACCGAATTCGACGCCGGACAGAGCTACAAGCCGAACAAGGCCGACTGGCTGGACGGCGCGTGGGCTGGCCTGCGCACCGCCGACAATGCCGACGAACAGCGTCGCGGCAAGACCGCCGTACCGATGAAGACGCTCAAGGAAATCGGCAAGAAGCTGGTTGAAGTACCGAAGGACTTCCACGTCCATCGCACGATCCAGCGCTTCCTCGACAACCGTGCCAAGATGATGGAAACGGGCGAAGGGATCGATTGGGCGACGGCTGAATCGCTGGCATTCGGTTCGCTGGTTGCTGAAGGCAGCCCGATCCGCCTGTCCGGTCAGGACGTCGAACGCGGCACCTTCTCGCAGCGTCACACGGTTCTCTACGATCAGGAAACCCAGAACCGCTACATCCCGCTCAACAATATCCAGAAGGGTCAGGCGATCTACGAGGCCATCAACTCGATGCTCTCGGAAGAAGCAGTGCTGGGCTACGAATACGGCTATTCGCTGTCCGACCCGCGCGCTCTGGTTCTGTGGGAAGCCCAGTTCGGCGATTTCGCCAATGGTGCACAGGTCGTGTTCGACCAGTTCATCTCGTCGGGCGAACGCAAGTGGCTGCGCATGTCCGGTCTTGTCTGCCTTCTGCCGCACGGCTATGAAGGTCAGGGTCCGGAACACTCCTCGGCTCGTCTGGAACGCTGGTTGCAGATGTGTGCGGAAGACAACATGCAGGTGGCCAACGTTACGACGCCGGCTAACTACTTCCATATTCTGCGCCGCCAGATGAAGCGCGACTTCCGCAAGCCGCTCATCATGATGACGCCGAAGTCGCTGCTGCGTCACAAGCGTGCCGTTTCGACCCTCAACGAACTGTCGGGCGAATCGTCGTTCCACCGTCTGCTGTGGGACGATGCGCAGTACAACAAGGACGAAGGCATCAAGCTTCAGAAGGATGCAAAGATCCGTCGCGTCGTTCTCTGCTCGGGCAAGGTCTATTACGACCTTTACGAAGAGCGTGAAAAGCGCGGCATCGATGACGTCTACCTGCTGCGTGTCGAACAGCTTTATCCGTTCCCGGCCAAGGCACTCATCAATGAGCTGTCACGCTTCCGCCATGCGGAAATGGTCTGGTGTCAGGAAGAGCCGAAGAACATGGGCGCATGGTCGTTCATCGACCCGTATCTGGAATGGGTGCTGGCTCATATCGACGCCAAGCATCAGCGCGTGCGCTATGCAGGCCGTCCGGCGGCAGCATCGCCTGCAACGGGTCTGATGTCGAAGCATCTTGCGCAGCTCGCCGCTTTCCTTGAGGATGCGCTCGGTAACTGATCCGGGTTAGAGTTCTGGAGCAGTTTTTCGGAACTGCTCCAACCTGAATTGAACACAAAATCTAAAGTTTGAAGATCAACGGAAGAAGAAACCATGGCCACCGAAATTCGCGTTCCCACGCTTGGGGAGTCCGTTACTGAGGCAACCATCGGAAAATGGTTCAAGAAGGTCGGCGACGCCATCGCCATCGATGAACCGCTGGTGGAACTGGAAACCGACAAGGTGACAGTGGAAGTTCCGGCTGCTGCTGCTGGCGTATTGGCTGAAATCACGGCCAAGGAAGGCGACACTGTCGAGGTCAATGCGCTTCTCGGCCAGATTTCCACCGATGGCGCTGCCGCCGCTGCGGCTCCTGCTGCGAAGAAGGAAGAAGCCAAGCCTGCTGCCGCACCGGCAGCAGCACCTGTTGCTTCGGCTTCGTCGGGCCCGGTTATGCAGCCTGCTCCGGCGGCTTCCAAGCTGCTTGCTGAAAATAACCTCTCCGCCGATCAGGTGGACGGTTCCGGCAAGCGCGGTCAGGTGCTGAAGGGCGACGTGCTCGACGCTATCGCCAAGGGTGTTTCCGCTGCTCCGGCTCCGGCCGCACCGGCCGCTGCCCGTCCGGCATCGTCGGCTGACGACGCATCGCGCGAAGAACGCGTGAAGATGACCCGTCTGCGCCAGACCATCGCCAAGCGTCTGAAGGATGCGCAGAACACCGCCGCCATGCTGACGACCTATAACGAAGTCGACATGTCTGCGGTCATGGAACTGCGCACCAAGTACAAGGACGTCTTCGAGAAGAAGCATGGCGTGAAGCTCGGCTTCATGGGCTTCTTCACCAAGGCCGTGACCCATGCGCTGAAGGAAATCCCGGCTGTTAACGCCGAGATCGACGGCACGGACATCATTTACAAGAACTTCGCCCATGTCGGCATGGCCGTCGGCACGGACAAGGGCCTTGTGGTTCCGGTCATCCGTGACGCCGACCAGCTTTCGATTGCAGGCGTTGAAAAGGAACTGGGACGTCTTGCCAAGGCAGCACGCGACGGCACGCTTTCGGTTGCCGACATGCAGGGCGGCACGTTCACCATCACCAATGGTGGCGTGTACGGTTCGCTGATGTCCTCGCCGATTCTGAACGCTCCGCAGTCGGGTATCCTTGGCATGCACAAGATCCAGGAGCGTCCGGTTGTCGTCGGCGGTCAGATCGTGATCCGTCCGATGATGTATCTTGCCCTGTCCTACGATCACCGTATCGTGGACGGCAAGGAAGCCGTGACCTTCCTCGTGCGCGTCAAGGAAAGCCTGGAAGATCCGGAACGTCTGGTTCTCGATCTCTAAGGACGAACGATGGAGCCGGGCGTCTTCTCCGCATCTCCGTTTCTGCCGTTGGTCGGCTTGAGCGTTGTCCTGCTGGTGGTTCATATCCTCCTGCAGGGCTTTGCGGCGACGAAGGAACTCGGCTCTCGATGGAATGCCGGTCCGCGCGACGAGGGGTTGAAACCCTCCGGCAAATTTGCCGGGCGCGCGGAGCGGGCCTCTGCCAATTTCCGCGAGACCTATCCGGCTTTCATCGGTCTGGCGCTGGCGCTCGTGCTGAAAGGCGATCCGTCCGGATGGGGGATTGTCGGCGCGTGGCTCTGGTTTTTCGGTCGCATCGTCTATATCCCGCTTTATCTGGCGGGCATTCCCTATTTCCGTTCCTTCGTCTGGCTGATTAGTCTGGTGGGGCTCGGTATCATGCTTCTGGCTTTGGTTCTGTGATGACAGCCTGCGCGTGAAACACGCGCAATGAAGGAAATGCGATGCATCCCTATCTGTTCGAACTTGCATCCCTGATGGCGATTTTCGTCTTTGCCATCGTTTCCCCTGGCGCCGATCTTGCCATGGTCATCCGGCAATCGCTGCTGCATGGCCGCCGCGAGGCGATCATCACGAGCTTCGGCATCGGCGCCGCCTTGATGATGCATGTAACTTACACGGTTTTGGGCCTCGGGCTAATCATTTTCAAGTCGATCTATCTGTTCAATATCGTCAAATGGTGCGGTGTGGCCTATCTGGTCTATATAGGCGTCAAGGCGTTGCGCGCTGGAACGACAAAGATCGATGTAGAAATGGCACCGAAGGAACCGCGCAGGCAGCAGAGCTTCGCCAAGGCGTTCGGCCTCGGCTTTGCCGCCAATGCGCTCAATCCGAAAGCCGTGTTCTTTTTTCTGTCGATTTTCTCGACGGTCGTTCATGCCCATACACCGACCGAAGTGAAGCTTGGTTACGGTGTTGTGATGGCAACCGCCCTGATCTCCTGGTTCGTCGGCGTCAGCCTTTTCATGACGACGCCGAAGATGCGAGCGGCCTTCTCGCGCGCCTCGAAATGGATCGATCGGACCAGCGGCGTTGTCTTCATTGCGCTGGGACTTAAACTTGCCACCGAAAAGGCTATGTAAGCATTATCTTCGGATACCGAAGATTCGCTGCCGGAAACACTCAACCGGAACATTCAGGGAGAACCGACAGATGCACGCTGCAAACAAGCTTTTCAGGACCGCCGCCGTTTCGGTGCTTGCGCTCACCGTGTTCTCAACAGCGGTTCAGGCGGCCTGCACCCAGAATCGGGCGATTTATCGCGATCGCGACGATGCCTATACGCTGACCTTCCGTCCGGAGCAGCCGAACGACCTGAAAATGTCACCGGCACCGACGAATGAATTCACCATCACGGCCAATGACAAGCCCGAGTTCAAGCTGAGCGGCATGGTGATCTGGCCGGAAGAAGGTGTGGCGCGTCCCTATGCGTTGCTGACCTTCAACTGCAAGGGCGATGGTTCCAATCCGGAAGATCTCGACGATTGCAGTATCTGGCAGAGCGTCATCTATGCGTTGAAGGAAGGCGCGGAAGCCGATGTCCTGCCCAAGGCGGAAGAACCGGCGGCGCAGGCAATCCTGCTGCCTGATCTGGTGACGGCGCTTGATGGTTATGATTTTGGAGCGGCGAAACCCGAAAAGCCGCTTCAGTGGGAAGCATTCCGTTTTCAGGGATGCTCACCAGACGAGGAATGATCGGTAGCCCGAAGGCACCGATTGTATGTGAATAATTTCGAATGAAGGAACGGACCCGGATGGACGGGGCGTTCGAAAAACGTTCAGGACAGACTGAAGAAGGATAGTTCAATGTCATACGATGTGGTTGTCATCGGTACAGGCCCCGGCGGTTATGTCGCCGCGATCAAGGCTGCACAGCTTGGTCTTTCCGTTGCTGTTGTGGAGAAGCGCAAGACCTTCGGTGGCACCTGCCTGAATATCGGCTGCATTCCCTCCAAGGCGCTTCTGCATGCGTCGGAAGTTTTTGCTGAGGCCGGTCACTCCTTCGACACGCTCGGCGTGGAAGTGACGCCGAAGCTCAATCTGGGAAAGATGCTGGCGCACAAGGACACGACCGTAAAGGCCAATGTCACGGGCGTTGAATTCCTGTTCAAGAAGAACAAGATCACGGCCTTCATCGGCACTGGCAAGATCGTTGGCAAGGGCAAGGTTTCCGTGACCGCCGAAGACGGCAAGGTCGAGGAAATCGAAGCAAAGAACATCATCATTGCCACCGGTTCCGATGTTGCGGGCATTCCGGGCGTCAAGGTCGATATTGACGAGAAGGTCATCGTTTCCTCGACTGGCGCGCTTTCCTTCGACAAGGTTCCGGGCAGCCTGATCGTTGTCGGCGGCGGTGTGATCGGTCTGGAACTTGGTTCCGTCTGGGCGCGTCTGGGTGCCAAGGTCACGGTCGTCGAATATCTCGACAAGGTGCTCGGGCCCATGGATGGCGAAGTGTCGAAGCAGTTCCAGCGCCTGCTCGAAAAGCAGGGTATTGCCTTCAAGCTTGGCGCCAAGGTTACGGGCGTCGAGAAAGCCGGTAAGGGCGCGAAGGTGACGTTCGAACCGGTGAAAGGTGGCTCGGCTGAAACGCTAGAAGCCGACACGGTCCTGATTGCGACCGGTCGTCGTCCTTATACGGACGGTCTCGGCCTTCAGGAAGCGGGCGTGAATGTCGATGATCGTGGCCGCGTTGCAATCGATGACCATTGGCGCACCAATGTCGAAGGCATCTATG
This sequence comes from Brucella sp. MAB-22, assembly GCF_025908475.1. NCBI lineage: Bacteria > Pseudomonadati > Pseudomonadota > Alphaproteobacteria > Hyphomicrobiales > Brucellaceae > Brucella > Brucella sp. MAB-22. The sequence goes on along the minus strand of NZ_CP109782.1, from coordinate 2,532,041 downwards.
CTATCGGCGACGTCGTTCAGGGACCGATGCTGGCGCACAAGGCTGAGGACGAAGGCATTGCCGTTGCCGAAATCATCGCCGGACAGGCTGGTCACGTGAATTTCGATGTCATTCCGAGCGTCGTCTACACGCAGCCGGAAGTCGCTTCGGTCGGCAAGACCGAAGAAGAACTGAAGGCCGCCGGTATCGACTACAAGGTTGGCAAGTTCCCGTTCACGGCCAATGGTCGTGCACGCGCCATGCAGCACACAGACGGCTTCGTGAAAATCCTCGCCGACAAGGCAACGGACCGCGTTCTGGGCGCTCATATCCTCGGCTATAATGCCGGTGAAATGATCCACGAACTGGCTGTTCTGATGGAGTTTGGCGGCTCGTCGGAAGATCTGGCGCGCACCTGCCATGCCCACCCGACCATGTCGGAAGCCGTGCGCGAATCCGCATTGGCGACCTTCGCCAAGCCGATCCATATGTAATTGGCTGCAACCATATGATTATAAAAAGGCCCGCTGATGCGGGCCTTTTTGATGCTTAATTCTGCGCTGGCGGGTTAGCCGGAGCTGGAGCCGGTGTGGCAGGCTCACTCTGTGTCGTCGGCGGCGGGGGAGGTGGAGCCGCAGTATCCGTTCCACTGCCATTCCGGTAGAAGAAGTAAGCGAGGATAATGATCGCTGCCAGAAGCACCGTACCAAGCAGATAGCCACTTCCGCCGCGCGGGGGCGGAGGTGGCGGCATTCCGGAAGGGTCTGACAGGCGCGGATCGGAAGTTGTGCGCGGGTCGCTATTTCGTGGATCAAGGGGATCAACCATAACGGGCTCCTCCAATCGTCCCTTTCGTCATCGAAGCGACGTTTGGGAAATGACGGTTGGCCGGGCATTTGCGGTCATACATGAGCCAATCTGTGCTCCGACCGCCTCAAATGTGTGTTGACATGCGTTGCGATAACAAACCCGGTGTATATCAATGCGAGAAAGAGCGCTTAGTTCCAAGAAATCTAATATAAGAAGAGCTATGAATTACTAGCTATACAATGCAATTCGGCGAGGATTCTATTAACCCAAGCGAAACTGCACATTGATATGTATATTCAATCACGGAAGCGATCCGGTAATAGGGGCTATGGTCGATCAACTGGCCATCTTGGCTTTATCACTGTAAGTCATTGATGAGGTCGGGTCGTTGAGAGCGATCGTAAACCACGCCGAAATTTGAGGAATGACATAATGCCGTCGAAAGAGAACCTGAAAACCATTGAGCGCTTCGAAAAGCTCTCTTCGCTTCTGCGCGATGAACAGTTCAAGCTTCTCGACGAAGCGGCACGGGAAGAGGCGCTTCCGGGAAAATCGATACTGAGACAGATTGCCGAACTCGAGCTCAATATAACGGCCATTGAAAACAGCATCACCGATCTGAAAGCCGACTAGCAATATTCTAGCTTAGAGGTTTTATAGTGGGCTCACCCGATAGCCTTTTGCGCGTAACAGTTCAATTATTCCGTCCTTGCCCGGCAGATGCAGGGCGCCGACGGCAATAAAGGCATTTCCCTTGTCGATGATCGGAACGGCACGATCCGCCATGACCTGATTACGGTCGGAAATGAGATATTTTAGAAATATTTCATAGTCTGCTTCGGAAAGGCTGTCGGGAACGATCTTTCGGAGCGACGGCATGATCATGCCAATCTCGCCCTTGAGGTAGAGCGCGGTCGTGGTCTCCATGGCATCCTCGACCTTGTCGCCATAGTCGACGGTAGCCACCAGATTGCGGAGATGGAAGTCGAGCGGCATCCGGTTCATCGCGACCAGTTGTTCTGCTGCACTTTCCAGGCCCAAAACATTGCGGCCCTCGGCCTGTGCGTCGAGAGCCAGCCGTTCATCAAGCGATCTCTCGCCATCGTTTTTGCGCTCCCTCTCGCATTTTGGAAGTGCGAGCAGGCTGGTCAGCACCCACGGCTTCATTTTTGCAACCGCGTCGAGAACGATACCGCGTTCTGCAAGCTTCTGTTCGATCTCCTCCCGCCGCTCGGGCGGAATATGCGACTTCAAGGTGCTGCCATCAGTGAAGAGCAGCAGGTCGGGCTGTTCGAGCTTGAGGCGCAGGAAAGCCTTCGGGTCCAGAATATCCGTCGTTTCGATGACGACAGTGCTTGCTGACCGATAGGCCTCGTCGGCGGCTTTCGGCAATGTCAAAACACGCGGATCGGAAAGATGGATCGTGCCGAAAAGATAGGACGGTTCGACGCCGTCTTTATCGATTTTCCAAAGAAGCCCTTTGCGATTGGGTACAGCATCGGCTTCGCGCTGTATTTCCTGCCAACTTGCCGGGTCTTTTGCCTCCAACCCGTCAATGAGATTGATGCCGTGCACGGCGCAAGCAGCAGGTGCATCGTCGGCGCGGGCCGAGACAGTGCCTGCCAGACAGGCATAGAGAAGAACGAGAAGCAGCTTTTTCATGAGAGTAATATAGGGGCGGTTTTTGCCGATGCCAGCGACTTCTCAAGCGCGCGGATGCGCCTTGTCATAGACTTCCAGCAGTCGCTCGGTATCCACGCCGGTATAGACCTGTGTGGTCGAGAGGCTTGCGTGGCCAAGCAGCTCCTGGATGGTCCTGAGATCACCGCCTCGCCCCAGAAGGTGGGTGGCGAAGGAATGGCGCAGCGCATGCGGCGTCGCGCTGTCGGGCAGGCCGAGACCAGCACGCAGTTTCTGCATTTCGCGCTGGATGATCGCAGCATGCAGCACACCACCCTTGGCGCCTCGAAAAAGCGGTTTGTCGGCGAAAAGGTCGAACGGACAAAGCGTTCGATACTGTGCAACGGCGCGATGCACGATGGGCAGAAGCGGGACGAGACGCGCTTTGTTGCCCTTGCCCGTAATGGTGATCGAACGGGCAGTGCTGTCGGACAGCGCATCACCCATCAGGCCGAGCGCTTCCGAAATGCGCAGGCCGCAACCGTAGAGCAAGGTCAGGACGGCTGCGTTGCGCGCGGCAATCCATGGCTCCTCCGCCATTTGCCCATCGGCTGCAACCACGCGCCGGGCGTCTTCGGCGGTCAATGGTTTCGGCAATGATTTCGGCTGGCGTGGCGCGCGCATGGCGCTTGCGCCTGCCGCATTGGCCAGGCCGCGTTTTTCCAGATGGCGTAAAAGCGAGCGCACGCCAGCAAGCCCGCGGCCCAGCGTGCGGGCACCGACGCCTTCATTGCGACGGCTGGCCAGAAACGAACGCAGGTCGGCGATCCGTAGATTGCCAACATCTTTCAGCGATGGCGGTTCGCCCAGATGCCCAGTCAGAAAATTGAGGAACTGACGTGTGTCGCGCTCATAGGCTTCGAGTGTGTTTTCCGACAGGCGGCGCGCATCCTTCAGCGTCTTCAACCATTCTTCACGCGCCGCTGCGAGGTCGGCGCGGGCAGGGATCAGAAATTCGCTGTTCGTTGTCATAATCAAGCCGGTCGTTCATTCTGGGTGGACGGACAGTTTGCCAGCGATAGGTTACCGGCTGGTTGTTCGCGGGACGAAAAGCACTATTCTTACGAATTGAGGTGAATTGCGCTGACGAAAGGGTTATTGAACGAAAAATAGTTCTATTCGAGCAGCAGAAACAAGGTTGGCAATGCCGCGTCCAGAAAACCCGATCCAGCTTGCCGTCATTGGTGCCGCCCATGGCACGCGTGGCGAAGTGAGAGTAAAGACCTTCACCGGCGATCCGCTGGCAATTGCCGAATACGGCCTGCTCTATGACGAACAGGGCAAGAGTTACGAGGTTCTGGAAGCTCGTCCAGCAAAGACGGTCGTGGTCGTGCGCTTCAAGGGCATCAATGACCGTAATGCCGCCGAAGCGCTGAACGGGACCGAACTTTTCATTGATCGTTCGCAGCTGCCGGACGACGAACTGGACGAAGACGAGTTCTTCCAGACCGACCTGATCGGCTTGCTGGCGGTGGATGCCGAAGGCAAGACCTATGGCGTGGTGAGCGCCCTGTTCGATTTCGGTGGCGGCGACCTCATCGAGCTCAGCGAAAAGGGCAAGCGCCCGATGCTTATTCCTTTCACGGAGGCAGCCGTACCGGAAATCGATCTGGATAAGGGCACTTTGCTGGTCGAGCCCTATGCCGCTGGACTGATCGCCGACGATGAGGATGAACGCCCGCAGAACGAAAAGAAAAAGCCGAAGAAGTCATGACCGACGTTTCAAGGGTCGATGATGAGCCCGGCTTCTTTCATGCATCGGTGCTGACGCTTTATCCGGAAATGTTTCCCGGCCCCCTTGGCACTTCGCTTGCAGGTAAGGCACTCAGCGAGGCCAAATGGCAGCTCGATGCGGTGCAGATTCGCGATTTTGCGGAAGGCAAGCACCGCATGGTCGATGACACGCCATCCGGTGGTGGCGCTGGCATGGTGATGAAGCCGGATGTGATCGCCCGCGCGCTGGATTCGGTTGCCGACGGTCGCCGTCCGACGCTGCTGATGAGCCCGCGCGGAAAGCCGCTGACGCAGAAGCGCGTGCGCGAACTGGCCGACGGACCGGGCGCGATCATTCTTTGTGGTCGTTTCGAGGGTGTGGACGAGCGCGTCATCGAGGCGCGCAATCTCGAGGAAGTATCGATCGGCGATTACATCCTGTCGGGTGGAGAAACCGCGGCAATCGTTTTGCTTGATGCAATCGTGCGGCTTTTGCCGGGCGTGATGGGCAACCGCGAATCCGGTGAGACGGAAAGTTTTGAAACCGGGCTGCTCGAACATCCGCATTATACCCGTCCGCAGGTTTGGGAAGATAGGCCCATTCCCGAAATCCTGACCTCCGGCAATCATGGCGCAATCGATAAATGGCGGCATGAGCAGGCCGAACGGATCACGAAGGAACGGCGTCCCGATCTTTGGGAAGCCTATAGCGAGGGCAAACGCAAATGAACCTGATCCAGCGGCTCGAAAGTCTTTCCCTCGCGCTGCTGGCGCTGGGAGCCTATTGGGTCAGCGGTGCAAGCTGGTGGCTTTTCGCCCTGCTCATTCTGGCGCCCGATCTGTCTTTCTTCGGCTATATGAAGGGGCCGCGCACCGGTGCTGTGGTCTATAATATCGCCCATAGCTGGATCGGCGTTGTGCTTCTCGCAGTTCTGGGCTGGGCGATGAACTGGCAGATCTGCATCGCTATGGCACTGATCTGGGCCGTGCATATCGGTGTTGACCGCGCGCTTGGCTTCGGTCTCAAATATGGAACCGGTTTCAAGGACACGCATCTGGGCCGTATCTGAGGCGATTTTCTTGTCCTGATATTGATTCATTGGCAGCAATGGTGTATTGCCGCGCGAGTTCGGGCTAGTACCGACATTGTAATATCTCGTTCGGGCAAAGCCCGAAACGTCCTAAACCAATAAATGGTGTACCGCTCCTGCCTGAAATTGAGGGCATAGCCGCAGGGCCAAGGATTGCTTGGCGGCAAGTGCAGAGCGCTCTGACTGTTTGAGAAGAATTCAAGAAGGAGAGAGACGATGACCGATATCATTCGTCAGCTTGAAGCCGAACAGGCAGCAAAGATCGAAGAAAAGCGCAAGCTTCCAGATTTCCAGCCGGGCGACACGGTTCGCGTTCAGGTTCGCGTTACCGAAGGTACGCGTACCCGCGTGCAGGCCTATGAAGGCGTTTGCATTGCCCGTTCCGGCGCTGGCCTCAACGAAAACTTCACCGTTCGCAAGATTTCTTACGGCGAAGGCGTAGAGCGCGTATTCCCGGTTTACTCGCCGATCGTCGAAGGCGTTGAACTCGTTCGCCGCGGCAAGGTTCGTCGCGCGAAGCTTTACTACCTGCGTGGCCTTACCGGTAAGGCTGCCCGTATTGCTGAAAAGAAAGACAACCGTACCAAGGCCGAGCGCGAAGCCGACAAGGCTGCCGCTGCCAAGGCCGAAGCCGCCAAGGCTGCTGCTGAATAAGCTTCACAGCAATCTGTTTGAAAAAGGCGGCCTCGGGTCGCCTTTTTTATTTGCCAAATGCGACGGGCTGCGTAACATATTGCATAATTCCGCCCATATCTCGCAAGATTGTTACTGCGACACCCTGTTGCGGTTTCAGTTTCTTGACGAACCGTGATGGCGGGTGCATATGACAGCCAAAGTTAAGAACTATTCAAAGGACCTCTCGCAATGAGCGCGCCGCGTACACTTTACGACAAGATCTGGGACGACCATGTAGTGGATCAGCAGGAAGACGGAACCTGCCTCCTTTATATTGATCGCCATCTTGTGCACGAAGTGACGAGTCCGCAGGCTTTTGAAGGCCTGCGCATGGCTGGCCGCAAGGTGCGTCATCCTGAAAAGACGCTGGCCGTGGTCGATCACAATGTTCCGACCTCACCGGACCGCATCAACGGTATCAAGAACGAGGAAAGCCGCATTCAGGTCGAAGCTCTGGCCAAGAATGCTGCGGATTTCAACGTTGAATATTATTCCGAGCGTGATCGCCGTCAGGGTGTCGTGCACATCGTCGGGCCGGAGCAGGGCTTCACCCTGCCGGGCATGACCATTGTCTGCGGCGACAGCCACACCTCCACGCATGGCGCTTTCGGTTCGCTGGCGCATGGTATCGGCACCTCCGAGGTAGAACACGTTCTGGCTACCCAGACGCTGATCCAGAAGAAAGCCAAGAACATGCTCGTGCGTGTTGAGGGCGAACTGGCTCCCGGCGTCACCGCCAAGGACATCACGCTTGCCATCATCGGCGAAATCGGCACTGCGGGCGGCACCGGTTATGTGATCGAATATGCCGGTAGCGCTATTCGCTCGTTGTCGATGGAAGGCCGCATGACGGTCTGCAACATGTCGATTGAAGGCGGTGCGCGCGCTGGTCTGATCGCACCGGACGAAACGACCTTTGCCTATGTGCAGGACAAGCCACGCGCGCCGAAGGGCGAAGCGCTGGAACAGGCGATTTCGTACTGGAAGACGCTGCATTCGGATGAGGGTGCACATTTCGACAAGATCGTCGAACTGGATGCCGCTAAGATTTCGCCGGTCGTTTCCTGGGGTTCCTCACCGGAAGACGTGGTCTTCGTCACGGACATCGTTCCGAACCCGGATGAGATCAAGGACGAGACCAAGCGTGCATCCAAGTGGCGTGCTCTGGACTATATGGGCCTGAAGCCGGGCACCAAGATGACCGACATCAAGATCGATCGCGTCTTCATCGGTTCCTGCACCAATGGTCGTATCGAAGATCTGCGCGATGCGGCACGCATGGCCGCTGGCAAGAAGGTTGCGGCTGGCGTCAACGCCATGATCGTGCCGGGCTCGGGTCTCGTGAAGGAACAGGCGGAAGCTGAAGGCCTCGACAAGATCTTCATCGAAGCCGGTTTCGATTGGCGCGAACCGGGTTGTTCCATGTGCCTTGCCATGAACGACGACCGCCTTAAGCCGGGTGAACGTTGCGCTTCGACCTCGAACCGCAATTTTGAAGGCCGTCAGGGTTTCAAGGGCCGCACCCATCTCGTGTCGCCAGCCATGGCTGCCGCTGCGGCAATTGCCGGACATTTCGTCGACATTCGCGAGTGGAACTGAGGTTTCACTCCTGACGAAGCGTTTTTGAAGCGCTTCTGGAAAGATCAAACCGCCGGCTCATCCCGGCGGTTTTTCTTTGGCTGTATATTAGCAGCTTTTTCACGCTTTGATTGTAAGGAGGAATGGGGTGGCTGGCGTCTGGGAGCCTTTGACAGCCAGCACGGGGAAGAGCATCGATGAATGGAGCCGACTTTATCCTCCTGATCAACATGACCGTTTCCGGTCTGTTTGCTTTCGCATTTCTCGGCATTGCCGTTTATGCGCGGGATAATGCGGCCGCGCCTGTCTTCGCCTTCGGCTTTATTTTCGCAATGCTCTATTTCCTGACAGAGCTTGCCATGCCTTCCATTCCCAATCCCCGCCTCGGTTATATGCTCGCCTTTTCGACCTATTACCTGACATTGTCCTGTCTGGTCGTCGGTCTGGCGCGGATGTATGCCCGACCGGTGCCGTGGATTGCGCTCGGTCTGCTGACCATTGCATCTCTCGCCGCAGTCTACAGCATATATGACATTGCCCGCAGCCAGATGATCGGCATGCTGCTTTATCAGGCGCCCTATTTCCTCGTACTCCTTCTGGCAGTGTGGCTGATCCTGCGGGTGGAACGCAACGGTATCGATACCTTGATGGCGATACTGTTTGGTATCAGTGCCGTCCACTTCCTGTTCAAGCCGGTCATCGCTGTGCTGTCGGGAGGCGCGGGTGCTGAACCGGCTGATTATATCGATACGACCTATGCAATGTTCTCACAGTCAATCGGTGCTGCTCTTTCCGTCGCAGGCGGGCTGCTTCTGCTCTTGAGCCTGATGCGGGAGCTGATCGCCAATATGTTGATCCGCTCGGAAACGGACCAGCTTTCGACCTTGCTCAACCGGCGCGGTTTCGAGTTTCGCGCCGAGGCTGCAATTGAAAAGTCGAAACGCATGCGGCAGGCCTTGTCGCTTGTTCTGTGCGACATCGATCACTTCAAGGCAATCAACGACACACATGGTCATGCGCTGGGAGACCGCGTCATTGCCGCGTTCTCCGCCGAATTGCGCAAGGCAGCCAATGCCAAGGGTGGGATTGCCGCGCGTATTGGCGGCGAGGAATTCGCGATCATTCTGCCGGGCAATACGATCCAGTCCGCATGGAGATTTGCGGACAAGACCCGGCTTGTCTGTCGCGATATCCATATTCCAGGCAGGAACGGCGGGATTGAATTCACCGTGAGCTTCGGTATCGCGGAAATGGAATTCGACGATGTGTTTTCCGATCTCTACAAGCGGGCCGACGGGGCGCTTTATGAAGCGAAGAAGGGCGGGCGCAACTGCGTCCGCAGCGCTCTGCCGATATTGGTGGACGAAAACGTGGTGGAATTCCGCTCAAAGGCCGGGCGTTGAACGAATGCTATTGATAGCCGCAGCCTGCATGGTCGAGGACCGGCGTTTCCCCGCGGTCGATCCCATACATGAAAGAGCGCCCGCGCAGCACGACTGCGCTCTCGCAATTGCTGTTGGGCTTGGCGACGATATAGGCAACCGTGCGATCCCGCGGCGCGGTAATCACCGTCATGCGTTGCGGCGAAGGCAAAACTGGCTTCTGCGCCGCGCCGACCCGGATGATCTTCGCGCCATTATCCGGCATCTGGACGACAAGATTTCCCGACGCATCGACGGAGCGCATCGCTTCTTCGGCAAGCGCGGGACCGGTCAGCGCAAGGGCGCCGACGACAACCAGACCAAGTATCAGCCGTTTGCAGTTTGCCATCGTTGATCGAGCCTCATCGTGCATGATCCCAAAGAGAATGAGAACTATCTTAACTCTTTCTTTACCTTTGTCATCCGTGCTGGCTAAAATCGAACCGGTCTTCTCGTGCGCTACTGCTTCGCAGGTCGCGGGCGGAAGAGCTGGAAACGCCAAGGAACGTCCAATGACCAAAGATCATGCCGTCGATATTGCGCTCCTCCATCTGCGTGATGCCCATGAATTCGCGCCGCTGCTGGCAAGCTATGCGCAGGCCCTGAAGCGCGGCGCTCCACGCCGACCCGATGATTTTTATGCCGAACACCTGCTTCAGGATCGCGCCGCTGAAACTTTGGGGGCCAGGGTCGACGGAAATCTGGTCGGCTTCGTGATCTTCTACGATCTGCCCGAACCCGTGACGGGTCTGCGTGCAGGGCAGGTGGACCATATCTATGTGCATCACGATCATCGCGGAAAGGGCATAGCCAAGGCGCTGATCGACGTGCTTGCCGACAAGGCGGAAGAGCGCAGCTGGTCCAAGCTGGTGCTTAATGCGCCGCGCGTGCCGGAAGACGGGCGCAAGCTCTATGAACAGATTGCTACGGCTGCGGACTGGTCGAGCTATGTGATTCGATTCGGCAGTTGATTGATTTCCCAAAAGTTGATGAAATTACACATGTTTTTGCTGATTGCGGTCTTCAATCGTTTGAATGCCGCAATCACGCGAATGTGTCGCCCAGGTGCGACCAATTGTTAGTCTTTTCGTGAAAAAGCTTCTTTGACGTGATGGTAAAAGCGCAGTAGAAAGCGCCACATAGGGCCGTACGCCACGGTCCAGCCATATTTTATTGGGTCGTACCGGCGCGGGATCGTAAAGTCCGGTTCCCTGTGCTTTGGACGACGTCGAACTGAGGTTCGGGAGAACCCGCAACCTGGCTGCTTCGCTGATCTTCGTCAGCGGGGTGTGGCCGGAGAGAAACGTCAGGGAAGCCTACAGAGCCATGACACAACCGACTGTAACGCGCCAGCGTCCTTTGTCGCCGCACCTGTCCATCTACAAGCCGGTCATTACGATGACGATGTCCATCGTCCATCGCATCACGGGCGGCGCACTTTACTTCGGCACCCTGTTGCTGGCAGCCTGGCTGATTTCGGCTGCGGTCAGCGAAGAGTGCTTCAATTTCGTCAACGCATTGTTCTCGTCCTGGATCGGCCGCCTGATCCTGTTCGGCTATACCTGGGCGCTTCTGCACCATCTGGCCGGTGGCGTTCGTCACCTGATCTGGGATACGGGCGCTGGTCTTGAAAAGCATACAGCTTCGAAGATCGCCTGGGCGACCGTCGTTTTCTCTGTCATCGCCACGATCCTCGTCTGGGTCGTTGCCTATTCGGTGCGCTAAGGGGAGCTGGTTTCATGAACGGTATGAACAATGATATGCGCACCCCGCTCGGCAAGGTTCGGGGTCTGGGATCAGCCAAGGAAGGCACCGGTCATTTCTGGTATCAGCGCTTGAGCGCCGCCGCTCTTGTGCCGCTGGTCATGTTTTTCATCGGTCTGGTCATTTCGCTCAATGGCGCAAGCTATGCGGAAGTCCGGGCTGCCCTGTCGCATCCCTTCACGGCAATCGTGATGGCGCTGTTCGTTCTGACTGGCGTTTATCACATGCGTCTGGGTATGCAGGTCATTATCGAAGATTATGTGCATGGCGAAGGCATGAAGGTCGTGCTGGTGATGTTGAACACCTTCTTTGCAGCGGTGGTCGGCTTTGCCTGCATTTTTGCGATTCTCAAGCTGAGCTTCGGAGGTTGATAGCCCGATGGCTAGTGCAGTAAACAACGCGGCCGACGCTGCCGTGGCAAGCAAATATACCTATGTCGATCACAAGTTCGACGTGGTGGTGGTCGGAGCTGGCGGCGCGGGCTTGCGCGCAACGCTCGGCATGGCCGAGCAGGGCCTGAAGACGGCTTGCATCACCAAGGTTTTCCCGACCCGTTCGCATACGGTCGCAGCGCAGGGTGGCATCGCCGCTTCGCTCAAGAATATGGGCCCGGACAGCTGGCAGTGGCACATGTACGATACCGTCAAGGGATCGGACTGGCTCGGCGACACCGATGCGATGGAATATCTGGCGCGTGAAGCGCCTGCCGCCGTCTACGAACTGGAACATTATGGTGTGCCTTTCTCGCGGACGGAAGAAGGCAAGATCTATCAGCGCCCGTTCGGCGGTCACATGCAGAATTTCGGCGACGGCCCTCCGGTCCAGCGCACCTGTGCTGCTGCCGACCGTACCGGCCACGCGATCCTGCATACGCTCTATGGCCAGTCGCTCAAGAACAACGCGCAGTTCTTCATCGAATATTTCGCGCTCGATCTCATCATGACTGACGGTGTCTGCACCGGCGTCGTGGCGTGGAACCTTGATGACGGCACGATCCATCGCTTCTCGGCCAAGATGGTGGTTCTGGCGACGGGCGGTTATGGCCGTGCCTATTTCTCGGCAACCTCTGCCCATACCTGCACCGGCGATGGTGGCGGCATGGTCGCACGTGCCGGACTGCCACTGCAGGACATGGAATTCGTGCAGTTCCATCCAACTGGCATCTATGGTGCAGGCTGCCTGATTACTGAAGGCGCGCGCGGTGAAGGCGGCTATCTGGTCAATTCTGAAGGCGAACGCTTCATGGAGCGTTACGCGCCTTCTGCCAAGGATCTTGCCTCGCGTGACGTCGTCTCGCGCTGCATGACCATGGAAATCCGTGCTGGCCGTGGCGTCGGCAAGGCCAAGGATCACATCTTCCTGCATCTCGACCATCTCGATCCGGCTGTTCTGCATGAACGCCTGCCGGGTATTTCGGAATCAGCCAAGATTTTCGCAGGCGTCGATGTGACCAAGGAACCGATCCCGGTTCTCCCGACGGTTCACTACAATATGGGTGGCATTCCGACCAATTACTGGGGCGAAGTGTTGAACCCGACCGAGGCTGATCCAGACCGCGTACAGCCGGGCCTGATGGCGGTGGGTGAAGCAGGCTGCGCTTCGGTGCATGGTGCAAACCGTCTCGGCTCCAACTCGCTGATCGATCTGGTCGTGTTTGGCCGTGCAGCTGCAATCCGCGCCGGGCAGGTCATCGATCGCAAGTCGAAGATTCCGGATCTCGACGTTACCGCCTGTGACAAGATCATGGAACGCTTCGATCGTCTGCGTTTTGCCAACGGCTCCCAGCCGACCGCAGAACTGCGCGAGAAGATGCAGCGTACCATGCAAGAAGATGCCGCCGTGTTCCGTACGTCGGAATCGCTCAAGCAGGGCGTCGAACGCATGGAAAAGCTCTGGCATGAACTGCCGGACATCAAGGTCACCGACCGCTCGATGATCTGGAACTCCGATCTCGTCGAAACGCTTGAGCTGGAAAACCTGATGGCGAATGCGCTGACGACGGTTGTTTCCGCCGAAGCGCGCCAGGAAAGCCGCGGCGCCCATGCGCATGAGGATTTCCCGGATCGCAACGATGCCGTGTGGCGCAAGCACACCCTGTCCTGGCTGTCGCCGGATGGCAAGGTCAAGCTTGACTACCGTCCTGTCCACCTCGATCCGTTGACGACGGAAGAGGAAGGCGGCATCAGCCTCGCCAAGATTGCGCCGAAGAAGCGCGTTTACTAATCAAGGGAAAGAGCAATGGTTGAACTCGCACTTCCCAAGAATTCGCGCCCGCAAGAGGGCAAGACCTGGCCGCGCCCTGACGGTGCGAAGCGGGTTACCGAATTCCGTATCTATCGCTGGTCGCCGGACGACGACGCCAATCCGAGCATCGACACCTATTATGTCGATCGCGACGATTGCGGTCCGATGGTTCTGGACGGTCTGCTCTATATCAAGAACAAGATTGACCCGACCCTGACGCTGCGCCGTTCGTGCCGTGAAGGCATTTGCGGTTCCTGCGCCATGAATATCGACGGCGCAAACACGCTTGCCTGCACCAAGGGCATGGACGACATCAAGGGTGCCATCAAGGTTTATCCGCTGCCGCATATGCCGGTGGTGAAGGATCTTGTGCCGGACCTCACCAATTTCTACGCCCAGCATCGTTCCATCGAGCCATGGCTCAAGACGGTTTCGCCGGAGCCGCAGAAGGAATGGCTGCAGAGCCATGAGGACCGTCAGAAGCTCGACGGTCTCTACGAGTGCATTCTGTGCGCCTGCTGCTCGACCTCGTGTCCGAGCTACTGGTGGAACGGCGACCGATATCTCGGTCCTGCCGTGCTGCTGCAAGCTTATCGCTGGCTGATCGATAGCCGCGACGAAGCCAAGGGCGAACGTCTCGACAATCTCGAAGACCCGTTCCGGCTCTATCGCTGCCATACGATCATGAATTGTGCGCAGACCTGCCCGAAGGGCTTGAACCCTGCCAAGGCGATTGCCGAAATCAAGAAGATGATGGTCGAGCGCCGCGTGTAATCGCGGCATCGTTATCGGTTTGAATGAGGGGAAGGTGCAAACCTTCCCCTTTTTCTTGATCTGAGCTCTGGTTGCCATCGCAGAAGGCTTGATCTTTGTAGCTGCGCCGATATCTCATTTGAGAATATATCCATCGGAGACAGGGCAATCATGCTCGATCATATTGGTTTCAACATTTCCAGCATGCCCAAATCGCGAGCTTTCTATGATGCGGCACTCGCCCCGCTTGGCATAAGCCGGGCCATGGAGTTCGGCGACTGGGTGGGGTATGGCCGCAATGGCAAGCCGGAATTCTGGATCGGCAAGCAGAAGGGCGCGAAGCTCGATGGCGTGCTTCATGTGTCTTTTTCAGCGGGAACCCGCTCCGAGGTTGACCGCTTTTATGAAGCGGCCATTGCTGCCGGGGGGGCCGACAACGGCAAACCCGGCTTGCGTGCCGATTACCATCCTGATTATTACGCTGCTTTCGTGACGGACCCGGATGGGCACAATATCGAGGCTGTTTGCCACCTGCCCGAATAGAAAAGCGGGCTTGCGCCCGCTCATCATTTCCGCGTCTTGAAATTTTTCAGACCAGCTTTGCGTCCAGCGTAACCTCAATGGCGCCCAGTGCTTTCGAGAGAGGGCAGGACTGCTTGGCCTTGTTGGCGAGCGCTTCGAAATCCTCGACCGAAATGCCGGGAATAGAGGCATTGAGCGTGAGCGCGCTGCGGCTGATCTCAAAGCCACCGCCAGCTGCGGGGCCGACAGTGACTGCCGCAGTTGCTTCCAGCTTTTCCGGTGGTGTTCCGTGTTCCGTCAGGAGCGCGGAAAGCTGCATGGCAAAGCAGCCTGCGTGAGCAGCGCCCAGAAGTTCTTCCGGATTGGTGCCGGAGCGACCGCTTTCGTCCTGAAAACGAGCTTTGAAATCGTAAGGCAGGTCTTTCAGTGCACCGCTTTGCGTGTTGAGGGTGCCTTTGCCTTCCTTCAGCGTGCCTTGCCAGACGGCGGTTGCTTTTCTGTCCATGGGAAGCTCTCCTCTCGGTTGGGATTTCCGCTACCGATATAGGGCGCTTGACCACGGCTTCCAGCAATCAACCAGAACTTGGCGAGAATTCAGATAGCCTGTCCCTTCAACAAGCGCGGCGTATCGCCTGAAAGACCGGCGGCCTGCTTGATGAAGAAGGATTTCAACGCCGGTACCCGGTCTACGAGCCCCAGACCAATATCGCGGATAGAGCGGATGGCCGGGTTGTCGTTGGAGAAAAGCTTGGTCAGGATGTCCGTCGTCACACCCATCTGCACGGTATCGAAGCGACGCCAGGACTGATAACGCTCCAGAGCGGCAAATGAACCGATGTCGAGGCCGAGGCGGTCCGTTTCGACCACGACTTCGGCAATTGCGGCGGCATCCCGGAAGCCAAGATTGAGGCCCTGACCGGCAATGGGATGGATACGGTGCGCCGCATCGCCCACCAGCACGAAACGTGGCTTCACGAATTCACGTGCCAGCGTCAGACCGAGCGGGAAGGCGCGGCGCGGGCCTTCGACATGCAGGACGCCGAGACGATGCCCGAAGCGCTGTTCCAGTTCAGCCTCGAATACGAAGTCGTCTTCGCGAATGAGGCGTTCGGCATCCGATGTGCGCTCGGTCCAGACCAGTGAACTGCGATTACCCCTCAACGGAAGGATCGCAAATGGACCGGCTGGAAGAAAATGCTCATCAGCCCGGCCGCCATGCGGCAGTTCATGGGCGACATTGCACACGATGCCGGACTGGCCGTAATCCCAGTTGACCGTCTTGATGCCAGCAAGATCACGCAGGCGGGAGCGCGCACCATCTGCGGCGATCAGCAGGCGCGTTTCAAGCGTATCCCCATTGGAGAGAGTGACGGTTACTCCTTCAGGGAGAGTGTTGAAATTCTCTACGCTGGTGGCTTCGAGGAAGACAATTCCGAGCGCTTCGGCCTTATTATGGAGGGCGGTGTTGAGGACACGGTTTTCCACCATATGGGCAAAGGGTTCGCCGGGTTCGACTTCACCTTCGAAAGTGAGAAAAACCGGGCGCACGGGATCGGAAGTGCGCGAATCGGTGATGACCATTTCCGTAATGGGCTGGGCTTCGGGAAGGATTTCCTGCCAGCAGCCGAGCTGGTCAAGCATACGTGATGCAGCCGCGGCAATCGAGGAGGCGCGGGGGTCGTTCTTCCAGGCACCAGCCGGTGTACCGTCGATCACGGTGACAGAAAGATGCGGTGCCGCCGATTTGATCGCAACTGCCGTGACGAGCCCGACATAGCCGCCGCCTGCAATCACCACATCGTTACTGCGTGCTGCTTCCTGCTTCTTCCGGGCGGCCATAGTCATTTCCTTTCGAGAATCTATCTCACGATAGCATTTCCAGCAAAAGTGCGAAGCGGTTTTGCGCCAGGCAAATGCTTAGAAACAAAGAGATAGTGCGGTTCCACGATTCTGGTTTGACTGGAACCGCTCTAGCGCTGTTTTGGCATATATCGTTGTCCAAGAAACCCGATATTTTGCCGCGGTGCATGTCGGAACGCGAACTGCCGAAGCGAGATATCCGGGCCTCTGCCGATACAGCTTCTCGCGCACGGTTCTTGACAGGTTCCAATGCTCCGGCTCAAACAAGAACCCAAAGCATATATATGGTTGCAGGAGACAGGCTGTCCATGACCGATCAAGAAAAGTCCGCTGACGCTCAAACTGACGCAATGCGTGAGCTTCTTTCCATCCTCGATCTGGAAACTCTTGAGGTGGATCTGTTCCGCGGCAACAGTCCACAGGTCGGCTGGCAGCGGGTTTTCGGCGGGCAGGTAATTGGGCAGGCGCTGATCGCAGCGCAGCGCACGGTTGAGCCCGAGCGACATGTCCACTCCCTGCATGCCTATTTCGTGCGGCCCGGCGATCCAGCGATCCCGATTGTCTATGAGGTGGACCGTATCCGCGACGGATCGAGCTTCAGCACACGGCGCGTTCTGGCAAAGCAGCATGGCAAGGCCATTTTTTCCCTTTCGGCTTCGTTTCAGGTGGATGAGGGTGGGCTCGATCACCAGCTTCCCATGCCGGAAGGACTACCGATGCCTGAGCAGCTTGTCGGCGATCGCGACATCAAGGAGCAGTATCTCCATATGGCGCCGCCCAATGTGCGCAAATACTGGGAGCGGGAGCGACCTATCGAAATCAAGCCTGTCTCGCTGACCCATTATTTCTCGCGCGAGAAGCTTGAGCCTGTCCAGCATGTCTGGGTCAGGGCGCGCGGTATCGTGCCGGATGACCGGGCATTGCAGGCCGCCATTCTCGCCTATCTCTCCGATATGACGCTGCTCGATACGTCCCTGCATCCGCATGGCCGCACCATTTTCGACCGTGATCTGCAGGTTGCAAGCCTCGATCATGCCATGTGGTTTCATCGTCCATGCAGGCTGGATGACTGGTTGCTCTATACGCAGGACACCCCCAGCGCCTCCGGCGCGCGCGGTTTCAACCGGGGTGCGCTTTATACACGCGATGGCGTGCTGATCGCATCGGTCGCGCAGGAAGGGTTGATCCGCGTCCATGACAAAAAGAAGTGATTATTTTTTAATCGCGCATCAATCAGTCGATTAAAAATAAGGCATTTCGCTGCTGATTAGTAGAATGCTCGTGGTGCAAAAACCGAATCGAATGAATCACTTACGGCGTCATTCGATTCGAAATCGTAGCGGCACCACCTCTTCCATGGCCCGGAATTTCCGCATCCGGCGCACCGAATATCAGAAAATGTGCAGTTAATTTGCCAGCCAGGGCCAACTGGCACGATTTTTGTTTCTCTCTGTTTGAACCGGTCTTTCCAGCGCAGCCGCGTTTGAAGCCGCCCTTCGACGGAGAAATTCGATGCTCATAACAGGAAGAAACAAGCAAACGGCCCTTCTGGCTACCCTGCCTGCGCTCGTCGCCATGGCGGGAACGGCATTGGCACAGGACGCCGCACCGACACCAACCCTCGATACGGGCGATACGGCGTGGATGCTGACTTCAACCGCGCTTGTGTTGATGATGACTATACCGGGTCTCGCGCTGTTCTATGGCGGCATGGTGCGCAAGAAGAATGTGCTCTCCACGGTGATGCAGAGCTTCGCCATTACTTGTCTCATGTCCATTCTTTGGATGGTTGCAGGCTATTCGCTGGCCTTTACCGATGGTGGATCGCTCAACTCTTATATTGGCGGTCTTTCCAAGGCCTTTTTCTCCGGTGTCACGATGGAATCGCTGACGGGAACGATCCCCGAATATGTGTTTATCACCTTCCAGATGACTTTCGCGGTGATCACGCCCGCACTTATCGCCGGTTCGTTTGCCGAACGCATGAAGTTTTCCTCCATGCTTGTCTTCCTGACCCTCTGGCTGTTTATCGTCTATATCCCGGTCGCGCATTGGGTCTGGGGCGGCGGTTTCATGGCGTCGGATGGCGTGCTTGATTTTGCTGGCGGCACGGTCGTCCATATCAATGCCGGTGTGGCCGGTCTGGTTGCGGCTCTCATCATCGGCAAGCGCGATGGTTACGGCCACACCAATATGGCGCCGCACAATCTCGTGCTGTCGGTCATTGGTGCTGCCCTTCTGTGGGTTGGCTGGTTCGGCTTCAATGCCGGTTCCGCTGTCGGTGCCAATGCACTTGCTGGCGTCGCCATGCTCAATACGCAGGTTGCGACCGCCGGTGCAGCTCTGGCCTGGATGTTCGTGGAATGGGCGATTGCAGGCAAGCCGAGCGTGCTCGGTATCATTTCAGGCGCCGTTGCCGGCCTTGTTGCCGTTACGCCTGCCGCCGGTTTCGTCAACCCCATGGGTGCGCTCATCATCGGCATCGTGGCTGGTGCGGTCTGCTATGTGGCGGCTGTAAAGATCAAGCATGCGCTCGGTTATGACGATTCGCTCGATGCGTTCGGAGTCCATGGTGTCGGCGGCTTCGTCGGTGCGGTGCTGACCGGTCTCTTCGCCGATGCGGCGATCAACCCGGCCAGTGAAGGTGCAACCATCGGCAAGCAGTTCTTCGGTGCTGCCATCACGATTGTCTATACGGCGATCGCCACCGCGATCATTCTTTACGTGGTCAAGGCCGTCATGGGTCTGCGCCCCAGCAAACAGGCTGAGATCGAGGGCCTCGACATCGCTTTGCACGGCGAATCCGTTCAATAGAGCGGGATTGTCTCAAGAGGAAAAAGGCGCGGAAAACCGTGCCTTTTTCATTTTGTCGACAGGATTTATCTGCGGCCTGATGCATGGTTAATGAGGAATTAACCATCCCGCGACTAGGATCGGACCGATTCAATGTGCCCGGAGCATTTCCGCTCAGGGGCCAGCAAATATTTTCGGTTCGGGACAGGCTATATGCGGCAAGGATATTCGCCCTCATACCCGCTGCGTGACGAGCGGATTACGGAAGACAGGCTGAAACTGGCCAATCTCTTCCGCAGGCAGTTCTATATCCTGTTCGGATTGGGACTTCTGGCGCTCACCGGCATGGCGGTCGGCGCATTGGCGACTTGGAATGTTGCCGATCCGAGCTTCAGCCATGCGACCGACAATCCGGTAACGAATGCGCTGGGTTATCCGGGCGCAGTGTTCTCTGACATTGCCATGCAGTTTTTCGGTCTGGCGAGTGTTCCCGCGTTGCTTCCGCTCGCCGTCTGGTCGCTGCTGATGATGACACGCGGCGACATTGGCCGCGTAGCCAAGCGCAGTTTCGCGTGGCTCGGCGCTGCACTCCTGTTTGCAGCCATCGCCAGCTGCTTCGCCGTGCCGGAAAGCTGGCCGATGCCGATTGGTCTCGGTGGCGTCTTCGGCGACATGATCCTGAAGTTCCCGGGTCTTTTTCTTGGCAGTTTCCCGCAAGGCGCGATCGCTTCAGGCATTGCGCTTATCCTCGCCGTACCGGCCTTCTGGCTCTGCCTTTTCGCCAGCGGTATCATTGGGCGCGGTGTGGGGATCGTCAATCCTGCACAGCCCTCGGGCCGCCGTGGCGCTGAGGAGGATGATTTCGCAGTAGATGACGAGGACGATGAAACATCAGCCGGTGGTGGTTTCCAGCTTATGGGTGCACTCACCCATCTGGCACTGACCACGACCGCGAACTTCAAGCGCCTGACGGGGCTTGGCCGTCGTCGCCCGCGCGCGGAAGATTTCGACAATATGCGCGTTGTGCGCCGCAACGCCGAAACACGCAATGCGCCGCGCCGCGAACCCGGTTTCGGAGCGCCAGCGGCTGCTGATGACGAACCGCCTTTCGATATGGACGATATGGATGACGGCGCGCCGCTCGCCGGTCAGGAATGGCACGATGCGCCGCCGCCGCGTAGCCGAAAGGCTCGCGTGGAACAGGCCGCTCCGTCGCCGAAACCCGGTGCACGCGCCCAGCGTGAGGCGCAGCCATCCTTCCTCAAGGACAACGGCGTGTTTGAAATGCCGTCGCTGCATTTCCTTGCCGAACCGAAGCTTGTCCAGCGCGATCCGGCGCTTTCCAAGGATTCGCTGGAACAGAACGCCCGTCTGCTGGAGGGCGTGCTGGAAGATTTCGGCGTGCGTGGTGAAATCATCAATGTGAAGCCCGGTCCGGTGGTGACACTTTACGAACTGGAGCCCGCACCGGGAATCAAGTCCTCGCGCGTCATCGGTCTTGCCGACGATATCGCCCGCTCAATGAGCGCCATTGCGGCACGCGTGGCCGTCATTCCGGGGCGTAACGCCATCGGCATCGAACTGCCGAATCCGAAGCGTGAGATGGTTTATCTGCGCGAGATGCTGGCAAGTCGCGACTTCGAACAGTCGAAGGCGAAGCTGGCGCTTGCACTCGGCAAGACCATCAATGGCGAGCCGGTGATCGCCGATATCGCGAAGATGCCGCACGTTCTCGTCGCCGGTACGACCGGGTCGGGTAAGTCGGTGGCGATCAACACCATGATCCTGTCCTTGCTTTATCGCATGACACCGCAGGAATGCCGCCTGATCATGATCGATCCGAAGATGCTGGAACTCTCGGTCTATGACGGCATTCCGCATCTGCTGACGCCTGTCGTAACCGATCCCAAGAAAGCCGTGGTCGCGCTCAAATGGACCGTGCGCGAAATGGAAGACCGTTATCGCAAGATGTCGAAGGTCGGTGTGCGCAATATTGACGGCTTTAATCAGCGCGTCGGCCTTGCGCAGAAAAAGGGCGAGCCGATTGCACGTACGGTCCAGACCGGCTTTGACCGCAATACCGGCGAGGCGATTTACGAGACGGAGGAGCTCGATCTGGAGCCGATGCCATATATCGTCGTGATTATCGACGAAATGGCCGACCTGATGATGGTTGCCGGCAAGGATATCGAAGGTGCGGTGCAGCGTCTGGCGCAGATGGCCCGTGCGGCGGGTATTCATGTCATCATGGCCACCCAGCGCCCATCAGTGGACGTCATCACCGGAACGATCAAGGCCAACTTCCCGACCCGCATTTCATTCCAGGTGACGTCGAAGATCGATAGCCGAACCATTCTGGGCGAGCAGGGCGCCGAGCAGCTTCTCGGTCAGGGTGATATGCTCTTCATGGCTGGCGGTGGCCGCATCCAGCGCGTGCATGGGCCTTTCGTCGGTGACGACGAGGTGGAACGCATCGTGCAGCATCTGAAGCTTCAGGGCGTGCCGGAATATCTCGATGCCATCACCGAGGATGACGAAGACGACGAAGGTGGCAGCGGTCCGGCTGGAACCGGCAATTTGGAGGATTCCGACGATCCTTACGATCAGGCCGTGGCCGTGGTGTTGCGTGACAAGAAGGCTTCGACTTCCTACATCCAGCGCCGTCTCGGTATTGGTTATAATCGGGCTGCCTCAATCATCGAACGCATGGAAGAGGAGGGCATTGTCGGTCCGGCCAACCATGCGGGCAAGCGTGAAATTTTGGTTCCCACTGGCGACGATGATTTCTGATGGCCATACTCGCGCCCAACTGGCGGCGTAGTTAAACAGAATGATGAAAAGAGAAAGTTTGTCGATGATGTTCTCCCGTTTCTCCGCCTTCGCGAAAGCTGGTCGCCTTGCCGCCGTGCTGGGAATGGGAGCGCTTGGGCTTGGCATGACGTCGCTGGTTCTCGCTCCCGTCGCCGCGATGGCGCAGGGGGCAGGCGGCGGTGCGGCGGCACAGCAGATCGCCGATCATTTTTCATCGGTACGTACAATGACCGGCGAGTTCGTGCAGTTCGGCCCGAAGGGCGAACAGACGGGCGGCACTTTCTATATCGAGCGTCCGGGCAAGATTCGCTTCAACTACAATAATTCTCCAATCCGGGTGATTTCGGATGGCGAATCGGTCGTCATCAACAATCGCAAGCTCGATACATGGGACCTTTATCCGCTTTCGAAGACGCCCTTGAAGCTTCTGCTGGCAGATCGGATTGATCTGGGTGGGGGCCGTCTTCAGAATGTGAAGCAGGAGCCGGATATGACCACGCTGGTGCTGGGCGACAAGTCGATCTTTGGCGATTCGAAAATCACCATGATGTTCGACCCTAAATCGTACGAGCTGAAGCAGTGGACCATCACCGATGCCCAGAAGCTCGATACCACTGTCATGATCTTCAACGTGCGCAGCGGCGTGCGTTTCACCGACGATATGTTCAAGATCGACTATCAGCGCATCGCAATGAAGCGTAAAGGTCAGTAATCGTCAGTTTGTGATAGGCAAGCCGTTTGCATTTGCCGGATAAATGATTAGGTTCGCGGCATCTTTTTCGTTGCTGCGAGTCCTATCTTCATGGCCTTTTCCGTTGCTACCTGGAACATCAATTCCGTTCGTCTGCGTATGCCGCTGGTCGAACAGTTTCTGCGCGATTATCAGCCGGATGTTCTGTGCCTTCAGGAAACGAAGTGCCCCGATAATCTGTTTCCGTCGAAAGGGTTCCGGGCTCTCGGCTATGAACACATCGCGATCAGTGGTCAGAAGGGCTACCACGGCGTTGCAACTATATCGCGGCGTCCTCTGACGGGCGTGGAAAAGATCGGTTTCTGCGACATGGGCGATTGCCGCCATTTGAGCGCTGTCGTCGAGGCGGGCGGTAAGAAGCTCCGTATTCATAACTTTTACGTTCCTGCGGGCGGTGATGAGCCGGACCCGCAGATCAATCCGAAGTTTGCGCATAAGCTGGCTTTTCTCGAAGAAATGCGCGCTATCGTCGCCGACCGGCAGGACGGACATTCTTCCGTTCTCGTTGGTGATCTCAACATTGCTCCGCTCGAAAACGATGTCTGGTCGCACAAGCAGTTGCTCAAGATCGTCAGCCATACGCCGATCGAAACCGAAACGCTGGAAGATTTGCGTGTGAAGGGTGGCTGGAGCGACCTGATGCGACAGCTTATTCCGGCGGATCAGAAAATCTTCACCTGGTGGAGCTATCGCGCCAAGGATTGGGCCGAATCGGATCGTGGCCGCAGGCTGGATCACGTCTGGGGTTCTGCCGATCTTGAAGGGCATATGCAGGGTCTGCAAATCCTTCGCGATGCGCGCGGTTGGGACCGCCCATCGGACCATGTGCCAGTCATTGCGACATTCGATCTGGATTGATCGCGTCGTAAGGCTTATATAGAAGGCAGTTTAACAAGGAGAGAAGAACGATGGATCGGATTGCACTGTTTCAAATGACCAGTGTTTTCAACGTTTCCATGGTTCGCGATGTCTGCTCTTCTTACACTTCAGGATGTTTCCTGCGTTACGGCTGATGGCCGTACTCTCTTCGAATCCGTCAATTTCAGCATAACCGCAGGTCGCATCGGTCTGGTCGGACGCAATGGCGTCGGGAAATCGACGCTGCTGCACGTGATGAGTGGCGCGATGCTTCCGACAAGCGGAAATGTGACCGTAAACGGGACCATCGGTGTGTTGCGGCAGAACGTCGGCGGCGATGGTTCCGAGACGCTTGCTGATCTTTTCGATGCGCGCACAGACTTCGACATTTTGGCACGTGTCGAACAGGGCTTGGCCAGTGACAGCGATCTCAATGAGGCCGATTGGCTTCTGCCACAGCGTTTTACCGACGTGCTGCAGCGGCTTGGTTTGCCTGATATGGCTCCCGACACACCCCTTTCGGCCTTGAGCGGTGGCCAGCAGACACGCGCGGCGCTTGCAGCACTCATCTTCCGCAAACCTGATCTCATTCTGTTGGACGAACCGACCAATAATCTCGATCGTGCCGGTCGTTTGGCAGTTGTCGATTTGCTGACCGCCTGGCGCGGCGCAGCCGTGGTGGTCAGCCATGACCGCGAACTGTTGCAGTCCATGGATGCGATAGCGGAATTATCTCCGGACGGGCTTCGGCTCTACGGCGGCAACTGGGACTTCTATCACGCAAAAAAGACCGAAGAGCGCGCGACGGCGGTGCGCGATCTCGTAACGGCACAGCGTGAAGTCAAGCAGGTGGAGCGGAAGGCACAGGCTGCAGCCGAAAGACAGGCGCGCAGCGATGCACGCGGTCGCAAATCGCGCGCCGATGCAGGGATGAGCAAAATGCTGCTCGATGCCCGGGAGGACCGTGCGCAGCAGTCGAAGGGCCGGGGCGATGCACTGGCGGAACGCCAGTCTAGCCGGGCCAACGAGCAGTTGCAGGAGGCGGAAGCAAAAGTGGAGCGAGTAAGGCCGATGCATTTCAATGTGGCTGGTGCGGTTCCGCCTTCCGGTCGCGTCATGCTCGATATGCGAAATGTCTCGGGCGGGCCGCAAGCCGACTGCCCGGTGATCCGCGACTTGTCATTGAAGATCGTGGGAGCCGAGCGTGTGGTTGTCGCAGGGCCGAATGGCGCAGGCAAGACCAGCCTGTTGCGGCTGATTACGGGGAAGCTTCAACCTTTGGCCGGAACCGTCATGCGCCCGGAGCGCATGGTGATGTTTGACCAGCGGATGAGCCTGATGGATCGCGGCCAGACCCTTTATGAAAATTATCGGCGTCTCAATCCGGGGTCGAACGACAATGATGCCCGTGCAGCACTGGCGCGTTTTTCGTTTCGCGGCGAGGGGGCTTCTCGGCTTGCCAACAGTCTCAGTGGAGGCGAATTGTTGCGGGCGGCACTTGCCTGCGTTCTGGGTGGAACAGAGCTTCCCGAACTTCTGATCCTTGATGAACCGACCAATCATCTCGATCTCGATTCCATCGAGGCACTGGAAACCGCTCTCAATGCCTATGAGGGAGCATTGATCATCGTGAGCCACGATCAGGCTTTTCTCAATGCCATCGGAATGGAAAGGGTGATTGAACTCTGAAAAGGGTCAATCGCTATTCAGGCGGGGTGCGACCTTTTCGATTTCGCCGATCAGTTCCAGCAGATTGCGACTGACATGCGCATGGAGTGCCGCCGCCACTTCGGGATATTCTTCCAGAATGCGACGGAAGATTGCGCGGCTGATGCGGATAACCTCGGTTTCCGCTTCGGCGACTGCACCGGTAAGACGCGAGGTCTGCGCGATCAACGCCATTTCGCCAATCATGGCGCCAGGGCCGACGGGGCGGATCGCAATCCGCCCTTCGTCTTGTTCATGAAACAGGGTGATATTGCCCGATACGACGATATAGGCGCAGTCGGCACTTTGCCCTTCACGGAAAAGCTCACGTCCGGCCCTGAGAACGAGACGTTCCGCACCGAAGGCAAGCAACCGCAACTGTTCGGGCGTAAAAGACTCGAACAGGCCTACCGTGCCGAGAATGCGAATATCGTCATCAAGCGCCATGGGTCGTCAATACACCTGCATCGGGCGCTGTCCATCATGGGACAAGCTTGTATCCCCCGCTTTCTGTGACCAGAAGCGCCGCATTGGACGGATCTTTTTCGATTTTCTGGCGCAGACGATAGACGTGGGTTTCCAGCGTATGCGTGGTCACACCTGAATTATAACCCCATACTTCTTCAAGAAGCACATCGCGGCCGATAACCTTGTCGCCGGCGCGATAGAGATACTTGATGATCGCCGCTTCCTTTTCGGTGAGGCGAATCTTGCTGCCCTTCTCGTCGATGAGGAGTTTCTGGCCGGGCTTGAACGTATAAGGGCCGACGATGAAGGTCGCATCCTCGCTCTGCTCGTGCTGACGCAGCTGCGCGCGCACGCGCGCCAGAAGCACTGCGAATTTGAACGGCTTGGTGACGTAATCATTGGCGCCCGATTCGAGGCCGAGAATCGTATCCGATTCCGTATCGTGGCCGGTGAGCATGATGATCGGTGCCTTGAAACCACCCTTGCGCAGCAATTTTACGGCTTCACGTCCATCCATATCCGGCAGGCCGACATCCATGATCAGGAGGTCTACAATGCCGTTTCGCGCAGTCTGGATGCCCTTGGTGGCATTGTCTTCCTGCAAAATCTGGAATTCTTCGCACAGTTCCAGCTGTTCGACGAGGATAGAACGGAGATCTTCGTCATCGTCCACAATCAGTATCGTACGGCCTGTCATGCCTGTCCTCGTTACTCTTTGATTTAAATGGCTCTTGGTGTTTTATGACATTTAATGGAGACAAGTTGAAGCGGCGAAACGCGAAAGAGATTTTTGCTCTCGCCGACAACGGTTTGAAACATGCATGACACGGAGGCGGGGGCTTGGCCAGATACGAAATTAGCCGAGGAATTGGCATTATCGATGTGCGGGCCAAACCGGGCCACAAGACTCGCGGTTTGCTTGTTGCCGGCAATCTGGTGCTGGAATGCGCTCTTGGCAAGGGGGGAATCAGCGCTTTCAAGCGCGAAGGTGACGGAGCAACGCCTCTGGCAACCATGCGGCTGCTCTACGGATACCGGCGCGACGACAAGGGTGTGCTGCCGTCATCGCGGTTGCCGCTCGGGCGTGTCCGCCGTCTGGATGGCTGGTGTGATGCGCCGTCTGATGCCAATTACAACCGCCCGGTAAGGCTGCCTTATGCGGCAAGCCACGAGGATATGTGGCGGCGAGATGATCTTTATGATGTCTGCATTGTGATGGACTGGAATATTGCGCCACGCCGTCGCGGATGCGGCAGTGCAATCTTCTTTCACCTTGCCCGACCCGGCTATACGCCCACAGAAGGCTGCATAGCATTGAGGCGCGCCGACATGGCGCGCCTCCTGCCTCATCTGACGGACCGAACCATGATCCGTGTCCTGAGATAATCGTCTCAGTGTGCGGCGGCAGCAGCAACGACCCTGACTTCATTGCCTTTGGCATCGTAGAGCTTGCCGTTCAGGAAATAATCTCCGTCATGCAGTTCCGAGATGTTGTGATGGCGGATGATGCGTTCCGTACCTTCCGCGAAGACTGACATCTGGTTGCTGTTGCCCAATTTGATTTCATTGAACATCAGGTTGAGCGCAATGGCCATCAACGCTGCCGAGCTGATGCCGGAGTGGAAGATGGTTTCAAACCAGGTCGGAAAGTTATGATAGAACTGGGGTGCGGCGATCGGGATCATACCGAAGCCGATCGAGGTTGCCACGATAATGAGATTGATATTGTTCTCGTAGTCCACTTTGGCGAGTGTGCGGATGCCGCTTGCAGCCACCGTGCCGAACAGGACGATACCCGCTCCACCCAGAACTGCCGGAGGAACGCAGGCAATCACCCGACCCATCACCGGCAGGAGGCCGAGCGTGATGAGGATCAGCCCGCCAGTTGCCACGACATAACGGCTCTTCACGCCTGTCACAGCGACAAGGCCGACATTCTGTGCGAAGGCGCTTTGCGTAAAGGAACCGACAACCGGCGACAGGATGCTTGAAAGCATATCCGCGCGCAGGCCGTTGGCGAGACGTCGCGAATCCACTTTCGTACCGAGGATTTCACCGACCGCCAGAATATCGGCGGAAGTCTCGACGAGCGTGACCATGATCACAATGAACATAGAGAGCGTTGCTGCGAGGCTGAATATCGGCATGCCGAAGTGGAAGATTTCCGGCAGCGCCACCATTGAACCTTCGCTCACCCGCGAAAAATCGGTCATGCCGAGCGCCCAGGCGATAAAGGTTCCGATGACCATCGCGAGCAGGATCGAAAGTCGCGAAATCGTGGCATTGCCCATCTTGCTGAGAATGAGCACGATGACCAGTGTGAGGCCGGCAAGACCGATATTGGCCATGCTGCCGAATTCGGGGCTGTTGCTGTCTCCGCCCATTGCCCAGCGCGCCGCAACAGGCATCAGCGTCAGGCCGATGGTGGTGATGACGATACCGGTGACGAGCGGCGGAAAGAAACGCGTGATGCGTGAGAATATCGGCGTGATGATAAGGCCGATGATGACGGCTGCCGCAATGACGGCTCCCAGCACGACCTGCAAGCCGGCTTCACCGGTCTGGCTCGATGTGACGATGGCCACCATGGTGGCGACGCCCGAAAAAGAGACGCCCTGGACCAGAGGCAGCTGGCAGCCGAAAAAAGGTATGCCGACGGTTTGCAGGACGGTGGCAACGCCACCGGCAAAAAGCGATGCGGTGATCAAGAGGCCGATTTCGGTTGGGCTGAGACCAGCCGCCTGACCGATGATCAGCGGAACTGCCACGATGCCCCCATACATGGTCAGCACATGCTGAAAACCATATGCCAGATTGGCAGCGACAGATAGTTTTTCATCTTCGGGACGCGAAAGCGTATCCGCCCCGGACTGGTGCGTATTCAATGCTACTCCCTCCCAGCAGGCGCGAACATATCGCGAGCCTGCTCTCTCCGTTCTCCCTGCGCTGGATCGTCATGACGGCATGTCTTTCGACACCCAACTGACGAAGAAATGCGCGATGTCTCCTCCAAAGACATGTCGCAGGAGTATAACCGCAGCCGTCCGGATGACTGTGTCTCTTTTGCTTGAAATTGTTTTCGATACGGGAGTGCTAATGTTGAGGGAGTTTTTCAGCTGTCGGTTTTGGTGCGCGCGTCTCTCATCGCATCGCGCAGCACAGCGAAAACGTATGGCTCCAGCGATTGCGCAACGTTGAAGCGCAGGAAACGGCTGGCCGTATGTGACGGGCTGAAGACGTTGCCGGGCGCAAGCACGACGCCTTTGTCCAGAGCATGCCGCGCAATCTGGCCGGAGTCCAGCCCAGCGGGCAATTCGGCCCATAGAAACATGCCGCCTTGCGGCTCGGTCCACAGCGTGAGGCCCTCTGCCTTCAGGCGGCTGGCGATGAGTGTCATCGCATCGGCCAGTTTGGCGCGCAGGCTGTCCACGTGGCGGCGGTAGGCACCATCGGTCAAGAGCGCATGCACAATCTGTTGCGACAACACATTGCCCCCGAAGCTGGTGGCGAGCTTCAGGTCGGTCAGCCCGTCGATCCAGTCGCGACGTCCGGCGATATAGCCGACGCGGGCTGCGGCGGACAGCGTCTTGGAGAAACTGCCAACATGCAGGACGCGGTCGAACCCGTCCAGTTCGGCAAGAAGCGGGGTAGGCGAGGGGTGGAAGTCGCCGAAGATATTATCTTCGACCAGCGTGACGCCATGCGCTTCGGCGAGCTTCAGCAGCCGGTGGGCCGTGGCTGGCGTCATCGAACCGCCGGTCGGGTTATGCAATCCGGCATTGGATATATAGAGTTTCGGCGCGTGTTCGCTGGCTGCTTTCGCAAAGGCTTCGAGGTCCGGGCCGGTATGGGTATAGGGCACACCGATCAGTTTTACACGGTGTGTCAGAAGCACGGCCTGAAAGTTGAAGTAGCAGGGATCATCGACCAGAACCGTATCGCCCGGTTGCAACAGATAACGGCAGATCAGGTCGATGGCCTGCGTGCCGGAATCGGCCAGCAATATTTCTCCGCTCGAAACGTCGATGCCTTGTTCACCGAGTCGGTGAGCAAGGTGCTGGCGCAGGGGCCGGAAACCGAGCGGTTCGCCATAGGTGGCAATATTGCTCCCCTCGTCGCGAGCAACCGCGCGCATCGCCCGGCGGATCGCTTCCTGTGGAAGCCACGTGTCGGGTAGCCATCCGCACCCCGGTTTAAGTGCGGTGTCGTCTGCCTCAAGTGACTGTCGCATGACCCAGAAAGGATCGATCTGGCGCTCCTTGTGCGGTGTGTTGATGGCCAGCGAAAATGGCTGGCGAGCGCGCTCCGAAACATAGAAACCGGCACCGCGGCGCGACTGAATTATGCCTTCCGCCACCAGCCTGTCATAGGCTTCAACGACAGTGGATTTCGAGACATTCATCGCTTCGGCGAGGCGACGGATGGAAGGCAGTCGCGCACCCGGCGCAAGGCTCATCGCCGTAATGCGTCCGCGAATAATGCCCATCACCTTTTCAACGAGCGGCGTCCTGTCGGCGGTAGCGTTTTCATCGCCACGCTCGATTTCTCCGCTTGCGTAAGCAGCTTCTACAGCTTCGAGGCTGCGCAGAAGGCCCGTCGAAATCATCTGTACTATCCCTTGTACCAGTACAGTTTGCCAGAATTGTCCCAAAACTGTCTCTGATTATTCGGGCAGTTCCGCGGCATTGTCTCACGAATCCTTATACGATTTTAGAGAAAGTCGAAAAGACACTATGCGTGAGAATGTTGGGAATAAGACCGCCGGATGGGTCAACGGGTTTTTGGGCGTATTGATTTTTTCCGGCTCGCTGCCGGCAACACGGCTGGCGGTGATCGATATCGATCCGACGTTTCTGACAATGGCGCGAGCGTCTATCGCGGGACTGCTTGGCATGGCGCTTCTGCTGGCGTTTCGGGAACCTTTTCCCCGCCGCACCGATGCCATCTCGTTGATTGTGGTGGCGCTTGGCGTGGTCGTCGGTTTCCCGCTTCTGACGGGGCTTGCCCTTCAGCACATGACGTCTGCCCACGCGATTGTCTTCATCGGGCTGCTCCCGCTCGCCACGGCAATCTTCGCTGTCCTGCGCGGTGGAGAGCATCCGCGCCCGATGTTCTGGCTGTTTTCAGTGGTTGGAAGCCTCATTGTCGCTTCCTATGCCTATGGGCAGGGAAGCCAGTCCACGCTTCTGGGTGACGTGCTGATGCTCGCTGCCGTTATCGTCTGCGGTCTGGGCTATGCCGAAGGCGCGCGGCTTTCGCGCAGGCTCGGCGGCTGGCAGGTTATCTGCTGGGCGCTGGTGTTCTCGCTGCCGGTCATGCTGCCGCTGAGTGTCTTGACGCGTCCGGAGACATGGGCGGGCATCGGTACGCCAGCCTGGATAAGCCTCGGCTATGTCTCGCTGTTTTCGATGCTGATCGGCTTCTTCTTCTGGTATCGCGGCCTTGCGCAGGGCGGTGCCGCCACTGTCGGCCAGTTACAGCTTCTCCAGCCTTTCTTTGGCCTTATGCTGGCTGCCGGTATTGCGGGGGAACCCGTCAGTATGGGTATGGTCGCGACGGCAGCGGTGGTCGTCGTGTGTGTGGCGGGTGCGAAGAAATTTGCTTAAATAAACGCCCAGACGGTCGTTCGCTTCACTTCAGCGTCTTCAAGGGCGCGGGTGACGGGCACGGTATAGACGGCAAGTTGCTGCAGCCGGTCTTTCGGTAGATAGGCGCGTCCTGGATCGCCGACGACGATACGGGCGCCACGTTCGGCAAGTTTTGAAAACCAGGGAATAAGCCGCTCGGCGAGCGGCTTTTCATAAAAGACATCGCCTGCCAGGATCACATCCCAACCACCGTCCTGCCCGATGAGGTCATCCAATGAGGGGAGCACCGACACGCCATTGGCCGATGCATTGATCTCGATGGCCGGAAGCGCGAAGGGGTCGATGTCCGACGCCAGCACGCTCGACGCGCCTGCCTGCATGGCGGCAATGGCGACAAGGCCGGAACCGGATGCAAAATCGAGTACCGTCTTGTCTTTCACCGTTTCTTGATGATCAAGGATATAGCGTGCCACACCCTGACCACCAGCCCAGGCGAAAGCCCAGAAGGGCGGCGGCAGGCCGATTGTAGCAAGCTCTTCCTCGGTCTTGTGCCAAAGGTCGTGCGCTTCATCGGCCAGATGCAGACGAATTTCCGGCACGTGCGGCGGCGCTTGCAGGCTGGTATTGGCCAGAATGAAATCACGCGCGCTTTTATGTGCCGGATCGAGCATCAGAGCATGTCTCCCTAAAGCGGGAACCGGTTTGGGGATGCAGACATGCTCATGCCAAAGCGCTCTTTGCGTCCAGTCCGCCCATGCGGCAGACTTCGATCCATTCATCTTCCGTCACTGGCTGCACCGAAAGACGCATCGAGGTGACGAGCGCCATCTTCTCTAGCTTCGGATTGGCTTTCACATCTTTCAGCGTTACCGGCTTCGGCATGTCGCGCACAGCTCTGATATCCACGCATTCCCCCAGCGCGGATCGTCCGTCGTGC
The DNA here is from genome assembly GCF_025908475.1 of Brucella sp. MAB-22. NCBI lineage: Bacteria > Pseudomonadati > Pseudomonadota > Alphaproteobacteria > Hyphomicrobiales > Brucellaceae > Brucella > Brucella sp. MAB-22. Next base: position 2,500,038 of record NZ_CP109782.1, on the reverse strand, counting down.
TGTCATGATGCGCCAGCGCACAGACCTCGACGATGCCGACGACTTCCAGCCCTTCGTTGGAATGATAGAAGAAGCCCTTGTCGCCCAGTTTCATGGCGCGCATGTTGTTGCGCGCCAGATAATTGCGCACGCCGTCCCATTGCTCGCCTTTTTCGCCACGGGCTTTCTGCATTTCCCATGACCATTTGAACGGTTCGGATTTGAACAGCCAGTAAGCCATCAGTCATGAGCCTCAAGCGTTGGCGGGATTGTTGATCGCCCAATTCCACGGACGCACGGTTACGTTCTGAAACAGGCCTGCCAGTGCGTAAGGATCATTGGCAGCGATCTTTTCTGCTGCGGCCTTGTCGGCAGCTTCGACAACGACCAGACTGCCGTTTGGCTTGCCGTCTTCACCGAGGAAGGGGCCTGCGAACTTCAGCCCGTCACCAAGACCCTTGAGATAGTCGAGATGTGCAGGGCGCGTATCGAGGCGCACTTGCAGATGGTCCGGCTTGTCGTTGCACAGAAGAGCAAAAAGCATTGTCAATTATCCTTTCCGTTCGAGCATGATCTTGTCCGAAAACCGGTTCCCACCTTCGGGATCACGCTCTAGTCCTCGGTCTTGAGTGGTCGGTTGAGCAGAGCCGTCACGGCTTCGTCAATGGTGATGGTGCCGTCAAGCAGTGCACCCGTCGCATCGATGATGGGTGCGGAGATAGCATGTTTGCGGCATAGTTCGGCGGCAATCGGTGCGGTCGCCACGCCTTCGGCAAGCGGTCGATTGGTCAGGTCTTCGCCTCGTCCGAGTGCCAGCCCGTAGGAGTAATTGCGTGACTGCGACGAAGAGCAGGTCAGCATCAGATCGCCGAGACCGGAAAGCCCCATGATGGTTTCGGGTCTGGCACCCATGGCCTGACCGATGCGGCGGAGTTCCGCAAACCCGCGCGTGACGAGAGCGGCCTGCGCGCTTGCGCCGAACCCGCGCCCGACGGCAGCACCGGCAGCAATAGCGAGGACATTTTTCAAAGCACCGCCGATTTCGACCCCTTTGAGATCGGTTGTCGAATAGCATCGGAAGGCTGGACCGGACAAAAGTGCTGCGAGCCGATCGGCAATTGCTGCTTCCTCGCAGGCAACCGTCACGGCGGTCGGAAGCCCTTTGGCGACGTCTGTTGCAAAACTCGGACCGGATAGCGCTGCGATCCGATGGTTCGGCAGAACTTCAGCTACGATTTCCGACATCAGCCGTCCGGTGCTGCGTTCGATCCCTTTCGCGCAGAGCACGACGGGTGCGGTTTGCGGAATAAGACTGCTCAACTGCGAAAGCCCGGCGCGCATGGCCTGCGCGGGAATGACGGCTAGAACGGCATCCGCATGTTCGGCGACAGCAGCCACGTCCGTGCTTGCATTTATAGCACCGGGAAGTTCGATCTCGCCCAGATAGCGCGGATTGCGGTGTGTCCGGTTGATGGCTTCGACCATCGCCTCGTCGCGGGGATATAGCCATGTATCATGGCCGCTGCTGCATGCCATAGCCGCAAGGGCCGTGCCCCAGGCGCCGCCACCCAGAATAGCAATCTTGCTAGTCTTTTCGCTCATGCCTTGGCTCCACGTCGTCCGGTTCCGATCAGCGGAGCCGACTTCTCGTCAAGCGGCCAGCGCGAGCGTGGTGCAAGATCGAGCGAATCAGGAGCTTCCGTTGCGGCCCGTTCGGCACCGGCCCAGGCAATCATTGCAGCATTGTCGGTGCATAGATCGAGCGGCGGAGCGATGAAGCTGAAACCGTGCCGGGCGCAAAGAGTTTCGAGCGCGGCGCGCAAGGTCTTGTTGGCCGCGACCCCGCCCGCAACGACAAGCGCCGGTGTTTCGCAATCGGGAAATTCGTTTCTGAAACGTTCAAGTGACCGGCCCACCCGGTCGGACAGCGTGTCGGCGACTGCAGCCTGGAAAGAGGCGCAAATATCGGCCACGTCCTGATCCGACAATGGAACCAGTTCTGTTGCCGTCTGGCGCACCGCTGTCTTGAGACCGGAAAAGGAAAAATCGAGCCGTGCTTCGCCCTTCAGCGGTCGCGGCAGGGCGAATCGCTTCGGATTGCCCTGAAGCGCCATACGTTCGACTGCTGGACCGCCCGGATAAGGCAGACCCAAAAGCTTTGCCGTTTTGTCGAAGGCTTCGCCCAGCGCGTCGTCAATAGTGGTGCCGAGGCGTTCGTAGTCGCCAATACCGCGTATCAGCACCATCTGCGTATGACCGCCGGAAACGAGCAGCAGCAGATAAGGAAACGGCAGGCCGTCGGTCAGACGTGCCGTCAATGCATGGCCTTCCAGGTGGTTGACGGCATAAAACGGCTTCTGTGCCGCCATGGCCAGTGCCTTGGCGGTCATCAGCCCGACGATCAGTCCGCCGATCAGCCCCGGTCCTGCCGTGGCGGCCACCGCATCGACGTCGGCAAGCTTCATGTCGGCATCTTCGAGCGCGCGCGCAACCAGCCGGTCTAGCGCTTCGACATGGGCGCGTGCGGCAATTTCCGGCACCACACCGCCATAGGGTTCGTGCTCGGCGATCTGGCTCAAAACCACATTGGACAGAATCCGTCCTTCACCTTGACCGTCACGTTCGACGATTGCGGCGGCTGTTTCGTCGCAACTTGTTTCTATTCCAAGAATGCGCATTTGCGGTTAGACCCTGCCTGTCTCATAATTCATTGAAAAATCCGGTACCATGGACAGCGCAATATGCAAACAGCATCCTTAAAGAATGGCACGTTGAAGATAGGCACGCGGGGCAGCAAGCTTGCTCTCGCCCAGGCTTACGAGACGCGTCGTCGCCTTATGGAGGCACATGGTCTGCCGGAAGAAGCTATTGAAATCATTCCCATGTCGACGGCAGGTGACCGCATTCAGGATCGCGCGCTTTCCGAGATCGGCGGCAAGGGGCTTTTTACCGAAGAGATCGAGCAGGCGCTGACGGATGGTCGAATCGATCTCGCAGTCCATTCGACCAAGGATATGCCGACGGTTCTGCCCGATGGTCTGCATCTTTCTGTTTTCCTTGAGCGCGAAGATCCGCGCGATGCCTTTATCGGTCGTACGGCTTCCCGCCTCCTTGATTTGCCGCAGGGTGCAACTGTTGGATCGTCATCATTGCGCCGTCAGGCCCTGATCCGCCGTCTTCGTCCCGACATTCAAGTGGTGATTTTCCGCGGCAATGTCGATACTCGCCTTCGCAAACTGGAAGCCGGAGAAGTCGACGGGACGTTTCTCGCCTGTGCGGGATTGCGACGTTTGGGGCTAGGCGATGTCATTACAGACCTGGCCGATCCGGAAAGCTTCCCGCCTGCGCCGGGACAAGGTGCCATCGGCATCGAGACCCGTATCGGCGATACGCGTATCGACACGCTGCTGGCGCCCCTTGCGCATCGCGAGACTGGTATTGCACTTGCCTGCGAACGGGCATTTCTGGCTGCCCTGGACGGTTCCTGCCGCACGCCGATTGCCGGTCTTGCAACCGTGAACGGCGATACGGTTTCCTTCCACGGCACGATTTTGAAGCCGGACGGGTCTGAAGCGCACGAGATAAAGACGGAAGGTCCGGCATCAAATGCCGCCGCCCTTGGCAAAGAAGCCGCGGAGCATCTGCGCGCGAAGGCTGGTCCCCAATTCTTCGAGGGCTGGGAGTAGATTTGGCGGGGCCAGCACAAATCGCATCTCTTGGTCGCGTTCTGGTGACGCGGCCACAGCCGGCTGGCTCCGAAACCGCCGCCAAACTGGCGTCGAGGGGTTATGAGCCGGTTCTCCTTCCACTGAGCCGAACCGTTGCGCTTTCCTTTGCTCTGCCCGATGGCCCGTTTGCGGCTTTGACAGTGACGAGCGCCAATGCCTTTCACCATATCGACACGGAACGGCTGAGGCCGTTTCTTGGCCTGCCGCTCTTTGCTGTGGGACAGGGAACAGCGCAGGCAGCGCAGAAGGCCGGGTTCGGTCATGTGATCGACGGGGGCGGTGATGCGGTTCGTCTTGCGGCAAGGATGCGGCGGGATATTCCCGAACAATCCCGTGTTCTCTATCTCGCCGGACGGGTGCGCCAACCGGTGTTCGAGGACGAGATGCGGGCCGCCAAACTCGATATGCACGTCGTTGATGTCTATGACACGGAGACAATTCCTTATTCTGCGTCAGCACTTCGGAGTGTGCTTCACGGCGCGCCTTTTGTCGCGGTCATGCTCTATTCCGGCGTTGCCGCGACGAGCTTCGTCGAAGCGATGCATGAAATCGCGCCGCCTTTTGACGAGAAAACGCGGTTTTTATGCATTTCTGCCCGTGTGGCCGACCGGTTGCCGTCGCTCTGGCGGGCAAATGCGCTTGTCGCAGACCACCCGGATGAAGGCGGACTTTTCCGGCTGTTTGCCAAACTTTGACTCATTTCGGCGCAACCTTCCTTCATCTGGCGATTTTATCTGTTAGAGTTTGAGGCAACCAATCGGCATTTACGAGAGGATCCATGGCGAAACCCGGCACTCCGCGACATTCCAAATCGGCCCGTAATCCTGTGACAATCAATCTTGATCCATCGGATGTGACGCGGGTTGACGAACCGGCGAAGGCGACGCCAGATGCGGAGCCGGTGGGAAATTTCTCAAAATCTGAAAACCCAAAACCGGAAACCCCGAAGCCTGCATCACGCAAACCCGAAGCGACGGCTGCCGAAAAGACCGTGAAGACGGAAACGCCGGAAAGTTCGACTTATACCAAACCTCCTTTTACCTCGGGCGTGAAACCAGAAACCCAGCAGACTGCGCAAAAGAGCGGTGCGGGCGCGTCGCATCTTCTGGCCGGTATTGCTGGTGGTGTAATCGGGCTTGGCGGTTTGCTGGCTCTGCAATGGGGCAATGTTATCCCCTCTCCGGGCGCGAGAGTGACAGCGGAACAGCTTGCGCATATGGAACAGCAGATCGCCGACTTGCGGACCAATCCGACACCGGCGCCGCTTGACGATACAAGCCGCGCGCAGCTTGCGGCTCTGGAAAAGAATGTTCAGGCAGCCGAGATCAAGGCAGAGGCGGTGGCAGGTTCCTTCGCCGATCTTCAGCAGCAATTTGCCGCCTTGCCGAAAGAGGCTGAGCAGGACGCGGCAGTCGATACCACTGCTCTGACCGAGCGGCTGGACGCGCTGGAAAGCAAGCTTTCAGCGACACAGAACCGGGCGGACGAGGCGACAGCCGGAGTTTCGGGAAACAGCGGCACGATTTCATCGCTCGAATCGAAGCTGACCTCCTTGCAGGAGAAGGTCACCCAGGCTTCACGCCAGCCCGATGCGACGGCGCTTATAGCGGCCAATGCGCTGAAGACGGCGATTGATCGTGGTGGTTCTTTCAAAGCGGAACTGGACACTTACGCTTCGGTTACACCGAACGAGGCATCCATCGAACAGCTGCGCGCCCACGCTGACAAGGGCGTTCCGACCGTTGCCGACCTGAATGCGTGGTTCGGTGCTGTTGCGAACCGGATCGTCGCGACGGAAAACAAGCTGCCTGCCGATGCCGGAATTTGGGATCAGCTTGTCGCCAGCGCCAGAGGACTGGTAAGCGTGCGCCCGGTTGCGGGCAATGTCACCGGCACTGGTGTCGGACCGATCACGGCCCGAATGGAGGCCGCCTTGCAGGCGGGTGATCTGGAGCGTGCTCTCAGCGAATGGGAACAGTTGCCTGCTGATGCCAAGGCTACCTCGCAGGAATTCGCTGATCAGATTCGGGCGCGGCGTGACGCTGATGCACTGGTGCAGCGCCTCGTTGCCGACAGCTTGAAACCCAAATCGACTATGGGCGAAACCGGCGAGGCTCCGGCCTCTTCCGGTCAGTAGGAGGCGGGCCGATGCTGCGTGTCCTGTTCTATTTCGTCGTCGTTGCCGCGCTTGGTTTCGGCTTTGCCTGGCTTGCGGACCGTCCGGGTGAACTTGATGTCACTTTTGCGGGCAATCATTACAATGTGCCGCTGATAACCGCTGTTGCGGGGATCGTTGCCATCGTCGCGGCCATGCTGATCCTGTGGTGGCTGGTCAAGAGCATCATCCAGTCACCTTACACGCTGCGCAGGCATTTTCGTGCGCGCAAGCGTGATCGCGGTTATCAGTCGCTTTCAACCGGATTGATTGCAGCCGGGGCCGGCGATGCGGAAGCAGCGCGCCGCATGACCAAGCAGGCCGGCAAATTGCTGAGTTCCGATCAGGAGCCGCTGATAAAGCTTCTCGAAGCGCAGACCGCTATGCTGGAAGGGCGCACGGAAGATGCCCGCAAAGGCTTCGAAGCGATGGTGGATGATCCCGAGACACGGTTGCTCGGTTTGCGCGGGCTTTACATCGAAGCCCAGCGCGTTGGCGCTCTCGATGCCGCACGCCATTATGCCGCCGAAGCCGCGAGCCAAGCGCCGCAGCTTGAATGGGCCTCGTCAGCCATGATGGGCCAGCTTTGTGCCGAGGGCGACTGGGATGCGGCGCTGAAGCTTGTCGATGCACGCAAACAGGCACTCGCCCATAGCAAGGATGTGGTGAAGAAAGAACGCGCTGCGCTTTTGACCGCCAAGGCGATGGCAGTCGCTGATGTTGATCATGCGCAGGCAAAGGCGCTGGCACTGGAGGCAAACAAGCTGACACCCGATCTGGTGCCTGCTGCCGTGGTTGCCGCGCGTGCGCTTTTTTCCGATGGCGATATGCGAAAAGGTTCGAAAATTCTGGAAGCGGCATGGAAACGGTTTCCGCATCCAGACATTGCTTCGACGTATGTCTACGCCCGGTCAGGTGATACGGCTCAGGACCGTTTGAAGCGCGCAAGGCATCTCGTCTCGTTGCGTTCCAACAATGCCGAGGGCAGTCTTGCTCTGGCACGCGCTGCCTATGAGGCGGGTGATTATCGCCTTGCCCGCGACAATGCCGAACAGGTTCTGCGCGCTTCGCCACGCGAAAGCGCCTATCTGTTGCTTGCCGATATTGAAGAAGCTGAAACGGGTGATCAGGGCAAGGTTCGTGAATGGCTGGCGCGGGCCGTCAAGGCGCCGCGTGATCCCGCGTGGACTGCCGACGGTTATGTTTCAGAACAATGGTCGCCTGTATCGCCGGTTACGGGACGCCTCAACAGCTTCGAGTGGAAGGTTCCCGTCGTGGAACTTGCTCCAGCCATTGAAGCGGAAAAACCTGAAATCAAAGGCCCGGTGGAAGCAAAGCCGGGCAATCCGCTGGTTCTTGCAGAGCCGAAAGACAAGGCTGGCGTAGTGGATGCATCAGCCGTCGTGGAGAGAAAGTCGCCTGTTCGCGATGTTGAGGAGGCTGAAGTCATCGTGCCTGCCGCCGAGCCGGTCAAGGTATCGCCAGCCCCTTCGGTAAAAAAGGTCGAGGAGGTGAAGCCGCCTGTCCCAAATGTGGTCGCGACTGATGACGATATGGAGGACGAGCCGCGTCGTGCGCATCTGGTGGTGGACGATCCGGGTGTCGACGAAAACAAGCCTTCGCAAAAAGCCCAGAGCGGATTGAGGCTTTTCTGATCAGGCTTCCGGGAAATCGTTGCCGAAAAACAACGCAGCCCATCTCTTGGACGGTAAACGGTCGCGCAAGACTGTTTACCGTCTTGCGTGGCGCATTCAGCTCGTTACCTTCGATGTTGCTAACAAAGATGCCGGAATCGCCGTAACGGCTGGCAAGTCGCAAACATGGCAGCGAGGGTGAATGTTCGATCGTCTTCTGGATTTTTTAAAAGAGCTTCCCGCCAACGGTTTTCGTGACCGGAGCGAAAAATTTTCCAATGATGATCCACGACTGGCCGCCGCCGCTTTGCTTTATCACATCATGGATGCCGACGGCGAAACGCGGGAAAGCGAGCGTAAGAAGCTTTCTTCGATGCTGTCGCAGAAATATGGCCTTAAAGGCGACAGTCTGAAACAACTCATACAGGCGGCGGAAAAGGCCGATCAGGAAGCTATTGACCTTTCGGATTTCACTTCGGTTCTGAAGCGGCAGCTTGATTATCAGGCTCGCCTCGACCTGATCGGACTGATGTGGGAAATGGTCTACGCCGACGGCAAGGTGAGCGAAGTCGAGGCCGACGTAATGTGGCGCGTGGCGGAACTCGTTGGCATCCGGCAGGACGACCGGAATGCCATTCAGGATCGCATGGACAAGGCGAATCGTAGCACGTCCGCCTCCTGATCACCTCTGATTTGAGAGATCAAGTCCGTCCCTGCAGGTGACGGGCCTTGCGCAATTGCGGGAACATTGCCGCCCAGGCAACAGCAACGGCGATCGATCCCAATCCACCGATGACGACAGCGGGAACAGCGCCGATGGCCGCAGCCATCAGGCCGGCGCGAAACTCGCCCAGTTCATTCGATGCACCGACAAAGACCATGTTGACGGCATTGACACGACCGCGCACGTGATCGGGCGTCCAGAGCTGCATAAGCGTTTCACGGATATAGACGCTGATCATGTCAGCGGCACCTGCAAGTGCCAGAGCAATGACCGACAGCCATGTCAGGGTCGAGACACCGAAGATAATATTGAATAGACCGAACAGGCCGACGAAGATGAACATCACGCGACCTGCATGGTCGCGGATCGGGTGTCCGGCAAGCCAGACGGCGGTCAGAACAGCGCCGATACCGGGAGCGGATCGCAGCAGGCCGAGGCCCCAAGGACCGAGATCGAGGATGTCGCGCGCATAAATCGGCAGCAGCGCCACCGTTCCGCCAAGGAGAACGGCAAAGAGGTCGAGCGAGATGGCGCCAAGGACGATCTTTTCCTTCCAGATGTAGCGGAAGCCAGCGAGCATGCTTGTCAGCGAGCGCTGCTCGGCAAGCGTGTGCTGTTTGGGCTTTGGAATGGAAAAGATCAGCACGGAGCCAATCAGCAAGAACAGTGTGGCGACGGAATAGGCTGCAACCGGCGAAACGCCATAGAGCAGACCACCTGCGACAGGTCCCACGATTGTTGCCACCTGCCATGCAGATGAATTCCACGAAACGGCGTTGGCGAAATCCTCGGTCGGCACGAGATTGACGACCAGCGATGCTGAGGAGGGTCCGAGAAATGCGCGCGCAACGCCGAAAAGTGTGAGTGAGGCAAAGACCGTCAGGGGCTCGAACAGACCGGCGAGCGTCAGACCGAGCAGCAGTGCTGTCACCACGCTTTCCAGGATAAGTGACAAGCCCATGATGAAGCGTCTGCCGAAGCGGTCGGCAGCAGCACCGGTTACGAGAACCAGCAACAGGGCCGGTAGAAATTGCACCAGTCCGACCATGCCCAGATTGAAGGCGTCGCGGGTGAGGTCATAAATCTGCCAGCCCACTGACACACTCACGATTTGCACCGCAAATGCGCTCAGGAAACGGGCGCCCCAGTATTTTTTGAAGGCAGAGTGCCGGAAAGCTGCGTAACTATCCGCAGAAGAAGCATCGGTAGAGGGGGACATTGCTCATAACATCTGGAGCATTTCCAGCAAAAGTGCGAAGCAGCTTTGCGTCGGATAATGCGTTACAACAAGAAGATAGATGTTACTTACAGCATCCTTCCCATGATCGGAACCATTTTTTGTGCGGCTCTGTTCGAGACGATTGCAAAAGAGCCCTGAAAGCAAGAAAGGCCGGAATGAACCGGCCTTTCATTGTTGTCGTTCTGGATCAATCCTTGCCGAGCAGGCCTTTCCAGATGATCGCGCCGATCGCTGCGCCGACAAGCGGCGCAACCCAGAACAGCCAGAGCTGGCTGAGTGCTGCTGTATCGGCGAAGAGAGCAACGCCGGTCGAGCGGGCCGGATTCACCGACGTATTGGTGACCGGGATCGAAATCAAATGGATCAGGGTGAGACCGAGACCGATGGCAATCGGGGCAAAACCAGCTGGAGCCAGCGACGAGGTGGAGCCCAGAATGATGATAAGGAAGAAGGCCGTCAGGATAACCTCGATGAGCAGGCCCGCCATCATGCTGTAGCCGCCCGGTGAAAGTTCACCATAGCCGTTGGAAGCGAGGCCACCGGCGGAGAAGCCTTCCTTGCCCGAGGCGATAAGGAAGAGAACTGCGGCGGCGGCAATGGCGCCCAGAACCTGTGCAACCCAGTAAGGGATCAGGTCCTTGGCTGGAAGACGACCAGCCACCATGAGGCCCAAGGAGACAGCCGGGTTGAAATGGCCGCCGGAAATGCCGCCCACAGCATAAGCCATGGTCAGGACAGTCAAACCGAAGGCGAGAGCAACGCCGAGAAAGCCGATGCCCAGTTCAGGGAAGGCTGCGGCGAGGATTGCGCTGCCGCAGCCCCCGAAAACAAGCCAGAATGTTCCGAAAAATTCAGCCGACAATTTGTTCAGCATGGAAATCCCCAGGGTTGGTGTAGTGAAAAATGCCATATGCGAATCATTTAGCAAGAAGCATATAATCGTCTTTTTCTTCGGACAATCATGTTTAACTTGATTGGAGGCTTTTGTTCTCTGTGGATTTTTCCCGTCATTTCAGTAAACGAAAAAGCTATTCTTCGTATATTCGTGTTTGCTTTTATATCTCTTCTAAATTGGGTTTCGATGGATAGTAAGAGTTGGTCGGCTGGGTTTTTTTAAAAGCTGTCGATCCCGCTCAGCTATATTGCGGAGAAGGGCGGCGGCACGTTATAAGCGCAGATGTCGAACGGGCGACGCTGGCCAATGCAAGATCGATTGGCAGGGATTTCGCGGGGCAGATTGGAGTTGCCAGCCTTGAACACTCATCGTGGGACGAAAACACAAAGGCTTGTTCTAAATGCCGTTAGGGTCGTTCCGATTGTTGCGGCGCTATCCGGCTGCACGGCAACTGCGTGGACGGAAAAGGTGAAGATCGACAGCACGCCAATGCCAACCGAATGCACGGGCTGGCAGAAGATCGATCTCAAACAGCGCACGACGCTGGTTCTTTTACGCGAAGACCCGCGCCTTGTGGTCGATATCGATGCGCATAATCTCAAAGGGCGCAATCTCGGTTGCTGGCAGTAGCCGGAGGCGCCAGGCTAGTTTTTTGGATCGGCCTTGCTAGGCCGGGGTGGCCAATCGCACATCGACTTTCTCGATGGTGCCGCGCAGCGCCGGAAGCATCGTTTCGAAGTCGATATATGCACCCGGTTTCAGCATTGCTTCACCAGGAGCCAGACGGCGTTCGCGTTTGCTGCCGTCGCTATAGGTGATTATGACGATCAGCGGCGGCGTGGCGCGTTCTTCGGATGTGGTGTTCCGGATGCGGCCGCCGACACTCAGAATCTTGCCCTTGTCATGCATTCCGACGCTGGTTTTGAGATCAGTAAGCTGAAGTGCCGAAATGAGCGGCAAGGTTGGCTGCCCGCCGGAAAGAGGTTTGCCAGCAAGCAGTGTATATCCGCCCGCTATCCAGAAAGCGGTTGTCGCGCAAAGAGCGACGAAAACCCAATATCCGAATCCCGGCCATCCGCTGGGAAGACTTGTTTCGGACATCAGCTTGCGTGGGGCGAGCGGCTTCTGCGGAATGCCGTACGAGAGGAATTTCCGGGGTGATGACCCCGGAACGATGGTTTCGAATTCGGCGTCTTCAATCAGTCCAGCATCGGAAGCAAACCATGTCGCGCGATGGTTTTCACGCGAAGGCGCGCGCGACATCTGCGCTGTCGATGGTTGTTTCGCCATCATGCCGTCATCTTCCTTTGCGTTTTTCGCCCCTTCGACCGGTGCCACACACTGGCTCATAATGGTTAATGCTTCATGGCCACAGCCTCGGTCACGCATTTTTTAAGGCTCGTTCGAGCGGAATTAACGCAACATTAACCATAGAGGATAAAGGTCGATTTGATATCGATGTCATCCGTGCGTCGTTCAGCGTGCGGACAATTGAAGAGAAACAGCCCGGTGATACGTTTCGAGAATGTCGGCCTGCGATATGGAATGGGTCCTGAGATCCTGCGCGATGTCAGTTTCCATATTCCGCCGCGTTCATTCCAGTTTTTGACCGGCCCTTCCGGGGCAGGAAAGACGTCGCTCATGCGCCTTCTTTTCATGGCCCTGAAGCCGACACGCGGTCTTATCAATATTTTCGGCAAGGATGTTGCGCGGCTCAATCATGCGGAAATTCCGCTTCTGCGCCGTCGTATTGGCATCGTGTTCCAGGATTTCCGCCTGCTCGACCATATGACCACCTATGAGAATGTGGCGCTTCCACTGCGCGTGCGCGGAAAGGAAGAGGCAACCTATCGTCATGAGGTGGAGGAACTTCTGCATTGGGTCGGGCTCGGCGACCGCATGAATGTTCTGCCGCCGGTTCTTTCAGGCGGTGAGAAGCAGCGCGCAGCGATTGCGCGCGCGCTCATTGATCAGCCGGAACTTCTTCTGGCCGACGAACCGACCGGCAATGTCGATCCGCCGCTTGCGAAGCGTCTGCTGCGCCTTTTCACCGAGCTGAACCGTTCGGGCACGGCTGTGATTATCGCGACCCACGACCTTTCCCTGATGGAGCAGGTGGATGCGCGACGCATGATCCTCGAACATGGGCGGCTGGACATCTATGATTGATGCAAAGAACGCCTGGCGACGTACGTTGGATGACATCCGGGTCCGTTTCGAAGACCTCAAGGACATGCTGCTCGTTCGTATCGGCAAACGCCGGAAGCGTCAGGGACCGAGTCCCATCGTGCCTGACGGCAGCGTAACGGGAACCGCACTTGTCATCGTGATCGCGATCATGACCTTTCTTGCCTGCCTGACGATGGGCGGCGTGACGCTCGTTCGCGCCTCGGCCGCTGCCTGGCAGAGCCAGATAGCTCGCGAAGCCACGATCCAGATCCGGCCTGTCGACGGGCAGGATATGGAAAAGGCGCTGGCTCAGGCCAGCGAAATCGCGCGTGGTTTTTGCCGGTGTGAAAGGCACCAGCATCATCGACAAGGATGCGACCGCCCGGTTGCTCGAACCATGGCTCGGTAGTGGCCTTAACATCGATGAATTGCCTGTGCCGCGTCTTGTCGTCGTTACGATCGATGAAAATGCGCCACCTGATTTCGAAACCATGCGGACTGAAATCACCCGCGCCATTCCGGCTGCGACCTTCGATGATCACCGCACCTGGGTCGACCGTCTCGTCTCCATGGCGCATACGACGGTGTTCGTCGGCACAGGCGTTCTCTCGCTTGTGATCGCTGCGACCGTTCTAACCGTTATCTTTGCCACGCGCGGTGCGATGTCCGGCAATGGCCATATTATCGAGGTTCTGCATTTCATCGGCGCGGAATCGAAATTCGTGGCGCGCGAGTTTGAATGGCACTTCTTCCGCACAGCACTGAAAGGCGCACTGTGCGGTGGCGCGGCGGCAATGCTAGTCTTCCTGATGTTTTCCTGGTGGGCGTCGAGCCATATGGCTACACCTGAAGGCGATCAGGCTGCCGCCATGTTCGGCAATTTCGCCATCGGGCGCGATGGCTATATCGGCGCTGCCGTCATCATTATTCTGGTCAGTTTCCTGACCATGCTGACCAGCCGCCTGACGGTGATCCGCCAGCTTGCAACCATGGATGGTCCGGGAGTGCGCTCCGAATGAAGACCTTTTCCGATATAGGCGCTTTCCGGACAAGATTTTCGTCCGCTTCTCCGACTTCTCGCCGCAATGCTGGCTATGATGGAAGAAGAGATGGTATGCGAATCCCGCAAGCGCTATCGGGCGGGCACCGGTCGAGTGACGATGCAGTGGCACAGAGGCAGACAGCAAACGGGTTTTCTTCAGGAGATGTGGTCTGGCGCCGCAGCCGGAATGGCGCTCACCTGCAATCTCTTGCACTTGCCTCCGGCAATTTCCTATGGTCTGTCATGATGCGCATGTTCAGACGTCTCCAGCCCGTTTCCATCGTTCTGTTTGTTATTCTTCTGGCGTTTCTCGTCGGCTTCGTCGCGTTCGGTGAAAAGGTCACTAGCATGCAGCCGCCGGCTATCGACGAGCCCGCTGATGCCATCATCGTTCTCACCGGTGGCCAGTCCAGAATTCAGGCTGCGGTTGATCTTCTGAAGGACAAGCGAGGAAAGCGGCTCCTGATCAGTGGTGTTCATCCGGCGACCAATGAAAAGGCACTGCAGCGTGCGACCCATGCCGACCAGAGTCTCTTCGATTGCTGTGTCGATCTCGACCGGTCGGCGCTCAACACCATTGGCAACGCGACCGAAAGCGAACGCTGGATTCGTACCAACAACTATCGTCGCGTGATCCTGGTCACCAACAACTACCATATTCCGCGCAGCACGCTGGAAATGTCCTATCGCATGAAGGATGTGGAATTCATTCCCTATCCGGTCGTGAACGGGGACCGCCGCGAACATAGCTGGGTTTCCGAAGGCGACACATTGCGCGTGCTCTTCATCGAATATGTGAAATATCTTGGCGCCGCTGTCCGTGTGGGTACGACCGAACTGTTCGGAACGCAGACCAATCAGAGTGTAACGACCGAGAATTGATCTTGCTGCCGGATTACGATTTCCTGATGGAAATGGCCGTTCTTCCTGATATATCGATGCCGTCACTTTCTGCAGAAAGTCCAGAATTCGTGCGTGATCGTTTACCGGAAGTCGGGAACGAAAATGCTTTAGCCAGGGTCTCCACCGACTGATGCTTCTCTATCTGCGCTCAATCTTGTTCAATGCGGCGTTTTATATCTGCACACTGGTTCAGATGATCGTCTATACGCCTTTCTATTTTCTTCTGCCCCGCAAGAAGGCCTGGATCGTGCCGAAGCTGTGGGCACGGGTCAATCTCTGGCTCCAGAAGCATATTGTCGGCACCGACTATGTGGTTGAAGGATTGGAGAACATTCCTGAGGGCGCTTATATCTGTGCGCCAAAGCACCAGTCTGCCTGGGATACCTATGCTTTCCTGCCCTATCTTGACGATCCCGTGCTGATCCTGAAGCGGGAATTGATGCGCATTCCGCTTTTCGGCTGGTATATCGCGAAAATGCAGATGATCCCGGTCGATCGCGGTTCTCGCGTCAAGGCACTGCATTCCATCACCAAGGGCGCAGAAAAGGCGATCGCGGAAGGCCGCCAGATTCTGATCTATCCAGAAGGAACGCGTCGGGCGCCTGGTGCTCCACCGCACTATAAATATGGCATCGTCCATCTTTACGAAGCGCTCAATCTGCCGGTTTTGCCGATTGCGCACAATGCAGGCCTCTACTGGCCGCGCCGCAAATTTCTGCGTTATCCGGGAACCATTCGCGCCCGTATTCTGCCGCCAATTCCGGCAGGTCTTCCGAAGGATGAATTTCTCAAAAGATTGATTGAAACGACCGAGACGGCCTGCGACGAATTTCTGGTCGCCGCCAGCCGCGATCCCAATCCACCACCCATGCCACCGACCGCCGTTCAAAGACTGAACGAGCTCGGCGCCTAACCCTCACAGCATGTTAACGGCCTGATCACGCTCAATTGCGTTGCGAGAACGACAATTCGCCGCGTTTTCTAGAACTTTCGTTTTTCTTGCGCGCAACCTTGAAACCCGTTATCAGAGCCCGACACGAAAGGACACATCATGAATATTGATGCCATCTCCATCGGCTCCAATCCTCCTGAAGACGTCAACGTCATCATTGAAGTGCCTGTCGGCGGCCAGCCGATCAAGTACGAGATGGACAAGAAGGCCGGCGCCCTCATCGTCGACCGCTTCCTCTATACGCCAATGACCTATCCGGGCAATTACGGCTTCGTGCCACATACGCTTTCGGAAGACGGTGACCCGATTGACGTTCTCGTCTGCAACACCCGTCCGCTGGTTCCCGGCTGCGTGATCAATGTTCGCCCGATCGGCGTTCTGGTCATGGAAGACAATTCCGGCAAGGACGAGAAGATCATTGCAGTACCGTCGCCGCACCTGACGCGCCGCTACGAGAAGATTCACGACTATACCGATATGCCGGAGATCACTCTGAAGCAGATCGCGCACTTCTTCGAACACTACAAGGATCTGGAACCCGGCAAGTGGGTCAAGATCGGTGACTGGGGTGACGAAGATTACGCACGCAAGTTCATCGTCGAAGCTATCGAACGCGCCAAGGGCAAGTAAGTAACAGCTTCCCGTTCCGTTTAGAGCGCCGATCTGATTGGATCAGATCGGCGCTCTAACTTTTTCTATTTTAAGCATAATCTTATCGATCCTCGTTTCACTCCGGTCGGATTATGCTCTAAAACAAAAGCGCCCGGCAATGTCCGGGCGCTTTTGTTTTTAGGCTTGCGAGTGATGCGCTTACAGGAAAAGCGGCAGCAGCGTCGTCCACATGAACTGGCGGATGAAGAAGATGATCAGCAGCAGGACGATCGGTGAAATATCGATGCCGCCGAGATTGGGCAAGATATTGCGGATCGGCCGCAGAACGGGTTCCGTCACCTTGTAGAGAAACTCACCGATCGAAGCCACGAAACGGTTGCCGGAATTGACGACATTGAACGCATAGAGCCACGAGAAGATGGCACTCGCTATAATGATATAGGTGTAGATATCGAGCGCCAAATCAATGGTGCGGAACAATGCGATCATGGAGGCCTCCTTGGCAATTGGCCGAGATGTAGCGGTTGCATCGGGCGAGAACAAGGGCCGAGCGATTGAACGCCGGTATTTTTGAGGCGCGCGGTGTGTGTTTCTAGCCGCTGGAACCGCCCGTTTGATGTTGGATAGTGTGGTGAATGAGATCGTTGACATGTTCCAACCAATGATCGCGTACCCGCATGTTGCGCAGATGCTGGAGCGTATTGGCGACATAATCCACATTGGCACCGGAATCGCCGCGAGCAGATGCGACGATCACTGCGGCACTCTCAGGTGAAAGCGATCCGGCATATTGAATGTGGTGCCGGTCCGCGACATAGGTGACCGCATCGACATTGCGACCGTCAGCGAGACGCAGGCGCAGATGCTTTTCGTGATAGACTTGGTTCGACATTTCACGTTCGCGCAGATAGGTCATCACTTCGCCAGTCATGTCACCAGGCACGCGAAAAGCGATGCCGAGACATGAGCCACCGGTGTCCAGGCCCAGGACCAGACCCGGTCGGTCCGGCGTTCCGCGATGGACATGCGAATAGATGCACAGGCTGCGCCTGTAGCCGTAAAGACGCGCCCGGACGGTCTCTACATGTGCAAAGCCCGGTCGCCACATCAGCGAGCCATAGCCGAAAACCCAGAAATCGTTCATTCGCCTGTCATTGAGAGCTGTGGTCATGAAGGGTGTCCATAATGGATCAGTGGACGCCGATTTCCACCGGTAATCAACGGATATCCCTCGATTTTTCTTCTCAATCGCTTCACAAGGCACATTCCTGCCATAATATGGCCAACAGTCGGGAGGAGCAAAACATATCGGGGTTTGGAATGTTCAGTCTGACCCCGGAGCGAGGCTCTTCGAAACAACCGTCTGATTAATGTAAGGCTTTTGAAATGGCGCATACTGGAATGAACGCATCGAAGTCCAGAAAGCGTCCCATCGCGCTCATTGTCATTCTGCTTGTCTTGATCGCTGGCTATACAGCGGGCTGGTTCTATATCGCAAACAGGCTAGAGGCACGAGCCAAGGCCGACATGGCCAAGCTCGCCTCTCAGGGCGTCGGCGTGAAATGCGAAGACTTGCGCATGGGCGGCTATCCGTTGCGCGTCAATGTCGTCTGCGACAGCATTTCCTGGCAGCGTCCTTCTGAAGGCATGGCGTTCCGCGCAGGGCGCTTCACCTCGGGTTCCCCGGTCTATGCGCCACGTTCCCTCTCGAACGATCTGACAGGACCCGCCTTCATCGAATTTCCGGGGCTGGAGCCGTTGGAGGTCAACTGGAGCAAGTTTACCTCCAACACCCGGCTGGCACGTCCGTTCCCGACCGAGATTGAGCTCGCCGCGCGTGAAGTGGCTGTCGGTCTTCGCACCGAAGCCACCACGACAGTGCCGCTCAGCACGCTTGAGCAGATGGATTTCCGCATGAGCGCCTCGGGTGACACCTTGAAGGTCAATGGTCGCTTTGCCGGTCTGAAACTTGCCAAGGCAGCGATTGGTACAGCCACCAGCCCTGAAATCGACGGTGTGGCGGATATCGATGTGTCCGATGCCGCGACGTTGCTCGCAAGGGGTGACGCTCCCTTCCATGAACGGTTGCGCGGGCATTCCGGTACCGTCAATCAGGCTTTCCTGTCCATGCCCAATGGAGCGATGGTTTCGGTAGCTGGGCCGTTTTCGGTCGATGCTGACGGGCTGATCAATGCCGATGTGAAGCTGACACTGGTCAACCCGCAATCGCTGGCGCAGGCTGGTCAGACAGTGTTTCCCGAGCAGGGTGGCAATATCGCTACCGTTCTGTTTGCTCTCTCGGCCATGCCGAAAGATGAAAACGGCAATCCCGTGATGGAGATTGCCGTTCGCAAGGGTAAGGTCAGCGCTGGATTTATTCCGCTCGGGCGGTTGCCTGCGCTGTAGCGTATGCGCCCTATTTTTGCTCGCTGGTACGCGTTGCAGCCTGACGGCCGAAATCAGGCGCATCCACTTCCTGACCTGCATCGATGATTCCGCGCCGGACAGCGCGCGTGCGCGTGAAAAGGTCGAACAGCGCTTCACCATCCCCCCAGCGGATCGAGCGCTGAAGCGAGGCGAGATCTTCCGAAAAACGCCCGAGCATTTCGAGGATGGCATCCTTGTTGTGCAGGCATACATCGCGCCACATCGTCGGATCGGATGCGGCCAGTCGCGTGAAATCGCGGAAACCGGAAGCCGAGTATTTGATGACTTCCGACTTGGTCACCTGTTCCAGATCACTGGCTGTGCCAACGATATTGTAGGCGATGATGTGCGGCAGATGCGAGACAATGGCCAGCACCAGATCGTGGTGCTGCGGGTCCATGCGATCAAGCCGTGAGCCGCAGGCGACCCAGAACTCGCTCAGCTTTTCGAGAGCTGCTTCACTCGTGTCGGGCAGGGGCGTCAGAATGCACCAGCGATTGGTGAAAAGCTCTGCAAAGCCGGCATCCGGGCCGGAATATTCCGTGCCTGCGAGCGGGTGGCCGGGAATGAAATGCACATTGTCCGGCAATTCCGGCTGCATCTGCGCAATCACGGAAGCCTTGGTGGAGCCAACATCGGTGACGATGGCACCGGGCTTGAGGTTTGCCGCGATCTGGCGTGCAACCGTTCCTGACGAGCCGACCGGCACAGATACAACGATCAGATCGGCATCCTTGACGGCCTCAGCACTGTCGGTGGTGTAGCTGTCACCGAGACCCAGTTCATCGGCCCGCTTCAGTGTTTCACCGCTGCGCGTGGCGATGGCGATATGATCGGCGAGCTTTTCGCGTCGAATGACGCGCGCCAGCGATGAGCCAATAAGGCCGATGCCGATCAGGGCGATCTTGTTGAAATGGATCGTGGACATTGTACTACTTCAAAAATTCGGTCAGGGCGACGACGACGCCACGATTGGCTTCCTCCGGTCCGACCGTCATGCGCAAGGCATTGGGGAACCCGTAACCGCCGACGCGACGCAGGATATAGCCACGCCCGGAAAGCCACTCGTCGGCCTTGTCGGCGGAATGCGCGCCATTGTCCGGAAAATGGATCAGCAGGAAGTTTGTGACCGAAGGCGTAACCCGAAGACCAAGTCTGGTGAACTCTTCGGTCAGCCAGCCAAGCCACTTGTCGTTGTAGGTGATCGATTTTTCGACGTGGGCGCGGTCGCGGATGGCCGCAGCACCGGCGGCAATGGCGGCCGAATTCATATTGAATGGTCCGCGGATGCGATTGACGGCATCGACCACATGCAGCGGCGCATACATCCAGCCAATACGCAGACCCGGAAGCCCGTGGATTTTCGAGAAAGTGCGCGTCATGACAACATTCTCGTTGGATGAAACGAGTTCGAGGCCCGATTCATAGTCATTGCGACGAACATATTCTGCATAGGCCGCATCGAGAACCAGAAGCACATGCTTCGGCAATCCGGCATGAAGGCGGCGGACTTCCTCGAAAGGCAGATAGGTTCCGGTTGGATTGGCCGGATTGGCGATGAAGACGATCTTCGTGCGTGGCGACAGGCCAGCCAGAATGGCATCCACGTCGATACGCTCGTTCTTCTCCTTCACCGTGATCGGCGTCGCGCCGGCACCCAGCGTCTGGATCTTGTAGACGGCAAAACCGTGCTCCGTGATGATGGCTTCGTCGCCCGGAGCAAGATAGGTCTGGCAGATCAGGCCAAGCAGCTCGTCGGAACCATTGCCGCACAGGATGTTGGCCATGTTGAGCCCCTGCGTTTCGGCAATTGCCTCACGCAGCGCCAGGGCCTGTCCATCGGGATAAAGCTCCAGCTTCTCGCCTGCGTGTCGATAGGCTTCGACCGCATGCGGGCTAGGCCCGATCGGCGTTTCGTTGGAGGAGAGCTTATAGACCTTGGCAACGCCTTCCACATGTTCCTTGCCGGGTACGTAGGCTGCGATGTCGAGCAGGCCTGCCTTGGGCTGGGGACGAGTAAGGTTCTGCGTATCGGTCATGATTTTGGCTCCGCCAAAAGGTCAATGTTAAAGTTACGATGGGTTAAAGTTACGATGGCGGCATATCCCGCCATTGCGTCCAAGTCGAGAAAAACCTTGTTCGGTAATACTTGCAGACCGCAGCAACTGTACGTTTTCCCGGGCGATGATGCGCAAATGCCCTAACTCTTTTGATCTGTCTTGCTTGTCCGTGCCGGTGCTTTCCGTAATCCGCCAACAGGTGTGCCCTGAGGTGCGAGAACCGGAACGAAGACACGGCGCGAGGAGCGCTGTGCGACAGGCAGTCCCTGATAAAGACGCTTCTGCGCTTCCACCACCAGAACGCCTGAAAAGACTGGCCACAGCCTCCGCCCCATGCCTTCCAGCGCCAGACAGGGCCGCATCATCCATCGGCGCGTAGCGGGTGGGAAATGCAAGGCGTCGCTGACCGTACTGACGGTGAAATTCGCTTCACGCAGCAGGGTCGTCAGCTGTGTGCGGCTATAAGGTCGCCCGCTGCCGAAGGGTGTATGCTCGAAGCGGGCCCAGACACCGCGCCGGTTCGGCACCACGATGACGAGCCGCCCATTGGGGGCGAGGACGCGCCACATCTCTTTCAGCGTTTCTGTCGGATTTTCCGCATACTCCAGCGCATGCACCATAAGCACCCGATCGATCGAGGAATCGGGTAGCGGCAGTTCCTCATCGAAAACAAGCGCTGTTGCCGTTTTCTCTACTGAGGGCCAGGCGACGGCTCCCTGACCGGCAGGCATGAACGCGAATGTCCGCTCCGTATCGGCGCTGAAGCGGTCGAGATAGGGCAGGCTGTAGCCCATGCCGACAAGCCGCTCTCCCGGCACGTGACCCCATAGGCCGGCAAGCGCCATGCGAATGGCGCGTTCCGCGAGATGGCCCAGCGTGGTGTCGTAAAATGATCGCAGTTCGATGATGTCTGGATGCATGAATGTCACGCTATATGAAATCTTAACGCTGGGAAATGGAGAAGCCGGAGCATCTTCATCTGGTGGGGTGCAATTTCCTCAAACCATGCTATAGAGCGTGCCTTTCCGGCGCCTTTGATCGCGCCAAAGTCTGCGCGAAAGCGAACGATCAGGAGAAGCAGCAGATGCCCGAAGTCGGTGGCAAGACAATCGAAGTTCTCTTTAGCCCGGACGAGATTGCCGGTCGCAATCTCGAGCTCGCCAAGGCCATTGCTGAACGCAAGTTCCACAACCTGCTGACGATTTCGATCCTGAAGGGCTCCTTCATCTTTGCAGCCGACCTCATCCGCGCAATGCATGATGCGGGCGTGGAGCCCGATGTCGAATTCATCACGGTTTCAAGCTACGGCAAGGGCACGACAAGCGCCGAAGTTCGTCTTCTGCGCGATATCGACAGCGATGTTCGCGACCGCGATGTACTGCTGATCGATGATATTCTGGAGTCTGGAAAGACACTGAAATTCGTTCGCGAACTTATGCTGGAACGCAGAGCGCGGAGCGTCAGCATTGCTGTTCTTCTCGACAAGAGCGTGCGCCGCAAGGTCGATCTTGATGCCGATTTCGTGGCTTTCGAATGCCCCGACTATTTTGTCGTCGGTTATGGCATGGACGTCGGGCACGCCTTCCGCCAGTTGCCCTTTGTCGGTCGTGTGATGGATTAAGGCTCCGGCCTGCTTCTCAATCGAACTTCAGCAGACGCTGCAGATATTCCTTTTCCATCTGCGGCGTCAGGGCATTACCAAGTTTGCGGCGGATTTCATCGAGAATTTCACGCGCGCGCTGAATATCGATTTCACCTGGAATCTTGACGTCATCGTTGAGGCCGCTGTCGCCGGTACCTTGCTGGCGCCCAAGCGGGTCCCTTCCCCGACTGCCATTGGCGCCACTTTGCCCCTGACCTTGCTGGCCCATGGCTTGCTGCATTTTCTGCATCATGTCGCGCCCGCCGCGACGCAGTGCATCGAGTGCGCTGCCCTGCTGGTCGCTTGCTTCGGCACCTTCGCTGCGGCCCAACGCATCAGTGGCGTTGCCCATTGATTTTCCGGCATCCGAAAAATCCTTGCCGGGTTCAATACCCATGCCTTTCAAATCGTCCATCAGTTTTTGCAGATCGGATTGAAGGTCCTTTTGCTGCTGCTGCAGCTTGCGCATGGTTTCCGCCATATCGGGTGGCACATCGCCTTTCCCGCCCTGACCGTTCTCGCTCTGGCCGTTTTCGGTTTCACCGTCCGGCTGTCCGCCGCCCATGGAACCGTCATCACCCGGGAACATGTTGTCGCCGAATTCGCCCTCACCATCGCTGCCACCGAATTGGCGTTGCATCTTCTGATCGAGATCGAAGGTTTCGTTCATCGTCTTTTGCTGGCGTTGCATCAGTTCGCCGAGCTTGTTCATCTGCTGCTGCATCTGGCCTTGTTGGCCCTGCTGACCTTGCCCCTGACCTTGCTGGCCCTGTTGCATCTGTCCCATCTGCAGATTGTTCATCAGGTTCTGCAATTGCGACAGCAGTTCTTCCGCCTGATCGCGTGAGCCCTGACGCGCGAGATTTTCGATCTGGTCCATCATGCGCTGGAGGTCTTTTTCCGTCAGCATTCGCGCATTGGGATCGGGAGCGGCTTGGCGCGCATTGGGATTTTGTTGCTGGCGCTGGGCGAATTCCCGCAGGAAATCCTGCATCGCCTTGCGTAGCTCTGCCGAAAGCTTTTCGATCTCCTCTTGTGAGGCGCCGTTCTGGAGAGCGTTTTTCAGGGCCTCCTGTGCCTGCCGCAGGCGCTTTTCGGCGGCGGACAGATTTCCATCTTCGATGCCAAGGGCCACCTGCCACATATAATCCGCTGCATCGCGCAAGGCGTCATCGCTCCTGGCGAGACGAAGACGTGTACCAATCGTGACCAGACCCAGATAATGGGCTGCATTCTTGATGGTTTCGTCCGGGCGAAGCGTGATTGCCGACAGCATGTCGAGCACATGATCGCGTTGCGTCGCATCGAGCGCGAGGATACGGCGCTGTTCCGCAACGGCGCGGGCAAGTGGATTGCTGAAAGGGCGCTCGGGCAAGGTGATGATCTTGGTTTCGCTGCGACCGGTTTGTCCGGCAGCGTCGGTTACAACGAGCGTGAGCGCAACTTTTTCACCTGCCCAAGGATGCTCGGTCAGGTCTTTCGACGTCGTGGCGTCCTTCACACCCCGGCGCGGCAGTGCAAGCGGCAGTTCCGGTGCATCGTAGAGCGGTGCGGCTTCCTCATCTTCATCATTGTTGAGCGGGATGATCTCACCTTCGGCCTTTACTGGCGCGTAGTCGTCCTCGATCTGATAGGAAAGTTGCAATGTGCCATTCAGCGCGTGTCCCGGCTCTTTCGTGAAGCGGATCGTTGGCGGGTTATCCGGCGTGACGACAAATTTCCAGCGGGCATCGGTGCCGGAAAGCGCTATGGTTTCATCCTGCTGCAAATCGTAGCGGAAGTTGCGGCTTCCATCGACGACGGCCTGTTCTGCAGGCTCCTTCTGGTCTTCCTTCGCGTTTACCGGCTGTACGTCGCGGCGCTCGCCCTTCGCATCGGTCGCAGTCAGGCGCTCGGAACCGCCACCGATCACGCGGACCGACAGAATGCTGCCTTGCGGTACATTGATTGCGGCCTGTTCGCTGTTGTTCGTCGTGGTCAGGAAGACCGGAGCGCGGCCAGTATAGCGCGGCGGCGTTACCCATGCATCGATGCGGGCAACGGCGGTTCCATCGCTTGGACGGATATGAAAGGCGTCGGCAATGCGCCCACTGTTTGGGCTGAGGCTGTAGGCGAAGGCGGTCACGAAGAGCAGGGCGACCACCGCACGAATGCCGAAGGGGTCGTGTTCGGGAACACGCGTATAAGGCAGGCCGGATTGCAGGTTCTTGAGCCGGTCCGCCATGCGGCGCTGGTGTTCCCGCCACAGGGCGACAGCGAATGGATCGTGTTCGCCTGTTGCCATATGGCCTGTCTGGACGGAAAGGGGTTCGTGAACGAGACCGTTGATCGCCTCGATACGGCTTGTGACGTCGCTTTCCGCCGGGGTGCGAAACCGGAACGGCAGATAAAGCGCAATGAGGCTGGCAGTACCGAATAGCGTCAGCACGCCGATATGCAGCCAACGGGGCATCATGCCGAACAGGCCGAACCAGCTCAGGCTGGCAAACAGACCGATGATGAGGATTAGTGGCAGGATCAGCGGCCAGAACCGCTCGAAGCTGATCGAAAGAAAGGCACGCAGACGCAGACGGCGCAGGCTGGCGCCATCGCCTGAAAACAGCCGCAGAAAAACATCCCACGCATGACGCGGCGGGTTTTTCCTGTCGTTGCTGCTATCTGTCTGCGGGGCCGCCTTAGGGGCAGTCATAGGTCTCGTCTTTCGCGTCAGCCGATTTCGGTTCGGCTGACAGGATAACACGCATCATGGCAAAGGCGAGGCTTTGCCCCGAGATTTATGGGCCATGATAAATGTGGGCCATGAATAATTATGGTCGCGAGACCTATAACCATTCCGGTACGGAATCGAGCGCGAGCAGTTCTTCATAGGTACGGCGCGGACGCACGACATGATAACGGTCGCCGTCAACCAGCACTTCGGGGATGAGCAGACGGCTGTTGTAGGTGCTGGAAAGCACCGCGCCATATGCACCCGTCGTGCAGACGGCAATCAGATCGCCTGGAGCAGGCTTTGCCACTTCTCGGTCGAGGCCGAGATAGTCGCCTGTTTCGCAGACCGGACCGACAAAATCGGCACGAATACGCGGCGCATCATCCTTCGGCAAAGTGACAGGCTTGATGTCGTGGAACGCATCATAAAGCGTCGGACGAATCAAATCGTTCATTGCCGCATCCACGATGACGAAGTTCTTGGCGTCGCCTTCCTTGACGAAGATCACTTCCGTTACCAGAAGCCCGGCATTGCCGACGATCAGGCGGCCCGGTTCGAACACCGTTTTCAGGCCCAGCGGCTTGATGTGCTTGGCGACGATTTCCGCATAGGCGACGGGTAGCGGCGGAGGTGTATTGTCTGTGCGGTAGGGAATGCCGAGTCCCCCGCCAACATCGACGTGGCGGATGTTGTGACCGTCGGCCTGCAGTTCCTTGACCAGTTGCGCCATCAGGGCGAATGCATTGTCGAAGGGTTCGAGGTCGATGATCTGGCTACCGATATGCATATCGATGCCGACCACGTCGAGACCGGGCAGGCTCGCGGCGCGCGCATAAGCCTCACGCGCCTTGACGCGCGGAATGCCGAACTTGTTTTCAGATTTGCCAGTTGAAATCTTGGCGTGGGTCTTCGCATCCACATCGGGATTGATGCGCAGCGATACGGATGCGACCTTGCCTGCCTTGACGGCGCGAGCGGAAAGAATTTCCAGCTCTGGTTCGGATTCAACATTGAAGCAATAGATGCCCGCTTCAAGCGCGAAGTCCATTTCGTGTGGAGTCTTGCCAACGCCTGAAAAGACGATCTTGTTGGCCGGGATGCCTGCAGCAAGCGCCCGGCGGATTTCGCCTTCCGAAACGGTGTCCGCGCCGGCGCCAAGCTTCGCCAGAGTTTTCAGCACGGCCAGGTTCGAATTGGCCTTCAGCGCGTAGGTCACGAGCGTTTCCATGCCGGCGAAGGCTTCGCTGAACACGCGGAAATGACGCTCGATGGTCGCGCGGGAATAAACGTAAAAAGGGGTGCCAACGGCCTGTGCGATTTCAGGCAGGCTGACATTTTCGGCGTGAAGAACGCCGTTGCGATGTTCGAAATGGTTCACGGGAATGCCCTGCAGCAGAAACTTACAACAGCTTGTCGAGGATGATCGGCTTGTCTTCCTTCGGTTTCGGCTTGGTGTGGCCCTGTTCGTCCGTCACGACGGCGGATGGCGGCGGCTCCAGCGGGCCCTTGCGACCGCAAGCGGCGAGCGTTGCCGCAAGCGCGGCGATCAGAAGCACGGAAGAAATGGCGGAGCGGCCTGTCATCAGCTTTGGTTCCCGAAATATATGATCTTGCTCTAAGTTTTGTCTTTACACATGTCTTCCAAAACCGGTTCCCACTTTTGGAAGACATGCTCTAGGTCTAACTCATAATGCCCGAAAGTGGAATCATCAGTTCGACAGATGATTCCACATGACGTCATGTTGATCGATTATCAGGCCTTGGTGATGCGCTTCTTCCAGTAACGAATCTGGCGACGCACCTCCTGCGGGGCCGTGCCACCGAAGGACTGACGGCTTTTCACTGATTTCTCGACCGTCAGATAGCCGAAAATCGCATCCGTGATGCCCGGATGAATTGACTGCAGTTCCTCAAGTGAAAGCTTTGCCAGATCGACCTTGCGGCTTTCAGCCAGAGCGACTGCGCGACCGGTGACGTGATGTGCCTCACGGAAGGGAAGCCCCAGTGCGCGCACCAGCCAGTCGGCGAGATCGGTCGCAGTGGAATAGCCTGAACCGGCCGCCTTTTTCATTGACGCTACATTGATCGTCAGGTCGCGCACCATGCCGGCCATGGCGGCGATGGTGAGTTCCAGGTTTTCAGCTGCATCGAAGACCTGTTCCTTGTCTTCCTGCATGTCCTTGGAATAGGCGAGCGGCAGGCCCTTCATGATGGTCAGAAGCGCGACCAGCGAACCGTTGATGCGACCCGTCTTGGCGCGGACCAGTTCTGCGGCGTCCGGGTTTTTCTTCTGCGGCATGATCGACGAGCCGGTGGAGAAGGCGTCGGACAGGCGCACGAAATTGAATTGCGGCGTCGACCAGATGACGATTTCTTCCGCAAGGCGCGACAGATGACCGGCGCAGATCGCAGCAAGCGACAGAAACTCCAGCGCATAGTCGCGGTCGGAAACGCTATCGAGAGAATTGCGGGTCGGTTCGCGAAAGCCGAGCGCCTTGGCTGTCATATGGCGGTCGATCGGGAAGCCCGTGCCTGCAAGGGCTGCAGCACCCAAAGGCGATTCGTCCATACGTTCGATTGCGTCACGCACGCGCGACAGGTCGCGACCGAACATTTCGACATAGGCCATGCAATGATGACCAAAAGTGACAGGCTGCGCTGTCTGGAGATGGGTGAAACCCGGCATGACCGTCGCCGCATGTTCTTCGGCGCGTTCCAGAAACGCTTCGATCAGATTCTTGAGGGCGGCGGCGGTCTTTTCCAGTTCCTGCTTCACCCAGAGGCGAAAGTCGACGGCCACCTGATCGTTACGCGAACGGGCGGTGTGGAGCCGTCCGGCGGACGGGCCGATCAGATCGGCAAGCCGCGCCTCGATGTTCATATGAATGTCTTCAAGCTTGCGCGAGAAGGTGAACTTGCCGTCCTCGATTTCCTTGAGGATGGTTTTCAGACCATCTTCGATTTGTCGATGGTCTTCTGCCGCAATAATGCCTGTCTTTGCCAGCATGGCTGCATGGGCGAGCGAGCCTTGAATATCCTGCGCATAGAGCTTGCGGTCGAAGCCGATCGATGCATTGATCTCTTCCATGATCGCATCGGGCCCTGAGGCAAAACGGCCGCCCCACATCTGGTTGCTTGATTTTTGTTCGCTCATGCTCATATGCCCCGAGTGACGGTTTGGCGGAATATTGGAAAGAAGTAACGCGACATGGCAGAAGACAACGAAAAGGCGAATTCCGAACAGCAGGCGAAATCGGGAAATCGCAAGATCGTCCTTCTTGCCGCCCTTGCCGGTGTCATTGCCGGTATCGGGGCGGTATACGTGATGGAGCGCCCTTCTGGCAATGTGGTTGCCCAGAATGTTTCGACGAATGTTTCAGCGGAAAGCGATGAAGCTTCGGCACAATGCGTATTGAAAGCGGATAAGCTTAAGGCACTTGATACAGCTGCCACCGGGGGCGTGGCGGCGATGCGTGCCGCTGAAAAGCCGATTTCCGTCTCGCATATTGCTTTCACAGGTCCGGATGGAAAGCAGATGACGCTCGGCGATTTCAAGGGCAAGACACTGCTGGTCAATCTCTGGGCAACATGGTGCGCGCCTTGCCGCGAGGAAATGCCCGCCCTCGACAAACTGGAAGCCGATAAGGGTGGCGACGATTTCGAAGTCGTCGCAATCAACATCGACACTGGTTCGGATGACAAGCCCAAAGGCTTTCTGAACGAAATCGGCATCAAGAATCTGACGCTACACCGGGACGCTTCCATGTCGAGCTTCAACGAACTGAAGCGCAAGAATCTGGCCTTCGGCCTTCCAGTGACGCTGCTGGTCGACAAGGACGGCTGCCAGATTGCATCCATGAACGGTCCGGCGCCATGGGATAGCCCGGAAGCGGCTAAACTCATCGAAGCGGCAAAGAATCTTTAGCCTCGACAAACGACGAAATCAGTGGCTTGCTCCCTTTTTAAGAGAGAGAGCTGCCCATGAGCCTTGAAGTCTGGCTTGCATTTTCCGCCGCGTCCATCGTGCTTCTGGTCATCCCGGGGCCGACCGTCTTGCTCGTCGTCTCATATGCCTTGGGGCAGGGCTGGAAAGCGGCTTTCCCGATGGCTGTCGGTGTCGCCCTTGGCGACTTTACCGCGATGACGCTTTCCATGCTTGGTGTGGGTGCGCTGCTGGCAGCGTCGGCAACCGTGTTCACCGCCGTTAAATGGGCAGGTGCCGCTTATCTGATCTGGCTCGGCATAAAACTGTTTCGCGCTGGTGGAACACTTCATGCCAGTGCCCGACACGACAAGGTGCATCCGGCGCGGATGCTGGTTCATGCGTGGCTCGTGACAGCGCTCAATCCGAAGAGCATCACCTTTTTCGTTGCTTTTCTTCCGCAGTTTCTTAGCCCGCACCGGGATTTCCTCACCCAGATGCTGGTTTTCGAAAGCACGTTCCTCGTACTCGCTTTCCTCAATGCTTTTACCTATGCACTTCTGGCGACCCGGGCACGCCGCTTCTTCTCAAGCGAACGCGCGCTGCGCATTTTCAATCGGGCTGGCGGAACATTGCTGATCGGTGCTGGCGTCGCGACTGCCTCAATGCGATCAACCTGAGACGAAACCCGCACGTTTTAGCCGGACGATGGCAAGATCAAGTGCGGAAAGGAATGCAGAGCGGTCCTTGGGCGAAAATGGAGCGGGTCCGCCTGTAACTTCGCCTGCGGAACGCAAACTATCCATCAGATTGCGCGTCGCCAGCGTGTTGCCGATGGTGCTTTGGGTGTGAACGCGTCCGTTCGGTGCGATCACCGAAGCGCCTTTTTCGAGCGAGCGGCTTGCCAAAGGAATGTCGGCGGTAATCACGATTGCACCCGGTCGCGAATTCTCGGCGATCCAGTCGTCGGCGGCGTCGAGCTTGTCCGATACGATAACCCGTTCCACACGCTCCGCATCGCGGGGAATGGCAATGAAACTGTTGGCCACCAGCATGACCGGCAGATTGTGCCGTTCCGCCACGCGATAGATTTCAGCTTTCACCGGGCAGGCGTCAGCATCGACGAGAATGCGGATGGTTTCAGGTTCAATGTTCATGCCGCTTCATAAAATGCGGGCGGCTGTTTGGCAAATTCAACGCTGCGATCAGTTTTATGCGATAGGCGTTCGCCGCAAAGCGGTATAAGGCGGGCCGCGAAAGTGAGAGTTCTGCCATGGCCGCCCGTTTGTTCCCCGTCATGTTTGTCCTGCTTTGGGCCACCGGTTTTATCGGAGCCGGGCTTTCCATGCCTTATGCCGAACCATTTACTTTCATGGCGGTGCGTTTTTCCATCGCGGCTGTCATCATGACACTTTGGGCGCTGGCGAGCCGGAGTATCTGGCCGAAAGGCGATGTGCTTCTTCATGCGGCGATTGCCGGTTGTCTCATCCACGGTGTTTATCTTTCCGCCTTGTTCTGGGCCGTTCACCACGGCCTGCCTGCGGGAATGTCAGGTCTGGTGGCGGGCCTTCAGCCGATGTTGACCACGCTGATTGCGGCCATTCTTCTGGGAGAACGAGCGAGCGGGCGGCAATGGACGGGGCTTCTGATCGGTTTCTGCGGCGTCGCCATGGTGGTATGGCCGAAGTTTTCGGCTGGCAGCGGTGTCGATCCGAAAAGCCTGGCGGCGGCATTTTTGGCTGTGGTGGCGATCAGCACTGGCACAGTCTGGCAGAAGCGGTTCGGCACGGCTGGTGATCTCAAGGCCGGGACGGCGGTGCAATACATCGCTGCGGCCATTTTGACTGCTATCTGTGCCTTTGCTTTCGAAACACGCGTCATGATCTGGTCGCCATCGCTGATTTTTGCTCTGGTCTGGCTGACGCTTGCTATTTCTATCGGTGCCATTCTGGCGCTTCTCGTCATGATCCGCGAAGGCGCCATGTCGAAAGTCGCATCGTTGTTCTATCTGGTGCCCGGCACCGCCGCGATCATGGCCTATCTGATTTTTGGTGAAACGCTATCGGCAATCCAGATTGCAGGTATGGTGGTGACGACGCTTGGCGTTGCACTGACTACTTTACGTCGATGAGCTCGGGTTGTTGTTCGCGCTTGCGAAAAATCATGATCGCGGCGTTTATTTCCGCACCGATGATGAAAATTGCCGAGAGCATATAGAGAAAGACGATGGCCACCATGATGGAGGCGAGGCCCGCATAGGTAGTCACATAGGTGGCGAAAGTTTCCAGATATTTTGCGAAGGCCATCGCGGCGGCAAGCCAGGCGATGAGCGTGATCAATATGCCGGGCAGTATGTCACCGAGGCTGCGGCGTCCGGCTGGAAGCCAGATATGCACCATGAACAGTGCCAGAACCAGAACCCCCACTGCCACAGTATAGCGCCAGAACGCAATCGTGCCTGTGAACGGCGCTATATCGGGAAACCATTGTTCGGCAAGACGCACGGCAAGCGGGGCCAGAACCAGCAGAAAGCTGATTGCCATCAGGCTCAGAGTGCCGACGAGAACGAAGCCCAGACTTTGCAAGCGGCAGAAAATGATCGAGCGCTGGTCGGTGACGCGATAGGCTCGGTTGAGCGCGATGCGCAGCGCCTCCACGCCGTTGGAGGCGAAATAGGCCGCTGCAATAACGCTCAATGTCAGAAGTCCGCTGCGCTGCACGGTCAGCACGTTCATCACTTCGTTGGCAATTGGGGCTGCGATGTTCGACGGCCACATATCGAAGATGACATGCACCGCCGTATCGGCGAATTCCTTGGTGCCGAGAAAGCTTGCAAGCGTTGTGGCAAAGATAAGGAACGGAAACAATGCCATCAGGCCGGAAAGGGCTATATGGCTAGCGAAGGCCCAGCCATCGTCCGAACTGAAATGACCGATGACATCATAGGTGATCTGACGGAGAAAACGTCTGATTTTTCGCATCCGCAGATTTGTCCCTCAAAGCCCTGATCGGTATTCGATAGTGTTCAGCCGGTGTTTCAAGGCCTTAAATCTAGCATTGGTCTGCGGATTGCAAGGGCGCGACCCGTTTTAAACCGGAGCCGAATCAAGCAAGCTTGGCGAAATGACAGCGGGAAACGAACATATGGCTCCGGCACAAACCGGTCAGAACCGACAGCGTAATATCATCATCACCGGCTGTTCCTCCGGTATCGGTGCCTATTGTGCCGAAGCACTGCACAGTCAAGGCTGGCGCGTCTTTGCGACCGCCCGCAAGGATGCGGATATTGCGGCACTCAAGGCGCAGGGAATGGAAGCGCATTATCTCGACTATACGGAACCGCAGTCGATCGCGGTCTTAGCCGATGAGGTGCTGCGCCAGACGGACGGCAAGCTCGATGCCCTGTTCAATAATGGTGCTTATGCTCAACCCGGCGCGATAGAGGACTTGCCGGTCGAAGCCTTACGCCAGCAGTTCGAAGCCAATTTCTTCGGTTGGCACGACCTTACCCGACGCGTGGTTCCGGTCATGCGCAGGCAAGGGCATGGGCGCATCGTGCATTGCTCGTCGATCCTCGGCCTCGTACCGATGAAATGGCGCGGTGCTTATGTGGCGTCAAAGTTTGCGCTTGAAGGACTGATGCTTGCGCAGCGCATGGAGCTGGAAGGCTCCGGTATCGATGTGTCGCTGATCGAGCCTGGCCCGATTGCTTCGCGCTTCACTTACAACGCCGCCAGCCACGCCAGAGCCAATATCGACATGGAAGCTTCGGTGCATCGCGAGCTTTACCAGCGCCAGATGGCGAAACTGGAAGGCGGCGGTACAAAATCCAAGAACAAGCTTGGACCGGAAGCCGTCTATGCTGTACTGCTTCATGCATTGGAGGCGCCGCGTCCCCGCCCGCATTATGTGGTGACGAGACCGGCGAAACTTGGGTCACTGGCACGGCGCCTGATGCCGGCACGCTGGCTCTACCGGATGCTGTCCGACCAGTCATGAGGTCAGGAACAGTGCGCGTGGGAAGGAAATAAAATGGACGTTCTGTTCAAGGGCGCGGCAATGGTGGCCATGTTTGCTGTGGCCGTCGTTCTGATCATCGGTCTGCGCAACATGATGCGCGGCGGTGACGGCAATTTCTCGAACAAGATGATGCAGCTGCGTGTTTTCCTGCAGTTCATTGCCATCGTTCTGATCGTTGGTGCGATCTATTTTGCCCGCCAGAAAACTGGCCAGTAAATATGGTCAAGCTCAACAAGATCTATACCCGGACGGGCGACAAGGGCACGACCGGACTTGCCAGCGGACCACGGCGGCTGAAGTCGGACCTGCGCGTCGAAGCCTATGGTACGGTGGATGAAACCAATGCCTGCATTGGCATGGCGCGCCTTCACACCGGCGGCGAAGATAATCCTCATGCGCAAATCGATGCCATGCTGGGCCGTATCCAGAACGATCTTTTCGATCTTGGTGCAGATCTTTCGACGCCGGACGACGGCAAACCACTCGCTTACGAACCGCTGCGCATCGTCGCATCGCAGGTTTCGCGTGTGGAAGCCGATATTGATCTCCTCAATGCCGATTTGCAGCCGCTCCGCTCGTTTATTCTTCCGGGCGGCTCGGCGGCATCGGCTGCATTGCACCTGGCTCGTACGGTTTCACGCCGGGCGGAGCGCCTGATGGTAGCGCTTGCCCGCGTCGAAGGAGAGGTCGTTTCGGCGGAAGCTTTGCAATATATCAACCGCCTTTCCGATTTCCTTTTCGTGGCATCGAGAACCGTCAACGATAATGGTGCGCAGGACGTTCTCTGGGTGCCCGGGGTCAATCGTTAGAGCGTTGACCTGATTCAATCAGATCGATGCTATAACGGTTTGTTTTTACGCACATCTTGTCCGAAAACCGTTTCACACTTTTCGGGATGTGCTCTGGTTTAGACACCGCGCCTGTTGCCCCAGATCAGCACGTGAAGCTGGGGCAGGACGTGCGCTTCGTACCAGCCATCCGCAATTACCTTTTCGACCAGCCATTCCATTCGCCGCATGATGCCGTCGATATCGATTGCGGCATCATGTGCTTCGGGCGGCGGCGGTGTGTGATTGCCGGGCTGGAGATAGACCGGTAGACTGGAATATTGACTGGCTACATCTTTCGCGAAGGCATAATCAGCATCGTCGAAGATGACGAATTTCAGCACCGTTCGCGGCGTTCTGCCTGCAGCCTCGACACAGACCGCAAGCGCATCGAAATCGGCATCCATACCGCTTGAAGGCGGCTTTGGGCTCAGTACCAGTGTGTCGAGCGCGGAAAACCAGTCTTGCGCGACCGATCCTTGGGTTTCCAGTGCAAAGCGATAGCCATCGGTCTTGCCGTGCTCGATCAAGGGTCCCAGCGGTTGAATGGCCGGATTGCCGCCAGAAAGTGACACTGTTAGTGGCTTATTTCGGGAAAGTGTCGTCACTTGATCCCAAACTGCCTCCACGCTCATCGCTTTCCACTCGCGACGAAAACGGCTTTCGACGGCATGCAGGCTATCGCACCAGACGCAGCGATAATCGCAGCCACCGGTTCGCACGAAGACGGTCGGCTCACCGATCAGCACACCTTCGCCCTGTATCGTGGGGCCGAAAATCTCTGCGATGCGTATTTGCGTCACGGTCTGTACTCGGCCCATGTCTTGGGCGTTTCACTGACCCGCACGGCGGAAATTTCCGGCCAGCGCGCATAACACCATTCGAAAAAATGCCGGGCGAGGGTTTCAGCCGTGCTCTGGTCGTGGCCCAGAACATCGTTGAGATGGCGGTGGTCAAAACAATCATCGATGTGGCGCTTGAACGGCGCCAGCTCATGATAATCACGGACAAAGCCGTGCTGGTTAAGATCGTCAGCCGAGAGCTCGACCTCAACAATATAATTGTGGCCGTGCAGGCGGGCGCATTGATGATCGTCCGGCAGCCCGGTCAACTGATGCGATGCGGAGAAATGAAATTCCTTGGTAATGCGAAACATCAGGCGTTCCTCTTCTCGATTGCCGAGCGCCAGAAATCCGCATCTTCATAAAGGGTAGGGTCTTCGACACCGGCGAGTTGGAAGGCTTCGCGTCGCTCGACGCAGGTGCCGCAGCGTCCGCAGTGATGTTCGCCACCCTTGTAGCAAGACCATGTCGCGGCAAAGGGCGCACCGTGTTTTGCGCCGTCGATAACGATATCGGCTTTGGATGCGTGCACATAAGGCGCGAGCAGCTTTATGTCCGCATAACCGTCCAATGCATGGTTCTGCATCGTCTGGAAGGCATCAATAAAACCGGGGCGGCAGTCGGGATAAATGAAGTGATCGCCGCCATGGACGGCAAGGGCTATCGCCTCGGCTTTTTGGGCAGCGGCCACGCCGAATGCTATTGCCAGCATGATCGCATTGCGGTTCGGAACGACGGTGATCTTCATCGTTTCTTCGGCATAGTGTCCGTCCGGCACATCGATATCGTCAGTGAGGGCGGAGCCGGTCAGGCTGGCACCGATGTTGGTGATATCGATGATCTGGTGGGGAACGCCGAGCCTTTCGGCGCAGGCTTTGGCCGAATCCAGTTCCTTTTTGTGGCGCTGGCCATAGTCGAAGGAGAGGAGGGCGGTGAGTTGGTGTTCGCTTGCAATTCTGTAAGCAAGCGAAACGGAATCGAGTCCGCCGGAGCAGACGACGAGCGTTTTCATAAGTCAGGGTTCCTTGTTTTGACCGGGTAGGCTGCGACCGGATTGCGAGGCGTTACCTAAAGCATGGCGCATCGCTTGTAAACGACATGAAAACGGGAGGTGTCGGGTTGCTCGGTTTTGGAATGACCTCTTGTCAGAATAAATTGATTTTAATCGATATAACGGCCTGTGCCTGATTGACGTGCACGTCAACCGTCTTTAGGTTTCGTGCCGGTTCCCGGCGGATAGGCAGCGCATTTGCGTCATAACCCAAGTTGCGCTGGTGCCGCTTTCATGTCGGATTTTGACATGCGGGTGGGAGTTCACGGCGGCATAGTCGTGCTGCAAGAGTCATTGAAGAGGTAATCGCGGATGAAAGTCCTTGTCGCAGTGAAACGGGTTGTCGATTACAACGTAAAGATCCGTGTAAAGGGAGACGGTTCGGGCGTTGAGCTTGCGAACGTCAAGATGTCGATGAACCCTTTCGATGAGATCGCGGTTGAAGAAGCGATCCGTCTGAAGGAAGCGGGCAAGGTGACGGAAATCGTCGCGGTTTCGGTCGGCCCGGCACAGGCACAGGAAACGCTGCGTACCGCACTTGCCATGGGCGCCGATCGTGCGATCCTGGTGAAGTCGGACGAAACGGTTGAGCCGCTTGGCGTTGCCAAGGTTCTCAAGGGCGTGGTCGATGCGGAAAAGCCGGATCTCGTCTTCCTCGGCAAGCAGGCAATCGACGATGATTCCAACCAGACTGGCCAGATGCTTTCGGCCCTTCTCAACTGGAGCCAGGCGACGTTCGCCTCGAAGGTGGAACTGGGCGACGGTTCGGCCAAGGTAACGCGCGAAGTTGATGGTGGTCTCCAGACCATCGACGTGAAGCTCCCGGCGATTGTCACGGTCGATCTTCGTTTGAACCAGCCGCGCTATGCGTCGCTGCCGAACATCATGAAGGCCAAGAAGAAGCCGCTTGACGAGAAGTCGCCTGCCGATTTCGGCGCCGACATTGCGCCGCGTCTCAAGGTCCTGAAGACTGAAGAGCCGGGTGGCCGCAAGGCTGGCGTGAAGGTCGGTTCAGTTTCTGAACTGGTCGAGAAGCTCAAGGCCGACGGCGTACTCTAAAGAAATCGGAAGGGACGATATAAATGGCTATTCTTCTTATTGCCGAACATGACAATGCAACCCTTTCCGACCAGACGGCGAAGGCGCTGACGGCAGCTGCCCAGATCGGCGGCGACGTGGATGTTCTGGTTGCAGGCAAGGGCGCGAAGGCTGCAGCCGATGCCGCCGCCAAGCTCAAGGGTGTGCGTAAGGTTCTGCTCGCTGAAAGTGATGGACTGGAAAACCGTCTGGCCGAGCCAACGGCCGCTCTCATCGTGGAACTGGCAGGCAATTACGACACGATCATTGCTCCGGCAACGACCTCGGCCAAGAACATCCTGCCGCGCGTTGCAGCGCTTCTCGATGTAATGCAGTTGTCCGAAATCATGGAAGTCGTGTCGGCTGATACGTTCAAGCGTCCGATCTATGCGGGCAATGCGATCCAGACGGTGCAGTCGACAGACGCCAAGAAGGTCATCACCGTTCGTACGGCTTCGTTCCAGGCGACTGCTGAGGGTGGCTCGGCTGCAGTTGAAAGCGTCAATGCAGCAGCCGATCCGGCGCTGTCGAGCTTCGTCGGCAATGCATTGTCGGATTCGGACCGTCCGGAACTGACCTCGGCCAAGATCATCATCTCTGGCGGTCGTGCGCTCGGTTCTGCCGAAAAGTTCCAGGAAGTGATCCTGCCGGTTGCCGACAAGCTCGGTGCAGCGGTCGGCGCAAGCCGTGCGGCTGTCGATGCGGGTTATGCACCGAACGACTGGCAGGTTGGCCAGACGGGCAAGGTGGTTGCACCGGATCTCTACATCGCGGTCGGTATCTCCGGCGCAATCCAGCATCTGGCCGGTATGAAGGACAGTCGTGTGATCGTGGCGATCAACAAGGACGAAGAAGCGCCGATCTTCCAGGTGGCCGATTACGGCCTCGTCGGCGATCTCTTTACGATCCTGCCGGAACTGCAAAAAGCGCTTTAATCGATCAGAAAGCGGCGGGCTAGTCCCGCCGCTTTTTCATTTGGAAAGCCTTCTGATACGAAAGCGCTGTTTTGCCTTTCTCTGAATGAGGGCTGTATCCGTCTCGGGC
Source organism: Brucella sp. MAB-22 (assembly GCF_025908475.1). Taxonomy (NCBI): domain Bacteria; kingdom Pseudomonadati; phylum Pseudomonadota; class Alphaproteobacteria; order Hyphomicrobiales; family Brucellaceae; genus Brucella; species Brucella sp. MAB-22. The sequence continues at coordinate 2,462,383 of NZ_CP109782.1, read as the reverse complement.
AGAATTGGTATAGTGAAGCATTTCCAGCAAAAGTGCGAAGCGGTTTTGCGTTGGACAATGCGAAAAGACAAAGACAGAGCATTTCCAGCAAAAGTGCGAAGCGGTTTTGCTGGGGGTAATATGTAAGAACAAAAGTTAGAGCATATGCTCTCGGCCTCGGCTCTGTTGTGGAGCGGCTGAATGAAGGAGTTATGACTGTGGCAATCAAGACGGTAGGGGTGGTCGGCGCAGGACAGATGGGCAGCGGTATTGCTCATGTATGCGCGCTGGCCGGGTTCGATGTGCTTCTTCACGATGCGGCAGCGGACCGGCTGGAAAAGGGCATCGCCACCATCAATGGCAACATGGCGCGTCAGGTTGCCTCAGGCAAACTGCTGGAAGACCAACGCGCAGCGGCGATGAAGCTTATCCGTCCGGCAAATTCCATGGAGGATCTGGCGGGTGTCGATCTAGCCATCGAAGCGGCAACGGAAGACGAAACCGTCAAGCGCAAGATTTTTGCGCAGCTTTGCACGGTTCTGAACCCCGAAGCGATTCTCGCAACCAACACGTCGTCGATCTCGATCACACGTCTCGCATCCACGACCGACCGTCCAGAGCGTTTTATCGGCATTCATTTCATGAATCCCGTTCCTGTGATGAAGCTTGTCGAACTGGTGCGCGGCATCGCAACGGATGAGGAAACCTTCCGCAAGTCGAACGATTTCGTGACCGCGCTTGGCAAGACGGTAACCGTTGCCGAAGATTTTCCGGCCTTTATTGTCAATCGCATTCTGTTGCCGATGATCAACGAGGCCATCTACACGCTTTATGAAGGGGTCGGTAGCGTCGAAGCTATCGATACAGCCATGAAGCTTGGCGCCAATCATCCGATGGGACCGCTACAGCTCGCCGATTTCATCGGCCTCGATACCTGTCTCTCCATCATGCAGGTTCTGCACGACGGGCTGGCGGATTCCAAGTATCGCCCGTGCCCGCTTCTGGTCAAATATGTCGAAGCAGGCTGGCTGGGACGCAAGACGGGTCGTGGCTTTTACGATTATCGTGGTGAGCATCCGGTTCCGACGCGGTAAGGCGCTTGAATTTTTGAGCATGAAAGGCCGGTTAAAACCGGCCTTTTTCAATTGTGGCGATAATTCGCGACCTGTGGAAAAGCTTCAACATCCTTACCATTAACTTACCCTTAACCATAAGGGTTCAGAGCTTATTCATCTTTGATTGTTAAAGTTTTCATTAAGATGTTCGGAAATGAACAACGTTTCAGAGCCCGGTTAGTCGGGACAGGACGGGCATCCATTCCGAACAGCATGTTTTTTGACGAAGGTGAAGACGATGAGCATTCTTGTTCAGCTGCGTGACAGCGTTAATGTCATCCGCGAGTTCGTTGCACCGAGCTACAGGCCCGAGCGCCATTATATGCGCGGGCCAGGCCCGGCTTGCGCCGCACGCACGCACCATTGATATGAGCGCTTAAAGCCTCCGTTTGCTTGGCGAACGGACCGGCATTTAAAAAAGTAAAGCCAGAACGGTTCACCGCTCTGGCTTTTGTTTTTGGCCACCGTGTGTAAGTGCGGATTATTCCAGACCTTCAAACAATGCCGTCGAAAGATAGCGTTCGGCAAAGGACGGAATGATGATGACGATGTTCTTGCCGGCGTTTTCCGGGCGCTTGCCGATTTCAACAGCGGCGGTCAGAGCCGCGCCGGAAGAAATGCCGACGGGAATGCCTTCGAGACGGGCCAACAGGCGTGCATTGGCAAAAGCGTCTTCGTTGGAGACCTGAACAACCTCATCATAGATGCTGGTATCGAGCGTCTTCGGGGCGAAGCCTGCGCCGATGCCCTGAATTTTGTGCGGGCCGGGTGCGCCACCGGAAAGTACCGGTGAATCCTTCGGTTCCACGGCAATCACCTTGAAGGACGGCTTGCGCCCCTTGATGACTTGACCGACACCGGTAATCGTGCCGCCGGTGCCGATGCCGGAGATCAGGATATCTGCTTCACCATTGGTGTCGTTCCAGATTTCCTCAGCCGTCGTGAGGCGATGGATTTCCGGGTTGGCCGGATTTTCGAACTGCTGCGGGATGATTGCGTTCGGGTTGCCTTCTGCAATGGCTTCTGCTTCCGCGATAGCGCCCTTCATGCCTTTTGCGCCTTCGGTCAGAACCAGTTCGGCACCGAGAAGCTTCAAAAGCTTGCGGCGTTCCACCGACATGGTTTCCGGCATGGTGAGAACGAGGCGATAACCCTTGGCCGCAGCAGCAAAAGCCAGCGCGATACCGGTATTGCCGGAAGTCGGCTCGACGAAGACTGTCTTGCCCGGCACGGCGCGACCGTCGCGTTCCAGAGCTTCGATCAGCGCCAGACCGATACGGTCCTTCACACTGGCCAGAGGGTTGAAGAACTCCAGCTTGGCCAGAAGATTGGCTTCCACGCCCTTTTCCTTGGCGAACTTGTCAATGCGCACGAGCGGTGTATTGCCGATTGTGTCGAGGATGGAATCGTAAACGCGGCCACGGCCTGCGGTCTTACCAGCTTGTGGTTCGTTCAGGGGCTTGTTCATGGCGTGATCTCCCTATTTGTCGCGCAAAGTTTAAGAGGAAACTGCGCAAAAGCATAGTTGGGTACGTGCGCCCGGCACATCAAGTTTAGAAATTTATTCTTTATAATTGAATAAATTGGAAGTAAATTCCATCATAATTGGGAGGGAGCGTATTAGCTTGGGGTAAAGCTTGATTGATCCGCGTCAATGCGTTGCGACGGGGAGGCGTGCATCATCGGGTATCAGGCAGCCAGGAGAACATGAATGTACAAGAACATATTGATCGCAACCGATGGATCGGAACTCGCTGAGAAAGGCGTCGACCAAGGCGTTGCGCTGGCCAAGGAAACAGGCGCAAAGGTTATTTTCGTGTCCGTGACAGAGCTTCTGCCATCCTATGGCATTGTGGTTGCGGCTGAATGGGCGTCGAGCCCGGCGGCATTTCAGGAATATCGCGAGGCCATCACCAAAGCGGCCACCGAAATTCTGTCGAAGGCCAAAGCCAAGGCAATGGAAATCGGCGTTAGTGCTGAGGCCGTACATGTCGAAAATCAATCTCCGGCGCAGGGCATTGTCGAGGCTGCGAATGCCAAGAATGCCGATCTGATCGTCATCGCATCGCATGGCCGTCGCGGCGTGAACAAATTGCTGCTGGGAAGTCAGGCTGCGGAGGTGCTGTCGCTTAGCACCGTGCCGGTGCTGGTCATCAAGTAATCGACGGCTATGCGCGCCTCTTCCGGCATCGCAGCGATTTCTCTAAAAGGCATAACAACGCAAGAAGATTCCTGAATACCTCTGTTAAGCTCCTCCTGTCCGAATACGGACGGGAGGATTTTCTCAAGGAGGTATTCATGACTGCGCCACGGCCTTCAAAGACCATGTTGGGCAATCATCCGCTTCATCCCGAAACGCAGATGCTCAATTATGGCTACGACCCGGAGCTTTCCGAAGGAGCGGTCAAGCCACCGGTATTCCTGACGTCGACTTTCGTTTTCAAGACTGCCGAAGACGGACGCGATTTCTTCGATTTCGTTTCCGGTCGCAAGGAACCGCCTGCCGGTGTCGGTGCTGGTCTCGTCTATTCCCGTTTCAACCATCCCAACAGCGAGATCGTTGAAGATCGCCTCGCGGTCTATGAAGGCACCGAGAGCTGTGCGCTGTTTTCTTCCGGCATGTCGGCCATTGCCACGACGCTGTTTGCTTTTGCACGCCCGGGCGATGTCATTTTGCACTCGCAACCGCTCTATGGCGGCACGGAAACGCTCCTTGCAAAGACGTTTCTCAATTTCGGCGTTGAAGCCGTTGCTTTCGCCGATGGCGTGCACGAAGCCTCGATAGAACAAGCAGCTGACGAGGCTGTTCGCAAGGGACGTGTTTCGGTGATTCTGATCGAGACGCCTGCCAATCCGACCAACAGCATTGTCGATATTGCCGCCATCCGGTGTGTCGCGGAAAAGATTGAACAAAAGCAGGGGCATCGTCCGATCATTGCCTGCGACAATACCCTGCTCGGCCCGGTCTATCAGAAGCCTCTCGACCACGGTGCTGATCTTTCGGTCTATTCGCTGACCAAATATGTCGGCGGACATTCGGACCTGATCGCCGGGGCAGTGCTGGGTGCCAAGACTGTTGTAAAGCAGGTCAAGGCATTGCGTGGTGCGATCGGCACGCAGCTTGACCCGCATTCATGCTGGATGCTGGGTCGCTCGCTTGAAACGCTCGGACTTCGCATGGAACGCGCCAACAACAACGCGCAGGCAATTGCGGAATTCCTGCGCGATCATCCGAAAGTGGAGAAACTGCATTATCTCCCATTTGAGGATGAGAATTCGGACGTTGGTGCTTTGTTCAAACGCCAGTGCAGTGGTGCGGGGTCAACTTTCTCCTTCGATATCAAAGGCGGGCAGGCGGCGGCATTCCGCTTCCTGAATGCGCTGCAGATATTGAAGCTTGCTGTCAGTCTCGGCGGTACAGAATCGCTTGCAAGCCATCCCGCCGCGATGACCCATTCGGGCGTTCCCGTCGATGTAAGAGAGCGTATCGGTGTGCTGGAATCAACGATCCGACTTTCCATCGGCGTCGAGCATCCCGACGATCTGATTGCCGATCTGGCGCAAGCACTCGAAGCGGCGTGAAAACCTTATGCGACGGAAAGCAGCGGCCGGTTGTCGGTGCTTTCCCCAAGAATGCCCCGATGCTAAATCCAGTACGGTAAATTGAAGACATATTGGAGGGATTATGAGGGGCAAATTTATACTAGGCGTCGGAATATTACTGGTGCTCACAGCTTGTACGACCAATCGCATTCCAGAAAAACTCAGGACCGATCTTCATCTAGGGGAGGCGGGGTATTTCAAATCACGTTGCCCTCAGTACAAGAAAATCGATACGGAGGGCGCAGTGATTGTCTATTGTCTGGCAAACAAGGCTTACAACAGGGGGTGTAATCCCGATCAGGTCGCAAGAAGCTTCATTGATGGCACGCTGGAAGGTTTCAAAAGCGCCAAACTACGCTATCAGAATGTATCCGATAAGAAATTGTGTTCCATTGCCGAGAGCAAGTACGGCGCGAATGGAAGTGAAATGAAACAGCTGCTGAAGCGCTGAGAGTATCGATTGCGGAGGTGTATTTTATGCCTTCGCAGATTTTCCAATCTGGATGATTGATAAGAATGGTGCGGGTGGTCTGCAAATAATTGAAATTACATTGTAAATCACCCTTTATCATCGTATATCAAGCCTATTGAACACAGGGAATGTTCTTGTTACGTTCAATATCATGGCTTATCGATAAATCTCACCAAGGCGCAAGCAGAGATAGGGGCCGTGGTAGGGGCTGAGAAATCGGCGTTATGGCTATCTAGCGCGGGAAGGACGATATGCATGGGCGCGGTGAACCGATTGAGTGCGCTGGCTGTCGCCAAGATGAAGTCCGGCAAATATTGCGATGGTGCCGGGCTTTATCTGCAAAAGAAATCAGAGAGCGCTGGGAAGTGGATTTTCATTTTCACCCTTCATGGCCGTAAGCGGGAAATGGGCCTTGGCTCCTATCCAATCGTTTCATTGAAGGCGGCGCGCGAAGATGCGGAAAGATGGCGTGGACTTGTTCGTCAGAACGTTGACCCGATCAATGAGCGTGAACGCCAGAAGCGCGAAGCTGCCCGTAATCTTCATTTGTTGGAGGACATAGCGAAGTCCGCCTTTGAGAGCCGAAAGGCAGAGTTGAAGGGCGATGGCGAAAATGGGCGCTGGTTCAGTCCGCTTGAGCTTCATGTGTTGCCGAAGCTTGGCAAGATTCCTGTCGCAGAAATCCATCAGAACGATATTCGTGACGCCCTTTCACCTATATGGCATTCAAAGGCGGCGACAGCGGAAAAGGCTCTTGGTCGCCTTGCAATCTGTATGAGGCATGCGGCTGCGCTCGGTTTGGACGTGGATTTGCAGGCCACAGAAAAGGCCCGCGCGCTTCTTGGTAAACAGCGCCACACGGTCAAACATATCCCGGCTATGCCGTGGCAAGAGGTTCCGGCCTTCTACGCATCATTGAAGGATGGCAGCGTGACGCACCTCGCAATGCGCCTGCTTATTTTGACTGGCGTTCGGTCTGGGCCATTACGGTTCATTCACGAAGACCAGATCGAAGGCGATGTCTGGACGATTCCGGGTGAAGCCATGAAGGGCGAAGAAGGGAAAACATCAGATTTTCGCGTGCCGCTTTCACAGGAAGCCTTGAACGTAATCGAACAGTCGCGCCGACATGCAAGGGATGGCTTTCTTTTTCCGAGCATTCGCAAAGGCGTTATAAGCGATATGACCATGGCGGCATACATGGAACGCGCTGGCATGGAATATCGCCCTCACGGTTTCCGTTCCAGTCTACGCGATTGGATAGCAGAAACCACGACCACGCCTCATGACATTGCTGAAACCATCCTCGCTCACACTGTGGGCGGTAAGGTCGAGCGCTCTTATCGACGCACAGATTTCTTGGAACAACGGCGCGTTTTGATGGAGCGATGGGCAAAACATGCAACAGGGCAGAATAACAACATTTTGAGTATCAGCGCGGCGAAGGCGTAAACAGTGATTACTTTTGAAGGCTACAGTTCTTTGTATCGCTTCCACTTGGATGCTGAGTTTGCGATCCGCAAGCGATTGATTTTAAATGAGAATGGAAAGGGCGAACTCTCGTGGGCTGACAGAAGAGAGAGTATTAATATTGCCGCTAGATACCTCGTTCGTGACATTTTTCGGATGGGACTGGAAAAGGATAAAAAATTCCCATCTATCTTGACGAAAGGAGGGCAGCTTTACGAGGCGTCTCCGTTGCTTTTGTCTTTCCCAGAAAGTCCTAATATACCCCATGGTTTGTTCAATAAGGCGAGAAGTGCTGCAATTGAAAAGGGTGCGAACCTAAGTCATGAGCGTGTTTTTGGCTTATCTTCGCTCGCACTGGACTATTGGCATTCTGCCTTCCAAAACGAGAGAGTTTTCAATACAGGACCGTATGCCGTCCAGGCAGCTGCCGCAGCCTTCCCTCGAGTAATCTCGTTGGTAGATTGGCGCACCGGTACTGTTTCGATAAAAGCGCTAAGAGCGCTAAATGATGCTATCAACGCTATGCGCGCGGCAAAAGAGTTTCTGAGCATGTGCGGGAATTTTTTAGCTCTCGAAGAGATAGACTATCTTATTACTGAGTTCGATAAGTCTGACAATCTGCCAATGCTCGAAATGCTCGCAAACTATGATGGGTGTACGGTTGTCGCCCCAACAGATTGGCTAAGCTTATTAGAACTGTCAGACAAAGAGAGCGCAGAGGCTTCTAGCGTCAGCTTGCTTTACGATTCCTCGCCAAAGGATGCCATCATTGTGCTACTAAGCGAAGACCCAACACTTACTAAGCCTCGCGTGAAATTGAAACTATTCCCAGAAGTTTCAGATAGGCGATTTAATACGTTTTGGGCACAAGCATCTGAAAGTAAACCGGAAATTATGAAGCCGGGAAGGCGCAGCACTAAATCATAACACTGTATCGATACGCTTTTTAATTCGTGCAGGCTATTTGTTGTTGATTTGTTCCAGCACCTTTCACCTCGTATCAACTGATAGCGAGGCCGACAAATGCAAATCACCGACCCTCTTTTGACTGCCCGTGAAGGTGCTAAAATCCTTCAGGTGAGCATCCCTACGTTTTACCGCCGTATTGCTGACGGCACGCTGCCGAAGCCTATCAAGATGGGCAGTCTTTCCCGCTGGGCGCAGTCGGAAATCAACGCAGCAATCGAAGACGCCAAAGCCAAACGCCACGCTGTATAAAAACGACCCCGCCAGACAAGGACGGGGCCGAAGGGCTTATTGAACTCTCTCATTCACAATAGCCCCTCCCGTTCTTTGGTGCAATTCCAAAGGATAGGCAGATGACTTCTAAAAATTCCCTCTGGGGTTCTCGGATTTATCGCGTGACCAATCGCGGGGCAGAGCCTTTTTCCATTCGCGTGAAAGGCCGTGACCGTTGGGCGCTCGAAAACCTTATCAATGCCGGTGACGCTGGTTGCACGCCAATCAACAATCCGGCTCCGCGCTGGTCGGCGTATGTGTTCAAGCTGCACGGTTTTGGCGTCAACATCGAAACAGTTCACGAGGAACACACTGGCCCATTCAGCGGCACTTATGCCCGCTATGTGCTGCGTTCTGAGGTTCTCCGTCCTGAAATGGATGCGGAGGCAGCAGAATGAAGAACGCCAGAGAGATTACCCGCGCTCTGGGCGGTCACTGGCACGGTCGGTACGGTGTTGCACGCTGTCCGGCTCATGGCGACAAGCGGCCCAGCCTGAGTTTATCGGATGGATCGGACGGCAGGCTATTATTGCGCTGCCACTCTGGTTGCGAGTTCACACACATTCTCGATAGCCTCAAAGGGCTTGGACTGGTTGAGGGCGAAGGAAACTATTCCCCGCCTTCTGCTGCCGATCTGGAGCGCATCAGGCAATCCGAGATTGAGGAAGCCGAACGCAAGGAAGCGCTCGCACTTTCATGCTGGCGTGAAGCTCGCTCTATTCGTGGCACGATAGCGGAAACATATCTCAGGCATCGCGGTATCACTTGCGAGCTTACAGACAGTCTGCGCTTTCATCCTGATTGCTGGCACCCTTCACGCAATCGCTTTCCTGCCATGGTCGCGCTGGTCGAAGGTGCGCCACGACTTGCAGTTCATCGCACCTATCTACGCGCTGACGGCCTCGGTAAAGCCCAGATTGAACCAGCAAAGGCAATGCTCGGAACCGTGGCGGGTGGTGCGGTACGGCTGTCTAGCGGTAATGACAAGCTGATCGTGTGCGAAGGCATAGAAACCGGCCTGTCGCTTCTGTCAGGGCTTGTGCGCGATTCTGTGTCCGTATGGGCGGCATTATCGACCAGTGGAATGAAAGCGGTGTCATTGCCGGATAGTCCGGCATTGCTGACCGTCGCCACCGATGGAGATGCGGCGGGCCGGGAAGCTGGCAATGCATTAGCCACACACGCCACGGCAGAAGGCCGAAAGGTCAGTCTATTGCCTGCCCCTGATGGTCACGACTGGAACGACATTCTCATGATGAAAGGTGCGGCTGCATGAACACGCACGAACCTGTTACCGGGATTTTCGATAAAATTGCAAAAGAGCAGCCTTTTGAGCTTTGGAAGAATCCTGTCGCGATTTCATCCAGTTTGCCAGCGGTCGAGGCTTTTGTGCCAGAACTGCTGCCCGCTGCCCTGCGTGATTATGTTTTTGACGTAGCGGACAGACAGCAATCCGTCCCTGACTTCGTGGCAGTGGCAGCACTGTGCGGCCTTGCATCCCTAATAGGCAATCGCATTCGCGTGGCTCCGAAGCAGCTAGACGACTGGATTGAGGTTCCTAATCTTTGGGGCGCGGTTATCGGCCCGCCTTCGGCCATGAAGACGCCAGCCATGCAAAAGGCTCTTGGCCCCGTCTATGCCATTCAGGACGATATGCGCAAACAATGGCAGGCCGATTTGAAAGCTGCCGACATTGACGATGTTCTGGGCAAGATTGAAGCCAGAGAAGCGGCGAAGTCAGCAGCCAAGGCCTACAGAACAGGCGATAAGGACGGCGCACGCGCTATTCTTGCCGATGTGTCTAAAGAGGACGAGGACGAACAGCCTTGCCCGCGTATCGTTGTGAATGATGCCACCGTGGAGAAGTTGGGCGAACTTCTGAATGAAAACCCGCGTGGCTTGCTTCTGGTGCGTGACGAATTGCCTGGCTTCCTTTCCCAGATGGAGAGCGAAGAACACGCCAGCGACAGGGCTTTTTATCTCGAAGCCTTCAACGGTTCTGGCCAATTCACATATGATCGTATTGGACGAGGTACTGTGCATATCGCAAACTGTACTGTCAGCATTATCGGCGGCGTGCAGCCTTCCCGTATCGCTCCAATTGTGCGCGGCGCAATTACCGGCACAAGCAATGACGGTTTAATCCAGCGCTTACAATTAACCGTATGGCCTGATCCACGAACATCGTGGCAGTGGGTTGATCGGCACCCAGATCGAGCAGCGCGTGAAACCTATGAGAAGGTATTCCGCGACATTCACGAACTGGATTTGGGCAGTTCTGACAATCCTGTCGTGTTTCGGCTATCTCCAGCAGCGCAGGGCATGTTTCAGCAATGGATGCAGGAAATCCAGACGGATGCACGCAGCGGCAAGCTATCGACTGTTCTTGAAAGCCACCTTCTCAAAATGCCGAAGACGATTGCCAGCCTCGCATTAATATTCGAGCTGGTTGATGCTGGTCGCGCCGAAGTCGGGACCGATGCAATGGCTCTGGCTCTAGGCTGGGCGGATTATCTGCGCAGTCATGCGAACCGGCTTTATTCGTCGGGTAGCTCCATTGTTGTTGAAGACGGCGCACGCCTCATACTGGAGCGCCGCGACATGCTGCCTGATGAATTCACCATTCGCGATATTCATCAGAAAGGCTGGGCTGGTTTGGCGGATCGTGAAGCCGTCAGCGCTTCCATAGAGCTGCTCGAAGAAACGAACCATTGCCGCAAGTTTGAAAAGCGGACTGGAGCAACTGGTGGGCGTCCGTCTGCATCCTATCGGTGGAGCCCGAAAATCAGGGAGGCGAAATAATGGGACGCTGGCTTGACGCATTAAAAAGACATGAAAACGCCCCTGACACCAACCCTCAAAACCCTCAAAACTCAGCCAACAGGGGTTTTGAAGGTTTTGAGAGCTTCAATTCTACGGATTTGCAGAAAAAATCTGAAAGCGTTCCCAGTGACCAGCGCAATACTCTTGAAGCCCGAACGCACGAAGATCCGCTATTCGCGGGACAATCCAAAGAGAAAAGCGAGCGCAGGCGCGTTGTCCCGTTCCCCGGTCGAGAATGGACGCCAGACGGCAAAATCAGGCTGGACGATCCAGAGCGGTATCTGGATGCGCTGCGCCTTTACGGTCCCATGTCTTACGGCATGGCGATGCGTGTTCTTCAATGGGGTGGCACACGTGCAGGGCAGGCCGAAGAGGCTCTTTTGAAACAAGACCGTATCAAATTCAATGAATGCGGATGGGCTTATCCCGTCGATAGCTCGGAGGAATGACATGACCGATCAGATGAAACGCGCCGCCATTTGGCTGGCAACCACACCAAACGCAGCAAAGCCGCGCCCTGTCATTCCGTACCTTCGCGAACAGTTTGGGCTATCAGCGGTCGAGGCTGTCCGCGCAATCACAGAAAGCAATCTCATTAGCGCGAGGGCGCAATAATGAAAGCTATTGAGAAACGTCTTCCACCAGCGGCAGGCAAGGGCAGGCCAAAAGGCGCAGTGAACAAAACCACGGCTTTGTTGAAGGATGCAATTCTGACGGCAGCGGCGAATGCGGGCAATAAGACCGGCGAGGACGGGCTGGTCTCATACCTGACACAGCAAGCAGAAGAAAATCCGGTTGCGTTTATGGGGCTTCTTGGCAAGGTACTGCCTTTGCAGATTGCAGGCGATCCAGACTGGCCAGTCAAAACCATTACACGGATTGAACTTGTGCCACTGCGTGCGGATCGGAGCGAGGGCGAATGAATAATCACGCAGCGTCCAATTTGGACATTGACCGCTTTCGCAAGGTTTATTCGCTGGTCGCTGGTGGCGCAACCGAGGGCGAGCGCGCAGCGGCGAAGGCGAGAGCCAGCAAGATAGCTGCAAAGGCTGGCATGTCTTTGAACGATGCTGTGTCCAAATAGGACGACCCTAAGCCGAAACCCGCCAGCTTCTTTGAAGGCTTTGACGATTGGATGGAAGTGAAGGAGCCGGGGTATAAGGCGAAAAAGGCTCAGGAGAATGCAACACGTCAGGACCGCTACGCATCACGGCGCGCTGAAATATTGCAGCAGTTCGGAACGGTTAAAGCTGTTCTTGATCCGAACCCGCAAGAGCAGCTTTTGATGCGGGCGGCTCTGCCGTTTATCACGAAGTGGCACACGTTCGTTGATGCTTGCGGCACAAAACGCAAGGTTTCTAGCGAGTTTGCCAATGTCTCAGGTAACTTCTTCAAACTGGGTGACGTAGACCCGGATGCGGTTGCGGCCATAAAAACCGCCTTCCCATTCCCCGAAACAATCTGTGGTGCATTTGATGAGCTAAAGGCTTGGGATGCTCTCAATAGGGACAGGGCAGCCATTAACCGACTGCGCCGTCTGTTTTTGGAGCAATGGATTGATGAGGCTATCGCGCTTCTCGATCAGCTTGACGGTGATGCAGACTTTGAAGACAGCGACGAGGATTATGTAGATGAACGCGAGAGTTTCGGCAAAGTGCCGGGAGGGATAGGCGCATGAGCCAGCTCGCCAATTCATCCGCCGAGGTTCACGCCTTCCGCGCCGTCAAAACCCAAATGCGTTCGATCTGGCAAAGCAGGAACTCGCCGCGTTCAAGTTCTCGCTATTCGAGACGGTTGCAGTCGATCCGCTATTGCGTGCTGGTCAATGCCTCGACCTAGTTATCGACCATGACATTTCTTGTACTTCAGTCCACTCTTACAGGGGCACGGATCGTTTCGACCGATCTTAGAGACGCTCGCTGTCGGCTGAGCTCCTTTTGGAGCCAGTTTCGGAATCTGCACTATTCTCTTTGCACGCTGTTTCATGCGTTCAGCATCATCAAAAATATGCGCGTTATCCTTTGTGCGATGGGGAGGACGAGCGACAGAAAACGTGTAGGCGGACTTGTATGCACCCTTAGCGGTTGCTTCGACCATTAAGCCGATCATCTTCTGTGCCGGACTTACCAGAGCGGCAGAACTAGCCTTATCGCACACATTCTGCCAATCGATCATGCCACCGGATTTGTGGAGCCATATGAAGAACGGTGTTTCCGCCTCTTGTCCGTAAATGAAGTAGCGGCCATTGTTCTGGTCCAGTGAGTTTCGAAGCTGGACAAGTATGTCAGCGAACTCGCTGCGTCCCTCGCTATTCAGGTTCCTGAAGTAACTGTCCACGCGGAGCCAGCCCGCTTTGCGCGTTGCATCGAGGGCTCCGAAAAGATTGAGCATCTCGTCGGGATAGTCCTGAGCCGGGCGGGAATCAGTCTCCCAATTTTCACCTTCAAAGCTTCGATCTATGTCAAAACTCATGCCGTCCCAAAAGACGAAGTCGCCGTTTTTGAGTTGCTCTATTAATTCAATATCGGCACGGTTTTTCTTGAGATAAGCGCCAAGGTGATCCATCTCATCGAAGAGGTGAGTTCGACGCAACCCAGCTATAGCCTGTCGTACTTCCATGTAATGCGCGAATTCGCCAGGGGTAGGCAAGAAGCGCCTAAAGACGAAGAGGTCGTCGATCGAAAGGGGAATGAAGGGATGTCTGCCGAGCAAGGGCTCAATGTCAGGAAGTTCCTTACAGAAGGTGGAGAGCGGAGCGAGAGATTCAACAGTAAGTCCGATGGGCAGCATGACGCGATAGTCGGCCATTCTTACTCGGGCGCACTCAATGTACTTACCGTCTATCAGATGGAAGAGTGGTACTTCATCCCCAGTGTTTAGGTAGTTGAAGAACCGCTGACATTGCTGGTAGGCTTTGATGACGAGGTCCTGAACAGACTGGGCATGGCGTTTAAAGTCGGAAACTGGTGATGCAATAGTTGCTGCTGCGCCGGCCTTTGCCTCGACAAGATAAAGCATATCATCGACGAGAATGAGCGTGTCGTTTTCTGACCACTGTTTGCTTACTGGGTCCTTGTAATAGACCTCTTGCAGCACCGTCGCCCCCGGCAATTGGGCACTTAGAATATCGGCAAAGGCCGACTCGCTCATCACCTTCTGACGCTCATTGAATTCGTCCTTGTAGGAAGGTTCGCGCTTGAGGAGGTTGAACAGCAGCGCGCGGTATCCCGCATCACGTGGGAAGCACGGATCTATTGCGAAATAGTCTTCCCCCAACTTGATTAGCGGCTTCTTACGAACAGGTAAGGTGCGATAGGGGGTGCCCATGTGGTCGCCAATGGCGAAGAACTCTTTTTCCTCGCCACGCTCATATGCTAGGTCCGCAAGGAGCTCCCGAGGAAGCTTTGTGTGACGGCTGACATTCGTAATCCCGCCACGAAACATATCTTGCATGGCTGTCGCAGCCGCTTTTGAGCGGTCGGCATTTTCAGCAAGCCATTGATCCATGGCCTCTTCAAGCGGTTTACCGTTTTTCATCGCAAAAGCACGCGCGGCCTGACACTGGTTCATCAGCTCTTCAATGGCGGAGGCATGTCCCGTACGAAAAGCATCAGCCATAGCTTGGAAACCAGCAGCGACATCATCAGCCCCAATACCGTAAGTGTCTTTGAGAACACGGTCGTGGGGAGCGAGCACGTAGCCGTAAAATTCTTCTTCGAGAACTTGGTAACGATTGCCACGCATCAGCACCCAGTCCGACATGACACGAAACCGAATTTCTGCAGTGTCCGGCCCGAAAGCCCCATCCTTTATATCAGCAGAATTGGCCATCGCGTAAAACATGGCCTTATCCCTAAGCTGGCGAGTTAGTTCAAAAAGCTCCGCGCATTTCCCTTCGGAAAATACCGTTTTCTCAGGTTCAATGGATGATGCCAAAACGGCGTGAATGTACTCGAGGAGAAACTGGTTCTGATTGATCTGGTCATCTGGCACCAGAGACATAGACTCGCCTTTCGTAAGGCTCTCCTCCGAAATCACCTTCATGATACGCTGGGCATAAATGTATCCGAGCAGGTCGTGAGGTGGCATGCCAACAACGATTTCCCTTATGCGCGCGGCTGTAGATTCCATTTCCTGCATCAAGGATGCTGCGGCTTCCTTGCGCTTGTCTTCGTATTTTTGATGTTGTGTCATGATACCCCCTCCCACAACATTCATTTACCATGAAGGGATTGACCAGCATAGTTAGGGTCTGAAATAGCAGGTCCGAGGTTTTTGTTGCTCGATAAAGGTCGGAAAGGTTTTTCTACTTTCACGTTACCTTTTTCGGACCAATACGCGCGCGGGCGTACCCTAAGATTACCCTAATGCCGTTCGAGCCGTTTAGGGGCGCTGATTGCCCTGATATCGATGCACAGAGGATAGGTCTCTCCAAATCTGGAGACACCCTTTTGCCGGGGCAGCTCACTAAAATACTGCGATTTGCTGACAGTCCATTTTGAGCGGCTGTCAGCATGGAGGGTTTTTGAGGGTTTTGTCGGTTCCGCTTAGGAGCGTTTTCGACATTTTTTCTCTCGCAGCGGTGTTCTGTCAGTTTTGTCAGTTCGTCTCTTGGGTATTTGGTGAATTTTTCTCGGGTGAGTTTTGTCAGGCGGTCTCTGCGCGGGGAGGAGTTTTTGCGCGATGAAGACGGTGGCGACTTCACCAAATAGCCGAAAACAACGACTGCATATCCGGGTAGCCATTCATTTTTCCGCC
Source organism: Brucella sp. MAB-22 (assembly GCF_025908475.1). Classification (NCBI taxonomy): domain Bacteria; kingdom Pseudomonadati; phylum Pseudomonadota; class Alphaproteobacteria; order Hyphomicrobiales; family Brucellaceae; genus Brucella; species Brucella sp. MAB-22. The sequence goes on along the minus strand of NZ_CP109782.1, from coordinate 2,446,924 downwards.
TTCAAGGCCGGATGTAAGTTATAACATCAACGCAGTTCAGGTCGAACCACGCCCGAAACAAGGTTTACTATGTCGCCCGCCGCTTCCTGCTCGTTGGCGTCAATGACTTTATCGATACCGTTTTCGTCCGCCGATGCAGCTTCCATATTCTGAACGTTGGTAATCTGCTCTTTCAGAATGTTCCACTCTTTCAAATAATCTTCGTAGTGGCTCGGAAGCGGCTCTGCGTTATGACTAAACTGGATTTTGAGTACCGGTTTCTCGATTTGGTGAAAGTCCAGAAAATCCTCTATATACTGCATTAATTCATCGTTATTGAAAACTGACGCCGCCTTTAAAAGCTTTCTTTGCTGCGCAACGAGGTTTTTCCTCTTTTCGTCGCGCGTCGTATCAATGATTATGATCGGATAGGGTTCGCCGTTTGCTACCCCCTTAAAACTTTGCATTTCTTCAAAATGTAAATTTGTTTGAAATCTCGTAGTGTCCTCATTTCGATGAGCCTTACACAATAAGTACGCTAACCCCGGAGAAAGTGTTAGCGCATTGACTGTCGAATTCCGGGCAATTCTAAACCCGCCATCAATACCCTTCCCTAGGAAGTCAAACTGCCTTGGGTCTCCGTCAACAGCACACTCGCTTGTTTCTGATGGTATTTCGTCTGCCCCATTAATCGGGTCCATTTCCCCATCTATGCTTAAGCGAATGCTGCAATTGGGGGACGGGAATGCTGCAACCCATGCATTCCCTTTGGTGTTGAGCTTAAATTCTGACGTCTGTTGTAATTTTTGGCCGAATTGCTTGAGTGCTTCAACAAAAGCGGTAACGCAAGCACCAACATGGCAAAGACTATGAATGCGATTTACGAATAATATTTCGTCACCGATCGTTTTCCATAGTTTAGGGGTGCATGCTTTTTCCTCAGCAGCTAACTGAGGAATACTTGCACAAACATCCTTATAAATCGATATGAATGTCTTCGGAAAATCACCGTAGAATTTCTGAAATTCTTTAAGCCAAGCCGTGGACTTGCTTTTGGATTTAAAATCCGTCGATCCAGTTAAATCAACCGAAAGAAACAGTCTTATCCGATAGGCGGGAGCATCGATTTCAAGCATTTACACCAACAAAAGAAAATCAAAGACCTATAGATTTAGCTCGAATTTCGACCGCTTTTGGAGAAACGCCGAACACTCTTTGAGCTTCGTTGGGGCCATCTTTTTGATAAATCTCCGAGAAAGCTTTAGCGGGCATCAAAAAAGCAGCCGCAAACCAATTAGCTTCCCATTCGGCACGCTTTTGCTCTTGATTACTCTCGTCAACCCAGCGAGTAGCGCGCATGACCGCATCAGGTTTTAATTTTTGCACTACGTCTAAATGTAGAAGTAGATGGCCCAATTCATGCGCGATAGTAAATCTATCACGCACAAGCGATGTAAATTGCGAGATGTAAATCGTGAAATCGCTCATGCTGCGAGCAACTATTGAGCCACTCTCAACATCGTCGTCGCCATTCGTTCCAACAACGATTTTGCCGCCAAACCGGCTAACAACAGCTTCCATACTGCCACCCGGGCGAAAACCCAGCGTCTCTGCAATTGCCTCAGCAATACGCTCCACTGTTGGTTTGGAAAGGCCGCTTGGTTTCGGACTGACATAATCCGCTGACATGTTTGCCCTCATTATTATAGGTATAGCCCCATTAATCGGCAGTCCGCGAAGTGATGATTCGCGAATAGCATCATAATTACACTTGTCAATATAGTTTCTATATCAGTCCATATCAATCGCATTGGATATGCATGTTATCCACATGCTTATTTCGCCCGTGTTTGGAGTGGAATTCTATAAAAATAGATAGCCGTAATGATCGAGCGATGGGGAAGACACGTAATATCGCTAGTTGGTCCAGTTTTGACTGACACGCTCATAGGTCCTCCGTGTAGCGATTGTAGCCGGTGTAGCAGTAGCAGGAGGAAATTTTCAGAAATTCGCTGATGGTCTTCTCGTACCAATACGCGCAAGCGCGCGAGGCTTCACCGATTAATCCCCGGTCAATACGCAGAGCCAGCCGATTAATTGGACATCAATGCACCGACTGAAACCGATATAAGTGCGGTCACAACGCAAGCGACGGTCCTATTTAAGTAATGTCACTTTGGGGGTAGGAACGACCAGAACGCCCGATTTATCGGAAGTCAACTCGCGCGAGGAAGCCGTAAGCAGTACGACAGAATTTTCGGAAGCCGTAAAAACGTTGTGCGATCAGTACGCACGCATCAGCCGCCACTCAACCGAGTGAAAAAGTAGGGGTCACGGTAAGGGCTGAAGAATTATTTTTCTCACTAAGTATTTGAAAAATATATGTTTTATTGAATTAAATGGTGCGGGTGGTCGGAATCGAACCGACACTCCTTTCGGAACCGGATTTTGAGTCCGGCGCGTCTACCAGTTCCACCACACCCGCACATTTCTGCCGAAGCAGTTCGATATGGTCCAAAGGGACAGCGGGTTGGGATATACCGGCTAAACGAAACGAGGTCAATTGCTCAAAAGTGCAGCTTTCACCCCTCTTCAGACAGACGGCTGAAAGGGTAAGAAGTAATGACGTGTGATTCAATCAACCGCTCATCGTCATGGCAGCGTTCCAGTCAACAAGCCCGTTCCTGATCGTGTCAGGCGCAGCAGGCTTTATGTGGTTGCGCGGCTTTGAGATAAGCCGCCGTCATCTATCTGCGCAAGTTCGCTTCAACCAGATTCCAGAAGACCAGCAAGGCTATGAAGCCCAGCAGGACGTAATCCAGCGTGCTGACATAGTGAAAATATTCCATGGCGCATCTCCTTCCCCGGGAGGGCGCGATAGCGTTTGAGCCAGACGGAAGCTTTTATAATTATCCGGGCTTCGGACACTTGTTCAAAGTGCCGGATTGCACCGGTGCGGACCTCCTCTTCCGCCTGTCCATGCGCTCTCCCAAGGCAAAGTGTATCACGCTTTGTCGGATGGCTCAAATTATTGGTTTGGCTAATATAATCAGCCATCTGCGCGCGATGCCAAATGTCCTAGTTCGACGTTGCGACATTGGCTTTCCGGCAGTTGGCAAAGCGGTCGAGCGCCTGATCATAGGCTGATGTTTTCACGCCCATCATGCCGATGACAGTGTGGAACAGATTGTCGTGCGAAGAAGGGGCGGCAGCATCCTGTTTGACGCAAGCCGTGTCGAGCCTGGTGGCGTTCGCATAGCCCGGCGAGAACCACGCGACGAATGGGATGTGTGTCTGGACGTCAGGCGCGATGAAATAGGGTGCCGCATGTAGATAAAGGCCATCTTCACCCAGCGATTCGCCATGGTCGGACATATAGATCATGGCTGGAGCAAAACGATCTTCGCTTGCTTTCAGGACGTTGATGATCTCCGATAATATGTGGTCGGTATAGAGGATCGAGTTGTCATAGGCATTGACGATCTGGTCGTTGGTGCAATCGGAAAATTCGCTCGTGCGGCACTCTGGTTTGAACTTGGCGAATTCCGGCGGATAACGCCGATAATAGGATGGTCCGTGACTGCCGGTCATATGCAGGACAATCGTGGCATTGTCATTAACGTCCTTCAGGTGGTCACGGAGCTGGTCGACCAGAATTTGGTCAAGACATTCGCCGCCTTCGCAATATTGCGCATTGTTTGAATTCTGCAGGTCGACCGTCGGTATGCGGTCCGAAACGCCCTTGCTGCCGGTATTATTCTCGTACCACGCAACCTGCACGCCGGCATGATTGAGGAGGTCCATCAGATTTTCCGAGCTATGGAACTTGGAGCTCGAATATTCCTCGCGCGGAAAGGGCGAGAACATACATGGCACGGAAACGGAGGTGTCCGTGCCGCAGCTTGTTGTGTTCGTGAAGGTGACGATATCCTGCTGCTTCAGTTCGGGATTGGTTTCACGCGGGTAGCCGTAAAGGCTAAAATTTTTGGCGCGCGCTGTTTCACCGACGACCACAATCGTCAATAGCTTCTTGCCGGATGCTATCGGCGGCAACGCCTGTTTTGCATCGAGGCCGAGCGGCTGCATGACGATCTGCCTGTCATTCAGGTCACGCACGATATATTGCACGGTGCTCTTGAGCGGTGTGCCGGGCATCAGCCGTTCCATGATGTCGGAGCGGTGTTCGCGGTACATCGAGGAGAAGCTGCCGTAATCGGAGCCGATAAGCGCGATTGCGATGGCCAAGCAGACGATGATCGAGACAGTATTGACCAGAAGCTTCTGCAGCAAAGGCCGGTGCTTCACACGGACCCAGATGATGAAAAGCGTGGGAACGACAGCATAAAGCAGCATATGCAGCAGAAAGCCCGTCGTTATCAGATGGCCCGACTCTGCCTTTGTCGTTGTGAGCGTTGCCTCGACCACATTGCGATCGATGATCGTGCCGAAAGTATCCGTAAAATAGGCCCCACCTGCGGCCACCCATATTGCGAAAATGAGAACAGGCTTGATGACATATTTTGCCGAGAAGGCCATCAGCACGGCGATATGGATGAGAAGGATGGCCGCTGCCCCAACAACCAGCTTTTGCGGATGGTCGGAAAAGTAGGCGATCAGCCGCTGCCAGAAGGAGCTATTGGTGAAAGCGAGGAGATAAAATGCGGTCAGGACGCAAAGCGTGCCGCTGGCGATAGTCGGGCGTGGAAATCGCATTCCTGAACCTTCAAAATTCCGAAGTGGCTGTTGAGGATGGAGCTTCGCAGGGCTTCCGCAAAACTGCAATCGCAACATTCTTGCCGGATAATCCAGCATCGGAGATTCAGGACAGCGATTTCTGGGCTTTTTTAAGGTCGCTTAAACTTGCCCCTACTTCCTCTCGGTGAAGCTGCGGATGCGATTGCGCACGATGCGGGCCAGATTGCGAGTTCGCTGATAAAGATGAATCTGCGAGGCAGCCTGACGGACGAGCTTATCCGTGGACGGGTTGAGGCCAATCACCAGCGTTTCGATTGTCTCACGCTTGTCGAACAGCCGCATCATGACCGGATGATCGGGGACGGCGCAGGAATCGGTGCGGTTGATGTTGGGATCGTTCAGATGGTTCTTCACGACTTCGATCATGAGAAGTACGCCGGGCGACCAGGCGTTCAGGCTTTCGTCATAAGCTGTTTTCCAGGTCCAGGCTTCTCCTGAAACCGTAAAGACGATCAAAATGGCGATAACCCGTCCGTCGAGCTCAAGCGTGTGCACGCGCACGCAGTCGCGTTCAGCAAGATTGTTGACTGCCTCGCGGGCGAAAGCCGCGCGAAACCGGTCGACTGCCATGGCGGTGCCGCGTTTGCCTTTCCAGCCACTCGCTTCCAGCGTCAGGAAATGTTCGAACGCGTGACGTACATCGTCGGGCGTGCGGGCGACGCGATAGGCAAGCTCGCCCTTTTCGGCCAGCCTGCGCCACAGGCGATTGTAATCCCGGCGATGGTGTGCACCGATTGCTTGCTTGATATAGGCGTCGCCGTCCAGATCGCTCTCAAGAAAGGGACGCTCCTTCTGCTCTATGGCGACCAAAGGCAATTGACGGCCCACCGCCACAGAACGGATCAGTTTTGCCGCCGGGCCGTTAGCCCGCATTTCCGGCAGCACAAGCACATCAGGCAATTTGAGATGCCTGCGTGCGAGAATGTCGAACAGGTCTTCCAGCACGCCGACAGGGTCATCGTGATCGATCAGTGGCGTGCCCTGCGGTCCGAATGGCGTCGACCATGCACGGATCACAGGCGTCGATAGCGGCAAGCCAGGGCGTTCGATCGTATAAGGCATGACGAAGCGCAGGCGGCTGCGGATTTCGTTTTCGTCGCGCATGACCATGAAGCGAACTTCGCGATCCTCTAGGCGCGGCATGGCTGGCGCCAGAAACCGTGCATTGAAGAACACATTCGGTTCGACGGTCCGGTTGCTCAAGTGATCGAGCTCGTCGCGCAGTTCGAAGCCTGCTGCGGCGCCGTAGATTGCGAGTTTGCGCGGTATATCGCGGCTGTGAAGGCTTTCCTCCAGCTTTTTGACAGCTTCGTGCGCCATACCGCTCTCGGAGAGTTCCGAAACGATGTGAGCTGCATTTCCGCCTGCCGATTCTTCAAGCAAAGGTTTCGCGGCCATTACAAAGTCCCCTCCGAGGTCTTGGTACGGTCTCGTGGAATGAGAATGAACATAGTTATGTGCAAGGTGCGTGATACGGCTGCCGAAAGAAGTGCCGCTTCCATCAGCATGGCAATAGCTGTCGAAATGGCGGCGCCTGTCAGGCCGAAGCGTGGTATCAGAACGAGATTGAGAATAACGTTGACAGCAAGTGTCACGGCATAAAGGAGCGCGCAGATATTCTGCTTTCCCGACATGTTGAGGAGGCTTTCTGCGGGGCCGACGCTGGCACGTGCGATCACCCCGATGATCAGGATGAACAGAAGCGGATAGCCCGCTGTGAAGGCCGGACCGAAAAGCCGCAGAAGCGGATAGCCCGCCAGCAGAATGACGGCGCCCAGAAACAGCGTCGGCCAGAACGTCCAGCGGACGGAGGCCTCGGCAAAACTTGCAAATTCGGCGCGATCACCGCTGTGCAGCAGGTCCGAGTAGCGCTGCGCGACACTGGCTTTCACGGCGAAATAGACGAAATGCGCGAGCGCCATGATCTTCGTTGCCGCAAAATAGATCGCGACATGCTCGGGGTCTAGCGCGTGGCCAACCATCAGAACATCGACATTGATGAGTAGGAAGAAAAAGCCTTCCACGAGGAAAATCGGCAGGGCAACTTTCATCCATTCGCCAAGACGCTGGTCACGCGTTGCGGCGGGAATATCTTTTTCCAGTGAGCGGTCGACGGTCAGAAATTGTCCGACGGTGGTCAGCCACGTTGCGGCAATCGATACTGCCAGCGCGATAGTTGCACTGGAAGGTAATCCCGCTTCATGTGCGATGATCATGAACAGGAGAACCAGAAGTGGGCGGACGATATAGCTTGGCGTCAGCGCCATCATCACCCAGGTGCGCGAGCGCGCAATGCCATCCAGCATATTGCCGAGCGTAATCATTGGCAGGCAGATGAAGCCGAGGATGAACGGCACGAGATAATAGCTTGTGACATGGTCTTTGAGCAGGAGCAGCAGGCCCGCACCCAGAAGCGCGATGAATGTCGCGGCTGCAAAAGCGAAGACGCGTCCGGTCCGGATGATCCCGCGCACGAGGCCGAACATTTGGCGCTGCATATATTCCGGTACGAAGCGGATAATCGTGGTGTGCAGTCCGAAACAGGCCAGATCGCCGATAATTATCATGGTCAGCCAGACGAGGACGAAGATGCCGTACTCGAATTCCCCCATCCAACGGGCGAGAATAACCTGAGACAGGAGAGCAATAGCAGCGCTCGCAACGCGCACGGAAAAGGCGACGAGGGAAGAGCGCTGCGCGCTTGCCTGCGGTCCGCTATCCGTAAGCACGGCATCCAGCCGCTCCGTCACGGGACGAAGCCTGGCTGCGATCCTGCCGGGTAGAAACCGGCTCGCTGTTTCAGCTGCCGAAAACCGCACTGTTTGCCAACCCTGTCTTTGCAAGCCTCTTGGGGCCTGCTTGTTTAGCACCGGATAACCCGGCTTTCACGCCTATGCTTTGTTGGTCATGAGGCGCATGAAAACCTTAGACAGGAGTTCTTTATAAAGAGAAAAAGAAAAAGTCTAATCTGCCGAAGGTCGCAAGACTTCAAGGAATGGTGAGTATTTCCTAAACGACATCTATATTTGAAGCATCTAAAATAAAGCAAGTGATACAACTGCTCGCGGTGCATATCGATGTCCATCGTGTGCTAGAAAACACAAACCCCGGCAAATGGCTTGCCGGGGTTTGTTCGATAGATGCGATGATGAGCTCGGCTCACATCACTCGAAAGCGCCGTGGCAGTGCTTGTACTTCTTGCCGGAGCCGCATGGGCAAGCCTCGTTGCGGCTGACCTTACCCCATGTGCGCGGGTCGGCCGGATCGCGTTCGGCAGCAGGCACATTGCGTTCGTCATGCTGATGGTCGGACCAGCTCGCTTCGTCGAAATCGTTTTCGCCGGTGGTGCTGTCGATATGACGACCGGTCATCGGTGGCAGTTCCGGTTCCGGCGGTGCTTCGCGAACGATCTCGACGCGCATCAGCTGCGAGATAACGACTTCGCGCAGGTTGGCAAGCATCGACTGGAACAGTTCGAACGCTTCGGTCTTGTATTCGTTCAGCGGATCGCGCTGGGCGTAACCGCGGAAACCGACGACCGAACGCAGATGGTCAAGATTGACCAGATGCTCACGCCAGAGATTGTCCAGCGACTGCATGATCACGGACTTTTCAACGTAAGTCATGATCTGCGGGCCGAAGCGTTCGGCCTTCTCGGCAGCAGCCTTGTCCGCGGCTTCCTTGATGCGGTTCTCGAACTCTTCTTCCGCGATGCCTTCTTCCTTGGCCCAATCCTCAACCGGCAGGTCGAGATTGAGCTTGGAGATGATGTCTTCCTTGAGGCCGGCAATATCCCACTTTTCCGCATAGGCGTCCTTGGGGATGCGCAGCGCGACCATGTCCTCGATGACCTCATGGCGCATTTCGCCAACAGTCTCGGTCAGGTCCTCTTCGTCCATCATTTCCAGACGCTGTTCGAAGATCACCTTGCGCTGATCGTTCATGACATCGTCGTATTTCAGAAGGTTCTTGCGGATTTCGAAGTTGCGGGCTTCGACCTTCTTCTGCGCCTTTTCAAGCGCCTTGTTGATCCACGGATGGACGATGGCTTCGTCTTCCTTGAGGCCGAGCTTCTGCAGCATGCTGTCCATGCGGTCGGAACCGAAGATGCGCATCAGATCGTCCTGCAACGACAGGAAGAACTTCGAGCGGCCCGGATCGCCCTGGCGGCCCGAACGACCGCGCAGCTGGTTGTCGATGCGACGGCTTTCGTGGCGCTCGGTGGCGAGAACGTAAAGCCCGCCTGCGGCCAGAGCCTTTTCCTTCAGCTGTGCAATGTCAGCCTTGATTTCCGCGATCTTGGCATCGCGCTCGGGACCTTCCGGTATATCGGAAAGTTCCTGACGAACGCGCATTTCCAGATTGCCGCCAAGCTGGATGTCGGTACCGCGACCAGCCATGTTGGTGGCGATGGTGACGGTTCCGGGCACACCTGCCTGTGCGATGATATAGGCTTCCTGCTCGTGGTAGCGAGCGTTCAGAACCTGGAATTCCTTGATACCTTCCTTGCGAAGGCGTTCGGCCAGCTGTTCTGATTTTTCGATCGAGGTCGTGCCGACGAGGATCGGCTGGCCCTTCTCGTGCGAGGCGCGGATATCGCGCACGATGGCGCGGTATTTTTCCTCGACGGAGCGATAGACTTCGTCGTCTTCATCGATGCGCTGGACCGGCAGATTGGTCGGAATCTCGAGCACTTCGAGGCCATAAATATTGCCGAATTCTTCCGCTTCCGTCGCAGCCGTACCGGTCATACCCGACAGCTTGTTGTACATGCGGAAGTAGTTCTGGAAGGTGATCGAAGCCAGCGTCTGGTTTTCCGGCTGGATGGTCACATGTTCCTTGGCTTCCAGCGCCTGGTGAAGGCCTTCCGAATAACGGCGGCCTGGCATCATGCGGCCGGTGAATTCGTCGATGATGACGATTTCGTCATTGCGGACGATATAGTCCTTGTCGCGCTGGAAGAGCTTGTGCGCGCGAAGCGCATTGTTCAGGTGGTGCACGACCGCGACATTCTCTATGTCGTAGAGGCTTTCCCCCTTGAGATGGCCTGCGGCTTCCAGGAGCTGCTCAACCTTCTCGGTGCCGACTTCGGTGAAGATTGCCGTCTTCTGTTTCTCGTCGATTTCAAAATCTTCCGGCTCAAGGGCTGGAATGAAGGTGTCGATGAGGTTGTAGAAGTCCGAACGGTCTTCCAGCGGGCCGGAAATGATGAGCGGCGTGCGCGCTTCGTCGATGAGGATCGAGTCCACTTCATCGACGATGGCGTAATTGTGCGGGCGCTGCACCATCTGGGCGCGCTCATATTTCATGTTGTCGCGCAGATAGTCGAAGCCCAGCTCGTTGTTGGTGCCATAGGTGATGTCGCAGGCATAGGCCGCGCGGCGCTCATCGTCGTCGAGGCCGTGCTTGATAACGCCGACGGTCAGGCCGAGGAAGTTATAGAGCTTGCCCATGGTTTCGGCGTCGCGGGTGGCGAGGTAGTCATTGACCGTCACCACGTGTACGCCCTTGCCCTCAAGCGCATTGAGGTAGACCGGCAGGGTCGCCATCAGCGTCTTGCCTTCACCGGTGCGCATTTCCGCGATGCCGCGTTCGTGCAGAACCATGCCGCCGATCAGCTGCACGTCGAACGGGCGCATACCGAGTACGCGCTTCGCAGCTTCACGTGCCGTAGCGAAAGCGTCGGGCAGAAGAGAGTCGAGCGTCTTGCCTCCAGCCAGCGCCGCACGAAATTCGGCGGTCTTGGCCTGCAATTGCTCATCGGTAAGATTTTCGTAATTCTTCTCGATAGCAGTAATTTGATTTGCCCGCTGGCGCAGGGTTTTAACGCGGCGGTCATTGGATGAACCGAATATCTTGCGGGCGAAACCGCCAAAGCTGACCATCACTGGTCCTTTCCTGTCCGTTCAGCCGGAAGCGCTTCCGGCAATGTCGAATGCTTTATTCACGCGTATTGAAACAATTGCAAGAAAACTGCGCTGCGAAAGCTGCCCGTTACGGCGCATTTCCGGCGCAATTCCCCCGCCCCTTACTGGACGTAAAGCCGAAGGACAGATAAGAGGGGCTTCGGGCGATGTCAACGTTGCTCCAGTGTGGTGGATTTGAAGTTCCTGTCATTTGCATGGCATCTGCGTTCAGGAATTCAAATCTGCAAACCGCACTCGATTCTATATATTGCTGTGTGGCTTTGAATCCGAAATTCGTTAGCAACACTGCTCTAAAGTGAAGCGAATTTCGGATTCGCCACACCATGGGCTGGAAAACCTTTCCTTTGTTGCAATATTGGGGAGATCCGGGCCAAATTCCGCCGCATTCATCGGGCCGGTAAGCGGCCACGAAGGAGAGAATTCCATATGAAAGCCATTCTGAAAGCCCCTTATCGCAAGGCTCTCGCTGTCGTCGGCATGTCTCTGGCGGCCTCGGTGGCGCTGGCAAGCTACTCAGGCGCCGCATTCGCACAGGATGCTGGAAAGCCTGCTGCTGCACCGGCTGCAGCCCCTGCAGAAAAGGAAGATCCGTCCAAGGTTCTGGCGACCGTCAACGGCAACGACATCACGGTCGGTGAAGTCGATCAGGCTGCAGGCGATCTCGATCCGCAGTTCTCGCGCCTTCCTGCCGAACAGCGCCGTCTGGCTGCGCTTGCTGCCCTGATCGACATCAAGGCGATGGCTGGTGAAGCGGAAAAGGAAAAGCTCGATCAGTCCCAGGAATTCAAAAATCGCATGGAATTCCTGCGTGAACGCGCGCTCCATAACGAATATTTCAAGGATGCTGTTGTCGACAAGATCAGCGATGACGATGTACGTGCGCGCTACGACAAGGAAATCGCAGCCATGCCACCGCAGGTGGAAGTGCGCGCTCGTCACATCCTCGTGAAGACCAAGGAAGAAGCCGAAGCCATCATCAAGAAGCTTGAAGGCGGAGCCAAGTTCGAGGACCTCGCCAAGGAGAGCTCAACCGACGGCACGGCAGCCAATGGTGGCGATCTCGGCTACTTCGCCGAAGGCCAGATGGTGCCGGAGTTCGAAAAGGCCGCCTTTGCGCTCAAGCCGGGTGAATACACCAAGGAGCCGGTCCAGACCCAGTTCGGCTTCCATGTGATCCAGCTCGAAGATCGTCGCACCAAGCAGCCACCGGCATTCGATCAGGTCAAGGACCAGATCCGTTCGATCATCATGCGCGAGCGTTATGTCGAAACCGTCAAGAAGCTGCGTGACGGCATGAAGATCGACTACAAGGACCCGGCTGTCGAGAAAGCCATGAAGGATGCGGCCGCAGCTCAGGAAGGTGCGGACAAGGATGACGCGCCGGAAGAAGCTGCTCCACAGCAGTAAAAACTGGTTTCAAATATCAACGCCCCGGCTTGCCGGGGCGTTTTTTATTCCGATCTTGCGTTTCCCGCTTGATTTTAAACAGCAAACCTTTCCAATGCGCGCGTCATATTTTGAATCCGAAATTCGCGTAACGCCGTTTGCTGGGCATCACGATTTTCGGGTTTCTACGAAACCGCATCCATCGAGGCACATATGTCCGCGTCTGTTTCTCCGCTCGCTCCCAAACACTATCCCACAATGCCGGTCGTCCATGGCGTGCGCATCGCTACCGCTGCTGCCGGGATCAAGTATAAGGGGCGAACGGATGTGATGTTGATGGTGTTCGACCGACCGGCTGAAGCCGCAGGGGTCTTTACACGTTCGCTCTGCCCATCGGCGCCGGTCGATTTTTGCCGCCGCAATCTCGTGTACGGAAAGGCCCGCGCGGTCGTCGTCAATTCCGGCAACGCCAATGCCTTTACCGGCGTCAAGGGTCGTGAAGCGACGGAGGCAACGGCTGAAGCTGCCGCCAAGGCGGTCGGGTGCGCCACAACAGATGTCTTTCTGGCTTCAACCGGCGTGATCGGCGAACCGCTCGATGCAAGCAAATTCGCGCATCTGCTCGGCGACATGAACAAGGATGCGGTCGAGGATTTCTGGACCGAAGCCGCCAAGGCGATCATGACCACCGATACCTATCCGAAGGTCGCGACCGAAACGGTGCTGCTCGGTCAGGTGCCGGTCACGATCAACGGTATAGCCAAGGGCGCGGGCATGATCGCGCCGGATATGGCGACGATGCTTTCCTTCGTTGTTACCGATGCACCGATCAAGGCTGACGTGTTGCAGAGCCTGCTCTCCAAGGGTGTTGGCTCTACCTTCAATGCTGTGACGGTAGACAGCGACACGTCTACATCGGACACGCTGATGCTGTTCGCCACTGGTGCGGCGGCAGAGCGCGGTGCACCTGAAATCACTGATCCTGCCGACAAGCGCCTTGGCGAATTCAAGAAGGCGCTCGGCCGCCTCCTGAAATCGCTGGCGCTGCAGGTCGTGCGCGACGGTGAGGGCGCACGCAAGATGGTGGAAGTGGAAGTGACGGGCGCAAAATCCGCAGCCTCTGCCAAGAAGATCGCGCTTTCCATCGCCAATTCGCCGCTGGTCAAGACGGCTGTTGCCGGTGAAGACGCCAATTGGGGCCGCGTGGTCATGGCCGTAGGCAAGGCTGGTGAACCTGCCGATCGTGACCTGCTCGCGATCTGGTTCGGCGATATTCGTGTTGCGCATCAAGGCGAGCGCGATCCGGCCTATTCGGAAGCAGCGACGTCCACCTATATGCAGGGCGAGGATATTCGCATTCGCGTCGATCTGGGGATAGGCAAGGGCAAGGCAACTGTCTGGACCTGCGACCTCACAAAGGAATATGTCGCCATCAATGGCGATTACAGAAGTTGATCGAAGTAATGGAAAAGCCCAGCACCCCAAGTCTTGCCATCGTTCGCCAGCTTGAAGCCGTCGGCTTCCGTGCCTGGCCTGCCACGTCGGTTCACTATGACGGCACATGGGCGATACGCATGACTGCAGCGCATCCATCCCGGCGTCTCAACTCGATCAATCCGCTCGATCCCGGCGACACGCGCGATATTCCAACACGTGTGGAACTGGCGGCGCAGCGCTTTCGCGCCTATGGCCGTGTTCCCTGTTTCAGGCTTTCGCCGCTCGCACCGCGCGAGCTTGAGGATTATCTTGAAGGGCTTGGCTGGAAGCGCCGGGACGAAACCATCGTGATGACGGCGAATCTCGAGGAACTCGATTTGTCGGACGCCATCGACCAGATACCCCTGAAGGATATTGGGCGCTTCGTGGATGCCTCGCTTTCCATCCATGAAAGACCGGAGGATATGCGGCCCGGATTTTCCGAACTTCTAAATAGCGTTCGCCCGAACAAGGGCATGTTCGTGCTGGAGGAGGGGGGACGCGCCGTATCCAACCTGCTTTGCGTACAGGATGGCGTGATGGCGGGTCTATTCGATGTCGGAACCCTGCGCGACGCAAGGCGCAAGGGGCATGGACATGCGATTGTCGGTTCTGCACTCAAATGGGCCGTAAAGCTCGGTGCAAAGACGGCATGGCTGCAGATCGAGGCGGAAAACGTTGCTGGACTTGCTCTTTACGAGAGCTTCGGCTTTCGGGAAGCCTATCGCTATGCCTATCGGGAGAGCAACGAGAAATGACCGAGGTAAAGGGACGCCGCATTCTTCTGGTCGCTGCTTGCGCACTGGTGGATTCGGATGGCCGGGTTCTGCTGACGCAGCGCCCGGAAGGCAAGCAGCTTGCGGGGCTGTGGGAGTTTCCCGGCGGCAAGGTGGAACCGGGCGAAACACCGGAAGAAACGCTGATCCGCGAATTGCAGGAAGAAATCGGCATTACCACGAAGGTGGCCTGCCTTGCACCGCTGACATTCGCCAGCCACACCTATGATGACTTCCACCTGCTCATGCCGCTCTATGTCTGCCGCCGTTATGAAGGTATCGCGCGGGGGCTCGAAGGGCAGGCGCTGAAATGGGTTCGCCCGAAGGATATGCGCGACTATCCGATGCCACCGGCCGACGAACCGCTGATCCCGTTTCTGCTTGATCTGCTGTAGACCGGCCCCTGTCCACAACCGTGGAAAAAGGTTGGCAATTTCTTACGATTCCGCTGGCTGGTTAATCTATGATTCACTCCGTTGAGGCATTCTCGTTTGGGAGCTGCCCCGGAGTCTTGAAGTATGAGTTTCGACAACAATTATTTTAGCGCTGATCACAACGAATATACGGCCAAGCCGCTAACGAAGGCTGGTCGCGGAATCCTGCGCGTTGTGCTGTTGTTCGGCTCTGCCGTTGTCGCTCTGGCTCTCATCATTGTGCCGGTTCTCAACGATCAGGCAAACAAGGTTGCAGCCCAGTCAGTACTCCCGGTCGGGATAGACCGCACCATGACCGGCTCGATCAAGCGCGATGCCAGCGCCCAGCCGCATGCAACAGGCCAGACGTATACAGTGCGCAAGAGCGTGCTTCAGCCGAGCCCCAATTCCGTCTGCATCATCGAGACAAACGGCAGCCACCACGGCGACTGTTAGCTGTCTTTCGCAGCCTTTTTTAGCGCTTCTGCCAGCGATGCTTTTGCAGAGCCCGGTTTCAATGGTTTTTGCTGCGATTCATGCGGCGCCCAGCCTGATAGCCAGATGATCGAGAAAGTGGCGCGGATGCGTCCATCCGGATCGGAGAACCGCTCGGCATAGATTTCAGCGGCCCGCAGGAACAGGCGTTTCGAAACCGGCTTGCGGGAACGGTCACGCAGGATGTTCTGCATGCCCATGGCGCGCAGATCGGCCATCAGGTTGAACAGCGAATCGTAGCGCACCGTGATGTTGTCGACGTCGGTTACGGGCAGGGCGAAACCTGCACGTTGCAGAAGGCCGCCCACATCGCGCACGTCCGGGAACGGGAAAATGCGCGGCGAGGCGCCGCCTGTCAGTTCGATTTCCGCCTGAAGAAGACTTTCGCGCAATTCACCGAGTGTTCCACTGCCGCTAAGGGCTGCCAGAAAAAGTCCGTCCGGCTTTAGGGCGCGGGCGATCTGCACCATTGTGCCCGGTGTATCATTGGTCGCGTGAAGAGCCATTAGCGACACGATCAGATCGGTGCTGCCAGCTTTCAGCGGCAGCATTTCCTCGTCACCGACAATAGCCGGGAAAGGACCTCGCAGGAAATCACTGTCGCGTTCGATGCGGACAATCAGGTCGGCTTTGCCAGACTGCGCGATGGCTGCTGCAGCTACGCCGGTATGGCCAGCGAGATCGACGGCGACGGGAAAACGCCGCTCCACAGCGTCGAGACGATCAGCGAGATCGTCGGCAATGCGCTGCAACAGGAAATCCGCGCCGGGTTCGGCGCGCGCAAAGGCGCGACGGCGAAACGAGAGCAGGAGATCGCGATCGAAAATCGCGCTATCATCGGTCGGCGCAGGCATGGAATCCGTCTTCTCTTTCGAGCAAGGTTCAGTACAATCGTTGCGGGGATAGATGCATTCGAATGGGGGCGAATGCAATGGCGGATGACGATAGAACGCATCAAACCTTTTTGCGCAGCGCGGGCGAAGGGCTTCGGCGGTTTGCCGGCAGGGCTTTTCGCTCCTCTGCGGACATGTTGTTTCCGCCGACATGCATTGGCTGCCGGGCGCATGTATCCGAACCGGGGACGCTGTGTCCGAAATGCTGGCCGGAGCTACGCTTTATAGAAAAGCCTTATTGCCCCGTGCTGGGCATTCCTTTCAGCCATGATTTCGGCGACAATTTCACGAGTGCTGAGGCGATTGCCGATCTGCCACCTTTCCGGCGTCTCCGATCCGCCGTCCTGCATCGAGGCGCAGCGCAGCGCATGGCGGTTTCGCTCAAGTTTCACGACCGGACCGATCTGGCCCCGTGGATGGCGCGCTGGATGCAACGCGCGGGTCGCGAATTGCTGGATGAATGCGAGGTCATTCTTCCGGTGCCTCTGCATCGCTGGCGGTTCTGGCAGCGGCGTTTCAACCAGTCGGCGGAACTTGCCCGCGCCCTGGCGAAACTGGAATCGAAACCCTTTGCGCCGCAAGGCGTGAAGCGTGTGCGTCGGACCGAACAGCAGATCGGCCTTGGTATCAAGGAGCGAAAGCGCAATGTGGACGGTGCGTTCCGCGTGCCGCAGGAACACGAGATTCATGTGCGCGGGCGACGGGTTCTGCTCATCGATGACGTCTATACGACCGGCGCTACGGTCAAGGCGGTAACGCGGGCATTGCTGCGTGGCGGCGCGAAAAGCGTGGATGTGCTGACGTTCAGCCGCGTTCTACCGGATTGAGCCGGATAACCGGCTACACAGGCTCGTGAAAAGCGTCGGGGCTTCCAGATAACGTCTTTGCCGCTTATATAGTGGCCAAAACGATTGGAGTTTATGATGGTTGATGTAACGATCTACACGCGTGTCGGTTGCCCTTATTGCACCCGGGCCAAGGATCTTCTGACCCGCAAGGGCGTTGCGTATAATGAAATCGATGCAGGCGCATCGCCGGAACTGCGCGCCGAAATGCAGCAACGTTCGGGCCGTAACACCTTCCCGCAGATATTCGTCGGCTCCGTTCATGTCGGCGGATGTGATGATCTTTTCGAGCTGGAAGATCAGGGCAAGCTGGATGGCCTGCTCAAGACTGGCGAACTGGTTTAGAATTCGATCGGACAGGGAGAGGTCGATGAGCATGTTCCGCGCAGCAGCCGTCCAGATGCGGTCTGGCACAGACGTGGCCCGCAATATTGAAGCCATGGAAAAACTGGTCGCGGAAGCGGCGGTCAAAGGTGCGCAATATGTGCAGACGCCGGAAGTGACCGGGATCATGCAGCGTGACCGGCCATTGCTCGCACAGTCATTGCGCGATGAGGCCAACGATCCTGTCATGGCTGCCGCAGCGAAGCTCGCCTCGAAACACGGTATTTTCCTTCATATAGGTTCGACTCTGATCAAGGGCGATGACGGAAGATCCTATAATCGCGGCGCGATCTTTGCACCGTCGGGCGAGAAGGTCTCGACCTACGATAAAATCCATATGTTCGATGTCGATCTCGACAATGGTGAGAGCTGGCGCGAATCGGATGCCTGTATTCCAGGCAAGGAAACTGTCGTTGTCGACCTGCCTTTCGCAAAGTTCGGCATGGCTGTCTGTTACGACATCCGCTTTCCGCAATTGTTCCGCGCTCAGGCTCTCGCCGGTGCCAATGTGATTACCGGTCCGGCCGCCTTCACGAAACAGACCGGAGAAGCCCACTGGCACATCTTGCAGCGTGCGCGTGCTATCGAAAATGGTGCATTCCTGATCTCTGCCGCACAGGGCGGTCTGCATGAGGACGGCCGCGAAACCTACGGTCATTCGATCATCGTCTCACCATGGGGCAAGATTCTCGCCGAAGCCGATCACGACGAGCCGGGCGTCATCCTGGCTGATATCGACGTGGCGGAAAGCGCTGCTGCACGCGGCAAGATACCGAACCTGAAGAATGCGCGGGAGTTCGATGTCCGGACTTTTTCCGCGAAGCAGAAAGAGGACGCGTAAATTCCATGATCCGCTTTTCGCTTCATTGCGATCAGGGCCATGAATTCGAGGGCTGGTTTCGCGACAATGCTGATTTCGACCGTCAGTCGGAAATGCAGCTTGTCGCTTGCCCCGTGTGCAATTCGCAAGCCGTTCAGAAGTCGCTGATGGCGCCGGCGGTCTCGACAAGCCGTGGCAAGGAAAAGATTGCCATGGCGCTGGGCGATACGCAAAAGCAGATATTGGACGAAATGCGGGAATTGAGCCGCAAGGTTCGCGAGAATGCGGATTATGTCGGCGACAAATTTGCCGAGGAAGCCCGGAAGATCCATTTCGGCGAGACCGAAACACGTGGTATCTACGGCGAAGCGTCGCGCGAGGATGTGCATTCGCTGCTCGAAGACGGTGTCGACGTTCTGCCGTTGCCGGTATTTCCAGAAGACAAGAACTGATTGCCGTACAGGAGACAAGGCGCATGAAACTGACGGATTCTGCGCCTTTTTTGCTGATCGCAACCGGCACCTTGCTGGGCCTCATCCTGCCACTCGGCAAGATCGCTGCGCAGGCTGGTATTCCGCCTGCCATCTGGACCTTTTTGTTCTCGGCGAGTGCCGGAATCATTCTGTTCGCTGTTCTTCTTCTGCAGGGGAAGAAGATCGGCTTTTCAGGCGGAAGACTGCGTTACTATATCTGTACCGCGCTTATCTCCTATGCCGTGCCCAATCTCCTCATTCTTTCCGCCATTCCACGCCTTGGCGCGGGGTTTACCGGCATCATGTACACGCTGTCGCCGGTCATCACGCTTGTTCTGTCGATGGGGTTCGGGTTGCGGCGTCCCAATGCACTTGGGATCGGCGGTATCGCTGCCGGGTTTATCGGTGCAGTGATGGTGGCAATGACGCGCGGCGAAGTGGGAAAACCTGCTGATCCATTGTGGATCGCCGCGGCATTGCTCATTCCGGTGTTTCTCGCCATCGGCAATGTCTATCGCACGCTCGACTGGCCGAAGAACTCCGATCCGACCGAGCTTGCTGCCGGAAGCCACCTCGCATCGGCACTGATGCTTTCTGCGGGGATACTCATATTCACCGGCCAGTTTCCGATCGAGACACTTGCATTCGCCCCATGGGCTGCATTGGCCCAGTCGATCGCATCGGCGGGCATGTTTGCCCTGTTCTTCCGGCTGCAGGCGGTTGGCGGGCCGGTCTATCTCAGCCAGATCGGCTATGTCGCAGCGGCACTGGGGCTTATTTCCGGAACGCTATTTCTCGGCGAACATTATCCACCTCTGACCTGGATCGGCGCGCTGGTCATCTGCGCAGGCGTTGCCATGACAACACGCGCACAAAGAGGTTGACCGTTTCGATCGGATTGAATCAGATTGGCGTTCTAACTGTCTATTTTACGCACATCTTGTCCGAAAACCGTTTCACCCTTTTCGGGATGTGCTTTGATCAGGCAGGCCGTTCGGCAAGCACCATATAGTTCACATCGGTGTCGCGGGAGCGGCTCCAGCTGTCGGCCAGCGGATTATAGGTCACACCAAGCTTGTCGATGAGGCGCAGGCCGCCTTTCGCAAGTGCAGCTTCCAGTTCTTCCGGGCGGACCAGCTTTTCATATTGATGCGTGCCGCGCGGCAGCCAGCCCAGGACATATTCCGCGCCGATGATCGCCAGACCATAGGCTTTCAGCGTGCGATTGATCGTGGCGACGAACATCAGCCCGCCGGGCTTTACCATTTCGCTGGTGGCGGACATGAACAGGTCGACGTCTGAAACATGCTCGACCACTTCCATATTCAAAACCACGTCGAATTTCTCACCGGCTTCAGCCAGCGCTTCTGCAGTCGTGGCGCGGTAGTCGACCTCGACGCCGCTTTGCGCAGCATGGATTTTCGCTACTTCGATATTTGTGGTGGAAGCATCCGCCCCGATGACGGTCGCGCCGAGGCGTGCCATCGGCTCGCAGAGAAGCCCGCCGCCGCAGCCGATATCGAGCAGGCGCAGGCCCTCGAAGGGGCGCGGCGCATTGGGATCACGGTTGAATTTGGCGCAGATCTTTTCCTTGATATAGGCAAGCCGCGTCGGATTGAACTTGTGCAAGGGACGGAACTTGCCCTGAGGATTCCACCATTCCGCGGCGATGCGCGAAAAATGCTCGATTTCCGAAGCGTCGATGGTGGTGCGGGCGGTCTCGGTCATTTCATTCTCCAGCGGCGGAAGCGTACAGTTCTGCTCTCAAGGTAGTACTCCAAAGTCAAGGAACAAATCAATTTCGCTCTCAAGCGGCCCGATACGAATCGCGGCCTTGCGGAAGCGCGGCATTTTAGCTATGTGACCCCGGGTTTGCCTGTCGCAACAATATAAGGTTTGGGCGGGTGAGAGTGTAATTTTTCTAAACAGCGGGACGTAACCTTAAATGGCGCGCATCGTGATGAAATTCGGCGGCACTTCGGTAGCTGATCTGGAACGCATCTATAATGTGGCGCGCCACGTCAAACGCGAGGTCGAGGCAGGCAATCAGGTTGCTGTTGTCGTTTCGGCCATGTCCGGCAAGACCAACGAGCTGGTCGGCTGGGTGCAGAACATGCCGAAAGTATGCGGCGCAAGCTCGCCTTTCTATGATGCCCGCGAGTATGACACCATCGTCGCTTCCGGCGAGCAGGTGACGAGCGGCCTTCTGGCGATTGCGCTTCAATCCATAGGCGTTGATGCGCGTTCGTGGCAGGGCTGGCAGATTCCGATCAAGACCGACAACGCCCATGGCGCGGCCCGTATTCAGGACATCGACGGTTCGGAAATCATCCGCCGTATGGAAATGGGTCAGGTTGCCGTCGTTGCCGGGTTCCAGGGCATCGGCCCTGACAACCGTGTGGCAACGCTTGGGCGTGGCGGTTCAGACACCTCTGCTGTCGCCATCGCTGCCGGTGTGAAGGCGGATCGCTGCGATATTTATACAGATGTCGATGGCGTCTACACCACCGACCCCCGCGTAGAGCCGAAGGCGAAGCGTCTTTCGAAGATTTCCTTCGAGGAAATGCTGGAAATGGCATCGCTTGGTGCCAAGGTTCTGCAGGTGCGCTCGGTCGAACTCGCCATGGTGCACAAGGTGCGCACTTTCGTGCGCTCGAGCTTTACGGACCCAGATGCGCCGGGCATGGGTGATCCGATCAACCCGCCCGGAACCCTTATTTGCGACGAGGATGAAATCGTGGAACAGCAGGTCGTCACAGGTATCGCCTTTGCGAAGGATGAAGCTCAGATTTCGCTGCGGCGCGTGGCCGACCGGCCGGGCGTTTCGGCAGCCATTTTCGGGCCGCTCGCCGAAGAGCACATCAATGTCGACATGATCGTGCAGAACGTGTCGGAAGACGGCTCCAAGACCGACATGACCTTCACCATTCCGACGGGTGACGTCGATAAGGCGCTGAAGGTGCTGGACAAGGTCAAGGGCGAGATCGGCTTCGACAATATCCAGTCTGAAACCGGCCTTGCCAAGATTTCGGTGATCGGCATCGGTATGCGCAGCCATGCAGGCGTTGCTGCCACAGCCTTCAAGGCACTGGCCGAAAAGGGCATCAATATCCGCGCCATCACAACGTCTGAAATCAAGATTTCGATCCTGATTGACGGCCCTTATGCGGAACTGGCCGTGCGCACACTGCACGCGGTCTATGGTCTCGATAAGTAAGCAGCCAGCTCAGATTCCATTTTGAAACATAGTTGTATGCAGGGCCGCGCAGCCGAAAGGGTGCGCGGCCCTGCAACATTTTGCGAGCAGCGACTATTTGTTCTGGACGCGGGTGTCAAAAATGCTCACAAAGGGATTGGCGTAACGCTTCGCGGGCGGGTATTGGGAATCGGCTGGCGGAACGCACGTCAGCAATTTTGAAGGAGCCCCCGACGATCATGCGTGAGCTGACAACCGGTCCCCGCGTACTGCTAAAGCGGTTGCGCGAATTGATGGCAGAGCCGCTGGAACCGCAGGCGCGCCTCGACCGGATCGTTCGTGAAATCGCCCAGAATATGGTCGCGGAAGTCTGCTCCTTCTATATATTGCGCGCTGACGGCGTTCTTGAGCTTTACGCTACCGAAGGTCTCAATCCGCAGGCAGTCCACCTTGCCCAGCTTCGTCTCGGTCAGGGTCTGGTCGGCACGATTGCCGCAAGCGCCCGTCCCCTCAATCTGACCGATGCGCAAAGCCATCCGGCTTTCGCCTATCTGCCGGAAACGGGCGAAGAAGCCTATAATTCCTTCCTCGGCGTTCCCGTTCTACGCGCTGGCCGCACTTTGGGCGTTCTTGTCGTCCAGAACAAGACCAAGCGGGCATATCGGGAAGACGAGGTCGAAGCACTTGAAACCACCGCCATGGTCCTTGCCGAAATCATCGCGACCGGCGACGGTCTGCGTCTCGCCCGTCCGGGCATAGAGCTTGATCTCGGTCGCCCGATGAGTGTGACAGGACAGGCTTTCAACGACGGTATCGGCCTTGGCCATGTGGTGCTGCATGAGCCGCGCATCGTCGTCACCAATCTTTTCAACGAGGATAGCCAGGCCGAGCTGAACCGGCTGGATGAAGCGCTTGGCAGCCTGCGCATATCCATCGACGACATGCTTTCGCGCCGCGATGTGGCGGTGGAGGGCGAGCATCGCGAAGTGCTCGAAGCCTATCGCATGTTTGCGCATGATCGCGGCTGGGTGCGGCGTCTGGAAGAAGCCATCCACAACGGTCTGACTGCCGAGGCGGCAGTCGAAAAGGTGCAGAGCGACACGCGTGCGCGCATGGTGCATCTGACCGACCCCTATATGCGCGAGCGCCTGTCGGATTTTGACGATCTCGCGAACCGTTTGCTGCGTCAACTTATGGGACGTGACATCAAGACCATCGCCGAATCGCTGGTCAAGGATGCCATCATCGTCGCGCGTTCCATGGGGGCTGCCGAACTTCTGGATTATCCGCGCGAGCGCTTGCGCGGTGTTGTTCTGGAGGACGGCGCCGCCACGAGCCACGTCGTGATCGTCGCCCGTGCAATGGGCATTCCGGTGGTCGGCCAGGCCAAGGGCATTGTATCCATGGCCGAAAACAACGATGCGGCAATCGTTGACGGCGATGAAGGCATCATGCATCTGCGCCCGCAGTCCGATCTGGAAACGGCTTATGCCGAAAAGGTTCGGTTCCGGGCGCGTCGTCAGGCCCATTATCGGGAATTGCGGGACAAGCCATCCGTCACGAAGGACGGCGTCGATATCTCGCTTCTGATGAATGCCGGGCTTCTCGTCGATCTGCCGCAATTGTCGGCTTCGGGTGCGGCGGGGATCGGTCTGTTTCGCACCGAACTTCAGTTTATGGTGGCCTCGACATTCCCGCGTGCCGAACAGCAGGAACGTCTTTATCGCTCGGTCATCGAGGCGGCAGGCGACAAGCCGGTGACTTTCCGGACGCTTGATATCGGTGGAGACAAGGTTCTCCCTTACTTCAGTTCGACCGTGCAGGAAGAAAATCCGGCGCTCGGCTGGCGCGCGATCCGCCTGACGCTCGACCGTCCGGGATTGTTGCGCACGCAGTTGCGAGCGCTTTTGAAGGCGGCGGGCGGACGCGAGTTGAAAGTCCTGCTGCCGATGATCACGGAAGTCAGCGAAGTGAAGGCCGCACGCGAGATCATCGATCGTGAAGTCCGTCATCTGTCGCGGTTCGCTCATCAGTTGCCCATGGGGCTGAAACTGGGAGCGATGATCGAGGTGCCGTCGCTGCTGTGGCAGCTTGAGGAGCTGATGTCGCTTGTCGATTTCATCTCCGTCGGTTCAAACGATCTGTTCCAGTTCCTGATGGCGACGGATCGCGGCAACTCGCTGATGTCGGGTCGCTTCGATCAGCTTTCGCCTGCATTCCTGCGGGCGTTGCGCTTCATCGTGGAAACCGGCAATCGTCACGGCAAGTCGGTCACCCTGTGCGGTGAAATGGCCAGCAGGCCGCTTCCAGCCATGGCGCTGGTAGGCATCGGTTTTCGGTCGATCTCCATGTCGGCGGCGGCAATCGGCCCGGTCAAGGCCATGCTTGATGCGCTGGACGCAAGCAAGCTTACGGCCTTGCTGGCGGAAGAGCTGGATAAGCCGAACAGTGCGCATTCGCTGCGCGAAATGCTGATGAGATTTGCGGAAGACAACGATATTCCGTTATAGCGAAGCAGATCTAGAGCATTTCCAGCAAAAGTGCGAAGCGGTTTTGCGTCGGATAATGCGACAAAACAAATAGTTGGAGCATTTCCAACGGTTCAAAAAAAATAGGAAATGCTCTAACTGACTGAACAGTCGCGGTGCAGGATTGCGCGGCGTCCCGTTTTGCATTCTTGCACGCCGCTGATAATTTTTAGGACATGACATGATCGCATTGCCGCAGGACCGGATGGACCAGCTTTTGAAGCGGTTCTCAATGATCGAAAGCCAGATGGCCAACAATCCGGATTCGGAAACCTATGTGAAGCTCGCATCGGAATATTCCGAGCTGCAGGAGGTGGTTGGCAAGATTCGCGAACTGACCGACGCCCGCAAGGAAGCTGTCGATCTGGCGGCCATGCGTGACGATGCCTCCACAGATGCAGAGATGCGTGCACTGGCGCTGGAAGAACTGCCGGGCGTGGAAAAGCGGATTGAGGGACTGGAGCAGGAAGTCCAGATTCTGCTGCTGCCGAAGGACGCTGCCGACGAGAAGAATGCCATTCTCGAAATTCGTGCGGGTACGGGCGGTCTGGAGGCGGCACTGTTCGCCGGTGACCTGTTCCGCATGTATGAGCGCTATGCTGCCGAAAAAGGCTGGCGGGTCGAGCTGGTTTCGGCCAGCGAAGGCGATGCCGGTGGTTACAAGGAAATCATCGCCACCGTTTCCGGCAAGGGTGTGTTCTCCAAGCTCAAGTTCGAATCGGGCGTGCACCGCGTGCAGCGTGTGCCTGAAACGGAAGCCGGCGGACGCATCCATACATCGGCGGCAACCGTCGCGGTTTTGCCTGAAGCCGAGGATATCGACATTGAGATCCGTAATGAGGATATCCGCATCGATACGATGCGGGCATCGGGCGCCGGTGGCCAGCACGTGAACACGACCGACTCCGCGGTTCGCATTACGCACATCCCGACCGGCATCATGGTCGTGCAGGCTGAAAAATCCCAGCACCAGAACCGCGCACGCGCGATGCAGATTCTCCGTGCACGCCTTTACGACATGGAGCGCCAGAAGGCAGACACCGAACGTTCTGAATCACGTCGCAGCCAGGTCGGTTCGGGCGATCGCTCCGAGCGTATCCGCACTTATAATTTCCCGCAGGGACGCGTCACCGATCATCGCATCAACCTGACGCTCTACAAGCTCGACCGGGTTATGGAAGGTGATCTGGACGAACTGGTCGATGCGCTGATTTCCGATCACCAGACCGCACTTCTGACGGAACTGGGGCATTAGAGCGCGTTTCGATCTGATTCGAGCAGATTGGCCAGATCGGCGCTCTAGATATTTGTTTTGAACCGCGCATCTTTTCCGAAAATCGTTTCACACTTTTCGGGATGCGCTCTAAGGGTGAGCGAAATGCGTCTCGACCGCCTGATGGCTGATGCACGGACGAGGCTTCGTGCGGCAGAACTGGATACGCCAGACCTCGATGCACGGCTTCTGGTCGAATGGGCAACCGGCAAGACGCGGCTCGATCTGATATCCGCACCTGAGCAATTGGTTGGTTCTGCGGTAATCGAGACGCTTTCCGATGCGCTGGACCGCCGTGAAAAGGGTGAGCCGGTTCACCGGATCATGGGTGTTCGCGAGTTCTTCGGCCTGCCTTTCCGGCTCTCCGCTGCTACGCTTGAACCGCGTCCCGATACGGAAGTGCTGGTGGAGCTGGTCATTCCGGCGCTGGAAGCGCTTGCGGTGCAGAAAAACACGCTTGAACTCCTCGATATGGGGACGGGAACGGGCGCGATCATCATCTCGCTTCTGCATCGCTTCGAGCGCGCACACGGCATTGGTCTCGACATGGCGGAGGGGGCGCTTGCAATGGCGCGAATCAATGCTGTCGCCAATGGTGTGGGTGACCGGTTCGCAGCGCTCAAAAGCGACTGGTTTGAAAATGTGAGCGGGCGGTTTCATCTTATCGTCTCAAACCCGCCCTATATTCCGCATGAAGACATTGCGGGACTGTCACGCGAAGTGCGCGAACATGACCCATTGGCTGCGCTCGATGGCGGGTCTGATGGACTGAATTTCTACAGAGCCCTTGCACAGAAGGCAGCAGATCACCTATATAAACAAGGAATGGTTGCCGTAGAGATCGGCGCCGGACAATTCCAGGATGTTGAAGCGCTGTTCGAAAGCGCAGGTTTTTCCCTCGCAGGACATGCGAGTGACCTTGGCGGCCACAGAAGGGCCATGCTTTTCGCGTACAAATCAAATACGTAATTTTGATGCGGCGAACCGCTAAAAAACACTTGGAATTTGCGGCGAAGCCGTTTAGTTTCCGGCCACCGTATACAGCCAGAATGGTTTTGCCCGCTGATGGGCGGTGGCGGAAATGCTCCATGACGATTTTTGGTCATGCTCCCCGAAGGTTCTTTGGGGATGGCTTGTGCGGAAGTACACGACTTTCAAGCATAATCTCGAAGAGCAGAGCTTTTCGGAATGGTTATGCATTAATGCAACCGCGGAGTTTCGGTGACCCATAGAGGTACCTAACTCAGGAGCAGTCGATTTGTGGGAAGTTTTTAGGGCGTACTTCCTCCATGGCTCGATAGCGTGAAACCGGCAGCTTTTTGGCTGTGGAGTTTCTACGCCCTTTAATCTGAAAAGAGATGAATATGAGGCCAGCACAGCAGAACAGGCGCATGCGCGGACGGGGGAATAACAATAATAACAACAACAACCGCAAGGGCCCCAATCCTCTGTCGCGCAATTACGAAAGCAATGGCCCGGATGTGAAGATCCGCGGCAATGCGCAACATATTGCAGAAAAATACTCGGCACTTGCGCGGGACGCACAGGCATCTGGCGATCGCGTGATGGCAGAAAATTATCTTCAGCACGCTGAACATTACAACCGCATCATCATGGCGGCCATGGCGCAGAATCCGGTGCCATTCCAGCGCGAGGAAACCTTCGACGATGACGGTGCGGATGATGAGGAAGCAGGTTTCACGCCTGTCGCAGCACAGCCACAGCCCGTCAACGGTTCCGGCCCGCAGCCGGTTATCGAGGGCACGCCTGCCGAGGTCGTTTATGGCGAAGATGGTGGCGAGCCGGTAAAGTCCGGTGAAGGTCGCCAGCAGCCGCGCGAGCGCGACAACCGCGATCGTCGTCTGGGTCGTGGCCGCCGTCCGCAGCGTGAGCGCTTCAACGCTGACGAGCGTTCTGACGAACAGCCGCAGGAAAAACAGGCTCAGCCGGTGGCTGAAGAAGCTCCGGCTGCAGCCGTGGTCGAGCAGGCAGCACCAGTGGCCGCCGAGGCCGCTCCTGTTGCCGATGCATCTTCTGCGGATGAGGCCGCGCCACGTCGCGCCACGCGCCGTCCTGGTCGTCCGCGCCGCGCCGCCAAGGATAGCGGTGATGAGACGCCGGTAACGGAATCTGCGGATTCCGACGCCTGATCGTCCCTGTGTATCAAGTTAAAAATGGCGCGGTTTCCGCGCCATTTTTATTTGGTTCTTCACGTGTCTGTAACCCTTGCCGAAACCCGGCCATCGTCCCATATGCTGTCTTGGAAAGAAGTCCGCCCAGTGTGGGGGCTTCGTCACCATACATCTTCTGGTGCCGCTTGATGGGCCGGAAGGCAAAGGAGACATCATGAATATCGAAAAATATACGGAACGCGTCCGGGGCTTTATCCAGTCTGCACAGACTTTCGCGCTGTCGTCCGGCAACCAGCAATTCACACCCGAACATGTGTTGAAGGTTCTCGTCGATGATGACGAAGGACTTGCCTCGTCCCTGATCGAACGCGCGGGCGGGCGCATTGCCGATGTGCGCATCGGCTTGCAGAGTGCGCTCGAAAAGCTGCCCAAAGTGTCGGGTGGCAACGATCAGCTTTATTTATCGCAGCCGCTTGCCAAGGTCTTCTCGCTTGCCGAGGAGCTTGCCAGCAAGGCCGGTGACAGTTTCGTCACCGTCGAGCGCCTTCTGATGGCACTGGCGATGGAAAAATCCGCAAAGACGTCTGAAATTCTTTCCGCTGCCGGTGTGACCCCGACGGCGCTCAACAAGGTCATAAACGATATGCGCAAAGGCCGCACCGCCGATTCGGCGTCCGCTGAAAGCAATTATGATGCGTTGAAGAAATATGCCCGCGATCTGACCGAGGATGCGCGTGCAGGCAAGCTTGATCCGGTGATCGGTCGCGACGAGGAAATCCGCCGCACGATTCAGGTTCTGTCGCGCCGCACCAAGAACAATCCGGTTCTGATCGGCGAGCCGGGCGTCGGCAAGACCGCAATCGCGGAAGGTCTGGCGCTTCGCATCGTCAATGGCGATGTGCCCGAATCCTTGAAGGACAAGCAGTTGATGGCGCTCGATATGGGCGCGCTGATTGCCGGTGCCAAATATCGCGGTGAGTTCGAAGAGCGTCTGAAAGCAGTACTTTCGGAAGTGCAGACGGCTGCCGGCCAGATCATCCTCTTCATCGATGAAATGCATACGCTTGTCGGTGCAGGCAAGTCTGATGGCGCGATGGATGCATCGAACCTTTTGAAGCCTGCTCTTGCACGCGGTGAATTGCACTGCGTTGGCGCGACGACGCTGGAAGAATACCGCAAATATGTCGAGAAGGACGCAGCGCTTGCCCGTCGTTTTCAGCCGGTATTCGTTGATGAACCGACCGTCGAGGACACGATTTCGATCCTGCGTGGCCTGAAGGAAAAATACGAGCAGCATCACAAGGTGCGTGTTTCGGATTCGGCTCTGGTTGCTGCGGCAACCTTGTCGAACCGTTATATCACCGACCGTTTCCTGCCCGATAAGGCCATTGATCTTGTCGATGAGGCGGCATCGCGCCTGCGCATGCAGGTTGATTCCAAGCCGGAAGAGCTGGATGAAATCGACCGTCGCATCATGCAGCTGAAGATCGAGCGCGAAGCGCTGAAGGTTGAAACCGATGCTGCTTCCAAGGATCGTTTCCAGCGCCTCGAAAAGGAGCTGACCGATCTGGAAGAAGAATCGGCGGAACTGACGTCGAAATGGCAGTCTGAAAAGCAGAAGCTCGGACTTGCTGCTGATCTCAAGCGCCAGCTTGAAGAGGCACGCAATGCCCTCGCCATTGCACAGCGAAGCGGTGAATTCCAGAAAGCGGGCGAACTGGCCTATGGCAAGATTCCGCAGCTGGAGAAGCAGCTTGTCGAAGCCGAAAGCCATGAAAACAAGGGCTCTCTGCTTGAAGAGACTGTTACGCCCGACCACGTGGCACAGATTATCTCACGCTGGACCGGTATTCCGGTTGACCGGATGCTGGAAGGCGAGCGTGAGAAGCTGTTGCGCATGGAAGACGAACTTGCGAAGCGGGTCATCGGGCAGGGCGAAGCTGTCCAGGCCATCTCGAAGGCGGTTCGCCGTGCGCGCGCCGGGCTTCAGGACCCTAACCGGCCTATCGGCTCGTTCATCTTCCTCGGCCCAACCGGTGTCGGTAAGACGGAGCTGACCAAGGCGCTCGCCGCGTTCCTCTTCCAGGACGACACGGCCATGGTTCGTATCGACATGTCGGAATTCATGGAAAAGCATTCCGTGAGCCGGTTGATCGGCGCGCCTCCCGGCTATGTCGGCTATGAAGAAGGCGGCGTTCTGACGGAAGCTGTTCGGCGCAGGCCCTATCAGGTGATCCTGTTCGACGAGATCGAAAAGGCGCATCCGGATGTGTTCAACGTGCTGTTGCAGGTGCTGGACGACGGACGCCTGACCGACGGACAGGGCCGCACGGTCGATTTCCGCAATACGGTCATCATCATGACCTCGAACCTTGGTGCCGAATATCTCGTCAATCTTGGCGAGAAGGACGATGTCGAGTCGGTTCGTGAGGAAGTAATGGGCGTGGTGCGGGCTGCCTTCCGTCCGGAATTTCTGAACCGTGTCGATGAAATCATCTTGTTCCACCGGCTGCGCCGTGAAGACATGGGTGCGATTGTCGATATTCAGATGCAGCGTCTCCAGATGCTTCTGACCGATCGCAAGATCGTGCTGCAGCTCGAAGAAGATGCACGCGAATGGCTGGCCAACAAGGGTTATGACCCGGCTTATGGCGCGCGTCCGTTGAAGCGCGTCATTCAGAAAGAAGTTCAGGATCCGCTCGCCGAGCGCATCCTACTGGGCGACATTCTGGATGGTTCCATCGTCAAGATTACCGCCGGTTCGGACAGGCTCAATTTCCATCCGATTCGTGGTGCGCTTGAGGATGAAGGCCAGAAGATCGACGAGAACGCCTGAACGTTCAAGAGTTGAGGTCATTGGGCGTCGCAACCGGATAGGTTGCGGCGCCATTTTCATGTCTGGCGTGACAAGTTTTCCAGCTTTCCTTCGATGTTGGCCATTTTCATGTCCAGTTCATCTGGCATCTGCTTTATCAGCTAATCAGTTGTTAACCATATTCGCGGCATCCATGGTCTCTCGATCACCCAGGGCATTCTTCATGGCGCATTACACACGCATGCTTCGTTTCGCTTTGTTTGCTTCCGTCGCGGTAACTGCCGTCAACGGTACTGCGCGCGCGGAGGAAGGCAGTTCTGCAGTGGCTACCGAACGCCCGGTACAGCTTGCGCAGCTTTATGATCCGGGTGAAGAAATCTATCATGATCGCCGGGTACGGGTCTTTATCGACCAGTATGGCCGCCGCGTTACCATGGATCGTCGCGGGCGTATTCTCAGTGTCGAGGACGCCAATAATTATGACCCGAACGCTTATGACCGTCGGGTTCGCCGCGCACCGCAGCCAGACGACAATTGGACACTCGATGGTCCAGTCGACGGTGGTGCTCCCTATGACGGTTTCGGCAACGTGCCCGAAGATCCGAACTATTACCCGGACGCTCCGGCGGCACCGCAATATGGCGGCAACCGTGATGGACAGGTGCAACGGTCGGAACTTCCTCCGGCAGGCGATCAATATCCTGACAATACAAACACCAATTCAGCCAGTGCCAATCCCGGTTATGATGGCCAGCAGGATTATGGCCAGCCGGGTTATGAACAACCAAGGGGTGTTCCCAATCCGAGCGACATGGCTCCGGCAATCGAAATGCCGAAAGGGCAGGGTGCAAAGGAAAAGATCGCAGCCTATCAGATACTGCTCGACCGCGCCGGTGCATCGCCCGGCGTCATCGACGGTCGTTCGGGCAGCAATGTCGACAAGGCGGCTGCCGCCTATGGCGAGCTGACCGGAAAGTCGATCAATCCGACAGACGAAGCGGCGGTCAATGCGGAACTTGAAGCCACAGGTGGCCCAGCCTTCACCGAATACACCATCACCAACGAAGACGTGGGACGGCAATACGTTGCTTCCATCCCGGAAGATTACGCCCACAAGGCGCAGCTTCCGGCGATGGCGTATACCTCGGTCACCGAAATGCTCGGTGAAAAATTTCATATAGACGAGACCTATCTGAAAGAGATCAATCCCGGCGTAAACTTCAATCAGCCGGGTTCGATCGTAAAGATTCCGAACCTCGGCAAGCCTGTCCGGACCAAGGTGGCCCGCATCATCGCCGACAAGGGACGCAAGCAGGTTCGTGGCTATGACGAAGCCGGCAAGCTGGTCGTTGCCTATCCCTCGACCATTGGTTCGTCGGACAATCCGTCACCTTCCGGCGTTGTTCAGGTCGAGCGTATCGCGATCAACCCGAACTACACCTACAATCCGAAGATCAACTTCAAGCAGGGCAATAATGATAAGGTGCTGACCATTCCGCCTGGGCCAAACGGGCCGGTGGGAACAGTCTGGATCGCGCTTTCCAAGCCGACCTACGGCATTCACGGTACGCCCGAGCCATCGAGAATCGGCAAGACGTCAAGCCATGGCTGTGTGCGATTGACCAATTGGGATGCGGAAGAGCTGGCAAAACTGGTGAAAGCTGGCGTAACGGTCGAGTTTACCGAGTAAGCATTCCAGTGAATTCAAAGAGAAAGGCCGGGGCGTTTCCCCCGGCCTTTCTTTTTATCAGCTCTTCGTCGATCCGTTCGAAGCAAGCTTGGTGCCGTTGTCATCGCTGTTCAACAAAGTGTCGATGCGATCCCGTTCCTGCTTGAAGGCTTCGAGGTCCTTGCCCGAAAGCGCCTTGTTATCCGGCAGACGAATGCGCAGCGGATCGACCTTGGTGCCGTTCACGATCATTTCGTAGTGAAGGTGAGGACCGGTCGAAAGACCCGTCGACCCCACATAGCCGATCACTTGTCCCTGCCGCACACGCGCACCGGCGGTAACGCCGCGGGCGATGGCGTTCTGGTGGCTATAGCTGCTCACATAACCATTGGCATGACGAATCAGTGTCTGGTTGCCATAGCCATTGGTCCAGCCTGCCTTTTCCACCACGCCATTACCGGAAGCGATGATCGGCGTGCCGCGCGGTGCGGCCCAGTCCACGCCGGTATGCATGCGGCTATAGCCAAGGATCGGGTGGCGGCGCATGCCGAACGGTGAGCGGAAGACACCATTGGGAACCGGATTGCGGAGCAGGAACTGTTTCGCGCTTTTGCCGTCGCCGTTGAAGTAGTCGACGCTACCGTCCGGAGCCTGATAGCGATAGAATTTGCGGGTCGTGCCGCCGAAATTGGCCGAAACATAAAGAAGCTGCGAATCGGCTTCCGGTTTGTCGGGATCGTCCGGCAGCGAGAAGAATGCGTCGATCTGGTCACTCGGCGCAAGCCGTGACTGCAGGTCAACATCGCTTGCGAGCATCTTGACGAGCTGTTCGCGCATCGTCTCCGACATGCCATAAGCGAGCGCGGCCCGGCTGATCCCGTCATAAACACTCGGCAGATTGCCCCGAATGGCCGTCGGCAGGGCATTACCATCAAACGCCGTCTGCAGAAGCGGGGTCTGTTCCGGTTCGTCGGACGGAATATATTGTCCCCTGTCGTTGAGGGCGACCGTCACCAGATGCGTGGTGCGATTATAGATGCTGGCGCGCACGATACGGTCCGTGCCATCCTGCGTCTCGGTGCCGACACGCAAAACGCTGCCTTCCTTGAGGCGCGGCGAGTTCATCAGCTTGGCAAGCGAGTCGGCCATGTTTTCGGCATCGTCGCCGGTATAACCGGCGTCTTCGAGCGCCTGCTTGATATCGGCTGTCTGGCGGAAAGGAATCAGTTCTTCCGAAAAGCCTTCGCCAACCGTCTCGTCATCGCCGCGCTGTGCGACACTGACATTCTCCTGTGTAATCTTCACGCCAAGCGCTGGGCCAAGCGCGAAAGGCGAGTCCGTGCCGCCGAAACGAGCAGGATCGACATAGTGGAGCGATGCAACCTGCACGTCGCCGTCGGTCAGAAGACCACCGGTATCCCGCACAACCTTCTCGACCTCATCCACTGTCAGGTCGCTGGATGCATCGAATGTTGTGCTGTTCATCGGAAAATCGACAACACGCAGACTGACTTCGCTTTCGACCTTGGCGCCGTAAATCTGACCGGCATCGGCAGGCTGCGGTGCCGCAGGTCCTTCCGAAAACACGGTGAGGGCGTTGAAAGCAGGATATTTGCGGCTGGTCGGGTGATCGACGGCGAGAGCCATGCGGACAAATTCGAATGGTCGCGTGCGAATAACTTCGCGTTCACCCACTTTCTGCATCGTCGAAAGATCGAAACGGCGTCGGTCGCGCGCCTTTTGCTGAGAGACGGTGCTGACAAGACGTCCGCCCTTGGTAACAGCGGCTTCGTCGGTCGCACCGGGCATGTCGTTACGGGCAAGGATTTCAGGCGGGGTCGCCAGCTGTTCGCGCCCGTCCAGAGCGGCAAACAATGCAACGCCGATCAGCATGCAGGACGTAACGCCGGTCAGGAAGGTTCCAGCGAGCCAGCGGGCAGAAACTTCACGACGATCTGGTGGCCGCCGCCGTCCGCCTACACTGAGCGGGGGCTCGTCACCCGGATCGAGATTGTTCGGCCCCATCTCTTTCATACTGCTGTAGCCGGTCCTTCTTTATAACTGACCGCACAAAACGTGCTTGAAATCGTTTGTCGGAAAAGCGGACAAACCGCCAATCCGGTATTAAGGTGTCTTCCATTCTGTCGGAAGGCTCCCAAACGGGCATGTGAGTTTTGCCTGCCGAAGAA
>NZ_CP109782.1:2167500-2407500 GCF_025908475.1 Brucella sp. MAB-22 | reverse complement strand
GTAGCGAAATTCCTTGTCGGGTAAGTTCCGACCTGCACGAATGGCGTAACGACTTCCCCGCTGTCTCCAACGCAGACTCAGTGAAATTGAATTCCCCGTGAAGATGCGGGGTTCCTGCGGTTAGACGGAAAGACCCCGTGCACCTTTACTATAGCTTTACACTGGCATTCGTGTCGGCATGTGTAGGATAGGTGGTAGACTTTGAAGCAGTGGCGCCAGCCATTGTGGAGTCATCCTTGAAATACCACCCTTGCCTATATGGATGTCTAACTGCGGCCCGTTATCCGGGTCCAGGACCGTGTATGGTGGGTAGTTTGACTGGGGCGGTCGCCTCCTAAAGAGTAACGGAGGCGCGCGATGGTAGGCTCAGAACGGTCGGAAATCGTTCGTCGAGTGCAATGGCATAAGCCTGCCTGACTGCAAGACTGACAAGTCGAGCAGAGACGAAAGTCGGTCATAGTGATCCGGTGGTCCCGCGTGGAAGGGCCATCGCTCAACGGATAAAAGGTACGCCGGGGATAACAGGCTGATGACCCCCAAGAGTCCATATCGACGGGGTTGTTTGGCACCTCGATGTCGACTCATCGCATCCTGGGGCTGGAGCAGGTCCCAAGGGTATGGCTGTTCGCCATTTAAAGCGGTACGTGAGTTGGGTTCAGAACGTCGTGAGACAGTTCGGTCCCTATCTGCCGTGGGTGTAGGAATATTGATAGGATCTGTCCCTAGTACGAGAGGACCGGGATGGACGTATCTCTGGTGGACCTGTTGTCGTGCCAACGGCATAGCAGGGTAGCTATATACGGACGGGATAACCGCTGAAGGCATCTAAGCGGGAAACCCACCTAAAAACGAGTATTCCCTATCAGAGCCGTGGAAGACTACCACGTTGATAGGCCGGGTGGAAGTGCGGCAACGCATGTAGCTTACCGGTACTAATAGCTCGATCGACTTGATCACTCCCATTTACAATATCCATCAAGCGTAGCTTGATGAAAACTTTGCCCCTCACGCCTTATTCACTTCGTGAATGGCGTCCTAAGAGGGCGGCGCAAAGGCGCCGGCACACAGTCGTGTGCTTATTGTTTATCAGCGTTTATCGCTGATTTATCTGCACGAAAGACAACCAGCTTCTCATATTTGTGTTCTTCGCCGACCTGGTGGTTATGGCGGAGCGGCTGCACCCGATCCCATTCCGAACTCGGCCGTGAAACGCTCCAGCGCCAATGGTACTTTGTCTTAAGACACGGGAGAGTAGGTCGCTGCCAGGTCTGCCAAGCACACAAATAACATTCCATCTTCTCAAAACATACAAAACAGCTTTCGTAAGCGCGATGCGCAAAAACTACCCAACCGGTTCAAAATAAACACCCATAGCGCGGGGTGGAGCAGCCCGGTAGCTCGTCAGGCTCATAACCTGAAGGCCGCAGGTTCAAATCCTGCCCCCGCAACCAAATTCCCACGAAAATACATAAATCTCTCGATCATATCCGATGTTCGTATCTTTGCGAGCTGGCTCCTTCTTCTCGCAGAAGACCGTTCGACCTAAAATCGATGCGCGGAAGCGAGTTCTATACGCACGCACCGCAGCGCGCTCATAACCCCAAGGGTGGGCAGCAAAAGGTACTGATCCAGCGAAACAATCCCCCGACAACGCAACCAGGCACCAGCCAAAAACCAAATCAAAACCCGCCGCAACGCGGGCTTTTTTTTGACCAAAGCAGCCTAGGCAGCTGCAAAACCTCCCCGTCCCAACCATAACGACAAACTGATCTGCTTAAGCTATCAAACAGCCTCGTTATCAAAGGAAGACAATCGTGAACCTCGATCGCTCCGCGCTGGCTGATCTCAACATATTCGTGACAATCGTACGCCGCAAAAGCATGAAAATGGCTGCAATCGAGCTCGGCGTAACAACCTCAGCTATCAGTCATCGTATGAAAAATCGAGTGTGTCCGGAAGCCTGGCTCCCAATGCCCACTAAGTGAGGGACTTATTCATATTGATACCCGTCACATGAAATCCCGTTGCATCATAAACATGCCTGGCACGCGCGTTGTCAGCGGCGACGCGGAGCTTGATTTGCTGAAAGCCTTGACGCTTTAAGTCGACCTCCAGGGTTGTTAAGGCCAGCTTGCCGTATCCCTTCCCCTGTAAAGAGGGAAAGATGTAAAAGTCCATAATGAATGCTACCTGTTTCGCTGGATCCTGTTTGTACCAGAGATAGCCGAGAAGCTTTTCCGGACTGCAGGCAGGGTCGATCAAACACAGCAAGATCTGGTCAGTCGTATTGACACCGTCAGGCAAGTCCGAAGCCATTTCTCGTTTTACCTGATCAAGAGCGGCTACGTCGGAAAGACGATAACTTGATGCAACCTCCGCTGCGTAGTCAGGAATGAAATAGCCGAGATAAGTCGGGAACTCATCCTCTCGCATAGGTCTTAGTTGGAGCATGAAGGATTCCTTTCGTCGTACAGACGGGGATCGTGTCACGCCCCGTGCCCTTGCAGGTGAAGCTTGTGAAACAATAACCCAACCAGCCTATCGTTTGTGTAGCCTTGACGGAGCGTGAACTGTATGCGGTCCATCGGTTGAACAGGAACTTTACGTCCCTGGCTCGACTTCCACCACAAGCGGAGCATTGGGAGCAAGCGCGTTGCTCGATGGGGCGGCTTCTGTCGATTGCGATACACAAGCCGCTTCCCCTTGAAGTTCGTGGGCGTCGATATGCATCGATGAGTTCTTTTTCCATCCGCCGTGAAAATAAAGGACCGTCGCCATCAGCAGGGTTGATACCATTGCAGCTGGAAAACTCAGCCAGAGCGCATCGGAACCAAACTGTTCACGCAGACCAATGGCGACACCGAGACGCACCGGGTACATGGATACGAAGAGAATGATGAGCGGCCAGATAACCTGGCCGTTTGCTCTTACAGTTCCGAAAAGAACCATCGATACGCCGAAGGCGATGAAGCCCCAGGTCGCGATCTGTCCGATGTGCTGGCCGATCGCGATTGCCGGACTGTCCGCGCCGAGAAATATCTGCATGGCCTGTCGATCCGCGAGAAGCAGCAGCACAACCAGGGCTCCCGTCATCAGAACTGCATAAATCGCCCCTATACGCGTTATCGAACTCACGCGATCCCATTTTCCCGCACCGATATTCTGGGCAGCCATGGCGCTGACAGCGGCGCCAAGCGCCATTGCCGGCATCTGCACATAAGTCCAGAGCTGCTGCGTAGCGCCGAAGGCGGCTGTCGTATCGACCCCCTCTTGATTGACCAGCCGCATCATGGTCAGCATCGAACTGGAAACCACAATCATCTGGACGCCCATTGGCAGTCCTTTGGTGAAGATCAGCCGCAGTAATTCCCGGTCCGGAACTAGAAGCCATAATTCCTCGCCGCGCAGGCGCAAAGGCAGATCACGGTAGTAGATATAATAAAGCATCGCTGCGAGGCTTATGTAATTGGCGGCAGCCGTCGCCAGGGCAGACCCTGCGATACCTAGTGCGGGCAACGGCCCCCAGCCCAGAATGAAAAGGGGATTGAGCGCTATATCCAAAAGAACGGCCATTCCCATGAATATGAGCGGGGTCATGGCGTCGCCGCTGCCGCGCAATGCCATCATCAATGTCGTCTGCATCAGAATCGCCGGCATGGCGAGGAACGTAACTTGCAGAAACGCGCGCGCCAGCGGTTCAATTGCTTCAGGCGTTCCGAGCAAATCCAACACCTTTGGGGCGAGTAGCCAGCCGATGATGGCGACGACAATGCTAAGCGGCACGAAAGTACCAACCGTGGTGCCCGCTATTGCGCGCGCTGTCTCGACATCACGCCGCCCGAATGCCTGTCCGATCAGGATCGTCGATGCCATGCCGAAACCAAAGACAAAGGCGGTTAGCAGAAACATGACCAGGTTGCCGTTTGTCGTAGCAGCAAGTGCATTCTCGCCCAGCAACTGGCCGATCCAGATCGTATCGATCGAACCGTTGGCCGATTGCAATATGGAAGAGCCAAGCGTCGGCAACGCAAAAAGCAGCAAAGCCTGATTGATCGGGGCTGTTGTCAGGTCGATGCCTTGTTTCATGAGACCTCGTCATCGGAATGTTTTGTTGTGAAAGAACTGCCTAAATGAAACTGGATGTTCGTCCCCGTTACCGGAAACCTAAATGGTTGTACTCCGGAGTGATGTTGGCAGTTTGCACACCACACGTAAAGTCACGGAAAAGAGTATCGGATGTGACGCAAAGCGATGGTACGACCGTTTTATGCCATTCCCACTAATCAAAAGATTGCTAATATGGTCATGAAAGCATGGAGGGGCTCTATCCATGAAAGGTCTGGCAAATAAGGCATTGCAAGATGCCGATAAGAATGAGGGTGATCTACATCCTGCTCACGCGGGGTGTCAGCCATCACAACTGAACCCGGGCGATCACGCCTGTGCAGGCGAAGAGCAGCTCAATTGGCTCGTCGCAATGATCAATCACGTGCCAGATTTCATCTATGCCAAGGACCTGCAGGGTCGGTTCCTGTTTGCCAATGATGCTGTGGTTCGCAACAACGGACTATCGGACATCAGAGATCTGGTCGGACTGACCGACTTCGAAATTCATGGTGAAGCTGCGATCACTGCTCGCATTTCCGAAATCGAAAAGCAGGTCATGGAAAGCGGCCAGCCGGATCTCGGTTATGAAGAACGCGCCATGCGCGGCGGGGCTGATCGCTGGCTCATGATCTCGCGCGTGCCTTTGCGCGATAGAAGCGGCAATATTATCGGCGTCGTGGGTGTGTCTCGTGACATTTCCATCAAGAAAAGGGCTGAACGCTTCATGCAGGTTCAGGCCCGTATTCTGGAAATGACGGTCAGCGCGGTTGCCATACCGGAATTTGTCGATCAGCTGGCACATTTGCTGGAAGATATTACAGCTGGTGTTCACTGTGTTGCCATGGTTACCGGGGAAACGACTGACGAAGTCGTCATATCCGCGCCTTCGCTGCCTCAACTGGTGACCGGTTTGAGAGGTGGGCTTGAGCCGCTTTCTGCCGCGAGTCTCGAAGTGGTGTTGAGGACATTGCTTCCAGACAGCCAAACCATATTCTGCATCGAGATTCCGTCTGCGGACGCTGAGGGGCACGGTTTTCTAGGCTTGGTGGCCGATGTTGACGCTTCGAAAGACCTTGATCTCAGGGAGTTTTTCACTACTGCAGCGAGGCTGACCGGCATTGCCATAGACAGGCGCATTGCCGATGAGCGCATCCGCTATCTGGCCGAACACGATACGCTGACGGGACTGGCGAACAGGGCCTTCCTGGAGCGAAGGCTCGACGAGATTCTCCAACAGGCAGCTTCCCGATCTCGGAGGGTGGCTGTTGGCTTTCTCGATCTGGATCAGTTCAAACCGGTCAACGATACGCTCGGCCATGCAGCGGGAGACAAGCTCCTGCAACGGATTGCCGGACGGATTTCGGTGCTCCTGCGCGACGGTGAACTAGCCGGTCGCATGGGAGGCGATGAATTCATTCTGGTTTTGCAGGCGGATGACGGTGATTTTTGCTCCCGGCTGGACGAGATCAGGCGGAAGATCAGCGAGCCGGTCGAACTGGACGGGGCATGTCTGGAAGTCACCTGCAGTATCGGCGTCGCCTGTTTCCCAAGACATGGCGGGGCGGCGGGGGAACTCTTGGCGGCTGCGGATGCGGCCATGTATGATGCCAAGGCGAAAGGGCGTAATGGCCTCAGTGTCTATTCCGGCGAAATGTCGCGCGGGCCCGCTACAGGCGGGAGTGGCCAGTCATAGTTGTTGCATGGTGTTCAACTCAGCTTGGCTTTGACGAACACGTCATAGCGCGTGCTTTTGCCGAGTATCTGGTGGGAAGGTTTGCGCAATCCGGCCATTGGGTCGGCACGCAGGGGCCATTTCAGCACCACGCGGTTCTGCGCGGCTTCCAGCGCCACTTGCATCAGTCTTTCGGCATCCGGATCTGTGCCGACGATCTCGCGGATTTGCCGCATTTCCTTTTTGACGAGCGCACTGTTCCCGCGCGGAGGGTGCATCGGGTCAACCAGCACGACCTGCGGCTTCAGATCCGGCAGGAGCAGGCTGGAATCACCCAGCAGAAGTGTCATGCGCGCGACAGTCTCGGCATAGCGACCGCCTTCTTCAGCAGCGCGCGCCAGCCCTTCAGCGAGAAGAGCGTGCATCTTTTCGGAACGCTCGATCAAAGTTACCTTTGCACCCAGCGATGCCAGCAGAAATGCGTCGCGTCCGAGCCCCGCCGTCGCATCCACGATTTCCGGCGTGGCATCGCGTGTCAGACCTGCGGCCTTGGCGAGAGCCTGTCCGCGTCCTTCGCCGGAACGAAACCGGTGGCCGACAGCGCCTCCGACGAAATCAACGACCAGTTCCGATGTATCGATTTTCTGCGACATGGATGCTCTCAGAAGGGGCAGGGCGCGGTAAAGGTCACGGAACGACCATCGGGATGCTGGAAAGACAATTCTTCCGCGTGCAGCAGAAGGCGATCTGCAGCAGCCAGCGCTTCACCTTCGGCATAGAATTCGTCGCCAAGGATCACGTGGCCGAGCGCTTTCATATGTACACGCAGCTGGTGCGTGCGCCCTGTGAGGGGATGGAGCCGCAGACGCGTTGTGTTCTCGTCTCGATCCAGAACCCGCCAGCGGGTTTGTGCTGGTTTGCCATTTTCACGGTCGACACGATGACGCGGTTTGTTGTCGGGGTCTATGGCCAGAGGCAGGTTGATCAGCCCTTCGTCATCTTCAACAAGCCCCCAGACCACTGCAACGTAGGATTTTTGCGTCGTCCGCGCTTCAAACTGCGAGGCGATGGCAGCATGTGCCTTGCGGTTGAGCGACATCAGCACAAGGCCCGACGTGTCCTTGTCGAGACGATTGATCATCTGGGCTTGCGGAAACTGTTCCTGAACGCGTGTTGCGAGACTGTCCGACAATGCGGGGTGACGCCCCGGTACGGATAAGAGGCCACTTGGCTTATCCAGCACGAGAAAGCCTGCATCGCGATGAAGGATCGAGAGGTAGGGTTCCAGCGGGGGATGATAGACGGGAGTAACGGCGGATAACACAGTCATGATACGCTTCTAGCATGGTTTACGTGTCGCGGAGAAGCGGGCCTTTGTTGACAGCAAGACCGGGTCGCTCTACCGTATATAAAGATGCTCTAAAATACATTTTTTCCTTTTTATTTTCATGGTGATACGATGATGACCCGTCGCCAAACCTTGTTGGGTGCTGCCGCTGCTGCCGTTGCTATGTCTACGCAGTCACAGAGAGGGCAGGCTGAAGGTCAATCGGCTCGTTCTGCCGGTTTTTGGTATCCGGAAGAAACAGAACCGCATGAACGCACTTTCATGCAATGGCCGGTGAATCCGGCGGTCTATGACGATCCTGATTTTCTGGATGACATTCAGAAAACGATCGCGAAAATCGCCAACACCATTGCTGAATTCGAGCCGGTCGTGATGCTGGCGGCGGCACAGCACCACCGCGCAGTTCGCAAGCTGGTGTCGCGCAATGTGGAATTATGGGACATTCCGACCGATGATTTGTGGTGCCGTGATTCCGGTCCCTCCTTTGTCGTGAATGGCAAGGGTGGTCTCGCCGTCACGCAGTTCAACTTCAACGGTTGGGGCAACAAGCAGACCCATGGGGCAGACGGTCAGATCGCCGCGCGGATAGCCGAACGGCTGGGGTTGCAGGTTTTCGACACCGGGCTGGTGGGGGAAGCCGGCGGTGTTGAAACCGACGGCCATGGCACGCTGATCGCTCATGAAAGCACCTTCGTCAATGGCAATCGCAATCGGGGCAGCAAAGCGGAAATCGAGAAGATGCTGCTGGATACGATGGGCGCCCGCAAGATGATCTGGGCGCCCGGAATCATTGGTGCCGATATCACCGATTATCATATCGATGCGCTTGCCCGTTTTGTTAAGCCGGGACAGCTGGTAATCCAGATGGGAGATAAGATCGATCCCGACGACCCCTGGTCGGCTGCTGCCTTCGAAACGCACGACATTCTGGCCGCAGCCACTGATGCCGAGGGTCGCAAACTCGATATAGTTATTCTGCCGGAGCCTTATAATATCCGCTCGAAAAGCCACGATTTCGTGTCTTCCTATGTCAATTACTACGTTTGTAACGGCGCGGTGATAGCTGCCGAGTTCGGGGATCGTAAAGCCGATGAACGGGCTGCTGCTATTCTTGCAAAACTGTATCCCGGTCGGGAGATTGTTACATTGAATATCGATCCAGTGGGTGAGGTTGGCGGTGGTATCCATTGTGCCACCCATGAGCAACCCAAGGTCTGAACATGTGGAACTGGTTGCGGCGTAATACTGAACCGTTAACCGCTCTGGGCGGGATTGCTACAGCCTTTGCCGCGCTCTCGGCGCTGGTTATCATTCCCTATCAGGTCGGTCAGGCCGATCTCATTCAGCGCGACCAGACAGCGCGCGAAATATATCGCGAGTTTCTGAATCTGACGGTGCAAAAGCCCGAGCTGGCCCAGGCCGATTATTGTGCGCTGAGAGGCACGACGCAGCTCACGGCCTATGGGGCATATGTCGAATATCTGCTTTATACATCTGAACAGATGATCGAAACCTCGCCTGACTGGCGTACGCCTATGGCCGGATATTTGAATGATCACATGGAATATCTGTGCGATCCCGAGGGGCTGGGCGCACGTGATGGCGTGGCTGGTCTGCTGGCGCAGGCTGGACTGGTCTGCAAGCCCGAGAATACCTGTCAGGAAGACACACAACCTTGAAGTGATATGGCGGAGAGGGTGGGATTCGAACCCACGGTGGAGTTACCCCCACGCCGCATTTCGAGTGCGGTACTTTCGACCACTCAGCCACCTCTCCGCATTGTGCACTACGGTAAAACGATCTATAAAAATCGCGCCGTTGAAAAGCATCTAAAGCGAATGCTAAGTGTGTAGCGGCTCATTAACGAGCCAGAGGCAATTAGACAAGACCTAATTTGCATTCCGTTGTGAAAATTCTTGACTTTTCTGCCGCTTCACACCTATAAGCACCAGACCTTAGGCGTGGGGTAGTCCGCGCCTATTGTTTTGATTGCAGATTTCGGACTTTTTCGGGCTGCGATCAGGGGCCAAAAGCCCGCTCATCAACCGACTGATAAAAAGACGGCCCATCACTTCGACGCCAATGTCGTGGAAATGAGAGCCGGACCGAACAACCGAAAGGACAACAAATGTTCGCAGTCATCAAGACCGGTGGCAAGCAGTATCGCGTTGCCGCAAACGACCTCATCAAGGTCGAAAAAGTTGCTGGCGAAGCCGGTGACATCGTAGAATTCGCAGAAGTTCTGATGGTCGGCTCGACCATTGGCGCCCCGACCGTCGCCGGTGCTATTGTCACCGCCGAAGTCGTCGAACAGGGCCGTGCCCGCAAGGTCATCGCGTTCAAGAAGCGTCGTCGTCAGAATTCGAAGCGCACCCGCGGTCATCGTCAGGAACTGACGACCATCCGTATCTCGGAGATCCTCACCGACGGCGCAAAGCCTTCCAAGAAGGCCGCCGAGAAGAAGGCTCCGAAGGCAGCGCCTAAGAAGGCAGCAGCCAAGGCCGAGTCGGCTGAGTAAGTAGAGAGATTAAAGGAGAACACCAATGGCACACAAAAAAGCTGGCGGTTCCTCGCGTAACGGTCGCGATTCAGAATCCAAACGCCTTGGCGTGAAGAAGTTCGGCGGCGAAGCTGTGCTCGCCGGCAACATCATCGTGCGCCAACGCGGCACGAAGTGGCATCCGGGCGCCAATGTTGGCCTGGGCAAGGACCACACGATTTTTGCAACCACGAACGGTTCTGTATCTTTCCGTACGAAAGCCAACGGCCGCACGTACGTATCGGTAGACCCGATCGCGGAAGCAGCAGAGTAAGCCGGGCACTCTCTAAAGCACCGGCGTCCCATCGGACCCGGTGCAAATGGCAGCCTAGCCAAAAGATCGAAGGGAAGATGGGTCACCATCTTCCCTTTTTGCATTTGAGCGCATCCCGAAAAGTGCGAAGCGGTTTTCGGATAAGATGCG
This sequence comes from Brucella sp. MAB-22, assembly GCF_025908475.1. Classification (NCBI taxonomy): domain Bacteria; kingdom Pseudomonadati; phylum Pseudomonadota; class Alphaproteobacteria; order Hyphomicrobiales; family Brucellaceae; genus Brucella; species Brucella sp. MAB-22. The sequence continues at coordinate 2,397,410 of NZ_CP109782.1, read as the reverse complement.
CGTAAAATGAAACGCTCTGGAGGAACGAAAAATGGTTGTCGAAGTTCTGGAAGAAGATTGTTACGACGCAAGCAGTAGCGAAAGAAGAGACAGTTACACGGATCTGTCGCCCGGCCAGGCGGTCGGCTTGGCGACCAGTCTGGCAGATGATCTGAGCCCCGATCTGGCTTATGAACTAGACTGTCCTGTCCTCGTCACTGAAAGGCTGGTCCTGCGCCCGCCGCATGTCGAAGACGTGGATGCGATTTCCTATCTTGCCAATAACGCCCGCGTCTCCGGTATGCTTGCCCGCATGCCGCATCCATACACGCGTGAAAATGCGGTCGATTTTGTCGAGCGCGTGCGAAAAGGCGAGATGGGCAATTGCATCTACGCCATCACGCAAGCGGAAACCGGCATCTTTATGGGCTGCTGCGGCATTCATGCGCATAAGCATGGCGAGGGGCTGGAAATCGGCTACTGGCTGGGTGAGCCCTATTGGGGGCACGGCTTTGCCACTGAAGCCGCTCACGCCCTGATCGATCTGGCTTTCCGTGCAACTGCTATCGAGCGGCTGCATGTCTCGTGCCGGGCCAGCAATGGCGGCTCCCGCCGGGTGATCCACAAGTGCGGGTTCCAGTTCAGCAGCATGGGCATGGCGGATTCGCTTGCCGCAGGCAATGTGCCGGTCGAGCGCTATGTCCTTGATCGTCGCACCTGGATCGGGCTGAGAAGCTGGCAGTCGTAAACAAAAGGTACTGCGTGCCAAACCTTATAGGCCGCAGGACCAATAATAACGGGGAATGAAATGATGGATACTCATGCAATCGCACGCGAGAAGATCGTGGTGCGTGCGCTCGAAAAGGGCGATCTGCATCGCTATCGAGCCATAAGATTAAGCGCTTTGCAGCGTGCGCCAATGGCCTTCGGTTCGAGTTTCGAAGAAGAGAATGCCTATTCGGACAGCGTGTTCGCACGCCGTCTGGAGCAGGTGGACGGCAATGTGGTTTTCGGTGCCTTCGACGGTGAAAACCTGCTGGGAACGGCTGGCCTTTTCCGCCACGACCGCAAGTCCGAACGCCATCGCGGCACGCTCTGGGGTGTCTATGTGGCCCCCGAAGCGCGCGGGCTGGACTTGGGCAAGGCTCTCGTCAGCAAGGTCATCGACCATGCCGCAAAGCAGGTCGTCGTTCTGGATGCCAAGGTGGTGGCCACGAATGAAGCCGCCAAGCGCGTCTATTATGCGCTCGGTTTCAAGACTTTCGGTGTCGAACCCAAGTCACTTTACGTGCAGGGCCAGTATCTGGATCAGGAATTGATCTATATCGATTTCACCGATCCGGTCTGGAAAGACAAACTCGGATGAAATCTGGCCTCCTCGACTGTTTGCAGGAGGCCGCTTTTGCTGTAATTGCAACACACCACATGCGGGCACAGGCCCGCATGTAACAATATTCAGGGCGTCTGCCGCCCAAAAGCCCGCCAGAGTGCGGGCATCCAAGAAGGTTACGTTCAGATGAAGTTTCTCGATCAGGCAAAGATCTACATCCGCTCCGGCAATGGCGGTGCGGGGGCGGTTTCGTTCCGCCGCGAGAAATTTCTCGAATTCGGCGGTCCCGATGGCGGTGATGGTGGACGCGGCGGCGATGTCTGGGTGGAGGCTGTAAACGGCCTCAACACGCTGATCGACTATCGCTATCAGCAGCATTTCCGGGCCAAGACCGGCATGCATGGCATGGGCCGCAATATGACCGGGGGCAAGGGCGACGACGTTATTCTCAAGGTGCCGGTCGGCACGCAGATCTTCGAGGAAGACGACGAAACGCTGATCTGCGACATCACCGAAATCGGCCAGCGCTACCGGCTGGCCAAGGGCGGCAATGGCGGCTTCGGCAATCTCCATTTCACGACCTCGACCAATCGCGCGCCGCGCCGCGCCAATCCCGGACAGGAAGGCATCGAGCGCACCATCTGGCTGCGCCTGAAACTGATCGCCGATGCTGGTCTGGTCGGTCTGCCCAATGCCGGAAAATCCACCTTCCTTGCAAGTGTGACAGCTGCCAAGCCGAAGATTGCCGACTATCCATTCACCACGCTGCATCCCAATCTGGGCGTCGCCCGCGTGGATGGCCGCGAATTCGTCATCGCCGATATTCCGGGCTTGATCGAAGGTGCGAGTGAAGGCGTCGGTCTAGGCGACCGTTTCCTCGGCCATGTCGAGCGCACGCGCGTTCTGCTGCATCTGGTTTCGGCGCAGGAAGAAGATGTCGCCAAGGCCTATCAGGTCATTCGTGGTGAGCTTGAGGCCTATGAACACGGGCTTGCCGACAAGCCGGAAATTGTTGCGCTGTCGCAGATTGATACGCTTGATCCTGAAGCGCGCAAGGCCAAGGTCAAGGCGCTGAAAAAGGCATGTGGGCGCGACCCGCTGCTGCTTTCAGCCGTCAGCCATGAAGGTCTGAACGATGCTCTGCGCCAGCTCGCAAGCGTCATCGACCAGAGCCGCGCCGCAGAGGCCGGTACGGCGGAAGCCGAAGAATAAGCGTCGGATTTTATTTGGGCGCGCATCTTGTCCGAAAACCGTTTCACACTTTTCGGGATGCGCTTTGGATGCGGCGAGGGGAATGAAGGCATGCTGAAGCAACTGAAAAACTATCGCCGCATCGTTGTTAAAATCGGGTCCGCCCTTCTTGTGGATCGAGCAGCCGGTCTCAAGCGGGACTGGCTGGAAAGCCTCGGGCAGGACATTGCCGCTCTGCATCATGCAGGCGTCGAGGTGCTGGTGGTTTCTTCCGGTGCTATTGCACTTGGACGCACCGTTCTGGGGCTGCCGAAGAAGGCGCTGAAACTTGAGGAAAGTCAGGCCGCAGCCGCCGCAGGCCAGATTGCGCTCGCCAAGGCCTATGCCGATGTACTTGGCGGTCATTCCATCCGTTCAGGCCAGATTCTCGTCACGCTGTCCGACACCGAGGAGCGCCGCCGCTATCTCAACGCGCGCGCGACCATCGAGACGCTGTTGAAGCTGAAGGCCGTGCCGGTCATCAACGAGAACGATACGGTGGCAACCACCGAAATTCGTTATGGTGACAATGATCGTCTGGCCGCACGTGTAGCGACCATGATGGGCGCGGACCTGCTTGTCCTGCTGTCGGATATTGACGGGCTTTATACGGCCCCGCCACACAAGAACCCGGACGCCGAGTTTCTGCCGCTGGTCGAAACCATCACCCCGCAGATCGAGGCCATGGCGGGAGCGGCGGCGTCGGAACTGTCGCGCGGCGGCATGAAGACGAAGCTCGACGCGGGCAAGATCGCCAATGCGGCAGGGACCGCGATGATTATTACCTCGGGCACGCGTTTCGGCCCGCTTTCGGCAATTGATCGCGGGGAGCGCGCAACGTTGTTTGAACCGGCGCGTGCGCCGGTCAATGCCTGGAAAACCTGGATTTCCGGCAATCTTGAACCGGCTGGCCGTTTGACGGTGGATGCCGGTGCGGCCAGGGCGCTGAAATCCGGCAAGTCGCTTTTGCCCGCAGGCGTCAGGGAAATCGACGGCCAGTTCGAGCGCGGCGATACGGTTGCGGTGATCAACGAGGACGGACGCGAAATCGCGCGCGGACTGATCGCTTATGATGCCGAGGATGCGCGCAAGATCGCAGGGCATAAAAGCGATGAGATCAGTGAAATTCTTGGCTATGATGCTCGCGCGGCGATGATCCATCGCAACGATCTGGTTGTGCGTGCTGCCAGCAATGCAGAAGTCGCATAGGGGAGATGGGATGCTGACCAAGGCAGAAACGGCAAACGATATTGCTGCAGTCATGGCGGAAGTGGGTCGCAAGGCGCGCGCTGCCGCAGCACCCCTTTCCATCGCCACCACTGAACAGAAGAACAAGGCGTTGATTGCTGCCGCCGATGCGATGCTTGAAGCGCGTGGCGATATTCTTGAAGCCAACAGGCTTGATCTGGCCAATGCAGAAAAGAGCGGCATGGCAGCATCTTTCGTTGACCGGCTGACGCTCGATGACGGCCGGATCAGTGCCATCGCTGACGGTATTCGCGCTATCGCAGCCCTGCCTGATCCGGTGGGCGAAGTGATTGCCGAATGGGACCGTCCGAACGGGCTCCATATCGAGCGCGTGCGCACGCCGCTCGGTGTGATCGGCGTCATTTATGAAAGCCGCCCCAATGTAACCGCCGATGCCGGTGCGCTGTGCCTCAAGGCAGGCAATGCCGTTATCCTGCGTGGCGGTTCGGATTCGGCGCATTCGTCGGCTGCCATTCATAAAGCACTGGTCAGGGGGCTTGAAGCTGCCAACCTGCCAGCCGATGCGATCCAGATCGTGCCAGTGACCGACCGTGCGGCTGTTGGCGAAATGCTGAAAGGTCTGGACGGTGCGATTGATGTGATCGTGCCGCGTGGTGGAAAAAGCCTTGTTGCGCGCGTTCAGTCGGAAGCGCGGGTGCCGGTCTTCGCGCATCTGGAAGGCATTTGCCATCTTTATATCGACAAGTCCGCCGATCTCGACATGGCCCGCAAGATTGCGGTCGATGCCAAGATGCGGCGCACCGGCATTTGCGGTGCGGCGGAAACGCTTCTGGTCGATCGTGCCGCAGCTGCGATGCATCTGGCGCCGATCCTTGAAGATTTGGCTGCCAAGGGTTGTGAAATTCGCGGGAGTGCGGACGTGCTGGCGCTCTATCCGGCAGCAAAAGCTGCAACTGAAGAGGACTGGTCGACCGAATATCTCGACGCGATCATTTCCGTTGCGCTGGTTGACGGTATTTCGGGCGCGATTGAGCACATCAACCGCTATTCCTCGCACCATACGGAAGCTGTCGTGGCTGAGGATGCGGCAGCGGTTGCGCGCTTCTTCAACGAGATCGACTCCGCCATTCTCCTGCACAATGCCTCGACGCAATTTGCCGATGGCGGCGAGTTCGGCATGGGCGCGGAAATCGGCATTGCCACCGGCAAGATGCATGCGCGTGGACCGGTCGGCGTGGAGCAGCTGACCTCGTTCAAATATCGCGTTCGCGGTGACGGTCAGATCCGTGGTTAGGTTCGAATGAAATTCGGCTTCGGGCTTTCCGCATTGAAGGCGCAATATCCTGGTGTCGATGCGCATTATCTGCGCATGCCTTATGTCGAGAAGGGCATGGCGGTCGGGCTGTTCGGCGGCTCGTTCAACCCGCCGCATGGCGGGCACGCGCTGGTGGCGGAAATCGCAATCCGGCGGCTCAAGCTCGACCAGCTCTGGTGGATGGTGACGCCCGGCAATCCGCTGAAGGACAGTCGCGAACTGGCGCCGCTTGCCGATCGATTGAAACTGAGCGAGGAAATTGCATCCGATCCGCGCATCAAGGTGACGGCGCTCGAGGCAGCCTTCAACGTGCGTTATACGGCGGATACACTGGCGCTCATCCGCGATGCCAATCCCGGCGTCCATTTTGTCTGGGTGATGGGGGCGGATAATCTCGCCTCCTTCCATCGCTGGCAGCGCTGGCGCGAGATTGCGCAGAATTTTCCGATTGCGGTTATCGACCGGCCGGGTTCGACGCTGGCCTATCTGTCGTCACGCATGGCGCAGACATTCTCCGACAGTCGCGTCGATGAACAATATGCGCCGATGCTGGCGCGTCGCACACCTCCGGCCTGGACCTTCATCCATGGACCGCGTTCGTCGCTCTCATCCAGCGCGATCCGCAAGTCCCGTACATGATCTTGATGCTTTCATGACGATTTCGACAAGATATATGCAAAACGGGCGAATAAACTGAAAAAGTGAACGGTTTGGAAAAGCCGATAGTCTTGAAACAAAACAGGGACTCTGCCTATTTTAGGGAGTGTGGTGCTTATAACTGCCACACGGCGTTGTTCTGCTGAGAAAGGGAATACACTGAGAACAGCAATTGAGAAGAAGGCTCATCACGCGCCTTCAACGGTCAGGATGGACGAGTCCAATCTCGTGTCCCAGACCTTCGACGCGGCCTTGGCCAGTCTCGAAAACTCCAAGGCAGAATCCATCATCCCCATCGACATTCGCGGAAGATCAACGATCGGCGATTATATGATCGTCGCGTCGGGCCGTTCGCATCGTCATGTGACGGCGGTTGCCGACCATCTCCTGCAGGCCCTGCGTGAAGCAGGCTGCAAGGATATACGGGTCGAAGGTCTCGAGAGTGGCGACTGGGTTCTCATCGACACCGGCGACATCATCGTCCATGTCTTCCGACCGGAAGTCCGTGACTTCTACAATCTCGAGAAGATCTGGCTCGACGAGGGTTTCGACGCGTTCGACACCGAACGTGCGCCGGGATTGGTGCATTAGAGCATTTTCGAGCCAAAACTGCGAAGCGGTTTTGCGTTGGATAATGCGCGAAAAAAGAAGATTAAAGCGTGAAACGCTTTAGTTCGATGAATTGAGAGCGTCATGCGTGTGAGTGTTTTTGCCGTGGGCCGGATGAAAGCCGGCCCCGAACGGGAGCTGGTCGAGCGTTATTTCGACCGATTTTCGAAAGCTGGACCGCCATTGGGGCTTGAATTCGCCGGTGTGAGCGAAATTCCCGAAAGCCGGGGCCAGACGGCAGAGCTGCGCAAGGCCGAAGAAGCTCAGCGCATTCATGAAGCTCTCGATAATGGAGCTGCCTTGATCCTTCTCGACGAGCGCGGCAAGGCGCTCGGATCGGAAGCTTTTGCGGATCGCATCGGGCGGATGCGGGACGACGGCAAGCGCCAGCTCATCGTCGCCATTGGCGGGCCGGACGGCCACGATCCGGCATTGCGAACACGCGCCGACCTCGTTCTGGCGCTGGGCGAATTGACGTGGCCGCACCAGATCGCCCGCATCCTGATTGCCGAGCAGCTTTATCGCGCCGCCACCATTCTGGCCGGGCATCCGTATCACAGGTCCTGATATGGGGGCTGGTTGTAGACTGCGCCCCTCAGCGTGAAACTCTTACCGCTTTCGGGAATGAGAACGGTAAGGCCATCTGCTGCTTGCCGTGTGATCTCCAGACCGGCCTTAGCAAGAGTTTCAACGATGAAGGCGCGGTCGGAACGCTTTGCCGCCACGATATGCTCGCAAATATAGGTATGGACATAGCCGCGCCCTTCGCGCCAATCCTCCGTCATCGTTTTCAGTGCTTTTGCATTCATGACGACCGGTTTATCGTGCGAAGGCCGGTTTAACCAGCGATCCGTTATCGGCGGTATTTATGGTTGATGGTTCGTTAACGGGTTCAGTCTAGTTTCGGCTCTGAATTTGGCCTTGTTTCGTCCTGATAGAACACGCATGAGTCCTGAACGCCTTTTCAAAAGACCACGATTGCTTGCTTTCACGCAGGCTGGCCTCGTTTTGGCTGGCTTGTTCGTCTGCGCGCCGTCGGTTCTTGCGCAGGAAGCCTTGCAGCAGCAGCGTGATCAGGCGGCGAGCGAATATGAAAAGCTCAGCGGCGAACTCACCGTCACCGGCGACAAGCTGAAACAGCTTGAAGACGAGGTGGCCGGGCTCAAGAAGGACCAGACCACCATTACCGCAGCACTGATCCAGTCGGCCAAGACCGACAAGAAGCTGCAGCAGGATATTGCCGATATTGCCGACAAGCTTACCGCGCTGCGCGAGCAGGAAGATGGCATTCGCTCGTCGCTGCGCGCACGGCGCGGCGTTCTGGCGGAGGTGCTGGCCGCATTGCAGCGCATGGGGCTGAACCCGCCGCCTGCCATTCTGGTGCGGCCCGACGATGCTCTGGCTTCAGTGCGCAGCGCCGTGCTTCTTGGTGCTGTCGTGCCTGAAATGCGTGAGCAGGTGGAAGAGCTGACGGGCGACCTGAAGGATATGCAGCGGGTCACTGCCTCCATCCGGCAAGAGCAGGAAAAGCTGAAGGCGACGCGCACGGTTCAGGCCGAAGAGCAGAAACGGCAATCACTTCTTCTTGAGGAGAAGAAGAAATTGCAGTCGCAATCGGAACAGGAAATCGATGCGCAGCGCCAGCGTTCGGAAGAATTGGCGGCCAAGGCAGGCAGCCTGAAAGACCTTATCGACGGGCTCGACAAGCAGATGGCGGGCGTGCGCGATGCAGCCGAATCCGCTCGCAAGGCCGAGGCGGATCGCCTTGCCGCAGCAAGGGAAAAGGCCGGAGAAGCAACGCCGAACGACAATCATCTGCGAGCCCAGATTGATTTTGCTTCGCTACAAGGCAAGCTCGCTTTGCCTGCAGCTGGCAAGACGATGCGTCGCTTCGGCGAGAAGGACGGTGTCGGCGGCAGCATGATGGGGCAGGTCGTTGAAACCTTGCCTTCTGCCACGATTACGTCACCTTCCGATGGCGTGATACTTTACGCAGGCACATTCCGTTCTTACGGGCAGCTCTTGATACTCGACGCGGGCAATGGATATCATGTCGTCATGGCTGGCATGGGTCGAATCGACGTATCGCAAGGCCAGTTTGTACTTGCGGGAGAGCCGGTCGGCGCGATGGGAGAAAAACTTCTGGCAAGTGTTGCACCGATAGAGGTGGGCAATGGTGCGCCATTGCTTTACATTGAATTTCGAAAGGATGGAAAACCCGTCGATCCCGCCCCTTGGTGGACCGAACGGCTTTCTGGAAGGACGTGAAAATGATACGTAAACTATCGCTGCTGTTCGCCGGGGCCCTTCTGGGGGCGTCAGCCATGGTGATGGTCCAGGGCGCGCCGGCTTCCACTGCTTTTGCGGCAGGGAAAGATAGCGATGTCTACAAGGAACTGGCCCTTTTTGGTGATATTTTCGAACGGGTGCGCGCGCAATATGTGACGCCGCCGGACGACAAGAAGCTGACCGAAAGCGCGATCAACGGCATGTTGACCTCGCTCGATCCCCATTCCTCCTATCTCAACCCGGAAGCCGCGCAGGACATGCGCGTGCAGACCAAGGGTGAGTTTGGCGGTCTTGGCATCGAAGTGACGATGGACAACGATCTCGTGAAGGTCATCGCGCCGATTGACGATACGCCCGCTTCCAAGGCCGGTGTGCTGGCAGGCGATCTCATCACCAAGATTGACGGGCAGGAAGTTCGCGGTCTTTCGCTGACCGATGCGGTCGACAAGATGCGCGGTGAAATCGGTTCATCGATCGAGCTGACGATCCAGCGCCAGGGCGTCGACAAGCCGATCACGCTGAAGATCGCACGCGCTGTCATCAAGGTGAAGGCCGTTCGCTATCGCGTCGAGAACGATATCGGCTATCTGCGCGTCATCTCGTTCACCGAACAGACATCCGAAGACCTCAAGAAGGCGATCAAGGATATTCAGGACAAGATTCCGGCCGAAAAGCTCAAGGGCTTTGTGCTGGATCTTCGCCTCAATCCGGGTGGTCTGCTCGATCAGGCCGTCGCCGTCTCTGATGCCTTCCTCGACAAGGGGGAAGTCGTCTCGACCCGTGGCCGCGATCCGCAGGATGTGACCCGCTTCGATGCACGCAAGGGCGACCTGACCGATGGTAAGCCGGTTATCGTTCTGATCAATGGCGGTTCGGCCAGTGCGTCGGAAATCGTTGCCGGTGCATTGCAGGATCATCGCCGCGCCACGGTGCTCGGCACGCAGTCCTTCGGCAAGGGTTCGGTGCAGACCATCATCCCGCTTGGCGAAAACGGTTCTCTGCGTCTGACGACGGCGCTTTATTATACGCCGTCGGGCAAGTCGATCCAGGGCAAGGGCATCACACCCGACATCAAGGTCGACCAGCCTTTGCCGCCGGAACTGAAGGGTGAGGACGTCGTTCGCGGCGAATCCGAACTCAAGGGCCACATCAAGGGCAATGCCGAGGATGACAATGGCTCTGGTTCGTCGGCTTATGTCCCGGCTGATCCGAAGGACGACATCCAGCTCAACGAAGCCTTCAAGCTCCTGCGTGGTGAGGTGGCCAATGCCGCATTCCCGCCGGATCCGAAGAAGGGTGTGTTGAACTGATCGCTCCATGCTGGATCTGAACAGCCCGTTAGGACTGGATAAGAAACCGCAAAAGCGCGGGGGCTCACGCTCCCGCGCTTTTCGTTCGTTCGTGACAGGCCTTGTCATTTTAGGCGGGCTTTGCCTTGCCGGGGGCGCGGTGTTCGCCATCTGGCAGAGCAATCAGGCAGCTTTTCGCAAAACCGAAACTGCCGCCGTGGACACGACGCAAGTCGAAGTGCCAGTCGCCAACAAGACTGAAGCCAAGCCCGTAACCGGCAATACACCGCCGCCCGGCAGTGCGCTGCGCGGGGCAAGTGGTCAGCCGGGGCCTGCCATCATCAAGGTCACACCGGACATGCCGCCCGGTATGCCAGGTGCCGCCACCGGTATGGCGGAGGGTAATGTGGTCGTGGTGCAGAACACGCATCAATCCGGACAGGATAAGCGTGTCGCCCATCTGCCGGAACAGGCGTTGGTCGAGCAAAGCCCCACCGGCCCGCTGCCGGTACGTGGGGCGGATGGTCTGCGCCCCATGGATGCCTATGCAGCCGGATGGTCCGGCGCGCGGGGCGCGCGGATTGCCATCGTCATCGGCGGTCTTGGGCTGTCGCAGACCGGCAGCATGGAGGCGGTCGACAAGCTTCCGCCGGAAGTCACGCTCGGATTTGCGCCGCAGGGCAACAGTTTGCAGCGCTGGATGCAGGCAGCCCGGCAAAACGGTCATGAACTTGTGCTGCAATTGCCGATGGAGCCTTTCGACTATCCGCGCATTAATCCCGGTCGCAATACGCTGACGGTGGATGATGGTGCCAGCAAGAACCAGGCTTTCTTGCTGTGGGCGCTGTCGCGGATGACCAATTATGCCGGTGTGATGAATTATATGGGCGCGCGTTTTACATCCGAGACCGAAGCCTTTTCGCCGGTGCTGGGCGAGATTGGAAAGCGCGGCCTGTATTATCTCGATGACGGCACCTCGGCGCGCAGTCAGGCTGACCGGATTGCAGGAAGCGATGCGGTGCCTTTCGCGGCGGCGGATATTCTGATCGATGCGGCGCAGGAGCGCGGCGCGATCCTTGATCGTCTCGATGAACTGGAGCGGACTGCGCGTGCCAATGGCAGCGCCATCGGCACCGGCTCGGCCTTTGCGGTGACCGTCGATGCAGTTGCCGAATGGGCCAATGAGGTCAAGAAGCGCGGCATTGAAATCGTGCCGGTCTCGGCGCTGGTCCGCGACCCCGAACGGCAGTAGAGTATTTCCGGTTTGAACTGAATCGTTGGAAATACTCTATCTCTTTGTTTTTACGCATTATCCTGCACAAAACCGCTTCGCACTTTTGCTGGAAATGCTATAAGTTTGCATATCATGGAGAATGTCATGTCGAAGCACAAAGGTCCCGTCGATCCCGAAAGCTTGCCTTACCGTCCCTGTGTCGGGCTCATGGTGCTGAACAAGGCCGGTCTGGTCTGGGCTGGCCGTCGTATCGTCATTCCGGGCGATGAGATGGATGGCGCGACCCAGCTCTGGCAGATGCCGCAGGGCGGGATCGACAAGGGCGAGGAGCCGCTCGAGGCAGCTATCCGCGAACTTTACGAGGAAACCGGCATGAAGTCGGTATCGCTGCTCGAAGAAGCGTCGGACTGGATCAATTACGATCTGCCGCCGCATCTGGTCGGCCAGGCGCTCAAGGGCAAGTATCGCGGCCAGACGCAGAAGTGGTTTGCCTATCGTTTTGAAGGCGACGAGAGTGAAATCGCCATCAACCCGCCGCCCGGCGGACACACTGCCGAGTTCGACCGCTGGGAATGGAAGCCGATGGTCAAGCTGCCGGAACTGATCGTTCCCTTCAAGCGCAAGGTTTACGAGGAAGTCGTCGCGGCTTTCAGGCATCTGGTAGCCTGATTTAACAGGGGGAGGAGCTTCCGCCCCCTTGTGCCGCCGCCCAACATATAGTCAACTCGCTTCAGGCGCACCGAACGGTTGCGTTTTGAGAGGGAGAAAAACGCATGGATGTTGGAAGTCTTCTCGTATTTCTTTTCGTAGGTCTGATCGCCGGCTGGCTGGCTGGCAAGGTCGTGCAGGGTGGTGGTTTCGGCCTGATCGGCAATATCATCGTCGGCGTGATCGGCGCATTCTTTGCAGGCTGGTTGCTGCCGCGTCTCGGATTTTCCGTTGGCGGAGGGATTGTCGCCTCAATCATCAACGCCTTTATCGGCGCGGCTATCCTCCTGATTATCCTGCGCATCGTCAAACGCGCCTGACTTGTAAATATTCTTCTGAACAGGCCCGGCTTCCCGCAAGCCGGGTTTCTTCATTCCGAAGTTCAATCCCATGACACCGAATTCCAAACTTTCGCTCGGTCTGGTTCTGACTGCATCGGCTGGTTTCGTCGATGCGATTGCTTTCCTGCAACTGGGCGGCTTCTTCGCATCCTTCATGAGCGGCAACACCACGCAGCTTGGCGTCGCACTCGCGGGACAGCCCGGCGTGCAGGGCACTGTGCTGGTCTGGTTTCCCGCGATCCTGATCGTGCTGTTCTTTTCCGGCGCCTTCTTCGGCACGCTTGCGGTGCGCGCTTACGGGCGATGGGGCAGTCTTTATGTGATGGCCAGCGTGGTGGCGATCCTGCTGCTGGTCGGCGTGCTGCGGCGCGAGGGTGCATTGCTGGTCCAGCCGGTGCTGCTGCTTGCCGCAGCCATGGGTGCGCAGAATGCAGCGGTGCAGCCTATCGGGGCTGCGCGTCTTGGCGTGACCTATGTGACCGGTACGCTTTTCAACGCTGCCGCCGATCTTGCCTGTTCGCTACGCGGTGAAACGCCGAAATGGCGCTGGCTGCAGCATGTGGCGGTCTGGCTGTCCCTGATGCTGGGCGCTGTCGGCGGCGGTCTTGGCCACTATTTCATCGGCCTCGACGCTTTGTTCGTTCCGGCTGCGATGATTGTCGGCGTCATGGTCGCCTATATGCGGCTCAATTGAAGAGCGATTTTTCGCTTTCCACGAGTTCCGAAATCAATGCGGAAACCGCCGTCACCCTTCGCAGGGTACGTGCTGATTCATGATAAGCGAGCCAGTAGGCGCGCCGGATCACCCGATCCGGCAGAATGGGCACGAGATCGGGATCGGCGCGGGCGATGAAGGCGTGCAATATGCCGATGCCTGCACCGGCGCGCACGGCCTCAACCTGTCCAAGCGCGCTCGACACTTCGAAGGCCGGTTTCCAGTCACGGCTGATTTCCGGCGCATAGGCCAGCGACGGGTTGATGACGAGATCCTCCACATAGCCGATGAGCCGGTGCCGGGCGAGATCGTCGGTGTTTTCCGGCGTGCCGTTCGCCTCCAGATAGCTGCGATGCGCATAGAGACCGAGCGTATAATCGACGAGCCTGCGCGCGATCAGCCTGCCTTGTTCCGGACGTTCGACGGTAATGGCGATATCGGCTTCACGGCGCGACAGTGAGAACGAGCGCGGCACCGGCACCAACTGGATGGTCAGGTCCGGATATTTCTGTGTCAGCCGCGCCAACCGGGGCGCCAGAAAGTTGACCCCGAACCCGTCCGGCGCGCCGATGCGCACCGTGCCCGACACGGCAATATCCGCATTGCCGACATGCGAGCGGGCGGAAAGCATTTCGGCTTCCATGCGTTCGGCGGCGAGCAGAAACTCCTCGCCCGCCTGTGTCAGCGTCGAACCGTTGGTGCGGCGGGTCAGGAGCGTGGTGGACAGCGCCGTTTCAAGCGCAGTGAGCCGTCGGGCAACCGTGGTGTGGTTGAGGCCGAGCCTTTTGGCCGCACCCAGAATCTGGCCAGAGCGCGCAACAGCGAGGAATATGCGAATATCGTCCCAGTTCATGATGCTCTCTGCATAAGGATGTATTCTGATTACTATAAAATTTGCACAACGGATACGCTTTTCATCGCCTTGCAATCATGAATTTGCAGAGTCAAGATGATGTCAACGATGGGAGCTTTGCAGGCTCCTCAAAGCGATCATCAGGGAGGTTCTTCGATGCGCAATATCGGACATTTCATCGGCGGCAAGCATGTGGCAGGCAAGAGCGGTCGCACGGCAGACGTCTTCCAGCCGCTCGACGGCTCGGTGCAGGGCAAGGTAGCACTCGCCACCAAGGAAGAAGTGCGCGCGGCTGTCGAAAACGCCAAGGCCGCGCAGCCAGCCTGGGCTGCGACCAACCCGCAGCGTCGCGTTCGCATCCTGCGCAAGTTCGTCGAACTGGTCGAAGCCGAATATGACAGCCTGGCCGAATTGCTGGCCCGCGAACATGGCAAGACCATTGCCGACGCCAAGGGCGACATCCAGCGCGGCCTCGAAGTGGTGGAAGTCTGCCTCGGTGCGGCGCACATGCTCAAGGGCGAGTTCACCGACAATGCCGGTACGGGCATCGACACTTACTCCATGCGCCAGCCGCTCGGCGTTGTTGCTGGCATCACGCCATTCAACTTTCCGGCCATGATCCCGCTCTGGAAGGCCGGTCCGGCGATTGCTTGCGGAAATGCCTTCATCCTGAAACCATCCGAACGTGATCCGGGCGTACCGATGCGCCTTGCCGAACTGTTCATGGAAGCCGGTCTTCCGGCAGGCATTTTCAACGTCGTCAACGGCGACAAGGAATCGGTCGATGCGCTGCTCGACGATCCGGACGTCCAGGCCATCGGCTTTGTCGGCTCCACGCCGATTGCCCAGTACATCTATGGCCGCGGCTGCTCGAACGGCAAGCGCGTGCAGTGCTTCGGCGGTGCGAAGAACCATCTCCTCATCATGCCGGATGCCGACATGGACCAGACCGTCGATGCGCTGATCGGCGCTGGCTACGGTTCGGCTGGCGAACGCTGCATGGCGATCTCGGTTGCCGTTCCGGTCGGTGAAGACACCGCCAACCGTCTGATGGAAAAGCTCATTCCCCGTGTTGAATCGCTGAAGATCGGCACCTCCACCGACAATTCCGCCGATTACGGCCCGCTGGTCACCAAGGCTGCGCTCGACCGCGTGCGCGGTTATGTGGACCTTGGTGTTGAAGAAGGCGCGAAGCTGGTCGTCGATGGCCGTAACTTCAAGATGCAGGGCTATGAAGATGGCTTCTACATGGGTGGTTGCCTGTTCGACAACGTGACCAAGGACATGCGTATCTACAAAGAAGAAATCTTCGGTCCGGTTCTCTCGGTCGTGCGCGCCAAGAACTACGAGGAAGCGCTGGCTCTGCCGAACGATCATGAATATGGCAACGGCGTTGCGATCTTCACCCGTGATGGTGATGCTGCCCGCGATTTCGCCAGCCGCGTGCAGGTCGGCATGGTCGGTATCAATGTGCCGATCCCGGTTCCGATCGCCTATTACACCTTCGGCGGCTGGAAGGCTTCCGGCTTCGGCGATCTCAACCAGCATGGCCCGGATGCATTTCGCTTCTACACCAAGACCAAGACCGTCACCTCGCGTTGGCCGTCTGGTGTGAAAGACGGTGCGGAATTCGTCATCCCGACGATGAAGTAAGCATTGCGCTTGTCATCTCGTCCTTCGATCCTTCGATGAACTCAGGATGAGGCTGCGCTTCGCGCCTCCTCAGGATGAGGTGACAGGCAACCTTACTGTCCCCCAAGCGAAACCCCGCCCTTGTGGCGGGGTTTTTGTTTGCGTTTTGAGCGGAGGGAGGCTCTGTACCATCGGTCGTTTGGCGCGAAAGATGGTGCAAATATCCGTCAATCTGACGATGAGCAGGCGCGACGTCTGGCACCTCATCCTGAGGAGGCGCGAAGCGCCGTCTCGAAGGACGAGGTGATGGCAATTCGCTATTGCCCAACCTTATCCTGAGCTTGTCGAAGGGGCAGGTTTTCAGGGATGCGGCAGCGGAAAGCCGTGCCGCTCTGCAAGGACGGCCAGTATCTTGTGCGGGTCGCCGATCAGCGAACGCCCTTCGTGCCTCCCGGTCTCGAACGGGGACCGGTCGCCATCCTTCAGTATGAGCAAGGGCAGGTTTTGGTTGTCTTCGCCTGCCAGCTCTATGACGGCCTTGCGCGGGCGCTGCCAGTCGACGCGCTCTATATCCAGCCTGTCTCCCAGTGCCGGAAAAGAAGCCAGAACACCCTCAATGAGGGCGCAATGCCAGCAATAGAAAAGCTGGCCGGGATAAGCCGGATCTTCAAACCCCGGTTTCAAGAGAAAAAGCTTGTCCTCATTCATGTCGTTTGTCCTAAGAGCCTGAACCAAAAATCGCCATGCCGGTCTGCAAATGGCAATTTCCTGCGTTCCGGTGCTCATGTAGCTTTCTCTGGTGCATAGTCTTATCCGAAAAGTCTGCAACTTTTCAGGACCATGCTCAAAAGTACATTGCGCTCCGGTACTCGAAAATCACCATTTTCGCCACGGCCTGCCGACTTTTGGTTCAGGCTCTAAGGCGCAAGGCCGCTGCAAAGAGGGTGATGCACAGCGCAAATTCGCTAGCTTTGGAACAGCTTTCCAAGCCAAGCGTTCACAACGGATGTATAGCTTGATTTTGATTGCAAAAGCTCAACTTTTCCGATCATCGCCCTAAACTAATAATATGTAGCTCGAAGCCCGATCATTACTGTCAGGAGTTCCGTTCATGAGCGAAAAGATCAATCGCCGTATCGTGCTGGCATCGCGCCCGGAAGGTCGGCCAACCGCAGAAAACTTCCGGCTGGAGGAAGCGGCGATCCCGAGCCCCGGTGACGGTGAGGTTCTCCTGAGACTGCATTATCTGTCGCTCGATCCTTATATGCGTGGGCGTATGAGCGCGGCCAAATCCTATGCCGCGCCGGTGGCAATTGGCGATGTGATGGAGGGTGGCACGGTAGGCGAAGTCGTTGAAAGCAAGAGCGCAGGCTTTGCTCCGGGTGATTTCGTGCTTTCCCATTCCGGCTGGCAGGATTATGCGGTTGCCGATGCCTCGACCTTGCGCAAGCTCCACCCGAAGGAAGCGCCTGTGACGGCTGCGCTTGGCGTTCTTGGCATGCCGGGCTTTACCGCCTATTCTGGCCTGCTTACCATCGGCCAGCCGAAACCGGGCGAGACCGTCGCGGTTGCGGCCGCAACCGGTCCGGTCGGTTCTGCCGTCGGGCAGATTGCCCGGATGAAGGGCGCACGCGCTGTCGGCATTGCGGGCGGAGCGGATAAATGCAAGGCGTTGATCGATGAATTCGGTTTCGATGTGGCTATCGATCACCACAGCAAGAATTTCGCACAGGAGCTGGCTGAGGCCTGCCCGAAGGGCATCGACGTTTATTTCGAAAATGTCGGCGGCAAGGTCTTCGAGGCGGTGTTTCCGCTGCTGAACCAGTTTGCGCGGGTTCCGGTCTGTGGTCTGATTGCGCAGTACAATCAGAGCGGCCCGTTCGATGGACCTGACCGGCTGCCGCTGGTGATGCGGGATATTCTGTCGAAAAGCCTGACCATTCGCGGTTTTATCCAGCGTGATTTTGCCGATCAGAGGCCAGCCTTTTACCATGACATGGTGAAGTGGATTGCCGACGGTCAGGTGCGTTATCGCGAAGACATTGTCGATGGGCTGGAGAATGCGCCGAAAGCTTTCATTTCCCTGCTGGAAGGAGGTAATTTCGGAAAGCTCATCGTGAAGCTCGCATGAGACTGCAATATTCTGCTTGCAGAACTGCGACTTGAGCGTGATGCTGTGCCTGTTTCTTCTGTTGGAAACTAGTGTGGTTTACGGATTTGAAGTTCCTGGACGATGATGCCATGCAAATGACAGGAACTTCAAATCCACCGCACTAGGTCATTACAAGGGGCAGGCAGAGCATGGGCGAGCGCCAGCAGGCGGGCATAGGGGAAGGCGGCGGGCCAGGACGCGAGCGTCAGGAAGAGGCCCGGCGTATTCTCGACAGACTCGAACGCGAGCAGACCGGTGCCGAAGGCATCGTGCGGCGCGGATTTTCCCGCACTGCGCATCATCTGGCTGCCACTGACGCCCCCGAAAATGATCCTATCGAGCTTTGGGCCACGCGGATCGGGCGCGGGCTCGGCTTCCTCATCACGCTGGCGATTATCGTCTGGCTCATTCTCTATCTCATGCAAAGCTAGGTACTCAATGACGCTTTCTGCGCCTTCGGATGCGACAACCGTTATTGTCATCTCAAGCCATGTCGTGCGCGGTTCAGTTGGCAATAGAGCCGCCGTTTTCGCGTTGGAAACGCTGGGTTTTCCCGTATGGGCCGTGCCGACGGTGGTGCTGCCCTGGCATCCGGGTCATGGGGTTCCAGGCGCTCCGGCTGGACGCATCGTGCCACCGGCGGAAGAGTTTTCGCGCCTGATGCAGGATCTTCAGCGTGCACCGTGGCTTGGCGAGGTGGGCGCTGTTCTGACCGGCTATCTCGGTCATCCCGAGCAGGCGGCAGCCGTTGCCGAACTGGTCAAAGCCGTGAAGGTGAAAAATCCGGGGGCGGTCTATCTGTGCGATCCGGTCATCGGCGATGAAAAGGGGCTTTATGTGCCCGAAGCAACCGCCATGGGCATTCGCGACAAGCTTCTGCCGCTTGCCGATATCGCAACACCCAATCGTTTCGAGCTTTCATGGCTGACCGGCGTTCCGCTGGAAGATAATACTGCCTTGATGGAGGCCGCTTTGGAAGCCGGTCCGGCAACCATGCTGGTCACCTCGGCCTTTCCGTTGATGACGGGCAGCATCGGCAATATTCTGCTCACGCCAACCATGGCGCTGATGGCCGAACATCGCCGTGTCGATGGGCCGACCAACGGTCTCGGCGATCTGACCTCTGCCGTGTTTCTGGCGCGTCGCCTGTCTGGCATGGCGGAGGAAAAGATGTTGCAGAGCACTACTGCGGCAGTGTTCGAAATCATGGCGCGTTCGGCAAAGCGCGGGGCGGACGAGCTGATGCTGGAAGCCGATGCGTCGAGCCTCGCCACGCCGATGGCCATGGTGCAGACGCGGCGGCTGATGCATCCGACCAAGGGGTTCCGCGCTTGACACATGTGGCTCCAGTGCTTGCTGGTGTTGACGGCTGCCCGCGCGGCTGGATCGCCGTGATCGGGGATGGCGGCGGTTTGCGAGCGGAAGTGTTCGGCAGTTTCTCCGCCCTGGTGGCGTCGCTTCCGGACAAAGCGATCATTGCGGTCGATATGCCGATCGGCCTGCCGGAAAAGGGCGGGCGTTCGGCGGAGCGGGCCGCACGAGCACATCTTGCCGGAAGGCAATCGAGTGTTTTTTCCATTCCGCCGCGTGCTGCTGTCTATGCCGAAGATTATCGCGAGAGCTGTTCTTTGTCGCTGGAACGCACCGACCCGCCACGCAAGGTTTCCCGGCAGGCTTTCGGGCTTTTCCCGAAGATCTGCGAGATCGATGAATTGTTGCGCTGCGATCTACGGCTTGCCGAGCGTATCATCGAATCGCATCCCGAACTGGCTTTTGCGGTTTTGAATGGCATGAAGGCCATGTCCCTGCCGAAGAAGATCAAAAGCCGGGTAAATCCTGAAGGAATGGCCGAGCGCCGGGCCTTGTTGCAGCACTGCGGATTGCCGGAGGATTTTTTGAAAGGTCGCGTCCCGCGCGGTGCCAAGGAGGATGACTTTCTTGACGCCTGCGCCATGTATCTCGTGGCTGGTCGTCACGCGCGCGGTCAAGCGCACCCGCATCCCGACCATGAAGAACGCGACGCTTTCGGTCTTCGTATGGCGATATGGGCTTGAGAAGCTTGCATGAAAGCGAAAGGGATCATGCGTCCAATTGGACGCAGTCCGTTCAGTGCATTTCGATTGATCTCGGTTTTCGATAGGGATATTGGAAAAATATGGTTGATCTTCCAGACTCACTTCTCGCCGGTTATCGAACCTTCATGCGCGAGCATTTTGCCCACGAAACTTCGCGATATCGCCATTTGGCCGACAAGGGACAATCACCGGAAACGCTGGTTATCGCTTGCTGTGACTCCCGTGCGGCTCCCGAAACCATCTTCAACACGGCGCCCGGCGAAATCTTCGTCCTGCGCAATGTTGCCAATCTCATTCCGCCTTACGAGCCCGATGGCGAATACCATGCTGCTTCGGCAGCGCTGGAATTTGCGGTTCAGAGCCTAAAGGTGAAGAATATCGTCGTCATGGGCCATGGCCGTTGCGGCGGCATCAAGGCTGCGCTCGACACCGAAAGCGCACCGCTTTCGCCGGGTGACTTCATCGGCAAATGGATGAGCCTGATCGCGCCTGCAGCTGAAGCCATCAGTGGCAATCAGCTCATGACGCAGAGCGAGCGCCAGACCGCGCTGGAACGCATCTCGATCCGCTACTCCATCAACAATCTGCGCACATTCCCTTGCGTCGATATTCTGGAGAAGAAGGGCAAGCTCACTCTGCACGGCGCATGGTTCGATATTTCGACTGGCGAGCTGTGGGTGATGGATCACCAGACGGGTGATTTCAAACGGCCAGACCCGGCCTGATCCAGATTTAAAAAATGCTTCCTGAAACGGCTTCTCTCAGATCGAGAGGGGCCGTTTTGCCATATTTTGGCCAGCCAAAATTGACGTTTTTGTCTTCCAAACGCGAAAATTCGCAACAAAACATACAAAAATAGCCCCAAACTTTGGGGCTATTCTGTGAAACGTGAGGCTTTTCCTCGGCAATTTCAGAGCGAAATTGCGATTTCAGCCTTCAGTTCTTACTTGCCATCGATGGCCTTGCCCATGACGGCGATGGCGCGCTGGTAAACCTGTGCAGCATTCCAGCCCTGGATCGCACCGTAGTTCGGTTCGCCCGGCTGATAGCCTGCACCGCGCTGCCAGCCATGGCCGACAAGGAAGTTCGCGGTCGAATAGAGAGCATCCGCCTTGGAGCGGGCCATGTCGATATGGCCGCTGCCGTCGCCGTCGACGCCGTATTTCAGGACGTTGACCGGCAGGAACTGCGTCTGGCCGATTTCACCATGCATGGCGCCAACCGCATTTGGATTGAGGTCCTGACGGTCGATCAGCTTGAGCGCTGCATAGAGCTGGTCGGTGAAATAATCGCTGCGGCGGCAGTCATAGGCGAGCGTCGCGACGGCCGACAGCGTGTGCTGCTTGCCGAGATAGGCGCCGAAGCCTGTTTCCATGCCCCAGATCGCGAGCAGCGGACCGGCTGGAACGCCATAACGCTTTTCGATCGCAGCGAAGAGAGCAGCGTTCTGCTGCTTCTGCGCGCGACCGCGCTTGATGATGGTATCAGCGCCGCGCTTCTGCATGAACTGTTCGAAGGAGAGCTTGAAGCTCTTCTGGTTGCGGTCGGCATTGATAGTGGCCTGTGCGTATTTGGTATTGCCAAGCGCACCGATCGCGGCCTTGCCAATGCCACGCGAAGCGGCTTCCTTCATCGTCTGCTGGAGCCAGGCATTATAACCGGCGGCATTATTGCCGCACTGGGCTGCCTCGGCAATGCCTGTTCCCGTCATCATGCCCACTGCAAGAACTGCTGCTGCCGTCCAAGACCGGCCCTTGGCAACCAATGCCATTCGTTTCTCCTTTGGAGTTGATTCGACCTCAACGCGAATTTGCCATTCCTTACACCAAATGTCATGCGGCAACGGCAAAGCGGGACGAGGCAGGTGCGAAATGCCGCGTCTCAAGCATTTTTGCACAAAAACAGCAAGCTTTTGTTGGTCCCAAAACCTTGATCGGAATTTTTCGCTTGGAAGCTGTGGCTTTCATACCTATTGCTTATGGTCTTACTGGTAAAACTTCTTTACCAGCGTTTCATAGTTGACTTTCAAAGTTCGTGACATTGACGGGGAGGACGCCACATGTCGAACGGATTTCTTGCATTATTTGCATTTCTGCCAATTCTCGTAGCCGGCGTGATGCTGGTCGGATTTCGTATTCAGGCCCGCATTGCGATGCCGGTGACCTATGTGCTGACTGTCGTGATCGCAATGGCGGTCTGGGGCATGAGCGGCAACCGGGTCATTGCCTCGACCATTCAGGGCCTGATCCAGACTGCAGGTCTGCTCTGGATTATTTTCGGTGCGATTCTGCTTCTCAATACGCTGAAATATTCTGGCGGCATTTCTGCGATCCGCTCCGGCTTTGCCCAGATCAGCCCTGACCGCCGCATTCAGGTGTTCCTGATTGCCTGGCTGTTCGGCTCGTTCATTGAGGGTGCATCCGGTTTCGGCACGCCTGCTGCTGTCGTGGCGCCGCTGATGGTGGCCGTCGGTTTTCCGGCACTTGCCGCCGTTACTTTCGGATTGATCATCCAGTCGACGCCCGTGTCGTTCGGTGCTGTCGGCACGCCGCTTATCGTCGGTGTCCAGTCAGGCCTCAATCGTGAGGCGCTGACGGCGC
This sequence comes from Brucella sp. MAB-22, assembly GCF_025908475.1. Classification (NCBI taxonomy): domain Bacteria; kingdom Pseudomonadati; phylum Pseudomonadota; class Alphaproteobacteria; order Hyphomicrobiales; family Brucellaceae; genus Brucella; species Brucella sp. MAB-22. The sequence continues at coordinate 2,375,193 of NZ_CP109782.1, read as the reverse complement.
AATTGCAGGGCGCCGGATCGAGCTGGGAACAGTTCTTCCATATCATCACATCGGAAGTGGCTATACTGCACGCCATCTGCGGCACGTTCATGCCGCTGTTCCTCGTGGTCATCATGACCCGCTTCTTTGGGCGCAACCGCTCCTGGACCGAAGGTCTTGCCATTCTGCCCTTCGCGCTGTTTGCGGCCTTCTCGTTCACCATTCCTTATGTGCTGAGCGCGGTTTTCCTTGGTGCTGAATTCCCGTCCATGATCGGCGGTCTCGTCGGGCTTGCGCTGGCGACGTTTGCCGCACGAGCCGGTTTCCTGATGCCGAAGCAGAGCTGGGATTTCCCCCCCGCTTCGGAATGGCCTGCAGGCTGGGTCGGCACCGTCCAGATCAAGCTCGATGAACTGACCTCGAAGAAAATCCCGCTTGTTCTGGCATGGACCCCTTACATTCTGCTGGCGATCTTTCTGGTGGTCAGCCGTACGTTCCCGTCGGTTGGCAATGCGCTGAAGTCGATCACGTTCGTTGCCAAGGACATCATGGGCGAAACCGGTATAGGTGGTGATTTCACGCCGCTCTTCCTGCCGGGCGGTCTTCTGGTCATCGTCTGTGTGATCACCTTCTTCCTGCATCGGATGAACGGCGGACAGTTCGCCAAGGCTTTCGGTGAAAGCACAAAGACGCTGGTGGGCGCAGGCTTCGTCCTTCTGTTCACCGTGCCGATGGTGCGCGTCATGATCAATTCCGGCGTCAATGGCAAGGAACTCATCAGCATGCCGCTGATGGTTGCCGACTGGGTGGCGGTGGAAGTCGGAAATGTCTATCCGTTCTTCGCGCCGTCCGTGGGTGCGCTGGGTGCGTTCCTCGCCGGGTCCAACACGGTGTCGAACCTCATGCTCAGCCAGTTCCAGTATGGCGTGGCGGAAGGGCTTGGCATTTCCGGTGCGCTGATGGTCGCCGGTCAGTCGGTGGGCGCTGCCGCTGGCAACATGATCGCGATCCATAACGTGGTTGCAGCTTCCGCGACGGTCGGCTTGCTGGGACGTGAAGGCACGACCTTGCGCATGACCATTATTCCCACAATCTATTATGTGGTTCTGGCGGGAACGCTGCTGATGATCGGCCTTTATGTGCTGGGCATCGGCGATCCGCTTGCCGGTGTGGCCGCACAGTAAAACAAAATCGAAACCGGCCCTGTATTGGAGCGCATCCCGAAAAGTGTGAAACGGTTTTCGGAACAAGAAGCGCCCAAAACAAACTGGGCCGGTTTCAGTGAGTTTCAGGCCTTTTGCTTGACATTGCGGGCTGATCACCTTAAAGCCAGCTCCAATCTATCCGCGATCTTCAGAACGCGAGCCACCGACCGGGACCCATTTGGTATAAAGCGATCCCGGAGGTCCACATCCGACAGCGCGATGCGCCCTCGGGTGCTGTATCGCTTTGGTTGCTTCTTGAACTGGCAGATAAGCGGGACGATTTATCCCTGACGAAGCATAAGCCTCTTCTTGGATTAAAAGGAAATTCGATGTTTGAATCACTTCAGGAGCGTCTTGGCTCCATCCTGAACGGCCTTACCGGACGCGGCGCTCTTTCTGAAGCCGACGTGGCCGCGGCGTTGCGCGAAGTGCGTCGCGCGCTGATCGAGGCTGACGTTTCGCTGGAAGTGGTTCGCTCCTTCACCGACCGCGTTCGTGAGAAGGCCGTCGGCGCAGAGATTCTGAAAAGCATCAAGCCCGGCCAGATGGTCGTCAAGATCGTCCATGACGAGCTTATCGAGATGCTTGGCACCGAAGGTGTCGCAATTGACCTGAACGCGCCTGCGCCTGTCGTCATCATGATGGTCGGTCTGCAGGGGTCGGGCAAGACGACCACCACCGGCAAGATCGCCAAGCGTTTGACGGAGCGCCAGCGCAAGAAGGTGCTGATGGCGTCGCTCGATACGCGCCGTCCGGCTGCACAGGAACAGCTTCGCCAGCTCGGTATTCAGACCAGTGTCGACACGCTGCCGATCATCGCCGGCCAGTCGCCGGTCGAAATCGCCAAGCGCGCCGTACAGGCTGCAAAGCTTGGCGCACACGATGTCGTCATTCTCGATACTGCAGGCCGCACGCATATTGACGAGCCGCTGATGGTGGAAATGGCGGATATCCGCAAGGCCGCCAATCCGCACGAAATTCTGCTCGTCGCCGACAGCCTGACCGGTCAGGATGCCGTCAATCTGGCGCGCAATTTCGACGAGCGCGTTGGCATTACGGGTATCGTTCTCACCCGTATGGATGGCGATGGCCGTGGCGGTGCAGCGCTTTCGATGCGTGCCATCACCGGCAAGCCGATCAAGCTGATCGCCACCGGCGAAAAGATGGATGCGCTTGAGGAATTCTATCCGAAGCGTATCGCCGACCGTATTCTCGGCATGGGCGACATTGTTTCGCTCGTGGAAAAAGCTGCTGAAAACATCGACGCGGAAAAAGCCGCGGCGATGGCCAAGAAGATGCAGTCGGGCAAGTTCGATCTCAATGATCTTGCCGATCAGCTGGGCCAGATGAAAAAGCTCGGCGGCATGGGCAGCATCATGGGCATGATGCCCGGCATGGGCGGAATGAAGGACAAGGCAGCAGCAGCCGGTCTCGACGACAAGGTGTTCGACCGCCAGCTCGCCATCATCGGCTCGATGACCAAGGCCGAGCGCGCCAATCCCGACCTTCTCAAGCACAGCCGCAAGCAGCGCATTGCCAAGGGTTCCGGCACGACTGCTGCCGACATCAACAAGCTTCTCAAGATGCACCGCCAGATGGCCGACATGATGAAAGTCATGGGCAAGGGCAAGGGCGGAATGATGAAGCAGATGATGGGCGGCCTTGCCAACAAGATGGGCCTTGGTGGTCTCGGTGGCGGTATGGGCGGCCTTGGTGGCATGCCTGATCTCTCGAAGATGGACCCGAAGCAGCTTGAAGCACTTGCCAAGCAGGCGGAAGCAGCCGGTCTGACGAAAGGCGGCGGTTTGCCGGGCCTTCCGGGCGGCGGTCTCCCCGGTTTGGGAGGGCCCAAGCTTCCCGGTCTTGGTGGCGGTCTTCCCGGCCTGCCGAAGAAGAAGTGAGCATCATGAGCAACGAACAGAACACTGCACCGGCTGAACTTCTGGCACTGCGCGCCTCCATCGACAATATCGATGCTGCGCTGATCCACATGCTGGCCGAACGTTTTCGCTGCACCAAGGCTGTCGGTGTACTCAAGGCCGAACGCGGCCTCGCACCGGCTGATCCGGACCGCGAAAAACGTCAGGTGGAACGTCTGCGCGCTCTGGCAACCGACGCCCATCTCGATCCCGATTTCGCCGAAAAATTCCTGAACTTCATCGTGAAGGAAGTCATTCGGCATCATGAGCATGCCGCCGCAAACCACGGCGGAAAGTAAAGCGCATCCCGAAAAGTGTGAAACGGTTTTCGGGTAAGATGCGCGTCAAAACAACAACCGTAGCTACGGTTTAACCCGTTTTGCCCCGACCATCCCTCGGGCGAAGCAATTGTCTAAAGGAAAGAAAAAATGTCTCTCAAGATTCGTCTGGCCCGCGCTGGCTCCAAGAAGCGTCCTTACTACCACATCGTTGTTGCCGACGTCCGCAGCCCGCGTGATGGCCGCTTCATCGAAACCGTTGGTGCATGGAACCCGATGCTGGCCAAGGACGCTGAACGCGTGAAGCTCGATGCCGACCGCATCCAGCATTGGATTGCACAGGGCGCACAGCCGACCGACCGCGTTCTGCGCTTCCTCGACCAGGCTGGTCTTGCAAAGCGTCCGACCCGCAGCAACCCGACCAAGGGTGAGCCGGGCAAGAAGGCTCAGGAACGTCTGGCCATGGCCAAGCAGGCTGAAGAAGAAGCTGCCGCAAAGGCCGCTGAAGCTGCCGCAGCCGCTGCTGCTCCGGCTGAAGAAGCTGCAAGCGAATAATCTTCGCGCAGCTTGCATTTTGAGAAAGCGGCGGAGCAATCCGCCGCTTTTCTTATGGGCTGGTCTTATGGGCTGGCTAAGATGTTGCCGGTCGAGCCTTACCTCAGGTCCAGCTCCCATGTCTGGCCGGTGAGATCCGCGCCGAAGGAATGGTGCGGTGCTTCATCAATGAGCCGGAATCCGGCGCGTTCGTAAAGACGCCGTGCTGCCGTGAGAACACTGTTCGTCCATAGAGTGATGCGCTCATCGCCGACAGTGCGCGCGCGTTCGATACAGGCGTTCACGAGCTTTGCACCGACACCGGCCCCGCGCGCATCTGGTTCGACATAGAGCAGGCGCAATTTGCCAAGCTTTGGCTGGTCCCCCTTGACCAGAAACACCGATCCAACCACACGACCGTCGAGTTCAGCTACCCATGCCGCGTCGTGGGCGGGATCGAAGGCTTCAGAGAAATCGGCAAGAATGCGGGCAACGAGTACCTCATAGTCGCTGTTCCAGCCATACTCGTCCGTATAGAGCACTGCCTGCCGGTGAATGATCCACCCCAGATCACCCGCCCGCAGATTGCGCAGCTGCAAATCCTTGGGGTGCTCGTCATCAAATATGCGCTTGATCGTACCCGCTGCTGCCAGCAGATTTCTACGCTGATCCGGCTGCAGTCCGTCGAGAAGTTCGCCAACAGCGTCGCAGGTGTTACGTTCCAGTGCGCCGAATGTCTTGCGACCGGCATCGGTCAGTTGGATGGGACGGCTGCGGCCTCCGTCGGGATGCTCTGACGTCTCGATCAACCCACGTTCGGTGAAGCGTTTGAGTGTTCTGCTCAGCTGGCCGCGGTCGAGCCCGAGCGCTCGCATGATGTCTGCCGCCGCAGGTGCTGTGCGATGGGCGATCTCGTAGAGGATACGCGCCTCGGTCAGCGTGAACGGGCTCTTGTCCAGATGGGCGTTCAGCAGGCCGAGACGGCGCGTATAGACACGGTTGAACGCCCGTAATGCACTGATGTCGTCGAGATTGTCTACTTGCGTCATGTCTGCTTACGCCCCGGCGCGGCGTCTCCCTATGTTGACACTATCAATATCTATTGTGTTGACTGAGTCAACATATTCGTAAGGTGAAATCCATTCGGGAAAGACCTCGCTGCGGCGCCGTGCGCGGGCGGTTTTCTTTGACTGTTGTGCATGCGCTGCAATCAGGCTGGACGATGCGCGAAATTGCGTTATCTTGTTGATTTGACGGCTCGCATCTGCGTGAACGCACATATGCGGGTGATGAATTTGTTTCCCCGGCGCTTGGCAAAGCGCTCTTTTCAGGAGAAGTCCATGTCGGCTGCGACGGTTGCCACTTCTTTCTCTTTTCGCCGTATTTTCATCGCTCTTGGTCTGGCTGTTCTGGTTCCGCTGCTATCGGCATGCGGTTTCAACACGATCCCGACCAATGAGGAAAAGGCGAAGGCTGCCTGGGGCGAGGTGCAGAACCAGTACCAGCGCCGCGCCGATCTCGTGCCCAATCTGGTCGAGACCGTGAAAGGCTATGCCGCTCACGAACAGGAAACCCTGCAGGCTGTGATCGAGGCGCGCGCCAAGGCGACGCAGGTGCAGATCACGCCGGAAACGCTCAACAATCCGGAGCTCTTCAAGCAGTTTCAGGATAATCAGGCCAATCTGACAAGCGCATTGTCGCGCCTGATGGTGGTGGTCGAGCGCTATCCGGACCTGAAAGCCAACCAGAACTTCCTTGCATTGCAGTCGCAGCTTGAAGGTACTGAAAACCGCATCGCCGTCGCACGCCGCGACTATATCGAGGCGGTTCGCGTCTACAACACGGCGCTGCGCACCATGCCGACGATGATCTGGACGTGGATATGGTATCGCGATGCACAGCCGATGCAGAGCTTCAGTGCCGATGCAGGTAGTCAGGCCGCGCCTAAAGTCAACTTCAACTGACGGCGCGTCTCATGATGCGTTTCGGGGCGGGTGCAGCACTCTCGCGTGATCGTCGCGGCCTTGGCTGGTTGGGCTGGCCGCGACATCTCCTTGCGCTCGCTTTCCTGCTGTTTTGCGCAGCGCTGACGCTGCACACGGTGGCCCTTGCACAAGACGCGTCGACGCCTGCACAGGCCTTGACCGGTCGTGTGGTGGATGCGGCGGGGATCATCGACCCCGCCGAGCGCCAGCAACTGACCCAGAAGCTTGCCGATTTTGAAGCGAAGTCATCGGATCAGGTGGTCGTGGTGACGGTCCCGAGCCTCAACGGCGAAGACATCGAAACCTATTCCAACCGTCTGTTCCGTGCCTGGGCGCTGGGGCAGAAACAGGAAAACAACGGCATATTGCTGGTGGTTGCGCCCAATGACCGTAAGGTGCGGATCGAGGTCGGCTATGGTCTCGAAGGCGTCATGACCGACGCGCTTTCAAGCGTCATCATCAATGGCACCATCATTCCCGAATTCCGTACCGGCAATTACTCGAACGGCATCGTACAGGGTGTTGACGGCATTCTTTCGGTGCTTTCCGGCGATGCCGCCGAGCTTGAAGCGCGGGCCAAGCGCAATGTGCAGTCGAGTTCGGATGATGTCGACTGGGTCTTTGTTGTCTTCATCGCCTTCTGGTGCCTGATCTTCTTCGGCGGTTTCGGCATGGCGATCCTGACGCCGGTTTTCGGACGCAAGATCGGGCCGGGCAAATATCAGTGGCTCGGCATGGTCGTGGATTACAACAATCGCGGCGGCGGCTCTGGCGGCAGGGGTGGTGGCAGCTGGGGCGGCGGCGGTGGCTGGTCGTCCGGCGGGGGAGGCGGCGGTTTCTCCGGTGGTGGCGGTTCATCCGGTGGCGGTGGCGCCTCGGGTAGCTGGTAGGGAGACGCAACGATGAAGCATCAAACGCTGATTGGCGCCGAGGACCATGCCCGCATTGCCGAGGCCATCCGCAAGGCGGAAGCAGAAACCAGCGGCGAAATCTATGCCGTTCTGGCGCGCTCGAGCGATGACTATTTCTTTGCGGCGGGCTTTGTTGCGACTTGCGGCATCCTGATTGCTTCGGTGATCGCCGCCTTTCTCGCCCATTGGTACTGGTTCGATATCCGCCTGCCCATGTTCGGACTTGCGGTGCTGGCGGCGTTCCTGACTGCGATGCTGGTGCTCTGGTTCTTTCCGGCCATTCGCATGTTGCTGGTGCCGCGCCGCATCCGTTACAAGCGCGCCCATCTCAATGCGCTGCAGCAGTTTCTGGCGCGCAATGTCCATATTACGGAGCATCGCACCGGCATTCTGCTCTTTGTCTCGATGGCCGAACATTATGCCGAGGTGATCGCCGATGCGGGCATTCATGCGCGTGTCGAGCAGGACGAATGGAATGCAATTGTCGCGACGCTCATCCATCACGCTTCCCGCGCGCAAGTGGCCGAAGGTTTTGTATTGGCCATTGGTCAGGCCGGGGTGTTGCTGGAAAAGCATTTTCCGGCAGGACCGGACAATATCAATGAGCTGGACGATCACCTGATCGAGCTCTGAGTGTCTGTTCCAAAAGTCGCCATGCCGGGCTGCAAATGACGTTTTCGCCACGGCCTGACGCTTCTTGATTCAGGCACTGACAGGCCGCTTCATTTATCAGAATCATCTGCAACTTTAGTCGGAAATGTGGCGAAGCAGGGCTGCTGCTTGACCCTTTTGGCAGCACTTTTGAGCTGCGCGGAGAAATCCGCTGGCATATTCCGAAATTTCGCGGGAAGTTTTCGAAGTTTTGTTCCAAATTAAATGGATTAAATGCGGTCTTTCTGACTTTCCGGGAAATTTTTCGTTATTTTCAACGAATTGCCATCGAAACCAATGCCTAATCTGCTAGTTTGGCGCGCATTGCCATCATGACAGGAGTATCCGACGTGACTGCAAAGCAGGATCGGTCGAGCAAGGTTAAAGGTTCCAAGGCAAGCAAGGAGGAGAAGAAGGGAGGAAAGTCGAAGGCGCTTACGGCCTTCTCGCAGCTTCTCTTCGAATGGGCGCCGCCAGAAGATCTGGCCGCTTACGATGCTGCCGCTCTCGACAGTTCAGCCCGTCACGGCTATGCCGCCCTCGAATCCTATCGCAAGGGCAAGAGCATCATCAGCGTCGATAATGGTATCGAGCGCCATGGTCGGCCGGTGAGCGTCATCACCATCGTCAACGACAATATGCCGTTCCTGCTCGACTCCATCATGGGTGAGCTGAATGATCATGTCAGCCAGATTTTCATGGTCGTGCATCCGGTTCTGGACATTGCGCGCGAAAAGGACGAGCTGGTCATTCTGGGCGAAGCATCGCAGCTCGCGCCTGCCAAGGGCGTCGAGCGCGTCAGCCTGGTACAGATTCATCTTCCAGCCCTCGACAAGCAGGTCAAGGCCGATCTGACTGCCGCCATCAAGCGCGCGCTCGGACAGGTTCGTGCCGCTGTCAGCGACTGGAAGCCGATGTTGAAGCGCCTCGATGGCGCTATCGCCGATTACAAGCGCGTTTATGAAATGACGAGCGATCCGGCCATGCCGGAGGCCATCGCGTTTCTGGAATGGCTGCGCGACGATCGTTTCATCTTCCTTGGACTTCGCGAACTCACCTTCAAGGGCAAGGGCGACAAGCGCGAACTGGTTCCGGTCAAGGAAACGCTCGGCATTCTCAACGACAATGAAGTCCGCGTCCTGCGCAAGGATGACGACGACACGGTGACGCCGCGTGAGGTAACGGAATTCCTCGACAGCAACGAGCCGCTGATCGTCACCAAGGCGAATTCGCTTTCGCTGGTGCATCGTCGCTCCTATCTCGATTATGTCGGCGTGAAGATATACGGCGAAAAGGGCGAAGCCATCGGCGAACTGCGCCTGGTCGGTCTCTTCACCTCGGTTGCCTATACGAGTTCGGTTGCAGGCATTCCGTTCATTCGCTCCAAGGCCGATGCCGTCATCAAGCATCTCGGGTTCAACCGCGAGGACCATTCGGGCAAGGCGCTCATCAACGTGCTGGAAGAATATCCGCGCGACGAGCTTTTCCAGATCGATGTGGAAAGCCTGACGGCCAATGCCGAGCTGATCCTTGCGCTCGGCGAACGCCCGCGTGTGCGTGCCGTTCCGCGTCTCGATCGCTTTGGCCGCTTTGCGACCGTGCTGGTCTATATCCCGCGTGACCGTTACGACTCGGTCGTGCGCGAGAAGATCGGACACTATCTCGTTGATATCTATGGCGGCGACAGTTTCGAATTCCACCCGGTCTTCCTGCAGAACGGCCTGACGCGCGTTCAGTTCGTCATCCGCCGTCATGAGCGCTCCACACCGCATGTGGATCGCGAAGCGCTGGAAGCCGAAGTGCGCGCCATTGTCCGCACATGGGACGATGCGGTTCGTGAAAGCTCTGACAGTGCAGACGCAAAGACGATCGCGCTTGCTGCAAGCTTCCCGCCATCCTATCGCGAAATCTTCACGGCACCGGAAGCGCTGGTCGATGCGGAGCGCATCGCTGGCCTCAGCGCAGAGGCTCCGCTTTTCGTGGACTTCTATCGTTATCGCACCGATGGTCCTGATGCGGTTTCGCTGAAGCTTTATCATCACGGTGCGCCGGTTGTGTTGTCGCAGCGTGTGCCGCTTCTGGAAAACATGGGCTTCCGTGTCGTCAGCGAGCAGACCATCGACCTGCCGCATGCTGGCAAGGACGGCGCTGCCGTTTACGTGCACGACATGCAGCTCGTGAACGCCTATGGCGCTCCCGTCGATCTTTCCGACGATGGCGAGATGCTGGAAGATGTGTTCCGCAATGTCTGGGACGGTCTGGCTGACAATGACGGCTATAACGCGCTGGTGCAGACCGCACGCCTGACGGCACGCCAGATCATGATCCTGCGTTCCTATGGCCGTTATCTGCAACAGGCGGGCATTGCCTATTCGCAGGGCTTTATCGCAGCCGCACTGAACCGTTATCCTGAAATCGCCAGCGATCTCTATTCGCTGTTCGATCTGCGCTTCAACCCATCGGCCAAGCGCCGTGATGCGGCTGAAAAGAAGCTGGTCGATGCCATCGAGACCGCATTGCTTGGCGTGCCGAGCATCGACGACGACCAGATTTTGCGCCGTTTCCGCAATCTGATCGAAGCGACGCTGCGCACCAATGCCTACCAGCCGGATGCCGACGGCAAGCTGCGTGTCACCTTTGCCTTCAAGCTCAATCCGCGTCTGGTCGAAGGCCTGCCGGACCCGCGCCCTTATCGCGAAATCTTCGTCTATGGGCCGGAAATGGAAGGCGTGCATCTGCGCTTCGGTGCTGTTGCCCGCGGTGGTCTACGCTGGTCGGACCGCGCACAGGATTATCGCACCGAAGTGCTGGGCCTCGTGAAGGCACAGCAGGTCAAGAATGCGGTGATCGTGCCGGTTGGTGCCAAGGGCGGCTTCTATCCGAAGCGTTTGCCGGTTGGCGGCGATCGCAATGCCGTGTTTGAAGCTGGTCGCGATGCCTACAAGGTGTTCATCTCCACGCTTCTGTCGGTCACCGACAATATCGAGGACAATCATGTCGTGCCGCCGGCGGAAGTCGTGCGCCATGACAATGATGATCCTTATTTCGTCGTTGCTGCCGACAAGGGCACGGCCACTTTCTCCGATACGGCCAATGCCATCAGCCAGGCACATGATTTCTGGCTGGACGATGCCTTCGCATCCGGCGGTTCCGCCGGTTACGACCACAAGGGCATGGGCATTACCGCGCGCGGCGCATGGGAAGCCGTGAAGCGGCATTTCCGCGAATTCGACATGGATATCCAGACTGAGCCTTTCACGGTTGCCGGTGTGGGCGATATGTCGGGCGATGTGTTCGGCAACGGCATGCTGCTTTCCGAACAGATCAAGCTGGTGGCTGCGTTCGACCATCGCGATATTTTCATCGATCCAAATCCGATTCCAGCCGACGGCTTTGCCGAACGCAAGCGGCTGTTCGAACTGCCGCGTTCGAGCTGGCAGGATTATGACCGTTCCAAGCTTTCGGCTGGTGGCGGCATTTACAGCCGCAGCCAGAAGACGATTACCCTGTCGGCAGAAGCTGCTGCAGCCATCGGCCTTGGAAAGACCTCCGGCACGCCGCAGGAAATCATGACCGCGATCCTGAAATCGAAGGTCGATCTCCTCTGGTTCGGCGGTATCGGCACCTATATCCGCTCGTCCGCTGAAACGGATGCGCAGGTTGGCGACCGCGCCAATGATGCGATCCGCATCACCGGCTCGGAAGTCGGTGCACGGGTGATCGGCGAAGGTGCCAATCTCGGCGCGACCCAGCGCGGGCGCATCGAATATGCCCTGGCAGGCGGTCGTGGTAATACCGATGCCATTGACAATTCGGCGGGCGTCAACTGCTCGGACGTCGAGGTCAACATCAAGATCGCTCTGGCTGCTGCCATGCGTTCGGGCAATCTCAAGCGCCCGGCACGCAACAAGCTTCTGGTCAGCATGACCGACGATGTGTCCGAACTGGTTCTGCGCAACAACTATCTGCAGCCGCTGGCGCTTTCGCTCAGCGAAAGGCAGGGTCTGGCAGAGTTGCCCTATCAGGCGCGGTTCATGGCGGAGCTGGAAAACCGCAAGCTTCTCGACCGCAAGGTCGAGTATCTGCCGTCCGATGCGCTGCTGGCCGAACGCCAGAAGGCAGGCCAGCCGCTGACGCGTCCGGAACTGGCGGTTCTGCTTGCTTATGCCAAGCTGTCGCTGTCGGATGATCTGGTGGCAAGCCAGCTTCCGGACGAACCTTACTTCCAGTCGCTGCTGTTCGGCTATTTCCCGAAGCGCATGACCAAGACTTACGCCGAGGAAATCTCCGGTCATCGTCTGCGCCGTGAAATCGTTGCTACTTTGCTGGCAAACGATGTCATCAACCGTGGCGGTATCACCTTCATCAGCCGTCTGGCCGATACGACGGGCAAGTCGCCTGCCGATATCGTGCGTGCCTATGTGGCGGTGCGCGACGGTTTCGAGATCGATGCGATCTATGATGCCATCGATGCGCTCGACAGCAAGGTGCCGGGCGATGTGCAGAACCAGTTCTACCATCTCGTCGGCGAAATGCTGCAGGCGACGACGGCCTGGGTGCTGCGCAACGATACGACACGCGCCAACCTGACGGAATTGGTGGATACGATCACCAGGGCACGTGCCGAACTGGAACCGCGTTTCGACGGTCTGATGCCGGAATATCTGAAGAGCACGCTTCAGGCCGACAAGGCCGCTTTCGTGGAAAAGGGTGCACCGGAAAAGCTGGCTCAGCGTCTTGCCAATCTGCAGCTTGCAGGCATCATGCCGGACATCGCGCTGATCGCGCATCTGGCCGGCGCCGACCGGGTGGTAACCGCCAAGACCTATTTTGGTGTTTCGGAGGCCTTCCGCATCGGTCGCATCGAGGAAGCCGCGCGTTCCATCCCCGTCACGGACTATTATGACGGGCTTGCTCTGTCACGAGCAAGCGATACGATCACGCAGGCCGCGCGCGGTATCACCATTGCGGCGCTCAAGCGTTTTGCCAAGGACAAGGATCCGGCAGCAGCCTGGTTCGCAGCCGATGGTGCGCGTATCGAGCAGGTGAAAAACCGTATGGTGGCGCTGACGGAAGGTGGTGACCTGACAGTCTCGCGACTGGCGGTTGCAGCGGGCCTGATGTCTGATCTGGCGCAATAGAAAACAACGACATAATCTTGCAAAAGGGCGGCTTCGGTCGCCCTTTTTGTTTCTTTTGAAACAGCATTTCGGGTTATATGGTGCCGCTGATAAAAGCGAAGTATCCAACCGACTGGCCGGTCAATGGTTGGACCAACTTCTTGTCCGGGGGAAGGAACAAACAATTGAGCGATCAGGTTCTGCCTGCTCGGGGCTATGCCTCGCGGCGCGGCGTATGGGGCTGGATATTTTTCGACTGGGCGGCACAGCCATTTTTCACGGTTATTGTCACCTTCATTTTCGGTCCATACTTCATCTCCCGCATGGCCGACACGCCTGAAGCCGGGCAGATTGCCTGGGGCTATGGTATCGCTGCCGCAGGTTTTGTGATCGCTGTTCTTTCGCCTGTTCTGGGGTCGATTGCCGACAAGACAGGCTCCCGCAAACCATGGATCGGCTTTTTTGCTGTCCTCAAGATCGTTGGACTCATGACGCTCTGGTTTGCGGTGCCCGGTGCGAACCTGTTCTGGGTGCTTCTGGCTTTCAGTATCGCGATGGTGTCGGCGGAGTTTTCAATCGTTTTCAACGATTCCATGATGCCGCGGCTCGTCCCGCGCAGCGAGATCGGCAGGGTGTCCAATCTGGCCTGGGGGCTCGGCTATCTGGGTGGTGTTCTGGTGCTGATCTTCGTGGTGGTTTTTCTGGCTGCATCACCCGACACAGGCAAGACGCTGATTGGGCTTCCGCCACTCTTTGGCCTCGACCCCGTCAGCGGCGAAGATGCCCGCATCACCGGCCCCATAGCGGCACTCTGGTATCTTGTTTTCATCATGCCGATGTTTCTGTTTACACCCGATCAGGCGCGCGGGCAGCCGCTGCGTCAGGCAATCGGCAGCGGTCTGGCGGAACTCAAATCGACGCTGCGGGAAGTGCGCGAACATCCGGGGATCACGCGCTTTCTGGCCGCCCGCCTTTTCTATCAGGACGGGCTCAATGCCATTGTCGCGCTCGGCGCCGGTTATGCCGCTTCATTGTTTCAATGGAGCATCAACGAGATTGGCCTCTTCGGCATGATCACCAATGTGTCGGCGATCCTGAGCTGCCTTGTCGCGGCACGCCTCGATATCAGGCTCGGCTCCAAGATCATCGTCATCGGATCGCTGGTGCTTTTGCTGCTGGCTTCGCTCGGTATCGTTTCCACCGGAACGCATTATCTGCTGTTCGGTCTGGTGCCTGTCAGCTATCCGGATGCAAAAGGCTTGTTCTCGACAGCTTCGGAACAGGCTTTCCTCATCTACGGGCTGACGATCGGCGTCGCGCTTGGGCCTATACAGGCCTCGTCCCGGTCGTGGTTTGCGCGCAGCATCAAGCCGGAGGAATCGGGTCGATATTTCGGCATCTATGCGCTGGCGGGGCGCGCGACGAGTTTTCTCGGACCGTTTCTGGTTGCGACAATTACCGCGCTCAGCGGCTCGGCTGCACTTGGCATGTCAGTGCTGCTGCTGTTCTTCGCCGTCGGGCTCTATCTGGCGGCCATAACGCCTTACCCCGCCGACAAGCCGCTTACATCCGGCCCGCAGTAACGGGCCGGAATCTGACTTTTATTCGATCCAGCCGAGTGAACGCTGAACCGCTTTTTCCCATGCGTTGAACAAGCGCGTGCGCTCGTCTACGGGCATTCGCGGATGCCAGCGATGGCCCACCTGCCAGTTTTCCACGATGTCGTGCGTGGATTTCCAGTAGCCGACGGCAAGCCCGGCCGCATAGGCAGCACCCAGCGCCGTCGTCTCGATAATTTTCGGGCGCACGACCGGCACGTCCAGAATGTCGGACTGGAACTGCATGAGCAGTTCGTTGATGGTCATGCCGCCATCGGCGCGCAACTCGGTGATTTCGACGCCTGAATCCTTCACCATCGCATCGAGCACTTCGCGCACCTGATAGGCGCTCGCTTCCAGGGCCGCCCGGGCAATGTGCCCCTTGTTGGCGAAGCGGGTGAGGCCAGCAATGATACCGCGCGCTGAATCCTGCCAATGCGGTGCAAAGAGGCCGGAAAAGGCGGGAACGAAATAGACGTCGCCATTGTCCTCGACGGTGCGCGCCAGCGTTTCGATGTCGCTGCTTTTCTTGATGATGCCGAGATTGTCGCGCAGCCATTGCACCAGGGCGCCGGTAATGGCGATGGAGCCTTCCAGCGCATAAACCGGCTTGGCGCCGTCGAGCTTGTAGGCAACCGTGGTCAGCAGGCCGTAATTGGAGGGCACCAGTTTCTCGCCGGTGTTCATCAGCATGAAGCAGCCCGTGCCATAGGTGTTCTTGGCTTCGCCCGGTTCCAGACATGCCTGACCGAAGAGCGCTGCCTGCTGGTCGCCCAGAATGCCCGCAAGTTTTACACCGGAAAGGGAGGGCAGGGTGATCTCGCCATAGACCTCGCTTGAAGAGCGGATTTCCGGCAAGCAGGCTGACGGAATATCGAAAAGACGAAGTATGTCTTCATCCCATTGCAGCGTCGAAAGATCCATCAGCTGGGTGCGGGAAGCATTGGTCACATCGGTGATGTGGATGCCGCCCTCGGTGCCACCGGTCAGGTTCCAGACCAGCCATGTGTCGATTGTGCCGAAAAGCGCGTCTCCGGCTTCGGCCTTTTCGCGCGCACCCGGAACATTGTCGAGTATCCAGCGCAGCTTGAGCCCGGAGAAATAGGTCGAGATCGGCAGGCCCGTCTTGGCACGCAGCTGGTCTGCGCCGCCGTCCTTCGTGTACCGGGAAACAAGTTCGTCGGTGCGCGTATCCATCCAGACGATTGCATTATAGAGCGGCGCACCGGTTTTCCTGTCCCAGAGCAGTGTGGTCTCGCGCTGGTTGGTGATGCCGACGGAAGCGATATCACTTGCCTTCAGTTTTGCTTTTTTGAGTGCTGCGGCAATGACGTGCTGTGTGTTGCGACAGATTTCTATCGGATTGTGTTCGACCCAGCCCGCCTTTGGATAAATCTGCTCATGTTCGCGCTGGTCGCTCGCGACGATATCGCCCTGCCTGTCGAAAATGATGAAACGCGAACTCGTGGTTCCCTGGTCGATGGAACCGATAAACTGCGTCATGGGGCGGGCTCCTCCGTTGATCCGGTCTATGCTGAAAACGAATTTAAACGAAACAATATGAAACTCAATGAAAACGAGGCCCCGGAATGATCGGTTCCGGGGCCTCAATAAATACTTTTTATGAGGGGTTAGAGCATTTCCAGCAAAAGTGCGGAGCGGTTTTGCGCAGGATAATGCGTAAAAGCTCTAATGGCGGAAGTGACGCATCCCCGTCATGACCATGGCGATGCCATGTTCGTCGGCAGCGGCGATCACTTCATCGTCCCGCATGGAACCTCCCGGCTGGATGACTGCGGTTGCACCGGCCTGAACGGCGGAAAGCAGACCGTCGGCAAACGGGAAGAACGCGTCGGAAGCGACCACGCAGCCCTTGGTGAGCGGTTCTGCAAGACCGGCGGCTTCTGCCGCGTCTTCAGCCTTGCGGGCTGCGATGCGGGCTGAATCCACGCGGCTCATCTGGCCTGCGCCGATGCCGACCGTTGCGCCGTCCTTCACATAGACGATGGCGTTCGACTTCACATGCTTGCCGACGCGGAAGGCGAATTTCATATCGTTGAGTTCGGCTTCGGTCGGCGCACGCTTGGTGACGACCTTGAGATCGAGATCGTCGACCACACCATTGTCGCGCGACTGGACCAGCAAACCACCGGCGACTGTCTTGGCGGCGATGCCCTTGGCGCGCGGGTCCGGCAGGCCGCCGGTGACGAGCAGACGGAGGTTCTTCTTGGCAGCAACGATGGCCTGTGCACCTTCGGTGGCATCCGGAGCGATAATGACTTCGGTGAAGATCTTTACGATCTCTTCAGCGGCTTCCTCATCGAGCGTTTTATTGAGCGCAACAATACCGCCGAACGCCGAAACCGGATCGCAGGCGAGTGCCTTCAAATAAGCTTCCTTGATGGTGGCTGCTTCTGCAACGCCGCAAGGATTGGCGTGCTTGATGATGGCGACGGCTGCGGTGCGGGCAGGATCGAATTCTGCGACGAGTTCGAAAGCCGCATCGGTGTCGTTGATGTTGTTGTAGGAGAGCTGCTTGCCCTGAAGCTGGGTCGCGGTGGCAACGCCGGGGCGCTTCTCGCCAGTGAGATAAAAGCCAGCCGTCTGGTGCGGGTTTTCTCCGTAGCGCATGACGGAATGCAGCTTGCCTGCGACCGAGCGATAGACCGGAGTTTCTTCGTTGATCGCTTCGGCAAACCAGTTGGAAATGGCTGCGTCATAGGCTGCCGTGCGCGAGAAGGCCTTGGCGGCAAGCTTCTTGCGGAAGGCAAGCGGCAGGGAGCCCGCATGCTTTTCCAGTTCAGCGACGACGTTGGCATAATCGTCAGGATCGACGACCGTTGCGACATAGGCATGGTTCTTGGCGGAAGCGCGGATCATAGCCGGGCCACCAATGTCGATGTTTTCGACGGTCGTGTCGTAGTCGCCGCCCTTGAAGCGGACTTCCTCGAACGGATAGAGATTGATGACGGCAAGATCGATGCCGCCGATGCCGTGTTCTTCCATGGCCGCGACGTGTTCCGGATCGTTGCGCACGGCGAGCAGGCCGCCATGGACTGCCGGATGCAGCGTCTTGACGCGTCCGTCCATGATTTCCGGGAAGCCGGTTACTTCGGATACATCCTTCACCGGAATGCCTTCAGCGGCAATCGACTTGGCGGTGCCGCCGGTCGAAAGGATTTCGACACCTTGCGCGTGAAGCGCTTTGGCGAAATCGATCAGGCCGGTTTTGTCGGAAACGGAAAGGAGGGCGCGGCGCACCCGATGAAGATCGGGAGCGGGAATATGCTTGGAGCTGACAGCCATAGGGAGTTGGTCTCTTCGTTGCTGAAACGGATGCGTTCAGGAAAGTGGACGGCTCGCCCTAACACAGGCGCGCCGAGAATCCTACCGCAAAAGGCCGGAAAAGAACGGTGAAGAGGTATTTCTTGCCCCGCATTCGGTCCCATTGACCCTCGACCCTTCGAGACGACGCCCTTCGACAAGCTCAGGACGCCTCCTCAGGGGGAGGGGTGGAGAGCGAATTATACGTAACTGCCAAGTGCGACGCGGCTG
This sequence comes from Brucella sp. MAB-22, assembly GCF_025908475.1. Classification (NCBI taxonomy): domain Bacteria; kingdom Pseudomonadati; phylum Pseudomonadota; class Alphaproteobacteria; order Hyphomicrobiales; family Brucellaceae; genus Brucella; species Brucella sp. MAB-22. Next base: position 2,357,458 of record NZ_CP109782.1, on the reverse strand, counting down.
AACTGCCAGTTCACTTCCGGTAATTCGGAAGCCGGGAAGGAGAGCACGATCTGCTTCGATGTCACGGGGCCGCGGAAGCCCGCAAAGAAGATCGAATCTTCCAGTTGCGGCGCAACTTCAAAACAGGAGAAGACCCAGGTATCGTCGCGATCCGCCGACAGAACGATCAATCCGTTCTCATCGAAGGAAATATCGACCGATGGATGCAGATGGAAACGCACCGCGATATTGTCGCGTCCGTTCGCCTTCAACGGACGGCCATCGCCGCGATAGAAGCGGTCGGCGCCCTGAATGACGCTGCCATTGTGCGACAGCACAAGGCGACGTTCATGATAGATGCCGAACAGGCGCGCATAGCCGTCATGGCTGGCAACAAAGCCCTGTCGTCCCATTTCCTCGATCCGGTCACGCTGCACGCGGGTTGGTCCTGCAATGATCGGCGTGCCGATCATGTTGGAGAGACCCGCATTGAGGCTGAAGCGGCACGATGAGGTGTCGTTGATGGTGGCCGTGGAGTGCGCAGCCGTGGAACGGCCTAATGGACGAAATTCCGGCGGACCGAAACGGTCAATACCGGAATTGACGATATAGCGCTGGCGCCCCGAGGACATTTCGAAGGCGAGGCAGCCGGCATGGGCATCCCGCGAAGCTGTGACCGGCGGCGGCAGTCCGGTATCGGCGATGATGGTGGTCGAACCCATCGAAAGCCGTTCATAGCCGGAATAGGGCGCATGGGTCAGCGGCGATCCAGCGGTCTCGTCATGCCTGAGAACCGATATGATGCGTTCCGGCATGGTCGGGCCAACGCCGTTGAAAAGCGCAAGGCTGCCATCCTGATGACGGAAGAAACGCAGGGCTGGCAACATGCGCTCGACGGCTTCGATCAGCGCCTTGGGCGGTGCTTCCGTGCCGTTGGCATAGGTCTGGCGGAGCGGCAAAAGATCGGCCAGCAGTTCCAGAACCGTAACGGGGTTGCGCGAGATATGTCCGCCATCGGGCAGGATCTGGCGTTTCAGCTCATATTCGAGATTGCGCCGGGCGGCGCGTGCCGTCGGTGGCGAAACAGGCAGAGCCAGAGCAGCGAATGCCAATGCGATGCGGGCGCGCAACCGTTCCTCGCCATCATCCATGGCGGCGGCAACGGTGCGCAGATAACGCACCTGCATGGCCAGCGAGCGCATGAAGCGGCGATAGGCGGGGAGTTCGGCGCCCGACAGAATGAGGTTTGAATGCTGAAGCCAGGCGATGATGCGCTGGGCGGTGACCTCCGGCGACCAGGCGATGCCGCCGATGCGTTTGCCGAACATGCGCATCCAGTCATCGACGAGCGCACGCGCATTAGCGGTTGCCAGTTCGCTATTGGCGCTTTTCAAATGACGCAGCCAGCCGAAACTCTGAAGCGCTGCTTCCCATTCCGGCGTCGGCGGTTCGACGGCGAAAGGCGACAATCCGCCGGTTTCGACCAGACGACCGGCCAGCGCAAAACGGCCATGATAGAATTCCTGTGCCAATTGCGGGTCTGCTACGCGCAGATCAGGCGGTGCGATCAGGATACGGTCGGGGGTGAAGCCGGTGAAGCGCCAGCGATAAAGCGGCCCCATGCGCAGACGGCGGCTGAACTTGCGCCAAGCCTGTGCAACGGCCAGTCCCCAAAGATGTGGGGTTTCGCTGAGGGCGACTGCCACCCGGTCTTTCTCCGTATCGTTTGTCATTATTGTTTGGCCAGATCGAGCAGCCAGTTCCTTTGATACAATTGTACAGAAATGGTGAATCGAGCGTTAACCATAACGGGTATCGCGACCCGTTATGGCAAATTATACGATTTGTTTGCTTATATCCGGTCTCAGGCCCGGCGCTTGAAGCGGGCCGCGAAGAAGCCGTCCATGCCAGCCATGAGCGGATTGCCTTCAAAACGATCCGGCGGCAAGTCTGCCGGGGTGGATCGCAGAAAGCCTTCTGCTGTGACCAGCCCATCCAGAAGCCCGTTCAGACTGGGGCAATCCTGCTCCGTGATCGGGAAAGGTTCCAGCAACGGATTTTCCGCTGCCTTGCGTGCCATTTCCTCGCCTTCGAGCGGGTGCAGCGAACAATTGGAAAAGACGATTACGCCGCCGGGTTTGACCAGAGTGGCCGCGTGCGCCAAAAGTTTGCCCTGAAGTTCGGCAAGCTTTGCTATGTCCTGCGGCGTCTTGGTCCAAGGCACATCCGGATGACGGCGCACAGTGCCGGTGGAAGAGCAGGGCGCATCCAGAAGCACAGCATCGAACAGTTCGTCCGGCTGGAAATCCATCAGATTGGTGGCAACGGTCTTCGCCTCGAAGCCGAGACGTTCCAGATTGCCGCGCAGGCGCTTCAGCCGATTTTCGGAAAGGTCGAGCGCGGTCACATTGGCGCCCTGAAGTACGAGCTGCGCCGTCTTGCCGCCGGGGGCGGCGCACAGATCGGCAACCCGTTTGCCCTTGATATCACCCATCAGGCGCGCAGGCAGGCTCGCGGCCACATCCTGCACCCACCAGTCGCCTTCGGCAAAGCCGGGCAGGTCGGTGAGATTGCCTTCGACCGTTTGCAGGCGCACCGAACCGTTGGGCAGTGCGACGCCACCGAGCTTTTCGGCCCATGCCTTTGCGTCACCCTTGACCGTGAAATCGATCGGCGGCTCATAGGCATGCATGGCAAGAATGGCTGCTGCTTTTTCCGCGCCATAGGCGTCGGTGATGCTTTTGGCAAACCACTCCGGCACATTGGTTTCGGGCTCAAGCGTGTGGGCGAGAGCACGTTCCTTGTTGCGCGAAAGGCGACGCAGCAGCGCATTGACGAGACCGGCATATTTGCGATTGCGCGGATCATTGTTCGCCGCTTCCACCGCAAGATCGACCGCCGAATGATCGGGCAGGTTCAGATAGAAAATCTGGGCGATGGCCACATGCAGAAGATGTTTCAACGCCACGGCATTTTCCGGCAATGGTCGGTCCAGACGCTTGTTGATGGCGCGTTCGATGCTGCCGCGATTGCGGAGCGCAGAGCCGAGAATGGCGCGAACCAGCGCGCGGTCGCGCGGCTCCAGCGCCAGATATTGCGGATGACCGTGCGTATTGTCGGTCAGACCGTCAAGCGAGGTGTTCTTTTCGATCACCGCACCGAGAAGGCGCGCCGCACACAAACGCGCCGCCAGACCGGGGCGCAGGTCTGCGGCATTGGTGTTCATTTGCGGCTTTTTATTTCCACGCTTCGGCGCGGGCTTTTTATCGTTCACACTGTTCTACTTTATTTAGGACCACGGCCCCCGATAACCGGAACCGCCATTGCTGTTACCGCCTGCATTACCCCATGGACCGCTGCTTTGGGAAGGGGCAGCGGCACGCGGGGCCATTCCAGCCGAGCGGATGCCCATTTCGGCAGCCATCTGTTCAAGTGCTGCAATGCGGTTATCGGTGTCCGGATGGGTCGAAAAAAGATTATCCGCGCCGCGTCCGCTCAAGGGATTGATGATGAACATATGCGCGGTTGCCGGGTTGTGTTCGGCTTCCTCGTTCGGGATGGCCTTGGCGCCACGCGCGATCTTGCCCAGCGCCGAGGACAGCCACAGCGGATTGCCGCAGATTTCCGCGCCGCGCTTGTCGGCGGCATATTCGCGGGTGCGGCTGACAGCCATCTGCACGATCATCGCGGCAAAGGGCGCGACGATCATGGCAAGAATGGTGCCGACCACGCCCATGATGCCGTTGCCGTTCTCGCGATTGCCGCCCAGGAAGAAGGCGAAATTGCCGAGCATGGAGATGGCACCGGCAAGCGTTGCGACGATGGTCATGGTCAGTGTGTCGCGGTTCTGGACGTGCGCCAGCTCGTGTGCCATCACGCCTGCGACTTCTTCCGGCGTCAGGCGGTTGAGGAGGCCAGTCGTGGCTGCAACGGCAGCATTTTCGGGATTGCGGCCCGTGGCAAAAGCGTTCGGCTGGTCTTCATGGATAATGTAGACCTTCGGCATCGGAAGGCCCGCATTGGTGGCGAGCCCGCTCACCATGCGGTAATAATCCGGCGCGCTGCGCTCATCCACTTCCTGCGCATTATACATGCGCAGCACCATCTTGTCGGAGTTCCAGTAGCCGAACAGGTTCATGGCGACTGCAATCACAAGCGCAATCATCATGCCGCCGCCGCCGCCCAGCAAATAGCCGATGCTCATGAACATGACCGTCATGAGGGCGATCAGCATGGCAGTTTTTGTCATATTCATCTGCGGCGGTCTCCAAATCCTAGGCTGCATGACCCGCAAGGGTTTTGCACGGCAAGCCTTTCTGCCTATATGATGGGTATGAACAGGCTTTGCTTCAATGTTCGAAGCAAAAACCGAGAACGGGATTGTGACCGATGAGCGAAAAAACCGAAAGCCCGCAAAACGTCGACAAGCGCACGTTCGAAGACCTGCCGCCTGCTGCCCAGCGCGCATTGAAGGAAGCTGAAGCGCGCCGCGCTGCCGAAAAGGCAAACGAAGCGCCCCGCGAAATCGGTGGTCGCGGCGGCAAGGACCCCGCCCGTTTCGGCGATTGGGAGATCAAGGGTCGGTCGATCGATTTCTAATAAGTTTGGGATATTGTCGCCCTGCTGGCCTGCAAATCGCGCTCTTCTGCGCTTCCGGTGCTCATGTACTTTTAAGTACACTCCGCTCCGGTTCTCAAAGATCACGATTTTCGTCTCAGCAGGACGACAATCTCATCAAACTTGGGCGCCTTCTCAGACCGCGTTGTTAAAAAAGCCCCGGTTTCCCGGGGCTTTTTATTATTTCTTGTTCTGGCGATTTTCGATCAGGTCGTCCACGACGCCCGGATCGGCCAGCGTCGAGGTATCGCCCAGTGCACCAAACTCGTCTTCGGCGATCTTGCGCAGGATGCGGCGCATGATCTTGCCCGAGCGGGTTTTCGGCAGGCCCGGCGAGAACTGGATCTTGTCCGGCGTGGCAATAGGACCGATTTCCTTGCGCACGTGCTGGGTCAGCTCCTTGCGCAGGGCGTCTTCGTCCTGAACTGCTTCGCCGGTCATCAGCGTGACGTAGCAATAGATGCCCTGTCCCTTGATCGGATGCGGATAGCCCACGACAGCGGCTTCTGAAACCGAGTGATGCGAGACGAGTGCCGATTCGATTTCTGCCGTGCCGAGGCGATGGCCGGAAATGTTGAGCACGTCATCGACGCGGCCTGTGATCCAGTAGTAACCGTCTTCGTCGCGACGGCAGCCGTCGCCGGTGAAGTACTTGCCCTTATAGGTCGAGAAGTAGGCTTCGATGAAGCGCTTGTGATCGCCGTAAAGCGTGCGCATCTGGCCCGGCCAGCTGTCGATGATGCAGAGATTACCGTCCACCGCACCTTCAATGACAGCGCCTTCATTATCGACCAGTTCCGGCTTGATGCCGAAGAACGGTCGTGTTGCCGAACCTGGCTTGAGGTCGGTTGCGCCGGGCAGCGGGGTGATGAGAATGCCGCCGGTTTCCGTCTGCCACCATGTATCGACAATCGGCGACCGCTGGTCACCAACGACATTGTAATACCATTCCCAGGCTTCCGGGTTGATCGGCTCGCCAACCGAACCGAGCAGGCGCAGCGTCGAACGCGACGAGCGGGTGACGAATTCATCACCGGCGCCCATCAGGGCGCGGATGGCCGTAGGCGCAGTGTAGAAGATGTTGACGTGATGCTTGTCGACGACTTCCCAGAAACGTCCCTGATCGGGGAAGTTGGGCACGCCTTCGAACATCAATGTCGTCGCACCGTTGGCGAGCGGGCCGTAGACGATATAGGAGTGACCTGTCACCCAGCCCACATCCGCCGTGCACCAGTAGATATCGCCATCATGATAGTCGAAGACATATTGATGTGTCATCGATGCATAGACGAGATAGCCGCCGGTTGTGTGCAGTACGCCCTTCGGCTTGCCGGTCGAGCCGGAGGTGTAGAGGATGAAGAGCGGGTCTTCCGCATTCATCGGTTCCGGGTCGCAGGTCGGTTCGACGCTTGCGACTTCCTGATGGTACCAGAGATCGCGGCCCGGCCCCCAGCTCACCTTGCCGCCGGTACGGCGCACGGTGAGAACCTTGTTGACCATGACATATTGCTTGGCTGCAATGTCGATGGCGGTATCGGTGTTTTCCTTCAGCGGAACCGGCTTGCCGCCGCGCACGCCTTCATCGGCCGTGATGACGAAAGTGGATTCGCAGTCGACGATACGACCGGCAAGTGCTTCCGGCGAGAAGCCGGCAAAGACGACCGAGTGCACAGCGCCGATGCGCGCGCAGGCCAGCATCGCATAGGCCGCTTCCGGGATCATCGGCAGATAGATCGTGACGCGGTCGCCCTTCTTCACGCCGTGCTTCTTCAGCACATTGGCGAGACGGCAGACATTTTCATGCAGTTCGCGATAGGTGATCTTCTTGTCGATATAGGGATTGTCGCCTTCCCAGATGATGGCGACCTGATCGCCACGGCTCTTCAGGTGGCGGTCGATACAGTTATAGGAAACGTTGGTAACGCCGTCCTCATACCATTTGATGGATACGTCGCCGTTGAAATCGGTGTTCTTGACCTTGGTGAAAGGCTTGAACCAGTCGATGCGTCGTCCGTGCTTTGCCCAGAAGCTGTCCGGGTCGCTCACGCTTTCCTGATACCAGTCGAGATAGGTTGCGTTGTCGATGAGCGTGTTTCTCTTTGCCTCGGCAAGGACCGGGTAAAGCTTTTCCGACATGATTTCCTCCTTCAGCATTCCGCGAGCCGGACAATATCCCGCTCGTATAAATGCACCCAAAAACTGACCGGCACCTCCCGCCGGATGAGACGGCCTGCCGTGAAAGGTGAGACCATCGGGTGCCCTGTCTACCTTCCATTGCAGGCAAGGTAAATTAGACAATCGGCGCGTCTATGATCCACAATGACGCATCGTCAGAAATAGCAACTGGCAGCACTCGCTGTCGAATGGTGCTAATATATTGTTTTTACAGTTTAAAAACCATTTTGAGTGATTATCTCCTATTCAGGAGCCTGACAATAAGGCTCTTCACAAAAAGGGGAAATCGCCATGACGACGTCCGCTTTGAACGCAAAGTCAGCCTTTGAACTCCAGCTCGCCGGTTATGGTCTGACGACGGCGAAAGTTTTCTACCACTTACCTGATCACCCGCATCTGCTGCAGCTTTTCGTCTGGCAGGATTATGACCTCGCGCCCGATTTTCCGGTGCTCAATCATTTCATCGAATTCTGGAATCGGGAAATCGACGGGCCGTTGCATTCGGTCAGCTACACGCATTTCCGGCTGCTTGGCCCCTCGGACTGGAGGAATGTGCAGGGCGAGATCGTCCTGCATTAGGAGCATTTCCAGCAAAAGTGTGAAGCGGTTTTGCGGAGGATAATGCGACAAAAACAAACAGTAGGGGTGACAATTCACGCGGGGTCGGCATAGCTCCGTCCGCCGAAGATGGCCGAGCCGACACGCACCGATGTCGCGCCGAAACCGATGGCGGTTTCATAATCGCCCGACATGCCCATGGAGAGCTTTTCGACCTGTGCCTCGCGGGCGAGCTTTTCCAGAAGCGCGAAATGCGGCCCCGGATTTTCATCCGCAGGCGGGATGCACATCAGCCCCTCGATGGCGAGGCCATGTTCCTTGCGGCAGCGCTCGACAAAGGCGACGGCTTCCTTCGGCGCAATGCCGGCTTTCTGTTCTTCAAGTCCGGTATTCACCTGCACGTAGAGCTTTGGGGCCTTGTTCTGCTTTTTGATCTCGACGGCCAAGGCGGCTGCGATCTTTTCACGGTCGACGGTTTCGATGACATCGAAGAGGGCGACGGCATCGGCGGCCTTGTTGGATTGCAGCGGGCCGATGAGATGCAGTTCGATGCCGGAATAATCGTCGCGCAGTCCCGGCCATTTGGCTTGTGCTTCCTGCACGCGGTTTTCACCGAAGACGCGCTGGCCTGCGTCGAGGACCGGGCGAATTTCTTCGGCATCGAAGGTTTTCGATACGGCGACGAGCGTCACGGAAGCCTTGTCGCGCTGTGCTTCCTCTTCGGCATTGGCGATTGCGGCCTTGACCGTGTTCAGGTTCGCTACGATATCTGACATGAAACTCTCGCTTTCAGGCTTTTCATCCGCAAAAGGTTGACGCTTTCGCCAATACGTGGTGAAGGTCGCCATTAAACATCGACTCTCCTTATTGCATCACCTTCGTACGAGTAAATACGGTCATGGCAGCCGAACGTTATAATCCGCGCGTGGCGGAAGCTCATTGGCAGAAAGTCTGGGAAGAAGACCGGACCTTCGAAACCGACAATAGCGACAGCCGCGAGAAATATTATGTGCTCGAGATGTTCCCCTATCCATCGGGGCGCATCCATATGGGCCATGTGCGCAACTATGCGATGGGTGACGTTGTCGCCCGTTACAAGCGCGCCAAGGGTTTCAACGTGCTTCATCCGATGGGATGGGACGCGTTCGGCATGCCTGCGGAAAATGCAGCGATGCAGAACAAGGTTCATCCGAAAGAATGGACCTACCAGAACATCGCCACGATGCGCAGCCAGCTCAAATCGATGGGTCTTTCGCTCGACTGGGCGCGTGAATTCGCGACCTGCGACGTGGAATATTATCATCGCCAGCAGATGCTGTTCATCGACCTTTTTGAAAAGGGGCTGGTGACGCGCAAGACCTCCAAGGTCAACTGGGATCCGGTCGACAACACCGTGCTTGCCAACGAGCAGGTGGTGGATGGTCGCGGCTGGCGTTCGGGTGCGCTGGTCGAACAGCGTGAACTGACACAGTGGTTCTTCAAGATCACCGATTTCAGCGAGGAATTGCTGGCCGGTCTTGATACGCTCGACCAGTGGCCGGAAAAGGTTCGCCTGATGCAGCGCAACTGGATCGGCAAGTCGGAAGGCCTGCAGGTCCGCTTCGCGCTGGACGCTAAGACTGCCCCTGCCGGCTTCTCGGAAGTTGAAGTTTACACGACCCGTCCGGACACGCTGTTTGGCGCATCGTTCCTGGCAATCGCTGCCGATCATCCGTTGGCCAGAACGCTGGCTGAGGGCAATCAGGCCCTGACCGATTTTATCACCGAATGCCATCAGGCAGGCACGTCGCTGGCAGCACTCGAAACGGCCGAGAAGAAGGGCTACGACACGGGCGTTAAGGTTCGGCATCCGTTCGATGAGAACTGGGAATTGCCTGTCTATGTCGCCAATTTCGTTTTGATGGAATATGGCACCGGGGCGATCTTCGGCTGCCCGTCTGGCGATCAGCGCGATCTTGACTTCGCAAACAAATACGGCTTGCCGGTTGTGCCTGTTGTGATGCCGAAAGGCGAAGATGCTGCGACTTTCGCGATCACCGATACGGCGTATGGCGACGATGGTGTGATGATTAATTCACGCTTCCTCGACGGCATGACACCGGAAGCCGCCTTCAATGAGGTGGCGAATCGTCTGGAACAGACCAGTCTCGGCAACAGCCCGCAGGCAAGCCGCAAGGTGCAGTTCCGTCTGCGTGACTGGGGCATCTCGCGCCAGCGCTATTGGGGTTGCCCGATCCCGATGATCCATTGCGAAAGCTGTGGCGTCAATCCGGTGCCGCGCGCCGATCTGCCGGTCAAGCTGCCGGACGATGTCGAGTTCGACCGTCCGGGCAATCCGCTCGACCGTCATGCAACATGGCGCCATGTAAAATGTCCGAAATGCGGTGCCGATGCGCGTCGTGAAACCGATACGATGGATACGTTCGTCGATTCGTCCTGGTACTATGCGCGCTTTACGGCGCCTTGGGAAAACGAGCCGACCGACCGAAAGGTTGCCGATCACTGGCTGCCGGTCGATCAGTATATCGGCGGTATCGAACACGCGATCCTGCATTTGCTCTATTCGCGTTTCTTCACCCGCGCGATGAAGGTGGTCGGTCACGTCGGCATCGACGAGCCGTTCAAGGGCCTGTTTACGCAGGGCATGGTGGTGCACGAAACCTACAAGGCCAACGGCCAGTGGGTGGCACCTGCCGACATTCGCATCGAGGAAACCGACGGCAAGCGCAGCGCGACCTTGCTCTCGTCCGGCGAGCCGGTGGAAATCGGTTCCATCGAGAAGATGTCGAAGTCGAAGAAGAATGTTGTCGATCCGGATGACATTATCGCTTCCTACGGTGCTGATACGGCGCGCTGGTTCATGCTGTCTGATTCGCCACCCGAGCGTGACGTGATCTGGACGGAAGCCGGTGCCGAAGGCGCCCATCGTTTTGTGCAGCGCGTCTGGCGTCTGGTGGCGGAAGCTGCCGAACATCTGAAGGACGTTGCGCCCAAGACCGGGACGCAGGGTGAAGCCCTTGTCGTTTCCAAGGCTGCGCACAAGGCGGTCAAGGCTGTCGGTGACGATATCGAGAAGCTCGCCTTCAACCGTGGCGTTGCCCGTCTTTATGAGCTGGTCAACACGGCTGCTGCATCCCTGCAGCAGGTGGCTTCGGGCAATGCGGATGACGAGTTGAAGAGTGCCGTCCGTGACGTCACCGAAAAGCTCATCCTGATGCTGGCGCCGATGATGCCGCATCTGGCTGAACAGTGCCTGGCCGTACTTGGCGGGAAGATTGCCGGTCGTGAAACGCTGGTTGCCCGCAGTGCCTGGCCGGAATTCGATCCGGCATTGGTGGTGGAAAACGAGATCGTTATGCCGGTGCAGATCAACGGCAAGAAGCGTGGGGATTTGACAATCGCCCGCGACGCTGATCAAGCTAGCATCCAGCAGGCGGTGCTCGAACTTGACTTCGTCAAGGCTGCGCTCAACGGGAGCTCGCCGAAGAAGGTTATCGTGGTGCCGCAAAGGATCGTCAATGTCGTTGCCTGACCGCTTTTTCTCCGCAATCAAAGCCTTCCGGGTTGCGTTTTTCGCACTCGGGGCCGCGGTTCTGATGGCTGGATGCACCGTGCAGCCGCTTTACTCCTCCGGCGCTGGTGCCGGTGGAACCATAGGCGGCAGCGTGACGCCGGACATGCGCACCAAGCTTGCTTCGGTGGCCATCGATCCGGCCGGCGATGTGTTTCAGCAGCAGGTCCGCAATCGCCTGATCTTCCTGCTTGGCGGTGGTGCCGGTGAACCGGCCAACCCGACCTATCGGCTTGGTCTCGGTCTGAGCAGCAATACGATCTCCGCGGTGAGTGTGGATATTGGCGATCAGACCGACCGTACAGGTCGTCCATCGGCTGGTATCGTCAAGGCGACGTCGAACTTCGTGCTGCGTGACAAGGACGGCAAGCCGCTTGCCGCAGGCACCCGCACGGTTGGCGCTTCCTTCGACCGTCCGCGTCAGGAATTCGCAAACCTTCGCGCTGAACGCGATGCGCGCAAGCGCGCTGCCGAAGAACTTGCCGAACAGGTGTTCCTCGCTCTGGCGCAGAAATTGTCGAAGCTCTGATTGGGCTTCGACCTGACATCGAAAGGCGGTGCCGCAAGGTGCCGCTTTTTTTGTTTTAGATACTAGAAAAATTGCAGTAAATTCAGAAGGGTAACATTGCTGTGCCTTGCCAACATTTATGTGTCTTCTTGTTTTTCATGAAGTGATTGGCAACCTGAATGCTTCTGCGGGCGCATGATGCGTCCGCTGGTTCAAACCAGTTTTTACAGGAGTAGTTGGATGAAGCGGTTTTCCATGACGATGGGCAGTCTCGCGATTTTGGCCGGGCTGGCGGTTGCCGGTCCTGCGATGGCACAGGAAAAGACAGCGCCGTTGCAATGGCAATATTTCCAGGCGGATGAGAATGGCTTCAATCGTACGCCTGTCCTTCTGACCGGAGACAAGGAAGCCATCCTGCTCGATGGCGGCTTCACGCTTTCGGACGGCAAGGCGGTTGCCGAGAAGATCAAGGAAACGGGTAAGAAGCTGACCACGATCTATGTGAGCCAGAGCGATCCGGACTATTATTTCAGCCTTGGCCCGATCAAGGCCGTCTTTCCTGATGCGCGCATCATCGCAGCCCCTGAAACGGTCGATGCGATCAAGGGTAATATCGAGGCGAAACTGAAGGTCTGGGGTCCGCAACTCAAGGACAATGGCCCGCAGAAACTGTCGGATGTCGTTATTCCCGAAGCTTCCGATGTGAAGGCGCTGGAGCTTGAGGGCAATGAGATTGAAATCGTTCCCGCCGAAGGCATGACGAACAGGCGTTATCTCTGGGTGCCTTCATTGAAGGCGGTGTTTGGCGGTGTTCTGATAACGGCAGGCGAGCATGTCTGGCTTGCCGATACGCCCGATCTTGCCCAGCGTGAGGCATGGATCAGAAATCTCGATACGATTGCTGCACGCAATCCTGAAGTGGTTGTTCCGGCGCATATGAAGCCCGGTTCGGCGACGGATGTTTCGGCAATCAAGTTCACCCGCGATTATATCGCGGCCTTCGACGAGGAAGCGGCGAAAGCCAAGGATAGCGGCGAACTGATCGCAGCAATGAAGAAGCGTTATCCTGATCTTGGCGGTGAAAGCAGCCTGGAACTCGGTGCAAAGGTCATCAAGGGCGAGATGAAGTGGGAATAAGCTGGAGCATTTCCAGCAAAAGTGCGAAGCGGTTTTGCGTAGGATAATGCGTAAAAACAAAAAGATAGAGTATTTTCAACGATTAAATTTAAACTGGAAATGCTCTAGTCTCAAATTGACAGGCGGCTATAAAGGCGGTGTGGATTTCACGCCGCCTTTTCATTTGCAGGGGCCCGATCAAACCATGCGTCTCGTTTCGTTTTCTGCCAAAGGCTATCGCTCGCTGCGTTCCGTCCGGTTTGATCTCGGACAGGTGACGGTTTTCGTTGGCGAGAATGGTGCCGGAAAATCCAATCTCTATCGGGCGTTGCAACTGGTGAAGGCGGCGGCGGAGGGCAATCTCTCTACTGAAGTGGTGCGCGAAGGCGGGATGCAATCGGCCATGTGGAGCGGCAATCGCCGCAAGCACGAATCGGCGCGCATCATTCTGGAAGCGGACTTTGAAGACGAGCGGCTCGCCTCGCGTCTTTCCTATCGTGTCGAGGCAGGTCTGCCGCCGCCGGTTTCCGGTGCCTTTCCCTTCGAGCCGCAGATCAAGGAAGAACAGCTCAATCTCGATACCGGTCGTCGCCCCGTGGATCTGATGGATCGGCGCGGACCTGCGGTTTTCGCGCGGGACGGGGAAGGGCGGCGCATGGAGCACCCGGCGCGCCTGCTGACTTCGGAAAGCGGGTTGGCAGTGCTTGGGCAATCCGGCCATTATCCGGAGATAGGCGATCTTTCCGCGCAGATACGTGGCTGGCGCTTTTACCACGGTTTTCGAAGCGACCGTGATGCGCCGGTGCGTCAGCCGTCCATAGCCGCAACTGCTGCGATGCTGGACGAGGACGGTGGCAATCTTGCCTCCGTCTTTGCCACGCTTGCCCATATCCGGCAGGATACGGTCGACCTTGATCGTCTGGTTGCCGACGCGCTGGAGGGTGCCAAGCTGGTCGTTCCCTATCCGGAAGAAACGGCGACTTTCGGCCTGAATTTCCCGGCTTTCCCGCCGCGAACATTTCGCCCCGGAGAATTGTCCGATGGACAGATTCGCCTGCTGGCTCTGGCGGGTGCACTGCTTTCCTATCGCCTGCCGCCACTGATCGCGCTCAACGAGCCGGAGGCAAGCCTGCATCCCGATATGATCCCGTCACTTGCCCGCATGATCGCGCAGGCATCCGAACGCAGCCAGATATGGGTGGTGACTCATTCAGCCGCCCTTGCCAGTGCCATTGCGGAGCAATGCGGCGCAAGACCGATCCGGGTGAGCAAGCAGGACGGGGAAACGGTGCTGGAATAAAAAAGGCGAGCCGATGGCCCGCCTTTTCATGTCTCTGAAAATCGTCGATCAGGCGATCTTCTGACCGGTCTTCGCCCAATCGGCGAGGAAGGTTTCGAGGCCCTTGTCGGTCAACGGATGCTTGACCAGTGCCTTGAGCGTTGCCGGAGGCGCGGTCACGACATCGGCGCCGATGAGGGCTGCTTCCTTGACATGATTGACGGTGCGAACCGAAGCGGCAAGAATTTCGGTGCGGTAATCGTAATTGTCGTAAATCGTGCGGATTTCGGCAATCAGCTCCATGCCGTTGATGCCGGTATCGTCGAGACGGCCAATGAACGGCGAAATGAAGGTCGCGCCGGCCTTGGCTGCCAGAAGCGCCTGATTGGCCGAGAAGCAGAGCGTCATGTTGACCTTGTGACCATCAGAAGACAGAGCCTTACAGGCTTTCAGTCCGTCGAGGGTTACAGGCAGCTTGATGCAGATATTGTCAGCGATCTTGGCGATGACGGCCGCTTCCTTCATCATCTGCTCATATTCGGTCGCGGCAACCTCGGCTGAAACCGGGCCCTTGACGATGTTGCAGATTTCCTTGGTCACTTCGATAATGTCACGACCCGACTTCAGGATGAGGGACGGGTTGGTGGTCACGCCATCGACCAGCCCAAGGTCGTTGAGCTCGCGGATTTCCTTGACGTCCGCAGTGTCCACGAAAAACTTCATAACAGCGTTCCTCCATAATGAGCGCGGGTGGATTTGAGGAATTTAAAACCATTTAATTCCCGGAAGGTGGCTTTTCTTTAGCGCAAAGCCGCGCCAAGGTCACGCGATCATGTCGAAAGATTCGCACGATATTGCAAACCCCATTTCTGGTCTGTTTCCGGAGCTCGCACCACGGGTCGTTCCCGTACTCGTGCCCATGCCCGCGGAGCGGCCTTATTCATATATGGTTCCGGAAGGGATGAACGTCCAGCCCGGATCGATCGTGCGCGTGCCGCTCGGACCTCGTGAGGTGGCGGGGATCGTCTGTGAGGGGGAAACCGACGCCGTTGACGCCAGAAAGTTGCGGGCGATTTCCGAAGTTTTCGACTGCCCGCCGGTGGGAGCCGACATGCTGCGCTTCATGCGCTGGGCAGCTGACTACACGCTTTCGCCGCCAGGCATGGTGGCGCGCATGGTCCTGCGTGTGCCAGCTGCATTTGATCCCGAACCATCGGTGCCGGGTCTTCGCTATTCCGGCGGTGAACCGGAGCGTATGACCGAAGCGAGGTCGCGGGTGATGGAGCTTGCCCGCGACGGGCTTGCATGGACCAGATCCGGCCTTGCCCATGCGGCGGGTGTCTCCATGACGGTCGTGGACGGGTTGAAGACGCAAGGTATTTTCGAGGAAGTCATGCTGCCGCCGCCAGCCGTGGTGGCAAAGCCCGATATCGACTATGCACGGGCCACGCTTTCGGAAGACCAGCAGGCGGCGGCTGAAATGCTGTCGGAAGCTGTCGAAGCCGATTGTTTTTCGGTTTCACTGCTCGATGGCGTGACCGGATCGGGCAAGACCGAGGTTTATTTCGAAGCCGTTGCCAAGGCGATCGAGCAAGGCAAGCAGGTGCTGATTCTCCTGCCTGAGATCGCGCTGACACAACAATTTCTCGACCGGTTCCACGATCGTTTTGGGGCAAAGCCTGCCGAGTGGCATTCCGACCTTGCCCCCCGTACCCGCGAACGCGTCTGGCGGCAGATTGCCGAGGGTACGGTGCGGGTGGTGGCAGGGGCGCGGTCGGCGCTCTTTCTGCCCTTCAAGGAACTGGGGCTGATCGTTGTCGATGAAGAACATGATCCGGCTTACAAACAAGAAGACCGGGTCTTCTACAATGCGCGCGACATGGCGGTGGTGCGCGGCCATATCAGCGGCTTTCCGGTGGTGCTGGCATCGGCCACGCCATCCATCGAGAGTCAGGTCAATGCGGAGCAGGGGCGTTACAAGCGAATCAAGCTTTATGGTCGCTATGCGGAAGCCGCACTGCCCGATCTGAAGACCATCGACATGCGGCGTTCTCCGCCACCGCCGGGCCGGTTTTTGTCGCCCGCACTGACCGAAGCTGTCGGCAGGACGGTGGAACGCGGAGAGCAGGCGCTTTTGTTCCTCAACCGGCGCGGTTACGCGCCTTTGACCTTGTGCCGGGTCTGCGGCCACCGCTTTCAATGTCCGCAATGTTCAAGCTGGCTCGTGGAACATCGTTTTCGCGGGCAGCTGATGTGTCATCAGTGCGGCTATCATGAGCCGGTGCCGGAGGCTTGTCCCGAATGCGGCACCCTGGATCATCTGGTCGCCTGCGGTCCGGGTGTGGAGCGCATCGCGGAAGAAGTCGCGGCAACGTTCAGCGAAGCGCGAATCATAGTTCTTTCGTCTGATATGGCAGGCGGCGTGAAGCGGCTGCGGCTGGAACTCGATGCTATCGCAAAAGGCGAGGCGGATATCGTGATCGGTACGCAGCTTGTTGCCAAGGGGCATAACTTTCCCAACATGACATTGGTGGGTGTCGTGGATGCCGATCTGGGGCTTGCCAATGGCGATCCCCGCGCGGCTGAGCGTACCTTCCAGCTTCTCAATCAGGTGACTGGACGTGCCGGTCGAACCGGTCGCAAGAGCCTCGGACTGATCCAGACCTACCAGCCGGATCATCCGGTGATGCGGGCAATCGTCAGCAGCGATGCAGGCGCATTCTATGCCCGTGAAATTGAGGAGCGCGAACGCAGTACTTTGCCGCCTTTCGGGCGGCTCGCCGCGTTGATTATTTCCGCGGACAACCGGCCCGAAGCCGAAAATCATGCGCGTGCGCTTCGCCGTGCGGCACCCTCATCCCCGGAGATTTCCGTGCTCGGGCCCGCCGAGGCACCGCTTGCGCTCGTGCGGGGAAGACACCGTTTCCGCATTCTGGTGCACGGGACCAAACGCGCCGACATTCAAGGATTTATCCGCGTCTTGCTCGCCGCCGGGCCGAAGGAAAAAGGCTCGATAAGGGTGCAGGTGGATATCGATCCGCAAAGCTTCCTTTGACATGCCTTTGAGATGCAAAGGCGTGGAAGATAGCCGAAAATTCCGCTACAGATTTCCAGTTTGGTTTGATTGTGGGGAATATTCTATCTGATTATCTCTCCGCATGTCTTGATCCCAAAACCGGTTCCCACTTTTGGGAGACATGCTTATACGGCAAGAAACGACGAGGGTAATTGCGATGGAATTCTATCTTCCTGCCACGACCGGAGAATGGCTTGCCTGGGGCTCTGCCGCCATCACGGCGCTTGCTGGTCTTGTCATGCTTTTTGCGCCCGGCATAACGATGAAGCTGTTGCGGCTGCAGCCGATCAATGGCCGTCCCGAAGGTTACGGTTCCATCCGTGCGACGCTCGCCGGACCCTATCTCGGCGTGGGGATCGGATGCCTCGTTTTCGCGCAGCCATTCCTCTGGGTCGTGCTGGGTTCCGTCTGGGGATTTGCGCTGTTCGGACGCTTCATTTCGATGATGTCGGATGCGGGTGGGCGCAAGGGCGGACCGAGCGGCGGACGCTTCTATGGCGGTCTCGCAACGCTGGTGGAGTTCGTGCTTGCCGCAGGTCCGCTGCTCTACGCTTTCGGCTTCATTTCCTGATCGGAAAGAGCTCTGTTCTGCACTTCTGACGTGCAGGCTGCGCAGGGGAAGATAGCATCGCTACGGTGGATGCGACTTTTTTGACCGCGAAAGGCGGCAAGTCTTACACAAAAGTGCCGGATTCGCGTGTTGCGAGTCCTGTTCGTCTATGCTAGACGGCAATCACATTTCGGTGTTGACGTGCTCGCGCGTCAGTAGTTTTCCGGAAACATTCAATAAAATCATCGGTTTGGCGTCCTGAACGAGATTGGGCCCCAAAAGGATGGTTTCAACGTAGAGAGCAGGTTGTTCGTGGCTGAAACGTCTTCGCTCATTTCAGGTGTCGCACAGCGTTACGCCGGATCTCTTTTCGAGCTTGCGCTTGATGCGAAATCCGTTGCGGCTGTGGAAAAAGATCTTGACCGTTTCGAGGCGCTTCTGAGCGGAAGCGAAGACCTCAAGCGACTGATCTCCAGTCCGGTATTTTCCTCGGAAGATCAGCTTCACGCCATCGGCGCTCTGGCCGACAAGGCGGGCATCAAGGGTCTGGTCGGAAATTTCCTGCGCGTTGTCGCGCGGAACCGTCGTCTCTTCGCCCTGCCGGGCATCATCGCCGCTTTCCGCAAGATTGCTGCCGAACATCGCGGTGAAGTCTCCGCCGATGTCATCTCCGCGCACGAACTGAGTGCTGCGCAGCAGAACGAATTGAAGGCAACGCTGAAGGGCGTGGCCGGCAAGGACGTGACGATCAATGTCACCGTCGATCCGTCGATCCTCGGCGGTCTTATCGTCAAGATGGGTTCGCGTCAGATCGACACGTCCCTTCGCACTAAACTTTCTTCTCTCAAGCTTGCACTGAAAGAGGTCGGCTGATGGACATCCGCGCCGCGGAAATTTCCGCTATCCTGAAAGAGCAAATCAAGAACTTCGGCAAGGAGGCTGAGGTCTCCGAAGTCGGTCAGGTTCTTTCCGTTGGCGACGGTATCGCCCGCGTCTATGGTCTGGACAATGTTCAGGCCGGTGAAATGGTCGAATTCCCTGGTGGCATTCGCGGCATGGCGCTGAACCTTGAAAGCGACAATGTCGGCGTCGTTATCTTCGGTGCCGATCGTGACATCAAGGAAGGCGACATCGTCAAGCGTACCGGCGCAATCGTTGACGTTCCGGTTGGTCCCGGCCTGCTGGGTCGCGTCGTCGACGCTCTCGGCAACCCGATCGACGGCAAGGGCCCAATCGTTGCTACCGAGCGTCGCCGCGTCGACGTGAAGGCACCGGGCATCATTCCGCGCAAGTCGGTTCATGAGCCAATGTCGACCGGCCTCAAGGCTGTTGACGCTCTGATCCCGGTTGGCCGCGGCCAGCGCGAGCTGGTCATCGGTGACCGTCAGACCGGCAAGACCGCTATCATTCTCGACACCTTCCTGAACCAGAAGCCGATCCACGACAACGGCCCGGACAGCGAAAAGCTTTATTGCGTTTACGTTGCTATCGGCCAGAAGCGTTCGACCGTCGCTCAGTTCGTCAAGGTTCTCGAAGAACGCGGCGCTCTGGAATATTCGATCGTTATTGCGGCTACCGCTTCCGATCCGGCTCCGATGCAGTATCTCGCTCCGTTTGCGGGCTGCGCCATGGGCGAATATTTCCGTGACAACTCGATGCACGCTCTGATCGGTTATGACGATCTGTCCAAGCAGGCTGTCGCTTACCGTCAGATGTCGCTTCTGCTCCGTCGTCCTCCGGGCCGCGAAGCTTATCCGGGCGACGTTTTCTATCTGCACTCCCGTCTTCTCGAACGCGCTGCAAAGCTCAACGACGAAAACGGCGCTGGCTCGCTGACGGCTCTGCCGGTCATCGAAACGCAGGGCAACGACGTTTCCGCCTTCATTCCGACCAACGTGATCTCGATCACCGACGGTCAGATCTTCCTCGAAACCAACCTGTTCTACCAGGGTATCCGTCCGGCTGTTAACGTCGGTCTGTCGGTTTCGCGCGTTGGTTCTTCGGCGCAGGTCAAGGCCATGAAGCAGGTCGCCGGTTCGATCAAGGGCGAGCTCGCCCAGTATCGTGAAATGGCCGCCTTCGCACAGTTCGGTTCGGATCTGGATGCCTCGACCCAGCGTTTGTTGAACCGTGGCGCACGTCTGACCGAGCTTCTCAAGCAGCCGCAGTTCTCACCGCTCAAGACGGAAGAACAGGTTGCCGTGATTTTCGCCGGCGTGAATGGCTATCTCGACAAGATCGCCGTCAACCAGGTTGGCAAGTTCGAAGCAGGTCTTCTTTCTTCGCTGCGCACCGAGCACAAGGATGTGCTGGATGCGATCCGCGACGAAAAGGCGCTCACCGACAACATCAAAGCAAAGCTCAAGGCAGCGGTCGACGCGTTCGCCAAGTCTTTCGCTTGAATTTTGTGACGGGATGAACGGATGCCTTCACTAAAGGATCTGAGAAACCGTATCGCCTCGGTCAAGGCGACGCAGAAAATCACCAAGGCGATGCAGATGGTCGCCGCGGCGAAGCTGCGCCGTGCCCAGGAAGCCGCGGAAGCCGCAAGGCCGTATTCGCAGCGCATGGGTGCCGTTCTCGCAAATATCGCGCAGAACGTAACCGGCGAAGATGCGCCGGCTTTGATGGCCGGTACGGGCAAGGACGACGTGCATCTGCTCGTCGTCTGCACCGCAGAACGTGGCCTTTGCGGCGGTTTCAACTCGCAGATCGCGCGTCTGGCGCGCGATCATGCCCGCAAGCTCCTCGCTGAAGGCAAGACGGTCAAGATCATCACGGTCGGCAAGAAGGGCGCAGATATTCTGCGTCGCGAGTTTGCCTCTCTGATTATCGACCACGTCAATTTGCGCGAAGTCAAGCAGCTCGCTTTTGTGCATGCCGACCAGATCGGCCACAAGGTGATCGAGCTTTTTGAACAAGGCGAATTTGATGTCTGCACCCTGTTCTATTCCGAATTTAAATCGGTGATTGCACAGATTCCAACTGCACAGCAGATCATTCCGGCTTCGGCTGGCGATGTTGCGCAGGCGGAGACTGCAGGCGATGCGATCTATGAGTACGAACCTGATCCTGCGGCGATCCTGAGTACGCTGATCCCGCGCAACATTTCGGTCCAGATTTTCCGCGCTCTGCTGGAAAATGTGGCGGGCGAAATGGGTGCGAAGATGAGCGCGATGGACAATGCGACGCGTAACGCCGGTGACATGATCAACAAGTTGTCGATCACGTATAACCGTCAGCGTCAGGCTCAGATCACCAAGGAACTGATCGAAATCATTTCGGGCGCGGAAGCGCTCTAATCGGAAGGTAAAGGATCGATGGCAAAAGCAGCGACCCCGAAAACTACCGCCGCGGCCGAAGCGAAGCCAGCAGCGGCGAAAGCTCCAGCCAAAAAGGCTCCGGCGAAGACAGCCGCCGCTAAGTCCGATGCAGCTCCCAAGGCTGCAAAGACCGGCGCAGTTGGCAAGATCACTCAGGTCATCGGCGCTGTTGTCGACGTACAGTTCGAAGACGGTCAGCTTCCGCTGATCCTCAACGCTCTGGAAACCGACAATCTCGGCAGCCGTCTGGTTCTTGAAGTTGCGCAGCATCTGGGCGAGAACACCGTTCGCACCATCGCCATGGACTCGACCGAAGGTCTGGTTCGCGGTCACGAAGTGCGTGACACCGGCAACCCGATCATGGTTCCGGTTGGCGAAGAAACGCTCGGCCGCATCATGAACGTTATCGGTGAGCCGGTTGACGAAGCTGGTCCGATCAAGACCACTGCCCGTCGCGCGATCCACCAGGAAGCTCCAGAGTATATCGAACAGTCGACCGAAGCTGAAATCCTCGTAACGGGCATCAAGGTCGTTGACCTTCTCGCTCCTTATGCAAAGGGTGGCAAGATTGGTCTGTTCGGCGGCGCAGGCGTCGGCAAGACCGTTCTCATCATGGAACTGATCAACAACGTCGCCAAGGCGCACGGCGGTTACTCGGTATTCGCAGGCGTTGGTGAACGTACCCGTGAAGGTAACGACCTTTACCACGAAATGATCGAATCGGGCGTTAACAAGCTCGGTGGCGGTGAAGGCTCGAAGGCCGCGCTCGTTTACGGTCAGATGAACGAGCCTCCGGGTGCGCGCGCTCGTGTTGCTCTGTCGGGTCTGACGGTTGCTGAAAACTTCCGTGACAAGGGTCAGGACGTTCTGTTCTTCGTGGACAACATCTTCCGCTTTACGCAAGCTGGTTCGGAACTTTCAGCTCTTCTCGGCCGTATTCCTTCCGCTGTGGGTTATCAGCCGACGCTGGCAACCGACATGGGCGCGATGCAGGAACGCATCACCACGACGACCAAGGGTTCGATTACTTCGGTTCAGGCAATTTACGTTCCTGCCGACGACTTGACCGACCCTGCACCGGCAACGTCGTTCGCTCACTTGGACGCGACCACGACGCTGAACCGTTCGATCGCTGAAAAGGGTATTTACCCGGCTGTGGATCCTCTTGAATCCACGTCGCGTATGCTCGATCCGATGATCGTTGGTGAAGAACACTACGCCGTTGCCCGTCAGGTTCAGTCGATCCTTCAGCGCTACAAGTCGCTTCAGGACATCATCGCCATCCTTGGCATGGACGAACTGTCGGAAGACGACAAGCTGACCGTTGCGCGCGCTCGTAAGATCGAACGCTTCCTGTCTCAGCCGTTCTTCGTTGCTGAAGTCTTCACCGGTTCGCCAGGCAAGCTGGTTGACCTCGCCGACACCATCAAGGGCTTCAAGGGCCTTTGCGCAGGTGAATACGATCATCTTCCAGAACCGGCTTTCTACATGGTCGGATCGATTGAAGAGGCGATCGAAAAGGCGAAGAAGCTGGCAGCTGAAGCTGCTTGATGAATTGAATTTCCCGGTGGGTCGCAAGGCCCGCCGTGAAAGCCAATCATTTTGTTTAAGCATGTTCTGAAAGTCGGTTTGTTTTCGGGATTGTGCTTTTGAATTCAAGTGAGAACCATGGCTCAAGCTTTCCAATTCGAACTCGTGTCGCCTGAACGGCTCCTGCTGTCCGCGCAGGTGACGGAAGTCGTCATTCCGGGTAGCGAAGGCTATCTGACGGCTCTCGCCGGTCATTCGCCTCTGATGACGACGATCATGCCGGGTGTCGTTTCGGTGAAGCTTGCCGACGGCAAGTCCGACTCCTACGTGGTCTTCGGCGGTTTCGCCGATATCACCCCGCAGGGTTGCACCGTTCTGGCCGAATCGGCGACCCATGTGGACGATATCGACCCGGCAGATATTCAGCGCCGCATTGAACATGCCCGCAAGGCTCTGGACGATGCTTCGTCGAACGAACACCGCACCAAGGCGGAAATCTTCCTGCACCAGCTGATGACGCTGCAGGGAACGATCATGCCAGCCTGATCGGCAGCATTCTATCGTTTTTCGGGAAAGCGGGCTTTTGCCCGCTTTTTCTTTTTCAGATCATCTGCTCTCCAGTGAATTTGTTCGCAGAACTGTCATATTGCCGCTAAATCCCATCACGCTTGCGTGAGTTCAGGAAGTTCGCTTGAAAATAGTTCGCCAGCGATTTATCCAAATCCGTAATCATTAGTTTACTAATATATGAGGCGGTTGGCATGGATACGGCAGATCTTAAAGCTGAAATGATTGATGCCATGGCGAAGGTTAATCGCAGGCTCCGCACTGTTTTCGACGCGCGTGTAAAGGAACGGGGCCTGACCCTGGCGCGGGCGCGCACCCTGCTTGCCTTGATGGAACAGGAAGGCCTCTACCAGAAAGAACTGGCAGAAGCGCTGGAAATTGAGAATGCGACTATGGTCCGCCTGCTCGACGGTCTGGAGCGCCAGTCATTCATCGAACGGCAAACCGTTCAGGGTGACCGCCGCGCCAAGCGCGTGGTGATGACGGCGGAAGGCAAGATTCTGGCTGAACAGGTCGTGAAGCTCGCCGGTGATGTCCGCGAGGATTTGCTGGAAGGTGTAAGCGATGAGGAGTTGAGCATCGCGCTCAACGTGCTTCGCAAAATGTCAGAATCGATGAACAAGACCCACTGATCGGGTTGTTTTGCCGTAAGTTTTCATCAGTGTCAGCTACGTCGTTACAACCTGATACGATAACCGTGATGACAATTTCGGCGCATCTGTTCAATTCGTAGCAATTGACGTTTGGCTACGTTCCAGTGAGCCGGTCACCTAGTGCATGTCTCCCCAAAGTAAGAACCGGTTTGGGAGACATGCGCAAGAACAAAGAGATAGAGTATTTCCAACGATTCAAATGAAACAGGAAATGCTCCGGCAATCACGATCTTGCGAGGACATGTCGTCCTTGTCGCAGATCAAAGATCGCAAGGTCGGTGAGGTCTTGAATACCTGAGTAACACCATTGCTCAGGAGTTCTCATGATACGCCTTTCCAGACCCTCGTACACAGCCGTGGCACTCGCATTTCTGGCGGTGACCGGGACATCAGCCCTCGCATCTGGTTCGCACGAGCATCCGGCGGAAAACGGCAGTGTCAAAGCTCCACTCAACATTGTCCGTCCGGCGAATGACCTGGCATCGCCAATTACAAGAAGCGAGCCAGCGACCATCAAGGTAAAGCTCGATACCGTCGAGGTGACGGGACAGCTCGCAGACGGCGCAGCCTACCACTATTGGACGTTCAACAAGAAGGTCCCCGGCCCGTTCGTGCGCGCCCGAGTAGGTGACACGATCCTGGTGGAGCTCTCCAACAAGGCCGACAGCAGCGAACGTCACAGCGTAGACTTCCATGCTGTGACCGGACCAGGCGGCGGAGCGGCGGCGACCGATGCCGCACCAGGCGAAACCAAGGCCTTCTCGTTCAAGGCGCTGAAACCGGGGCTGTACGTCTATCACTGTGCTGTGCCAATGGCCGCACATCACATCGCCAACGGTATGTATGGCCTGATCCTCGTCGAGCCGGCAGACGATCTGCCGCCCGTTGACCGGGAGTTCTATGTAATGCAGGGCGAGCTCTACACGTCGCAGCCATACGGATCCAAGGGGAAGCTGACCGAGAGCGTCGAACGCCTGCTCAAGGAGGACCCGGAGTACTATGTCTTTAACGGGGCTGCCAATGCACTCACAGGCGACAATGCCCTGACGGCGAAGGTCGGCGAAACCGTACGCATCTACTTCGGTGTCGGCGGACCCAACAAGACGTCGAGCTTTCATGTGATCGGAGAAATCTTCGACAAGGTTTATCAGCTGGGCTCCTTGACGACGGAGCCGCTATCCGATGTCCAGACAATTACGGTCCCACCGGGAGGCGCGGCGGCGGTCGACATCAAGCTGGAAGTTCCCGGCGAATACACTCTGGTGGATCACGCGCTGTCGCGAGCGGCACGCGGATTGGTCGGAACGCTTGTCGTGAGCGGCGAGAACCGTGCCGAACTTTTCCAAAGTGCCATGCCTGTCACGACCGAAGTGGAGCAGGGCGAACACAAGGCTCATTGATTGGGATTGGTTCTTGTGGGATGGACGCCCTTCCGACGGCCTTAGAGCGCATCCCGAAAAGTGTGAAACGGTTTTCGGAAAAGATGCGCGTAAAAACAAATGATTAGAGCGCCGATCTGATTCAATCAGATCGAAACGCGCTCTAATGTGGCAGAATGGATTTGTTGAGCACCATTGAGGAGAGGGCGTCCATCCCTACAAAGCCATATTGGTCGGACGCCGGGTGTCAGGGTGCAAGAGTGCGCAGATAGGCCATCAGTTCACTGGCCGTGTCGCTGGCCCGTTCCGGCTGACGGGAGACGATCGCCTCGATCAGTGTCGCATGGGCATTGGCAGAACCGGCTATGCCGGTCGAGGGGCGAAGGCGGAACCAGAAGCGGCGGCTGTGGGTTTGCAGGGGGGCTGCAATACGCGCGGCATAGGGATTGCTCGCCGCCGCGCCCAGAACAATATCGAATGCCTTGTCGGCATCGAGAAACAGGGCCACATCCTCGTTGGGGATGGCCTGCCGCATGGCGGCTGCAGCGGCTTCAAGCCGTTCATAATCGCGAGGGCTGCCAAAGCGTGCGGCATCGCGCGCCAGAACGCGCTCGACACCTTCGCGGGCATCCAGCACCTTGATGAAATCCGTCGGATCGATGGCCGCGATGGCAATGCCCGAGCGCGGACGCACTTCCACGAGACCTTCCCAGGCGAGCCTCTGAATGGCTTCGCGCATCGGCGTGCGGCCCATACCGGTCAGCTCGATCAGCGTGCGCTCGTTGACAACGGTGCCCGGTTCGAGTTCCAGTGTGACGATGGAGCGCTCCAGAATGCGATAGGCTTGCTCGGCGAGGCTTTCGCTACCCCAGCTGTCCATGGTCGCCAACGGCATGTTTGCCGGGCTCCGCGTCAACCTGTCTCGAACGTTTGCTTCTTCCATGCCTGTCCATGCCCTGTGGTTACGACGATTGACATAGTGCAATCTTACAGATATATCTCTGATATATCAATATGAGGTGATTTGAGTTTGTCGATCCCTAACTTTGCCTTTGTGGCTTTTTCAAGCGATGGCGAACTTTCAGCACAGTGTCATTCCAAAAAATCGATGGACAGAGCCGAAAGGCTGGCATTGAACATACTGAACGCCAATTGCTCGAAGCGTCGACATTGTCCGGTTCTTTGGCAAGGCTATAGGCAAAAATGAATCCGGTGGGGAGCCGCACAAGATGAAATCTGATCCGCAGGGTCAGCAGGATATTCTCATTATCGGTGGCGGTATTGTCGGGGTTGCCACTGCCGCCCTGCTTGCCGAGGCTGGACGCGAGGTTTTGGTCGTCGACAGAACCGGTATTTGCGAAGAGACCAGTTCTGGCAATGCTGCGGCGCTCGCTTTTTCGGACATTCTTCCGCTGGCCTCCAAGGGAGTCATGCGCAAGGTGCCAGGCTGGCTGATGGACCCGCTTGGTCCGTTTACGATCCGTCCTTCCTATTTTCCCAAAATGGTGCCGTGGCTCTACCGCTTCTGGCGCGCAAGCAGCGCGGATGCATTGGCGAAAACTGCAATTGCGCAGGCTGACATCATGCGTCTTGCCGGCAGCGAGATGATGGCGTTGATCGACAGGGCAGGGCTGCGCGGAAGATTGCGCGAGAATGGCAATCTGGAGCTTTATGAAAGCGAAGCCGAACTCGCTGCCTCACAGCCGGGCTGGGATGTTCGCGAACAAGCCGGAATTGCCTATGAACATGTGCGCGGTGACCGGCTTGCCGAACTGCAGCCCGGCCTGAACCCGCGTTTCGTTGCCGGAACTTTCGTTCCCGGCTGGAAGAATGTCAGCGATCCGAAACTGTTCGGCAAGGCGATCTGGGCTTATGCCCAGAGCAAGGGTGCGCGCTTCCTTCAGGCCAAGGTCACGAATGCAAAGCCGGGCCATGGCGGGGCGAGCGTTCATCTTGAGGATGGAACGAAAATCAAGACGACGCATCTTGTCCTTATGGCGGGCGCATGGTCTCGCGATCTTGCCAAGGGTTTTGGTGATGCGGTGCCGCTCGATACGGAACGCGGCTACAACACGACGCTGCCAGTGGGCAGTTTCGATGTGAAACGGCAATTGACCTTTCCTGGCCATGGCTTTGTCATCACGCCGATGGAAACCGGCCTGCGTGTCGGTGGTGCGGTGGAATTCGGCGGGCTCGACCTGCCACCAAATTTCGCGCGATCTGAAGCCATGCTTAAGAAGGCTTCCATGTTTCTGCCGGGCTTTCGGACAGAGGGCGGGCGACAGTGGATGGGCTATCGGCCATCCATGCCGGATTCCGTACCGGTCATCGGCCGGGCCTCGGCAGGTGGCAACATCTATTACGGCTTCGGCCATGGCCATCTCGGCCTCACGCAATCGGCGGCAACCGGGCGGCTTATCCGTGATCTCATCACGGGGGCTGCGCCTGCAATCGATATCGAACCTTTCAAGCCACAACGTTTTCGGAACTGACCATCATGGCAAGACATTCCTTCTTCTGCGTCGACGGACATACATGCGGCAACCCCGTGCGTCTCGTGGCTGGCGGCGGGCCGAACCTCGAAGGTTCGACCATGATGGAAAAGCGCGCGCATTTTTTGCGCGAGTATGACTGGATCCGTACTGGTCTTATGTTCGAGCCGCGCGGCCATGACATGATGTCCGGCTCCATTCTCTACCCGCCGACACGTCCTGATTGCGATGTTGCGGTGCTTTTTATTGAAACCTCGGGGTGTCTGCCGATGTGCGGTCACGGCACCATCGGAACCGTGACGATGGCGATAGAGCAGGGGCTGGTGACGCCGAAGACACCGGGCAAGCTCAATCTGGATACGCCTGCCGGTCTGGTGGCGATCGAGTATGAGCAGAACGGCCAGTATGTCGAGCGCGTTCGTCTCACCAATGTTCCGGCTTTCCTTTATGCTGAAGGACTTGAGGTCGAATGCCCGGACCTTGGCAACCTCAAGGTCGATGTGGCTTATGGCGGCAATTTCTACGCTATCGTCGAGCCGCAAGAAAATTACACCGATATGGAAGATTATTCTGCGCTGCAGCTGATTGCCTGGAGTCCGATACTGCGTGAGCGGTTAAATGAGAAGTACAAATTCCAGCATCCGCTGCTGCCGGATATCAACCGTCTGAGCCATATTCTGTGGACTGGGAAGCCGAAACATCCGGAAGCGCATGCCCGCAATGCCGTCTTCTACGGCGACAAGGCAATCGACCGTTCGCCATGCGGAACCGGTACGTCTGCTCGCATGGCGCAACTGGCTGCCAAGGGCAAATTGAAGCCCGGCGACGAGTTTGTGCATGAATCCATCATCGGGTCGCTTTTCCATGGCCGTGTGGAACGTGCTACCGAAGTTGTAGGCCAGGACCGCACATTGCCGGCGATTATTCCTTCAATTGCGGGCTGGGCACGCATGACGGGATATAATACGATCTTCATCGACGACCGTGATCCCTTTGCACATGGGTTTACGGTCGCGTAAAGTGGGTACGGTCGGTAATTTTAATGCTGGCCCCCAATTTTTTGGCTTTTCGGCCATGTAGAAAGTATGGAATAAGGCGTTCTGGGTAGGAGAAAAAAACATATACAGGACGTTTAGTAGGGGACATAACTAGTTTGTGGAGGGATGATGCCCTTAGTCTTTTGTCTGAGGCAAAAGGGGGTTGCATTCCTCTATACAGCCGTTAGGTGTAAAGAGCCGGGAATAAAATGAAGACGCACGAAATAAAGATGCGTCAATAAAATCCCGGGCGGTAAAATGGGTGGCTTCTCGATGGAATATTTCTTCCAGCAGGTGATCAACGGGCTCGCGCTCGGCTCGATCTATGGCCTGATCGCCATCGGCTACACGATGGTCTATGGCATTATCGGCATGATCAACTTTGCTCATGGCGATGTCTTCATGCTCGGCGCCTTCATGGCGCTGATTGTTTTTCTCATGATCACAACCTTCATTGGAGCATTGCCGATTGCGCTGATGCTTCTTCTGATGATGATCGTCGCCATGTTGCTGACGGGTTTGTGGAGTTGGACGATCGAGCGCGTGGCCTACCGGCCGCTGCGTGGTTCGTTTCGCCTCGCACCGTTGATCACGGCTATCGGCATGTCGATTGCCTTGTCCAACTTCGTACAGGTAACGCAGGGTCCGCGTAACAAGCCGGTGCCTCAGCTGCTGAACGGTTCCTACAATATCATGGGAACCAACGTGACGATCTCGCTGAAGCAGATTGTGGTCATTGTGGTGACAGCCGTGCTGCTGACGATCTTCTGGTATATCGTCAATCGCACCTCGCTTGGTCGCGCGCAGCGTGCCTGTGAGCAGGATCGCAAAATGGCAGCGCTTCTCGGCATCAATGTCGATCGGGTCATTTCGCTCACCTTCGTGATGGGTGCGATGCTCGCGGCTGTGGCCGGTACGCTCTACCTCTCCTTCTACGGTGTGATTTCCTTTGCCGACGGGTTCATCCCTGGCGTGAAGGCGTTCACGGCGGCAGTTTTGGGCGGTATCGGATCGCTTCCGGGTGCTGTGGTCGGTGGCTTGCTCATCGGTCTCATCGAGGCATTGTGGTCGGCGTATTTCTCGATCGACTACAAGGACGTTGCCGCGTTTTCGATCCTCGCCATCGTGCTGATCTTCATGCCGTCCGGCATTCTTGGCCGTCCTGAAGTCGAAAAGGTTTAATCATGGCTGCACAGTCGAGTTCACGCCCGGATTCCCTTTTTGGCCGGGCCATTCGTGAAGGGTTCTTCGCCGGTCTTCTGGCTCTGGGTCTCTTCTGCCTCATCATCGGTTTCAAGACCGATCAGAACATCAACAACGAACTGGTGCTCGTTCAGCGCTGGGGCACACTGGCCGTCATGGTCGCGCTCGCTGCGGTTGGTCGTTTCCTGTTCGTTGCCTTCCTTCAGCCAACGCTGGAGGCGCGCAAGCTTGCCAAGAGCAAGCAGCCGACCGCTGCGGTCGACGAAAGCCCGTCTTTCGTGCGCCGCAACTTCTCGCGCCTCGGCGTTGCCTTCCTTTTTGTCTACCCGGTCCTGATCGTCACCTTTCTGGGCTGGCAGGGATCGCTCAAATGGGTCGATAATTTCGGCGTTCAGATCCTCATCTATGTGATGCTGGCCTGGGGCCTCAACATCGTGGTGGGCCTCGCCGGTCTTCTCGATCTGGGTTACGTCGCCTTCTATGCAGTCGGCGCCTATTCCTATGCACTCCTGTCGGCCTATTTCGGTCTGTCCTTCTGGATGCTGCTGCCGATTGCCGGTATTCTTGCTGCAACATGGGGCGTCATTCTGGGCTTTCCGGTCTTGCGTCTGCGCGGTGACTATCTTGCCATCGTGACGCTTGCCTTCGGTGAAATCATCCGTCTGGTGCTCATCAACTGGACAGATGTCACCCGCGGCACCTTCGGCGTTTCCGGCATTGCCAAGGCAACCTTCTTCGGCCTGCCTTTCAATGCCAGCAAGGACGGTTTTGCGGCCCACTTCGGCCTCACCTTCTCGGCGGCGCATTACAAGTTCTTCCTCTATTACGTCATCCTTCTGCTGGCGCTGCTGACGGCCTGGGTCACCATCCGTCTGCGCCGCATGCCGGTTGGCCGTGCTTGGGAAGCACTGCGTGAAGATGAAATTGCCTGCCGTTCGCTTGGCATCAACACCACCACGACCAAGCTCACGGCCTTTGCCACGGGCGCGATGTTCGGTGGTTTTGCCGGTTCCTTCTTTGCAGCACGCCAGGGCTTCGTCAGCCCGGAATCCTTCGTGTTTCTCGAATCCGCCGTCATTCTTGCCATCGTCGTTCTGGGCGGCATGGGCTCCCTGGTCGGTATCGCCATTGCTGCGATCGTCATGATCGGCGGCACTGAAATCCTGCGTGAAATGAGCTTCCTGAAAGCAATTTTCGGCCCAGATTTCACGCCGGAACTCTACCGCATGCTCATCTTCGGCCTTGCCATGGTCGTGGTCATGGTCTGGAAACCGCGCGGTTTCGTCGGAAGTCGAGAACCCAGTGCCTTCCTGCATGAGAAGAAGATGGTGTCGGGTGCCTTTACCAAGGAAGGGCACGGCTGATGGCGGAGATAAGCACTATGTCTGGCACTGCGCCTGATAAA
This sequence comes from Brucella sp. MAB-22, assembly GCF_025908475.1. Taxonomy (NCBI): domain Bacteria; kingdom Pseudomonadati; phylum Pseudomonadota; class Alphaproteobacteria; order Hyphomicrobiales; family Brucellaceae; genus Brucella; species Brucella sp. MAB-22. The sequence goes on along the minus strand of NZ_CP109782.1, from coordinate 2,326,440 downwards.
GCCGAATTGGGCAACACTGAAAAAGACACGATCCTGCAGGTCGAGCATCTTTCGATGCGCTTTGGCGGTCTCGTCGCCATCAACGATCTGAGCTTCAATGTGAAGCGTGGGGATATCACGGCGATCATCGGCCCGAACGGTGCAGGCAAGACCACGGTCTTCAACTGCATCACCGGCTTCTACAAGCCGACGGGCGGCATGCTGACGATGAACCGGAAGACGGGCGACAAGTTCCTGCTGGAACGCCTGCCCGACTTCCAGATCACCAAGCAGGCCAAGGTGGCGCGTACCTTCCAGAACATTCGCCTGTTCTCGGGCCTCACTGTTCTGGAGAACCTGCTGGTCGCGCAGCACAACACGCTGATGCGTTCGTCGGGCTTCACGATCCTCGGTCTTCTCGGTTTGCCCGGCTACAAGTCTGCGGCGAAGGATGCGATTGAAAAGGCGCGTCACTGGCTGGAGAAAATCAACCTGATCGGTCGTGCGGACGATCCGGCAGGCGATCTGCCTTATGGCGATCAGCGCCGTCTGGAAATCGCCCGCGCCATGTGCACCGAGCCGGAAATTCTTTGCCTCGATGAACCGGCCGCCGGTCTCAATCCGCGTGAATCGGCAGAGCTCAACAAGCTCCTGCTCGATATCCGCAAGGAAACCGGGACGTCAATTCTGCTGATCGAGCACGACATGTCGGTGGTCATGGAAATCTCCGATCATGTGATCGTGCTGGAATACGGCACCAAGATTTCTGACGGTGCTCCAGAAGCAGTCAAGAATGATCCGCGCGTTATTGCCGCTTATCTCGGCGTCGATGACGAAGAGATTGCCGAGCTTATCGAAGAGGCGGACAAGCCGGGCACCGGTGATGCGGCGGACTTCGTGGCGGCACAACTCGCCGAGGAAGCCATCGAGGAAGAAATTGCCGAAGAGACAGGTGAAGCACCGTCCGGACGCGTTTCTCTCGCCGGGGGTCTGGCGGAGGCACGTGGTGGCAAGGCCGATAATCTGACCCTCATCAAGGGCATCGGCGCGGTCAACGAAAAGAAGCTTCACGAACACGGGATCTATCATTTTGATCAGATTGCCGCCTGGAGCGACGCGGATATTGTGGACGCTGAAACCTATCTGGAATTCGACGGGCGTATCGCGCGCGAAGACTGGGTCGGGCAGGCCAAACAACTTGCCGCCGGTCAGGCGACAGAGTTCTCCGAGCGCGTTGAACAGGGTGATGTTCCGACGAGCCATAAGACTGCTCCCGTAAAGGCTGCCAAAAGCGGTGGTGCGAAACGCGCTAAAGCGCCGACAAAAGCACCGACTAAAACCGCGGCCAAGCCCAAGAAGGGAGGCGAATGATGCAGGCTGAAACCATGCAGAAAAAGCAACCGCTTCTGGCCGTCGAGAAGGTCGAGACCTATTACGGCAATATTTGTGCCCTCAAGGGCATTGACCTTACCGTCGATGAGGGCGAGATCGTCGCGCTGATTGGCGCTAACGGTGCCGGCAAGTCGACGCTTATGATGACGATCTTCGGCTCGCCGAAGGCGCGTACCGGCCGCATTCTCTTCAACGGCAAGGATATTACATCCATGCCGCCGCATGAGATTGCCAAGCTGCGCATTGCGCAGTCTCCGGAAGGCCGTCGCATCTTCCCGCGCATGACGGTTTTGGAAAATCTCCAGATGGGCGCAAGTCTCGATCATCAGCAACACTTCGAAGAAGACGTGAAACTGATGTTCGACCTGTTCCCGCGCCTGAAGGAACGCATCAACCAGCGTGGCGGCACGCTTTCGGGCGGCGAACAGCAGATGCTGGCCATTGCCCGCGCGCTGATGGCGCGTCCGAAGCTCTTGCTTCTGGATGAACCGTCGCTCGGTCTGGCACCGCTGATCGTGAAGCAGATTTTCGAAGCGATCAAGGAACTGAACCGCACGCAGGGGCTGACGGTGTTCCTCGTTGAGCAGAACGCATTCGGTGCTCTCAAGCTCGCAGACCGTGGCTATGTGATGGTCAACGGTTCGATCACCATGAGCGGCGCTGGCCGCGAATTGCTGGCCGATCCGGAAGTCCGCGCCGCCTATCTCGAAGGCGGAAGGCACTAGGAGGATAAGATGCAGGGTATTCTCTACGAAGAATCGTCGTTCTGGTTGTTTTTCCTCATCACCTGTCTGCTGGGCGGCTGGGCCGCCTGGATGACGGGGCGTGCCTGTGCTTCGACGTGGCGCACCTATCCGCAGCTTCTGCTCTATCTGATCCCGCTGGGAGCTGCGGTGCGCTTCATCCATTTCGCACTGTTTGAGGGAACGCTTCTTTCGTTCCACTATTATCTGGTGGATACGATCGTCCTGATGATCATAGGTACGGTCGGCTTTCGCTTCACCCGCACCAAGCAGATGGTGCGGCAATATAGCTGGCTTTATGAAAAAGCTTCGCCTCTCAGCTGGAAGGCAAAATAATTTTAAAGCTTCGCCGTCATGCGGCGAAGCTTTCTTGTAAGATCACGTTGACAGTAATAAGATTCAGCGTAGATATTGCTGAGTATTCAGCAAGAAAATAAGACGATGCAAAACATCGTTTCGGGGTAAATACAATGATGGGAGTTTCAACAATGAAGAAGTCACTTTTCTCAGGCGTTGCTCTTGCAGCAGTTATGGCTTTCGGGGGCTCGGCTTGGGCTGATGTTCTTGTCGGTATTGGTGCGCCGCTGACGGGACCAAATGCCGTTTACGGTGCGCAGATCCAGAAGGGCGCGGAAGCGGCCATCAAGGAAATCAACGATGCGGGCGGCATCAACGGCGAAAAAATCGCGATCACTCTCGGCGATGACGTATCGGATCCGAAGCAGGGTATCTCGGTTGCCAACAAGTTCGCAGCTGATGGCGTGAAATACGTTATCGGTCACTTCAATTCGGGCGTTTCGATCCCGGCTTCGGACGTTTATGCCGAAAACGGCATTCTCGAAATCTCGCCTGCTGCGACCAACCCGGTCTATACAGAGCGCCAGCTCTGGAACACGTTCCGTACCTGCGGTCGCGACGATCAGCAGGGCATCGTGGCCGGTCAGTATATTTTCGACAATTTCAAAGACGGGAAAATTGCCGTCATTCACGACAAGACCCCTTATGGTCAGGGCCTTGCCGATGAAACCAAGAAGAAGCTCAACGAGCTTGGCGTCAAGGAAGCCGTCTATGAAGGCGTGAATGTTGGCGAGAAGGATTTCTCGGCTCTGATCGCCAAGTTGAAGCAGCAGGGCGTTACGGTCCTTTATTGGGGTGGTCTGCACGCTGAAGCCGGTCTGATTATCCGTCAGCTTGCTGATCAGGGGCTGAAGGTCCAGTTCATCTCTGGCGACGGTATCGTTTCCAACGAGCTGGCCTCCATCGCTGGCGATGCGGTTGCCGGTACGCTGAATACGTTCGGCCCGGACCCGCGCAATAACCCGAACAATGCCGATCTGGTGAAGAAGTTCCGCGATGCTGGCTTCGAACCGGAAGCCTACACGCTTTACTCTTACGCTGCCGTTCAGTCTCTGGCCGGGGCTGCGAAGGCTGCCGGAAGCAACGACCCGCAGGAAGTTGCCAAGGCGCTTAAGGAAAAGGGTCCGTTCAAAACCGTGCTTGGCGACCTGTCCTATGACGAAAAGGGCGATCCGAAGCTTCCAGGCTATGTCATGTACAAGTGGGAAAAGGGCGCTGACGGGAAATATACTTACATTCAGCAGTAAGTTTCGCTTACATTCTTTCCCGACGAATGGAAATGCCCGGCTTCAAGCCGGGCATTTTCGTTTCGATGGCGTCGGTCCGCATAAAGTCATGCGGAAAAAGCAAGATATAGACTAAATCATTACTTTACTTCGGTGTTGGACGTGATTGTATCTAGCTTGACGATTGAATATAGGGCGAATCTCTATATCCAGTCTCGCGTTCTGGTGGGAGGACCAGTTTCAGCGCGGGCAGTTTCAAGCCCGAATTGCGTTTCTGGCGCTGATGCAGTCTCCCATTCGAATATCAGGTTTATGCAACGCCTCTGGTGTTGCTGTTCATGCCTGCAAAAAATGGCGGTCATCTGATCCTGTCAGACTGCCGCTCTGAATGACTATTTTGACGTGTGTCTCGAAAATCGTTTCATACCTTTCGGGATGCGCTTAGTGGGAGCAACTGAAATGAAGAAATCCTTATTCTGCGGCGTCTGCCTTTCGGCACTGGTTGTGATGGGTGGCGTGTCCTTTGCCGACATCCAGCTCGGCGTCGGCGCACCGTTGACCGGCAGCCAGGCAGCTTTCGGCGAGCAGATCAAGCGCGGTGTCGAAGCGGCTGTCGCAGAAGCCAATGCCAAGGGCGGCATGAACGGCGAGCAGATCACCATCGTCTATGGCGACGACGCTGCCGATCCGAAGCAGGGCATTTCGGTTGCAAACAAGTTCGTGGGTGATGGTGTTCAGTTCGTTATCGGTCACTTCAATTCCGGCGTCAGCATTCCGACGTCGGACATCTATGCTGAAAACGGCGTGCTGATGATCGCGCCCGGCACCACCAACCCGACCTTCACCGAGCGCGAACTTTGGAACACGTTCCGCACCTGCCGTCGCGATGACCAGCAGGGCATCGTTGCCGGCAAATATATCGCCGACAATTACAAGGACGGCAAAGTCGCAATCCTTCACGACAAGACCCCTTACGGTCAGGGCCTTGCCGACGAAACCAAGAAGTCGCTCAACGACAACGGCATGAAGGAAACGCTCTACGAAGGTGTAAACCAGGGCGACAAGGACTTCTCCGCGCTCATCTCCAAGATGAAGGCTGCTGGCATTACTGCTGTTTACTGGGGCGGCATGCATCCGGAAGCGGGTCTGCTCATCCGTCAGATGGATGATCAGGGCCTCAAGGCACAGTTCATTTCGGGCGATGGCATCGTGTCCAACGAACTTGCCTCGATTGCCGGTGATGCTGTTGGTGGTGTCATGAACACTTTCGGTCCCGATCCGCGCGACGACAAGTCGAATGCGGAACTGATCAAGGCATTCCGCGACAAGGGTTTTGAGCCCGAAGCCTATACCTTCTATGCCTATGCCGGTGTGCAGTCGCTGGTCAATGCCGCCAATGCTGCCGCAAGCAACGATCCGCAGGAAGTTGCAACCGCGATGAAGGAAAAGGGTCCGTTCAAAACGGTGCTCGGCGAAATCTCGTTCGATGCCAAGGGGGATCCGAGCCTTTCGCCTTACGTCATGTTCGAATGGCGCAAGGGTGAAGACGGCAAGTATAATTACTTCCAGAAGTAATGGAGCATTTCCAGCAAAAGCGCGAAGCGGTTTTGCGTTGGATAATGCGAGAACACAGATGCTTAGAGCGGTTCTGATGATTGCTTCATAATAGGAACCGCTCTTGTGCCTGATATATTAGCATAAAGTGCTACAAAATTCATCAATCTGCCCGGCATTTAGTCGGGCATTTTGTTTTTATCTCCCTGTTGCACAGTTTGTTTGCGCTTGTGTCTATTGCAGGTTAAGCAATGGCGCCTTTGTCATTGCAGTTAGGGAGATCTGCCTTGTCTTTCGCCCAAAAGCCTATCCGGAAAATTCTGGTCGCCAACCGATCTGAAATCGCAATCCGCGTATTCCGCGCCGCCAATGAGCTGGGGCTCAAAACGGTGGCCATATGGGCTGAGGAAGACAAACTTTCCCTGCATCGCTTCAAAGCTGATGAAAGTTATCAGGTCGGTCGCGGTCCGCATCTGGATCGAGATCTTGGTCCGATTGAAAGCTATCTTTCTATCGATGAGATTATCCGCGTCGCCAAGGTTTCGGGCGCCGATGCGATCCACCCCGGCTATGGCCTTTTGTCCGAAAGCCCGGAATTTGCTGAAGCCTGCGCTGAAAATGGCATCATCTTCATCGGACCGAAGCCGGAGACTATGCGCCGCCTCGGCAACAAGGTTGCGGCACGCAATCTCGCCATTGAAATCGGCGTGCCGGTGGTTCCAGCCACCGACCCGCTTCCCGACGATATTGAGGAAGTGAAGAAACTTGCGGCAGAAATCGGCTATCCGCTGATGCTGAAGGCAAGCTGGGGCGGTGGCGGTCGCGGCATGCGTGCTATCCGCGCCGAGGCTGATCTTGCCCGTGAAGTGACGGAAGCCAAGCGCGAGGCCAAGGCCGCATTCGGCAAGGATGAGGTTTATCTCGAAAAGCTGATTGAACGCGCGCGCCATGTCGAAGTGCAGATATTGGGCGATACCCATGGCAATGCGGTTCATCTTTTCGAGCGTGACTGCTCGATCCAGCGCCGCAACCAGAAGGTCGTGGAGCGCGCACCGGCACCTTATCTCGATGACGCGCAGCGTCAGGAGCTGGCAGGCTATGGTCTGAAGATTGCCCATGCGACCGATTATATCGGCGCGGGTACTGTCGAGTTCCTGATGGATGCCGATAGCGGCAAGTTCTATTTCATCGAGGTCAACCCGCGCATTCAGGTCGAGCACACGGTGACCGAACAGGTGACCGGTATCGATATCGTCAAGGCGCAGATTCATATTCTCGAAGGCTTTGCCATAGGCACGCCGGAATCGGGTGTGCCGCGTCAGGAGGATATTCGCCTTAATGGCCATGCGCTCCAGTGCCGTATCACCACGGAAGATCCGGAACAGAACTTCATTCCTGATTATGGACGCATTCAGGCCTATCGCTCGGCGTCGGGCTTCGGCATTCGTCTGGATGGCGGTACGGCCTATTCGGGTGCGTTCATCACCCGCTACTACGATCCGCTGCTGGTCAAGGTGACTGCTTCAGGCGCAACGCCTCTGGAAGCCATTCGCCGGATGGATCGCGCCTTGCGCGAATTCCGCATCCGTGGCGTGGCGACGAATCTTACCTTCCTGGAAGCGATCATCAATCATCCGAAGTTTCAGGCAAACGACTACACGACGCGCTTCATCGACACGACGCCGGAACTGTTCGAGCAGGTCAAGCGGCAGGATCGTGCCACCAAGCTTCTAACCTATATCGCCGACGTGACGGTCAATGGCCATCCAGAAACCAAGGGGCGCGCAAAGCCGGCTAAGGATGCCGCCAAGCCGCGCGTGCCGTGGTTCGGCGATAAGCCGGTCGCTGATGGCACCAAGCAGCGTCTGGACCAGCTTGGGCCGAAGAAGTTCGCGGAATGGGTGCGCAACGAAAAGCGTGCGCTGATTACCGATACGACCATGCGCGACGGCCATCAATCGCTTCTGGCGACGCGCATGCGCACATACGACATTGCCCGCATCGCCAATTCCTATGCGCAGGCACTGCCGAATCTGTTTTCGCTGGAATGCTGGGGCGGTGCGACATTCGACGTTTCGATGCGCTTCCTCACCGAAGACCCGTGGGAGCGTCTGGCGCTGGTGCGTGAAGCGGCGCCGAACCTTCTTTTGCAGATGCTTTTGCGCGGTGCAAACGGCGTCGGCTACAAATCTTATCCCGATAATGTCGTAAAATATTTCGTGCGCGAGGCAGCACGCGGCGGCATCGATCTGTTCCGCGTTTTCGACAGTCTGAACTGGGTCGAAAACATGCGCGTATCGATGGATGCGGTGCTGGAGGAAAACAAGCTCTGCGAAGCAGCGATCTGTTACACAGGTGATATTCTCAATCCGGAACGCGCCAAGTATGACCTCAAATATTACGTCAATCTGGCGAAGGAAGTTGAAAAAGCTGGCGCGCATATCATTGCGGTGAAGGATATGGCGGGGCTTTTGAAGCCTGCCGCGGCCCGCGCCCTGTTCAAGGCGCTACGCGAGGAAACCGATCTGCCGATCCATTTCCATACGCATGATACGTCGGGCATTTCGGCGGCGACCGTACTTGCCGCGATCGATGCGGGCGTGGATGTGGTCGATGCGGCGATGGACGCTCTCTCCGGCAACACATCGCAGCCTTGCCTCGGTTCCATTGTCGAGGCACTGCACGGTTCCGAGCGCGATCCGGGCCTTGATCCGGATTCGATCCGCCGCATCTCTTTCTATTGGGAAGCCGTACGCAACCAGTATGCCGCCTTCGAAAGCGACCTCAAGGGACCAGCTTCAGAAGTTTATCTGCATGAAATGCCGGGTGGTCAGTTCACCAACCTGAAAGAGCAGGCCCGTTCGCTGGGACTTGAAACCCGCTGGCATGAGGTGGCGCAGGCCTATGCTGATGTGAACCGCATGTTCGGCGATATCGTCAAGGTCACGCCATCCTCCAAGGTTGTGGGCGACATGGCACTGATGATGGTCAGTCAGGACCTGACGGTTGCCGACGTCGAAAATCCGGCAAAGGACATTGCTTTCCCGGATTCCGTGGTGTCGATGATGCGCGGCGATCTTGGCCAGCCGCCATCGGGATGGCCGAAGGCGCTTCAGAAAAAGATTCTGAAGGGCGAAGAGCCGTTTACCGTGCGTCCCGGTGCCCTGCTGGAACCTGCCGATCTGAACGCCGAGCGTGAAGGGTTCGAGGAGACAGTCGATCGCAAGATTTCCGATCAGGAATTCGCGTCGGCACTGATGTATCCGAAGGTCTTCACCGATTATGCATCCGCGCAGGAAACCTATGGTCCGACAAGTGTTCTGCCAACGCCGGTCTATTTCTACGGCCTGAAGCCGGAAGAAGAAGTCTTCGTCGATCTGGAGCGCGGCAAGACGCTGGTGATCGTCAATCAGGCAATGAGCGAAACCGATGAGAAGGGCATGGTGACGGTGTTCTTCGAGCTGAATGGTCAGCCGCGCCGCATCAAGGTGCCGAACCGGGCCAAAGGCGCTTCTGGCGGTGTGCGTCGCAAGGTGGAAGCCGGGAACGACAGGCAGGTTGGTGCACCGATGCCGGGTGTCGTATCAACGGTTGCCGTGGCGACCGGCCAGGCGGTTACGCAGGGTGATGTGCTGCTTTCCATAGAGGCGATGAAGATGGAAACCGCCATCCATGCCGAACGCGATGGCACTATCACGGAAGTGCTGGTACGTCCCGGCGAACAGATCGATGCCAAGGATTTGCTCGTCGTCTACTCGTAACAGTTATGGGCTTCTGTCAAAGTGGATCGATCTTCGGATCGCGTTCCAGGTCTCCTTTTCCCTCATCCTGAGGAGCCGTTGAAAACGGCGTCTCGAAGGGCGAGGGAAATGCACAACGCCTACCCTCGTCTTTCGACAAGCTCAGGATGAGGGGGAAGCGTAGCGGCCCATCAGAGACCGTAACTGTCGCTTTCGAGTCGTTAAAAGCATCAGAAACGTTAATGCCGTGCCTGTCAAAAGGTACGGCTTTTTTTGCGCTTGCAGGGTTCCCAAAATCTGATATGCATGTTTGTGCCGATTTATGCATGATTGTGCATGATAAGGAGGGTGGTGGTGACAGAGCTTCTGCTTCACGAAAGACAGGCGCGCATTCAGGAACTGCTACAGCAGTCTGGTCGTGTACTGGCTGCTGAACTGGCTGAAAGTTTCGGCGTGTCCGAGGATACGATCCGGCGCGATCTGCGCGAGATGGCGGCGGCGGGGCTCTGCAAGCGTGTCTATGGCGGCGCGTTGCGTGCCGTGCCCGAGCCTTCTCCGCTCGCAGAACGGGATTCCGAGCGACCACAAGCGAAAGCCGCCCTGGCTGCGGTCCTTGCGGAACTGGTCGAATCCGGCATGACGGTGTTTCTCGATGCATCTTCGGTGAATACGGCTCTGGCGCGACTTTTGGTCGAACGTGGTGAAGCCATCACCGTCGTCACCAATACGCCGTCTATCGCTGCAATTCTTATGGGCTCGCCGGAGATTGAGCTGATCATGATTGGTGGTCCCATCGACCGGCGGGTGAGTGCCGCCGTCGGGGCACGCGCCTTGCGTGATGCGGAACTGCTGCGGCCTGATCTTTGCGTTTTGGGCGCGTGCGGTATTGCCGCCGAAATCGGCGTAACGGCGCTGCATCTGGACGATGCGGAATTCAAGCGAGTGATAGCCGGACGTAGCCGGGTGGTGGCACTGGCCATTACGAGCGACAAGCTCGGTACGGTTGCCGCCCATGATGTCGTTCCCCTGAACGATGTCGGTGTCATGGCTGTCGAATATGATGCGGATGAAGCAGCGCTTGCGCCCTATGCGACATCGGATATGAAGATTTTACGTGCGGCAGCGGACCGCAACTGAGGGACAGATGGAACAGGTTTCCGGACGCGAAGATGCGGCGCCTGCGCGTGCGCCGATTGTAACCAGAGAGCGGATTGCCGTTGCGCTACTCTTCCTGATGAACGGCTATATTTTCGGCGGCTGGGCCCCAAAAATTCCGGAATTTGCCGAACGCCTCGGACTTGATAGTGCAGGCATGGGGTTGATGATCCTCGTCTTCGGCCTTGGTTCTCTGGCCATGATGCCGGTCGCAGGTGCGCTTTCAGCACATCGCGGTTCGGGCATGGTGGTGCGCATTTTTGCACTCGCCTTTATCCCGGCGCTGCTCATCATCGCACTGGTGCCGAATGTGGTCACGGCTGTGATCGTGATGTTCTATTTCGGCGGGACCATGGCTGCGATGGATGTGTCGATGAACGCCAATGCGGTCGCGGTCGAGAAAAAAATGCGCCGGGCAATCATGTCGTCCTGCCATGCATTCTGGAGCCTCGGCGGCCTTATCGGTGCTGCGACAGGCGGCTTTCTTATCGCGCAATTCGGATCGACCGTTCATGCGCTGGTGACAACGATTGTCGCCGCAATCCTGATTGCTATCGCATGGCCTTCGATCATCCCGGACACGGAGCATCATCATCCAAGCGGCGAAAAGCAGAAGCTGACCTTGCCGCGCAATCCTCTGCCATGGCTTGTCGGTGTCATGGCGCTGTTTTCCATGGTGCCGGAAGGGGCGATTCTCGATTGGGGCGCCTATCATATGCGCCAGGATCTGGGCGCCTCCGTCACGGTGGCAGGCTTCGGCTTCGCAGCCTTCTCGGGTTCAATGGCTATCATGCGTTTTGCAGGCGATCTGGTCCGCGATCGGTTCGGCGCGGTCAAAACCCTGCGCGCCTGCACGATCATCGCCATCATAGGCATGCTGATCGTCGGTTTCGGAAACAGCTCAGCAACGGCGATTATCGGCTTCGCGATCTGCGGGATCGGTATTTCCAACATGGTGCCGATCGCCTTCTCGATGGCTGGTAACATGCCGGGCGTCAATCCGAGTGTCGGCCTGTCCATCGCAACGACGCTCGGCTATTCGGGTATGCTGGTGGCACCGTCGCTGATCGGTTTTGTTGCCAAGCATAGCGGCTTTGGCGTGGTGTTTCTGGCGCTTCCGGTCTTGCTGCTGGTCGTGCTGGCCTTTTCAAGTCTGGCCCGATACGCGGATCATAAGCATTAAGCTTTCTTATGCCGCGCATCTTATCCGAAAACCGGTTTCCACTTTTCTGGATGCGCTATTCTGCTGTCCAGCCGCCATCGACAGGAATGGCAGCGCCATTGATCTGCGCTGCCGCATCGCTTGCGAGGAAAGCGGCAAGGGCGCCGATTTGTGCGGTGGTGACGAATTCCTTCGTCGGCTGCTTGTCCAGCATCACTTCGCGGATCACGGTTTCGCGGTCCATGTGGTAGGCCTTCATCTGGTCCGGTATCTGCGCTTCGACAAGCGGCGTCAGCACATAGCCGGGACAGATGGAATTGGCCGTGATCTTTGCGGTCGCAAGTTCCAGCGCCAGTGTTTTGGTAAAGCCGACAATGCCATGCTTGGCGGCAACATAAGCCGACTTGAACGGCGATGCCACGAGGCCGTGGGCTGAAGCGATATTGATAATGCGGCCCCAGCCAGTCTTGCGCATATGCGGGATCGCGGCAGCCGAGGTGTGAAAGGCCGATGTCAGGTTTATCGCGATGATGCGGTCCCATTGTTCGGCCGGAAACTCCTCGACGGGAGATACATGCTGGATACCGGCGTTGTTGACGAGAATGTCCACACTGCTGAACTGCTTTACCGTTTCTGCGATCAGTGCGCGGCATTGGTCGGCCTTCGACATGTCGGCCGCAATATAGACCACGCTGACGCTATGTTCTTCGCCGAGCTTGCGTGCGAGGGTATGATCCTCCTCACGGTCGGTGAAAGAGTTGATCACGACGTTGTGTCCTGCCGCCGCCAGCGCATGGGCTATACCGAGGCCGATCCCGGAATTCGATCCGGTGACGATTGCGGTCTTGCGGGCAGATACAGCATTCATGCGTGATTTCCTCCTTGTTCCCGGCGACATAATGAGAGGGCGACAAGGCAACGGCAAGCGATTATATAAAGCGAGAGCCGAATATATGCGGGCCTCAATATAGGCGGGCGTTGACATTCGCGTCGCGCTGCGCCACCTGAGAACAGGTACAGTTAAGAACAGAGCAAAATGTCTTCCGAGGCCGTCAGCTATTTTTCGCATCCATTTCCTCGTCGCCAGTCGGTTGGCGTCAGTGTCGGTGGCGTTATCGTCGGCGGCAGTGCGCCCGTCGTCGTGCAGTCAATGACCAACACGGACACAGCGGATGTGGACTCCACGGTCGCGCAGGTGGCTGCACTTCACCGTGCCGGTTCGGAAATCGTGCGCATTACGGTGGATCGTGATGAATCGGCGGCCGCCGTTCCGAAAATTCGCGAACGGCTGGAACGTCTTGGCCATGATGTGCCGCTGGTTGGCGACTTCCATTATATTGGTCACAAGCTGCTGGCCGATCATCCGGCCTGTGCGGAAGCGCTTGCAAAATATCGTATCAATCCGGGCAATGTCGGCTTCAAGGACAAGAAGGACAAGCAGTTCGCTGATATCGTCGAAATGGCGATCCGTTACGACAAGCCGGTGCGTATTGGTGTGAACTGGGGATCACTCGATCAGGAACTCTTGACCACGCTGATGGATCGCAATCAGGACGCTGGCGCGCCATTGAGCGCACAGGAAGTCATGCGCGAAGCCATTGTGCAGTCGGCTCTGATTTCCGCCAATCTTGCCGAAGAGATCGGACTTGGCCGCGACAAGATCATTCTGTCGGCCAAGGTCAGTCAGGTGCAGGACCTGATCGCCGTCTATACGATGCTGGCGCAGCGTTCCAATCATGCGCTGCATCTCGGCCTCACCGAAGCAGGCATGGGCACCAAGGGCATTGTCGCCTCGTCGGCGGCCATGGGCATTCTATTGCAGCAGGGCATCGGCGACACAATCCGTATTTCGCTTACCCCTGAACCCGGCGGCGACCGCACCCGCGAAGTGCAGGTTTCGCAGGAGCTTCTGCAGACCATGGGCTTCCGGCAATTTATTCCGATTGTTGCGGCGTGCCCCGGTTGCGGCCGTACGACATCGACCGTGTTCCAGGAACTGGCGCAGACTATTCAGGACGATATCCGCCGCAACATGCCGGTCTGGCGCGAGAAATATCCCGGCGTAGAAGCGCTGTCGGTTGCCGTGATGGGCTGCATTGTCAACGGGCCGGGCGAATCGAAGCACGCTGATATCGGCATCTCGCTTCCCGGCACGGGCGAAACGCCGTCCGCACCGGTCTTTGTCGATGGCAAGAAAGTCACGACGTTGCGCGGTCCTGCTATTGCCGAGGACTTCCAAAAAATGGTTGCCGATTACATCGAGAACCGCTTCGGACTCGATCAGAAAATCGCTGCTGGCCAGAACTAAGCGGTACAGGTAACTGCGCGCGTAGCGGTCTCTGGTGTAGCCTTTAATGTTGCTGCCCAGAAGATGAGCGTGACAAGGCTGATGCCTGCGCCAAGCAGGCAAACGCCATTCCAGCCTGCATAAGCATAGACCCAGGTTGAAACCGCCGAACCGCTTGCGCTGCCGATGGAATAGAAAACCATATAGGCGGCGGTGAGCCTGTTCTGCGCGTCCGGGCGTACACGGTAGATCATCGCCTGATTGGTGACGTGGACAGCCTGAAGGCCGAAGTCGATAATCAGCACACCTGCGATCAGCCAGAGCAGTGAATGTTCCAGCAGGGCTATCAGACCCCATGACATGAACATCAGCAGCAAAGCGATGCCTGTCATCCGCTGCGCATAGCCGCGGTCGGCAACACCGCCAGCACGCGACGCGGCAAGCGCTCCTGCAGCACCTGCCAGTCCGAACAGACCGATCTCTGCATGGCTCAGTTCGAAGGGTGGTGCGCTGAGCGGCATGACCAGTGGCGCGAGCAAAGTGGTAATATTGGCGAAGATCAGCATGGCGATGATGGCGCGAATGCGTAGTACCGGCTCGGAGCGAAACAGCGTCACAAGCGACAGAATGAGTGCCGGATAGCTAACGCTGGTCGGCTGCCGCTTCTGGTCGGGCAGGCTGCGCCACAGCAGGAGCGCGATCAAAAGCGTGATAATAGAGGAAACGAAGTAGACGCTGCGCCAGCCGCCAATGTCGGTGAGGGCGCCAGCTATCGCGCGCGCCAGCAATATGCCGAGCACGATGCCGCTGGTTACGATGCCAACCACATGGCCGCGTCGCGCCGGTGCTGCGAGGCTGGCCGCATAGGCGACAAGTGCCTGTGTGACGACGGCGAGCAGGCCCATAGTGGCCATGGCGACCAGAAGCACGGTGGCATTGGCCGCAAAGCCGATTGCGATCAGGGACAGGACCGACAGAAGGAAATGCGTGATGATCAGCTTTCGCCGGTTGAAGAGGTCGCCAAGCGGGACGAGAAAAATCAGGCCAATTGCATAACCGAGCTGGCTGGCGGCGACGATGAGACCTGCTGTTGAGCGTTTGAGGCCAAGGTCATCGGCCATCACATCGAGCAGCGGGTGAGCAAAGTAGACATTGGCTACCGCCAGTCCGCTTGCAGCCGCAAACAGAAAAAGGGTAGTCGAGGAAAGCAAAGGGCGTGCATCAGGGTTCGCGGACAGCGTTGCTGCCGCGCCGGTTGAAGGTTGCATGACGGACTCCTGCAAAACGGTTTTAAAATGAAACCATTTTGCTTGTAGCGAAAAAGGTTTTATATTGCAACCAGATTGCAATCTGTGGAGTTAACATGGTTCGAAAGAAAAGCATGAAAGGCGATTATTGCCCGAGTGCGCGCGCGCTTGATGTGATCGGCGACTGGTGGTCGCTGCTGATCGTCCGTGAAGCCTTCGACGGCGTGACACGTTTCAGCGCCTTTCAGAAGAATCTCGGAATCGCCCGCAATATTCTCTCGGAACGTCTGCGCAAGCTGACGGGAGAGGGAATCATGGAATCCGTGCCAGACCCTAATGGTGGCGCGCATCAGGAGTATCGCCTGACGGCAAAAGGGCGCGATCTGCTGCCTGTCATCGTGTCGCTCAGGCAATGGGGAGAAAAGCATCTCTTTGCGCCGGGTGAAACTCATTCGCGTCTTGTCGACAGCGTTTCAGGCGAGGACGTGGCCGCGCTTGATGTGCGTTCTCAGGACGGGCGCATGCTTTCCGCTGACGATGTGGTTATCGTCAAGGTACGTGAAGACGATCTTTAAATCGTTGTTTTTACGCATTATCCTGAGCAAAATCGGTTCCCGCTTGCGGGAGACATGCTTTAGCTCTGCCGTTCGGCGATGAAGCGGGCGGCCTGCTTCAGAATATCCGCATCCTTGCCAAAGGGTGCCAGCAAGCTTTCCGCCTGGGCAACCAGTCCGGACAGTTGCTTGCGGGTCCAGTCGATGCCGTGGAGTGAAACCAGCGTGGCCTTTCCGGCGGCGGCATCTTTACCAGTGGCCTTGCCCATCGCCTCGGCGTCGGCGGTCACGTCCAGAAGATCGTCCGCCAGCTGGAAGGCAAGGCCAATAGCGGAGCCGAATTCGGCCATGCGCTCGCGGTCTTCGCTGGATGCATTGGCGATGATGGCTCCGGCCTCGCAGGCAAAACGGATCAATGCGCCAGTCTTCATTGCCTGCAACGTGATGATGCCGGCTTCGTCAGGCTTGCTGGTTTCGGCCATCAGATCGAGAGCCTGTCCGCCCACCATGCCACCGAGACCGGATGCGCGGGCGAGCGCTGAAACCAGTTGCAGGCGAATTGCTGCATCGAGGTCGGTTTCATCCGACGAGATGATGTCGAAAGCATAGGTCAGAAGACCGTCTCCGGCCAGAATGGCGGCAGCTTCATCAAATGCCTTGTGCACGGTCGGCTGGCCGCGCCGCAGGTCATCGTCATCCATGGCTGGCAGATCGTCATGGACAAGCGAATAGCAGTGAATGCATTCGAGCGCGGCTGCAACACGCAGAACGGCGTCGCTACCTTTGCCGAACAAAGCGGCACTTTCGACAACGAGAAAAGGCCGGAGGCGCTTGCCACCGTTCAGGACACCATGCCGCATGGCGGCGAGCAGCCGTTCCGGGCGGGCGATTTCTCCCGTCTTGAGGCGCTGGTCCAGAAGGCCCGTCAGTGCCATTTCTACTTCCATGGCACGATGGTTGAGAATGGCGGTGAAATCGGTCGACAGCTTTTCCATGTCAAAGGGGATGGACGAAAGCGCTGATTTGGTCAACTGGCCACAACGATCAGCACAGGCTTTTTCATTTGAACGTCACGAAACGGCGTGTTTCGACTTGTTTCCCCGGTTGGATTATGGAATCCGGTTCAAACTTATTAAGGAATGGTTTATGTCGCTTGGGGGAAGGTAGCAGGCGGTGGCAGTGGCAAAAATCATCATCAAGAGCAAAGATGGACGCAATTATCTGGCGGATCCTGTTTGGGGTGCCCGGATTGCTCTCGCGCTCAAGATTCTGGTGATTCTGGCCGTGTTGCCGATTTTCCTGCTTTTCGTCTATTCCGTACCCTTTGTCCGCCCGATCTCGACCCTGATGGTCAAGGACTATGTTCTGTTTCAGGGCGTGGACCGGAGATGGGTCAGTATCGACGATATCGCGCCGGTTCTCGTCAATTCGGTAATGATGGCCGAGGACGGCCAGTTCTGCAGCCATGGCGGGGTGGACTGGCATCAGCTGGGGCTGGTTCTGGACGATACGGGCGATGGCGGTCCGAGCCGCGGCGCTTCCACGATTACGATGCAGACCGTGAAGAACCTCTTCCTGTGGAATGGGCGCTCCTATGTCCGCAAGGGGCTCGAATTTCCGCTGGCGCTGGCTGCTGACGGTATTCTGTCCAAAAAGCGCATTATGGAAATCTATCTCAATATCGCCGAGTGGGGACCGGGCATTTACGGAATCGAGGCCGCAGCCCAGCATCATTTCAAGCGCCCGGCAGCAAAACTCAATGCGCAGCAATCCGCACTGCTTGCCGTCACGCTGCCAAACCCGGCCTTGCGCAACCCCGCCAAGCCGACGCGCAACATGCAGCGCATTGCCCGGATCGTCGCCGGACGCGCCGCACGGTCAGGTCCCTATGTGGTTTGCGTGCAATAAATGCATGATACGAAAAAAAGATAAGACTCCCGCTGGTCAAATGCCGTTAGAGCGTGTATAGGCACGTGACTTTCCGGAATTTTGTCCGATGTGACAGGCTCTTCGGGGCCGTGCCGGACGTTTATTGACCGATCAGTGGAGCTGGATCCATGGCAGTACCAAAACGAAAAACGTCTCCGTCGAAGCGTGGCATGCGCCGTTCGGCTGACGCTCTCAAGGCCCCGACCTATGTCGAGGACAAGAACTCGGGCGAACTTCGTCGTCCGCATCATATCGATCTGAAGAGCGGTATGTATCGCGGCCGTCAGGTCCTCGAAGCTAAGGAATAAATCTGACGCTGCATTGCAGCCGAAAGATGGTTTTCAAAAACGCCGTTTCCGGTTTCCGGAAGCGGCGTTTTCTTTTGTGCGGTCTTCTCTGCAAGCTGCATGAAAAAGGCCGCATAAAGCGGCCTTGATCGCGAGCTTTTGCTGAAAATCAGCCTGCGTCTGATGCAAAGCCTACGCCTTCGATACCGGCAATGGCTGCAATTTCGTCATTGTCTGATGTATCACCGGAAATGCCTACGGCACCGAGGATTTCGCCGCCTGCATCCTTGATCAGAACGCCGCCCGGCACCGGCACGACCTTGCCGCCGGACACGCCCGACAAACCTTCCAGGAAGTGTGGACGGTCCTTGGCCTGATTGTGCAGCCAGCGCGAGCCCGTTCCGACGGCGAGTGCACCGAAAGCCTTGCCCGAGGCGATCTCGAAACGAAGGATCGAAGTTCCGTCCTGCCGCTGAAACGCTTTCAGGCTTCCGCCTGCGTCAAAGACGGAGACAGCCAGCGGCTTCAGTTTCAGCTCGGCTGCCTTGGCAAAGGCACCAGCAATAATCCCATTGGCTTGTTCGAGCGTCAGTGAAGTCATGAATATCTCCTATTTATAGCTAAATGCAATTTAGCGATCATGACCGGCAATGCACACTCCAATGCTGCTCGTCATGGGAAAAACACTTTATCGATTTTCATGAAGACGGTTGCGGGCACACGGCAAAGCTTGCCAAGGCCGGAATTTTGGTCTTTGTGTTGCGCAACATTTCAAGGAGGAAAGAATGTCCGACCAGAAAGCCATCGTCATTGCCAGCGCGGCGCGTACCGCAGTGGGCGCTTTCAACGGTGCGTTTGCCAATATCCCCGCACATGAATTGGGCGCGACGGTTATCAAAGGAGCGCTGGAACGCGCCGGTGTGGCGGCGACGGATGTGGACGAGGTTATTCTCGGACAGGTGTTGACGGCAGGCGAGGGCCAGAACCCTGCGCGGCAGGCGGCGATGGATGCCGGTTGCCCGAAAGAGACGACAGCCTTCTCGATCAACCAGCTATGCGGTTCCGGTTTGCGAGCGGTTGCGCTCGGCATGCAGCAGATTCTTTCCGGCGATGCCAAGATCATCGTGGCAGGCGGTCAGGAATCCATGTCCATGGCGCCGCATTGCGCGCATTTACGGTCCGGCGTGAAGATGGGCGACTTCAAGATGGTCGATACCATGCTGAAGGACGGCCTGATTGATGCCTTTCATGGCTATCATATGGGGATCACTGCCGAGAATATTGCCAATCAGTGGCAGTTGACCCGCGCCGATCAGGACGAGTTCGCACTTGCTTCCCAGCAGAAGGCAGAGGCGGCACAGAATGCGGGCAGGTTCGAGGATGAAATTGTTCCGTTCACTGTAAAGGGTCGCAAGGGCGATATCGTCATTTCGGCGGATGAATATATCCGTCCCGGCACGACGATTGAGGCATTGACCAAGTTGAAGCCCGCTTTCGACAAGGAGGGGACGGTTACTGCAGGCAACGCATCCGGGATTAACGATGGTGCTGCGGCTGTCGTGCTGATGGATGCGGATGAAGCCACCAAGCGTGGTGTGAAGCCGCTTGCGCGCATCGTTTCCTGGGCAACGGCTGGCGTCGATCCTTCGATCATGGGAACAGGCCCGATTCCGGCGACGAAGAAGGCGCTGGAAAAGGCAGGCTGGAGCGTCGGCGATCTCGATCTGGTCGAAGCCAACGAAGCCTTTGCAGCACAGTCCTGTGCTGTTGTGCGTGATCTTGGTCTCAACCCCCATATCGTCAACGTCAATGGCGGAGCAATCGCGATCGGTCATCCGATCGGCGCATCAGGCGCACGCGTTCTGACGACGCTGCTTTACGAAATGCAGCGCCGCGATGCCAAGCGCGGTCTGGCGACACTTTGCATCGGCGGCGGCATGGGCGTTGCCTTGTGCGTCGAGCGCGACTGACCTTCTCCTTCACTGGAACAGAGGCGGACGGAGATTTGGCTCCGTCCGCCTTTTTGTTTCCGCAATGAGACGTTTGAAATCGCTGGCGTCGGTATGGTGGCCTTGTCAGAAAGTTAACGCGAAACCGATGAGACGGTGCTCAAAGTCTGTTTAATACTGGTTTTCTATGGCGCATTGCGATCACGGACTACCAGATGTGGTGAGAACAAACGGAGAAACGTTGCAGATCAGCGATTCGTCGCCGATTCGTTCCGGCTTTGGCCTGAAGGTTAACGAAAATCGAGTTTCCATCCGCTTCGGCATTAACGAACTATCAGTAATCATTAAGATTTTCTGAAGAATTGCATTGTAATCGGAACAGCCTGTTGACAGGTTTTGCCAAAAGTTAACGGCGGTGTTGTTCCGCGTCGGGAGAACGAGGAAAAGCGGAACATCCGATTCATTATGTTGTGGGGTTTTGTGTTAGGCTTACTATATGTTGCCGTGAACAAAAGGCGAAGCTCTCTGAGTCAGCGATTCGTCGCCGATTCGTTCCAGAGTCGTTCCAATCGTTAATCGACAAGTTATTGACCGGCTGCAGATCGGTAGCCGAAAGGTTGGCAACTCGTCCATACTGAAACTTAACAGGAGCGCTTTCGGTGCAGGTCGTATAGTGCTATCGCAAGAACCAGCATCCAGCCCGTGACGGGCGCTTGTACCGGGAATCCGATTATTGGCATGAACCAACTCCCTGCCCATGATTTGCCGCTGACCTTGAGTGGCCGCGATGTGACTGCGGTGCTTGGGCCGACCAATACCGGCAAAACGCATCTCGCCATCGAACGTATGCTGTCGCATGGAAGCGGGATGATCGGCCTGCCGCTGCGCCTTCTGGCGCGCGAGGTCTATAACCGCGTGGTGGAACGGGTCGGGGCGGCCAATGTCGCGCTGGTCACGGGTGAGGAAAAGATCGTGCCGCCCGGCGCGCGCTATTCCGTCTGCACGGTCGAGGCCATGCCGCGCCGCACTGATGTGGCTTTTGTGGCTATCGATGAAGTGCAGCTCGCCGGTGATCTGGAACGCGGGCATATATTCACCGACCGCATCCTGCATTTGCGGGGACGGCAGGAGACGCTCCTGCTTGGCGCTGGGACGATGCGCGGCATTCTGGAAAAGCTCTTGCGCGGCATCAATGTGGTAACGCGTCCGCGCCTGTCGCATCTGGCCTATGCTGGGGCCAAGAAGATTACCCGCCTGCCGAACCGTTCCGCCATTGTCGCCTTTTCTGCCGACGAGGTTTATGCGATTGCTGAACTGATCCGCCGCCAGCGCGGTGGTGCTGCGGTGGTCATGGGCGCGCTCAGTCCGCGCACGCGCAATGCGCAGGTAGAGCTTTACCAGTCGGGTGACGTCGATTTTCTGGTGGCGACCGATGCCATCGGCATGGGGCTCAATCTGGATGTTGACCATGTCGCCTTTGCGCAGAACCGCAAATTCGACGGTTATCAGTTCCGCGATCTGACGCCTGCCGAAGTTGGGCAGATAGCCGGGCGCGCTGGACGTCATCTGCGTGACGGCACATTCGGTGTGACCGGGCAGGTGCATCCATTCGACGAAGAACTGGTCGAACGGGTGGAAGCGCATAATTTCGATCCGGTGAAAGTTCTGCAGTGGCGCACGGCGCGTTTCGACTTTTCATCGCTCGATTCTCTGCGGTATTCTCTGGAAACGCCCGCACCGATTGAAGGATTGGCCAAGGCTTTGCCTGCCGTTGATCAACAAGCGCTTGTAAATTTGTCGAAAGACGAAGAGATTGTGCGGCTCGCCAAGACACCGGCACGCATCGAGCTTTTGTGGGACGCCTGCGCGCTGCCCGATTATCGCAAGATCGCGCCGGCGCAGCATGCCGATATCATTGCAACCATCTACCAGGATCTTGTCCGCCGAGGGAGCGTCGATGAAGATTATATGAGCGAACAGGTGCGCCGCGCCGATAGCACAGAGGGGGAAATTGACACCCTGTCGCATCGTGTGGCGCAAATTCGAACCTGGACTTTTGTGTCGCACAGGCCGGGATGGCTTGCCGATCCGACACACTGGCAGGAAAAGACGCGCGAAATTGAGGACAGATTGTCCGACGCGCTGCATGAAAGGTTGACGAAACGCTTTGTAGACCGCAGGACAAGCGTGCTTATGAGGCGCCTGAGAGAGAATGCCATGCTTGAAGCAGAAATCAGCCCGGCCGGAGACGTGATTGTCGAAGGCCACAATGTCGGGCAACTGGAAGGATTCCGTTTTACCGCTGACGTTCAGGCCGAGGGGCCGGACGCCAAGGCGGTGAAGTCGGCTGCACAAAAGGCGCTGGCCGCCGAGTTCGAACGTCGCGCGGAGCGCTTTGCTGCCGCGCCGAATGGCGATTTCGCGCTGGGCTCGGACGGCGTTATGCGCTGGGTTGGTGCAACGGTCGCAACGCTGGTTGCGGGTGATGACCTGCTGAAGCCGCGCGCGGTGATCCTGGCCGACGAACAGCTTACCGGAGCAGCACGCGACAAGGTCGCCGCGCGTATCGAACGGTTCGTCGCTCATCATATCGAAACCGTTCTGAAGCCGCTCACCGACCTGGCTGCCGCTGATGCCCTGACCGGCATGACCCGCGGTCTTGCATTCCAGATCGTCGAGAATCTCGGCATTCTCCCGCGCCGCGATGTGGCAGAGGAAGTGCGCGGACTCGATCAGGATTCGCGTGCGGCGCTCCGTCGTCTCGGCGTGCGTTTCGGTGCCTATCACGTCTTCATGCCCATGCTGCTGAAGCCCGCTCCGGCTGGCCTCATCACGCTGCTCTGGGCGCTGAAGAACGATGGCCGCGAACGTGCCGGTTATGGCGATGTCGTGAACGTGCTGGCCGCTGGTCGCACTTCGGTCGTCGTCGATCCGGCTTTCGATCCGATGTTCTACCGTCTGGCAGGCTATCGTGTGCTGGGCCGTCGCGCTGTGCGCATCGATATTCTGGAACGTCTTGCCGATCTCATTCGCCCGGCGCTTGCCTGGCGTCCGGGTTCCGGTGCGCGTCCGGATGGCGCTTATGACGGCGGACGTTTCATCGTCACGCCTGCCATGATGTCGATTCTCGGTGCGACAACCGACGACATGGAAGAAATCCTGAAGAGCCTTGGCTATCGTCACGAGGCCATGGAAGCCGCTGCGGTCACGGCGAAGCTCGCCGAACTGGATGCTTTTGCGGCTGAAGCTGCAGTCAAGGAAATTGGCGCTTCGCCGGTCGCAGCGGCTGAGAAACCTGCCGTGCCAGCGGCTGAACCTGTGCCTGCACCGGTTGTTGTCGCTGAAACGGAAACTGAAGCCAAAGCGGAAGAAGCTCCGGTGGCTGCAGAAGCCGCACCGGCAGGTGAAACCGCAGAAGCGGCGGCTGAAGAGCCAAAGCCTGTTCTTCTGTGGCGTCAGGGTCGTTTCGAAGGCCGCAACCGTAATCAGGACCAGAACCGTCAGCGTCAAAATCGCGGCAACCAGAATCGCGGTCATCAGAACCGTGATCAGGGCGGTGAAGCACGCAAGTCTGAAGGTGGTGCAGACCAGCAGGCGCGTAATGATCGCGGTGGCAAGCGCTTCGACAAGCAAAAGCGTCATGACGGCGAAGGCAAGCGCGAAGGCTCCAAGGGTGACTTTCGTGGTGGCAATCAGCGTCAGCCGAAGCGCGATCACGGCCATCAGGGCGGCAAGCGCGTCGAGCAGGAACGTCCTGCACGTATCGATCCCGATTCGCCTTTCGCCAAGCTTCTGGCTCTGAAAGAACAGATGAAGAAGTAAAATGACTGTAGATGCGGGCGCAAGACAGCGAATCGACAAGTGGCTGTTCTTCGCGCGCGTGGTCAAATCAAGATCGCTGGCGGCGAAACTCGCCGTCGGCGGCAAGGTCCGGGTCAACCGTGACAAGATCGAGCAGGCGGCTCATCAGGTGAAGGTTGGCGATGTGCTGACCATTACCCTCGACCGACGCATCCTCGTTTACAAGATACTCGCTCCGGGGGAGCGTCGTGGTCCGGCGCCCGAAGCCCAACTGCTTTATGAAGATCTTACGCCTCCACCTGCATCCACTTCTACGATATCGCCGGAGGCCGTAGCGCCGCAGCGCGAAAGCGGAGCCGGGCGCCCGACCAAGAAAGAACGTCGCGAAACGGATCGTTTACGCGGAAGCTGACACGGACGCGTTGCCGCAGGCTCGTTGCGGCGGTGATGGAAATTGCGCATCAAACCGTTCTGGCGAAAGCGTTTTCCAAGCAAAAGCCGTCAAACGAAATGCTGTTTCAGATGTGCGTTACTTCGTGACGTTGCGGCGTTTGTACCCTTGTCACGGCAGGATAAAATCGTTACCTCACGCATTGTCATAAAAGGGCATGGGCTGAGGCTAGTGGTCTGATTCCGACATTTGCGTTCCCCTGATACAGACGTTGAGCAAATGTCGGAAGCTAAAAGACCACTAATAAACCCATGGATCTAGTGGATTTTTCGAATTTGACGTTTGAAATGAGATTGATGTCGGACGGGTATCAAACGTCAAATTCAATCCACTAGCAACCATTTCCGTGCACAGTGACTTCGTGGCGAGATATTCCAAAGCCCCGAGCCGATTGTCGGCTTGCCGGAGTATCGGCGCAAAGCTGTAGGATAGATAAGCCGCCTGTTCTGGAATTCGGGCGGCAACAGGAGTTCGACGATGACGTATGTCGTGACCGATAATTGCATTCGCTGCAAATATACGGACTGCGTCGAGGTCTGTCCGGTCGATTGCTTCTACGAAGGCGAAAACATGCTCGTCATCAATCCCGACGAGTGCATCGACTGTGGCGTATGTGAACCGGAATGCCCTGCCGAGGCGATCAGCCCCGACACCGAGCCGGGCCTCGACAAGTGGTTGGAATTGAATACGGAATATGCGGCAAAATGGCCCAATATTACCGCGAAGAAAGATGCCCTGCCGGAGGCCAAGGAAATGGACGGTGTGGCTGGCAAACTGGAGAAGTATTTCTCCGTCGAGCCTGGTAGCGGTGACTAATACCCAGCCAGCATTGCAGGTACTGCTTGCAGGCTGTTGCGAGCTGGACGGTATTGTATAAGTATGTCTTCGTTCCGGAAGACTTTGCGCTCCAGGAACGTGTACGTTCAGCCTGGCAAGACTGCCAGGTTGTCCGACATTACAGGAATGCAGGATTTATCACTTGCTTTTTCTGCAATGCATCGGCAAAAGACGAATGAAATCACGGGAAAACGCTCATATTTTAGGCGTGTTGCATTGCCAGATACGACATATTTGGCAATTTGTTGATTCTTTCGCGAAATTGTGTTAGGTTGCTCCAATAATTTCGGTGACTGGACGTCAATTCGTGGCGCTATGCGTTAATCTCTGAAAGGGCTGATCTTTAGTACCGGGCTGATGGCACCGGGGAAGATGATTGCGATTTGGCGTCGTCCCCCTCACCGTACACCCGGTCGGCTAGATTTGCCGTCAGATACGTTTTCAGTTCCAAGCCGACAAACAACTTCCGTGCTTCATTTCTCCGGAGCGCGGTCGAACATCATGTGTCAACCGGCGGGTCGCGCCGGGCACAACAGGGAGTAATGAAGCGTATGTCATCCCAGCAGAAAAAGTCTCCAGTAGCGCGTGGCGGTTTCAAGGCCGGTGAGGCCATCGTGTATCCGGCTCATGGCGTTGGTCAGATCGTCACTATCGAAGAGCAGGAAGTGGCAGGCCACAAGCTCGAGCTTTTCGTAATCGATTTCGAAAAAGACAAGATGCGCCTGAAGGTGCCGGTTGCCAAAGCCGCTTCCATCGGTATGCGCAAGCTGTCGGAGACCGACTATGTTGAACGTGCACTCAAGGTCGTACAGGGCCGCGCACGTGTGAAGCGTACCATGTGGTCGCGCCGCGCCCAGGAATATGATGCAAAGATCAATTCCGGCGATCTGATCTCGATCTCGGAAGTCGTTCGCGATCTTTTCCGCGCTGAGAACCAGCCGGAACAGTCTTATTCGGAACGCCAGCTCTATGAAGCTGCCCTTGATCGTATGGCGCGCGAAATCGCTGCCGTGAACAAGCTTTCGGAAACCGAAGCTGTTCGTCTGATCGAAGCGAATCTCGCCAAGGGACCGAAGCGCGGCAAAGCCGACGCTGAAGCAGACCTCGATGACGATGAAGTTGAAGCGGCATAAGCAGCTTTACTTCTCTTTCTTTCAAAAAGGCCCGGCATTATAGCCGGGCTTTTTTTCTCCATTGAGAAGAGTTCGCCTGCGTCATTCTCCGTGTGATGGAAAGCAGATTGCTTCAAAATGCATCGCGTCGAGCGGCTGGCCGACTTGCTCGATCTGTTGGATCAGCGCTCATGAGTTGTTTGCCCTTGTATGTCTGGGGATGTCGGTGTCTGACCTGCTAAGATATTGTTTGGCCATTCAATAGCCCCACAAATCCCTGTATTGCCCTTCGCACGTGATCGCATAGCAGGCGGACGCGCCTTGTTTGTCGGGTATCGCTATGGGTCAGTAGCCAGATATCGCCTACACAGGAACTGGCAGTTCCGGGTACGCGGATGAGTTTCGGTTCGCTATCGCCAAGAAAGCATGGGAGAAACGAGATGCCCATCCCAGCCCGCGTTGCTTGAAACTGTGATCCTATCTCCGCAAAGCGGACCGGATTGGCAGCCATTTTAATCCCGGTCGCTGACTCCCAATCTGATGGGGCATTTTCGTTTGGTCCCAGCAACCAGGTTGCGGAAGCTGGTGACGGTTGTGTCATCAGATTTCGATGAATGTAGAATGCCATATGGAATTGGCAGAGTCTTGTTCCGTATAAATTGTCGGGTGGCGTCTTCCCGCCAACGACCACACGCAAAGCGACATCAGCTTCGCGGTTGACGAGATTAATCATTGACGTCGAGCCCACGATTTCCAGCCCAATGTCTGGATAGGCGGCCTTGAAATCTGCGAGGGATGGCATCAGCAGGTCAGTCGCCATTGAAATCGGGAGCGTGAACCTCAGAGGCCCGGAGACACGCTGATCGCGCCCAAAAATCCGAGCCTCGATCTGGGATGAGGCTGTCGCCATCTGTCCTGCGAGTTCAACAATGTCGCTTCCCGCATCCGTAAGCCGGTATCCGGATGCCAGCCTGTCGAACAGTTTTGTTTCCAGTGTTTCTTCCAGCCGACTGATACCACGTATGATCGTGGCATGATTGACGTCCAACGCATCTGCTGCAGCGCGAACCGTGCCGCCCTGAGCGACCGCGAGAAACATGCGAACCTCATTCCAGTGATCCATGGTGCGTTTTCTCACGAGGGTTGTGCGTTTATCTTCAGTTTAAACCTCCACGGGTTCGTCATATCTAGCTGTCAGGCAGGGTATGCGCAATATCGCGCATGGACCTGCGGCTCCCTGTCGTTCAACGAACCCAAGCGAGGATTTCATGGGTAAGCTCGTTTCCAAAGTCGCCGTTGTCACAGGTGGTTCCAGCGGTATTGGATTTGCCATCGCACAGCGCTTTATCAAGGAAGGCGCGACTGTCTATATTGCTGGTCGTCGCAAGGCGGAACTTGAAGCCGCCGTAAATAAGCTGGGACGAGGTGCTACGGCAATTCAGGCCGACATATCCGATCTGGGTAGCTTGGATCGGCTATTTGAAACAGTCCAGAACGAGGAGGGTGGTCTCGATATTCTTGTCGCCAATGCCGGCGTTGTGGAATTGAGTTCGATCCGCGATGCTTCGGAAGATCACTTCGACAAGATGTTCGATATCAATGTGAAAGGTACATACTTCACCGTCCAGGGAGCTCTTCCCGTGATGCGTGACGGCGGTTCGATCATTCTTCTTTCTACATGTATGACAAGCAAGGGAACGCCGGGCTACAGCGTCTATAATGCTACAAAGGCGGCTGTGCGATCTCTCGCGCGTTCGGCGGCGGCGGAACTACTTGCAAACAAGATAAGGGTGAACACGCTAAGCCCTGGGCCGATAGACACTCCCATTATTGAGTCGCAGGTCACAACACCGGAGGAAGCAGCGGCGTATCGCACGAACAGTGCCGCTTATGTGCCGCTGGGACGTCTGGGACGCCCGGAAGAGCTGGCATCTGCAGCCCTTTTCCTTGCATCGGACGAAAGCAGCTTCTCGACGGGAACAGACCTTGTCGTCGACGGAGGGTTGACGCAGATCTAAATGAGATCTGACAAGTGGCCCGCTCTTTGAGTGGGCCACTTAGTTAAAATTCTATTGAATTTCGCAGTCAATCATTAACCCTTCCAGTCATCTTTCTGCATAGTCAGAGATTTATCCTTGGATGGTGGGAACCTGATCGCAACTGATGCGTTCTTCCAGACACCAGTTCGTAAGCGGGTTTGTTTTGCGGCGTAGTCATGTTGGCCAAAGAATGGGCCTGGCGGGGAGTTTTGGGCGAATTCGCATGTTCGTCCAATGAGTCTTTGTGGGACTGGCATATCCTTCCACTGAACGCCCGATGGGCGTGAGTTCAGAACAGGAGAACCAGATGAAGCAGTCATCCATGAGCAGTTCTTCCGCAGTTCCAGCCAATCGCATGCCTATGGTTGCGCGTAGCCTCCCAGCGACAGCAGCCTCTTCCCAATCCATGATCCGCAGCGCAATGTCGGCTCCCTATCTGGAGCGCGAAGAGGAGCGAGCCCTCGCTATTCGCTGGAAGGAACTGAAAGATCAGGAAGCACTTCACCGCATAACATCCGCACATATGCGACTGGTCATTTCCATGGCCGGGCGCTTCCGCAAGTTCAAACTGCCGATGAATGATCTCATCCAGGAAGGCTATGTCGGCCTTCTTGAAGCTGCTGCCCGTTTTGACCCCGAACGGGAAGTGCGCTTCTCGACCTATGCATCGTGGTGGATTCGTGCGTCTATGCAGGATTATATCCTGCGTAACTGGTCCATCGTGCGCGGCGGAACAAGTTCGGCGCAAAAGGCGCTGTTCTTCAATCTGCGGCGGCTTCGTTCAAAGCTGGCTCAGTCCGACGACAATATGACCAAGGCCGAGATGTATCGCGAAATTTCCGATCAGCTGGGCGTTTCGACAAGCGATGTCGAGATCATGGACAGCCGTCTTTCGGGGCCGGATAGCTCCTTGTCGGCACCAGTAAACAACGAGGAATCGGGTGCAGCGCGTCGCATGGATTTTCTGGTTGACGACCATCCGTTGCAGGATGAGGTCGCTGAAAGCTCCATCGATATGGAACGTCGCAATCAATGGCTCAATGTAGCGCTCGATACGCTGAATGAGCGCGAGCTGCACATCATCCGCGAGCGTCGCCTTGATGATGACGGCGTGACGCTTGAAGCGCTGGGTGAAAAGCTTGGTATTTCCAAGGAGCGGGTGCGACAGATCGAAAGCCGTGCGATGGAGAAGCTGAAGATTGCCCTGTTGAGCCAGCACGAACTGGCTGCCTATCAGGCATAAGCTGTTACAATCAGCGCAACACAAGTAGAGGGGCCGAACGGCTCCTTACTTTTGTGGTTCAGCGGCCTTGCCTTCAAGCCGTGACGACCAGTCCTCGACCTTGCGATTTTGGAGGCGGCGCACGGCATAGCGTTTCCAGCTATCGGCGAGGTGCGAAAGCTCCGCCATCACGGACAGTTCGTCATAGTTCAGTGTGTCGACATAAAGCAGGTGCCAGACACGATGCAGTGTCCAGTTTGGTGAAAGGCGGTCGACGAGGATCATCGAATCGCCAGCTTCAACATTGCCTTCTTCCAGAACACGATAATACCAGCCTGTCCGCCCCGTCTTCTGCACGCGCACGGCCATGTCGGCGGTTGCAAAGCGTTCGTTCAGTTTCCAGCAGGGCTGGCGCCCCTGTGAAACCTCGACAAGTGCACTGCCGAGCCGGAACCTGTCGCCTACGGCGACATTGTGCTCGTTCAGACCCGATGTGGAGATGTTTTCGCCGAAAGCACCACGCGCGCTCAGACGCGGGTTTTCGCCGATTTCTTCGCGCCAGACCGCATAATGATCGTGCGGATAATGATGGAGCGCTTTTTCCGGTCCACCATGCACTTTCCGGTCGCCCTGCGCATCGCAGTCCAGCCCCTCGAAAGTCACGCGGACTTTGCCAGTAACTGGCTGTTTGTCGATGCCGCTTGGAACGCTACGCGGTCCGAGAGGAGCGATTTTTCCGGCAAGGACAGAGTGGATGCATGTTTCCGTCATCACGACCTACTCGCTGATCAGCTTCACGCGGTCACCGACCGAAACCGTCGCCCCTGCCGACATGGCATTGAGAAGGCGGAACAGTTCCAGTTTGCGGGTGGTGCCCTGCATGCGTGCCGACAGGCTGGCCAGCGTGTCGCCCGGCTTCACCGTCACGACGCGGATGCGCAGCGGCTTGATGGCGTTCTGTTCGGCAGGCGACAGCAAGCGGAAGGATTGCGTGACCGTCTGCGAAGCAGGCAGAAGGGCGTTGCTGCCTTTCGGTGCTGCTGTCAGGAAGCGATAGACCTTGTTGTTTGCACCGATGACCACAATGTCGAACTGCCACCGGTCGGCGCTGGCGCGCGCAGTCGCGGCGGGCAACCCGTTGATGGTGGTGGTCTGGATCGAACTGTCGTCGAGACCGGTTACCCAGCCCGAGCGGATATAGTCGGCAAGGTTTGATCCCGCCGGAAGAGATGCGCCATCGAAACGAATGGCAACTTCGCCGGGGCCGCTTGCCATGACCGCATTGGCCGAATTGTCGATGGTGAAGCCATCTGGTGCGCGGAAAGTGACACCGAGCTTTGGATGGATGAAGGTCTGTTCGCGGACATAACCTTCATTGGGCGAGTCGCCGTAGAGAAGGCCGTCAATTCCGTTGAGGAAGGAATCGCGATCGGTTGTGCCGACGCCGGGTGCGCCGATGCGGCGTGCATGACCAAGCGCAAGCTGGATGCGCTGCGGCGTTGCCGGATGGCTTGCAAGAAAGTCGAGGCTGGCATCGGTCGCGCCCGAAACCGAACGAAAGCCCTGATAGGCTTCCATAGATTGCAGGAAACGCGCCGAAGCGAACGGATCGTAACCGGCTTCGCCGATCATCTTGATGCCGATGGCATCCGCCTGCAATTCCTGATTGCGCGAGAACTGCGCAAGCCGAAGCTTGCCGCGCAGGGCTTCCTCGCGGCTGGCAGATTCATTGTGTAACACTTCGCTGGCGACACGTCCGGCGATGGCCGTTTCGGCTTCCTTCTCCTGGCGCAGAATGCCGTGATTGGCGATGACATGGCCCATTTCGTGGGCAATCACGGCGGCGACTTCGGAAGAGTCGTTGGCGAGTGCAAGCAGGCCGCGCGTAACGTAGAGATAGCCGCCCGGCAATGCGAAGGCATTGATATTGGGACTATCGAGAATGGTGATGCGATAGGTCTGGTCCGGCTTGTCGGTAACCGTCGTCAGCTTGCCGACGATCTTGGCCACCATACGTTCAAGCCTCTGGTCCTTGTACTCGCCGCCATAGGTCGCGAGAATGCGCGGATGTTGTTGCGCACCGAGCTGCGCCAGCCGGTCATTGCGCGTCACATTGTCGACCGTCACGGGATTGTCGGAAGGCTGCAGTCCAAGATCCTTGCTGGAATTGATCGACTGGCAACCTGAAATCAGGGCGACCGCAAGCAAGCCAAGACCGATGGCTGGTTTCCGCCAATTGTGCTGCGTCCATTCTGGCAGGGAGATGGGTAGACACAGGAAGGCCCGGGAACGGGTCGATTGACGGAACAGTATTTTATCCTCGCTTCTGAATCAGATTGCTTGATCCGGGGCCAAATCTAGCCACAGACCAGAAAGCGTACAAGCCGTACATGGGCACTATAAGAAAGCTGTAGCCGGTTCTTCCGGCAGATTGCGAACAAAATATGTCCGCAACCGTAACTCTATTTGAGGTTTAGCGCCGAATTCTGCTTTTCGCCGATATAGTGCCGCAATGCTTCCGGTCCAGTCGGAGAGAGTAGTTCAGTGGCGGGGCCTATTGCGGAAATCCGGCCACTGTCGAGAAAAAGCAACACCGCGTCGAGATAGAGCGCATCTTCAGGCGTATGGGTCACCATCAGCACCGTCATACGGGTTTCAAGTTGAAGCTCCCTGACAAGATCC
Source organism: Brucella sp. MAB-22 (assembly GCF_025908475.1). Taxonomy (NCBI): domain Bacteria; kingdom Pseudomonadati; phylum Pseudomonadota; class Alphaproteobacteria; order Hyphomicrobiales; family Brucellaceae; genus Brucella; species Brucella sp. MAB-22. Next base: position 2,294,735 of record NZ_CP109782.1, on the reverse strand, counting down.
AGCATCTGGTGTCGTAGCGCTGGGCCAAGCGAGGCAAAGGCTTCGTCAAGGAGCAGAACCGGGCGCTGGCGTATAAGAGCCCGGGCAATCGCCACGCGCTGGCGTTCGCCACCGGAAAGCGCTTCCGGCTTGCGCTGTTCTTTGCCTGCGAGCCCGACACGCGACAAAGCCTCCGCAATATCGGTGTGGTCTTGCGCGGAGAGCTTCAGGTTCGGCGAGCGTCCGAGGCCGACATTCTGTTCGACGGTCAGATGGGCAAACAGGTTGTTTTCCTGAAACACCATCGAAACAGGCCGGTCCGCTGGCGAAAGTTCACTGACGTCTTTATCGCCGATGAAGATGCGACCGGATTGCGGAAATTCGAAACCGGCAATCAGGTTAAGAAGTGTCGACTTGCCCGAACCACTTGGTCCGACAATTGCAGCAATAACACCGCCCTCTATCGTCGCATCGAAATGCATGGCGGTTTCACCATAGCTGAAACGAACGTCATCAAGGCGAATTTCGGCGAGGACGTTTATTGGGGCGTTCATCGAGGCATCCATCCGGGCATTCATAGAGAAGGCGTTTCCTTTCGGGATGCGCGATCCGCGATCATCATCAATACGAGGCAAAGCAGCCCGAGAATAAGCGCCAGACCTGCCGCGTCGAATGTGCGGTAGCTGCCCATGCGCTGCAAGAGGAGATAGGGCAGTGTCAAAAGCGCGTCACTGCCGAACAGGGCAATCGTGCCGAGATCGCCAAGAGAAAGCGCCATGGCAAAGGCAAAGGCCATGCCGAAAGTTTTGCGGATCGAAGGCCAGTCGATAAGCCGGAAACGACTAAGGCCATGAATGCCCAATTGCGCGCAAAGCCGGTTGTGGCGACTGGCCGCCGTGTCCCATGCGGGCCGCAGAAGACGCACGGCAAAGGGCATGGCCATCGCCGCATTCACGGTGACGACCATGAACGGCGCCATCGCAAATGGATCGGTGAAATGACGAAGCAGGATGAACCAGCCAGCGCCGATCACGATGGGCGGCATGACGAGGATCAGGCTGGCGCCGGTATCGAAAATACTGGCGACCTTGCGTTTCTTCATCGCTTCACGTGCCGATACAAGCGCAAGTGACAAAATGACCGATAGCAACGCCGCGCAAAAGCCGAGCGCCAGACTGGTGCCGATCGCGCGCCAGACCGTCCTTTCCGTCAGTAGCCGCCCAAGATCGGCTGCGAGACCGGAGATGACAACGCCTGCAATTGGCAGTGCGACATAGAGGAAACCCATCCCGATGATGACGATGTTCGAAATGCGTTCAGCCGTAGACGTTTTGCCGTAGCGTCGCGGCGTCGCCGCGTGGGTGAAGCCTTCTTCAGACGGACTACCGGTCATCCGCAGGGCCAGAAGGACCAGCAACGTCAATGCAAGCTGCGTGAAGGTGAGGGCGACCGCGCGACCCGGATCAAAATCGAAATGCAAGCTTTGATAGATTGCGACTTCCAGCGTGGTGGCACGCGGGCCGCCGCCCAGCGTCAGCACAGTTGTGAAACTCGTCACGCAGAGCATGAACAGGAGGCCGATCATGCCCGGCAGATTGCGCCGGATCACGGGCCATTCGATGAGCCGGAAGCGTGCTCCATTGCCCATGCCAAGCTGCGCGGATAGCTTCCAATAATCGGTTGGTATCGAGTCGTAGCCTGCAAGAATGAGACGGACAGCGAGCGGCATGTTGAAGAAAACATGGGCGATCAATATGCCCGTAATACCGTAAATGTCCGGTTGGAACGGATGGCCTGCGGCTTCTGACAGATGCGCAATGAACCCGTTGCGACCATAGATGCTGGTGACGCCGAGCACTGCGACGAGTGCAGGCAGAGCAAGCGGCAGGGCAAACAGGCGCAGAATAAGTCCGCGCCCCGCAAAGCTTGCTTCGGCATAAAGTGCACGGGCGACCGGAACAGCAAACAGCACGGAAAGCAGGCTTGAAGCGATCGCCTGCAGGATCGTGAAGCGCGCAACCCGCCACAGATAGGTGTCGAAATTAACCGCGGCGTCAAAACCACCGCGGCCCGCTTCGAATGCCAGTGCGACAAGCGCACCACCGGAAAGCACGACCAGAAAGACAAGCGTCAGTACGCCCGCAGCCGGTCTGGCGGCGGGTGCGTCTTTCGAGCGGTGCTGTGCCGGGAATGTCGTCATTTACTGGTCGCCGCCAGCCATTCATCGACCCATGACTTCCGGTTCTTGGCTACTTCGTCGGAAGGCAGGAGAAGAGTCTTTTCCGGCTTCGGCATCGCGTCGAAAGCGGCTGGAAGCGGGGTGGATGTCTTGCTCGCTGGATACATCCAGTTGGTTTCAGGAATAACATCCTGAAAGCCGGGGCTGATCATGAAAGCCAGGAACTTTTGCGCCAGTGGATTTTTCGCGCCAGTGGTGGTCTGGGCGGCCAGCTCGATCTGGAGATAATTACCTTCCGGATAGGCCAGAGCCTTATAGCGCTCCGTCTTTTCCGCAATCATGTGATAGGCGGGAGACGTTGTATAGGACAGCACCATCGGCGCTTCACCCTTGGTGAAAAGACCATAGGCTTCCGACCAGCCGGGCGTGACGGTGAGAACGCGCTTCTGCAGTTTCTGCCAGGCCGCTTCCGCTTCGTCGCCATAAACCGATTTCATCCAGAGCAACATGCCCAGCCCCGGCGTCGACGTGCGCGGGTCTTGCAGCACGATCTTCTGGGAAGCATCGCCTTCCATCAGTTCTTTCAGGCTCTTGGGCGGATTGGGCAATTTTTCCGAATCGTAGACCACGGCGAAGTAGCCATAATCATAGGGAACGAAGATATCGTCCTTGAACCCGCCCGGAATGCTCACATTGTTTTGGTCGATGCCGCTTGGAGCAAAAAAGCCGGTGGCGCGTGCTTCGGTCGTCAGATTGGTATCGAGACCGAGGACGATATCGGCTTTGGTATTGCCACCTTCAAGCTTCAGGCGGTTGAGCAGGGCGACACCGTCGGCCGAAGCGATCCAGTCCACTTCGCAATCGCATTCCTTCTCGAAGTTTTCCTTGATCTTCGGGCCCGGACCCCATTCGGAAACGAAACTGTCATAGGTATAAACAGTGAGCTTGTCTTTCGCCTGCGCAGAAGGCGTGAAAGCGAGGGCTGTGGAGAATGAAAAGGCCAGCAAAGATAAAAGCCGCATCACGGCACTTCCTTTCTTTTACAACAAGAGGATTGAGCGCCGTTTATGGAGCATCTAATCCCTCCGCCGGTGCAAACCGGATCAGGTTCAGCGGGTTGGCCGGGAATGCGACCTCTCAGCCATCCGCGAAAGCAGACGGCACCCCGTTAGAGCGGTTGCGACAATAATCTCTCGCAACGGGAAGGGCAAGGGAGTGCAATGGCGGCGAATGCAGGCTTCCGGCATGGATTTGCCCGTGTTATGAGCGGCTTATGAGCACATTCGTCATTCTTCTCGGCGGTGATCTGGTCGTGACCGATCGCCTGAAACGCCAAATTGCAGGTGCGCGTATTCTCGCTGCCGATAGCGGGATCAGGCACGCTGCTGCTCTTGGTGTCGAACCGGAACTTTGGCTTGGCGATTTCGATTCGGCTTCTGCTGAGCTTCGCGTGCAATATGGACACGTGCCGCAAAAGAGGTTCCCTGCTGCCAAGGACATGACGGACGGGGAACTGGCCTTCGAGGAGGCCTATATGCGGGGTGCGGATCGGGTGATCCTTTGCGGAGCCTTCGGCGGTCAGCGCACCGATCACACGCTTCTGCATCTGACCATGGCAACAGCGCAGGCTGCAAAAGGGCGGAACGTGCTGTTGTCCAGCGGTTCCGAGGAGGCCTGGCCTTTGCCGCCCGGAGATTATGTTTATGATTTTCCGGACGGGACGCCGTTCAGTGTGATTAATTTCAGCACTATCGAAGGCCTTTCGATCACGAATGCGGAGTGGCCGTTAGATAATGTGACACTGCCATTCGGCTCTTCATGGACAGTTTCCAATGTAGTTCGTGGAACACTTCGCGTTACTGCGAGTTCTGGATTAGCGATACTTATCGCCAACTTGGCGATGGAGGAAACACCGCTCCGGGGCCGATAACCTTATCAATCGAAAGAGCTTGACGCTGGCAGGCGAAACGTATTGTAAATGGGCCAAGCGGGTGTCATCTGCTTTACGCCGAAATTGGGGACGCAAAGTCGGTGATTAGTTCAACTCTTGTAGGAGATGTTTCAATGAAGTCACGTCTTACGATGATTGCTGTTGCTGGCGTGCTCGCGTTCTCGACGGCTGCATGCACGACGAATGAACAGCGCACGGCCGGGTACGGCGTTGGTGGCGCAGCACTCGGCGCACTCGCCGGTGGCGCAATCGGCGGCAATGGCCGTGGCGCTCTTGCTGGCGCTGCTATCGGCGGCGTTGCCGGTACGCTCCTTGGTGCAGCCCAGACGCGCAACGGAACGCAGTACTGCCGTTACCGCGATCCTTATGGCCGCGTCTACGAAGCGCCTTGCCAGTAACACTGGGCCAGTAACACTGGGCCAGCAATAGCTGGATAAATAAGTTTGCTGACAGGTCGGGGAAACCCGGCCTGTTTGTTTTTCACGGGTCTTTTCGTGCCGTACCATTTGACAGAACGGCTTTTGTCGCGGACAAGCAGGGCGGAATTTTTAACCCTGTTTATCGAAGAGAACCATGGCACCACCGCTCCTTCGCCTCGACGAGATCAAGCTCACCTTCGGAGGCACGCCGCTTCTGGAAGATGCCAGCCTTTCGGTAAGCGAAGGCGATCGCATCGCGCTGGTCGGACGCAATGGTTCGGGTAAATCCACGCTGCTCAAGATCGCCGCCGGTATGGTGGAAGCAACGTCGGGTGAGGTTTTCAAACATCCGGGTGCAACTGTCCGCTATCTCCCGCAGGTGCCGGATATGGATGGCTTTGCCAATGTTCGCGCCTATGTGGAAGCGGGGCTCGGACCAGCCGATGACCCGCATCGTGTCACTTATCTTCTCGAACATCTCGGACTGACCGGCGACGAAAAGCCGGATCATCTGTCCGGCGGCGAAGCACGCCGTGCCGCCCTGGCGCGGGTGATCGCCCCGCAACCTGACGTTCTGCTGCTGGATGAACCGACCAACCACCTGGATCTGACCACCATCGAATGGCTGGAAAGCGAACTGCGCCAGATCCGCTCGGCGATCGTGTTGATATCGCATGACCGCCGCTTTCTGGAAAATGTCAGCCGGGCGACGGTCTGGCTGGATCGCGGTCTTACGCGTCGTCTTGAGCAAGGCTTTGGCCATTTCGAGGAATGGCGCGACAAGGTGCTGGAAGAAGAAGAGCGCGACCATCACAAGCTGGGGCGGCAGATTGCGCGCGAGGAGCATTGGCTGCGTTATGGCGTTACGGCGCGCCGCAAGCGCAATATGCGCCGTCTCGGCGAACTGCATTCCATGCGTGCCGATTTTCGCAATCATCGCAAGGCACAAGGGACGGCGGTACTGGCGGCAAGCGATACCAAGGAATCCGGCAAGCTGGTGATCGAAGCCAAGGGGTTGAGCAAGGCCTATGGCGAGCGTGTTCTGGTCAAGGATTTTTCGATCCGTGTGCAGCGCGGTGACCGTATCGGTCTCGTTGGACCCAACGGTGCCGGAAAGACCACGCTTCTGTCGCTTCTGACTGGCAAGCTTGCGCCGGATTCCGGAACGTTGCGGCTTGGCGTCAATCTCGAAATGGCCGAACTCGACCAGAAGCGCGAAAGTCTCAATCTGGATGAGACATTGGCGCATTATCTGACGGATGGGCGCGGTGAAAGCCTTGTCGTCAACGGCGAACAGCGGCATGTCGTGTCCTATATGAAGGACTTTCTGTTCCAGCCGGAACAGGCGCGTACCCCCATTCGGGAGCTTTCCGGTGGTGAACGTGCGCGGTTGATGCTGGCCCGTGTTTTGGCGCGGCCCGCCAACCTGCTTATCCTCGACGAGCCTACCAACGATCTTGATATGGAAACGCTCGATCTGCTGCAGGAACTGGTTGCAGGTTTTCCTGGCACAGTCATTCTGGTCAGCCACGATCGTGATTTTCTGGATCGCACGGTTACGTCGGTGATTGCGCCGGAAGGTGACGGGCGCTGGCTCGAATATGCAGGCGGCTATGCCGACATGATGGCGCAGCGCAAGGAGCAGGCTTTGAACCGGCGCTCGGTCAAGGTGTCAGGAAGCCGAAGTGACGAGAAGTCGGAAGAGGACACTTCGCAGCCGAAGCGTGAGGAAAAGCGCAAGCTTTCCTACAAGCAGAAATTTGCGCTCGAAACCCTGCCAGGCAAGATGGATGCTCTCTCGAAGGAAATCGCAGTGCTGGAAGGCAAGCTTGCTGACCCGCAGCTTTATGCCAAGGATCCGACGCTTTTTGCCAAGACTGCCGATCTTCTTGAGAAGAAGCGCTCCGAAAATACGGCCATGGAAGAAGAATGGCTGGAGCTGGAAATGCTTCGAGAGGAAATCGAAGGGTAGGGCTACCCTTCGATATAATCTTCGAACTTAACTGCTCGCCTTGTTCAGCAAGGCGATTTCATCATCGCTGAGTTTCAGTTCGGCAGCGGCGATCAGTTCGCCGAGCTGGGCCGAGCGTGTGGCGCTGGCGATAGGGGCTGTGATCGACGGCTGTGCGATGAGCCATGCAATTGCAACCTGCGCAGGCGTGACATCGAGATTGCGTGCAACATCATCGAGTGCAGCAATGATCCGCGAGCCACGATCCGTCAGATATTTTTCGACCGATTTGCCGCGTGCGCTTTGTCCGAGATCGTCAGCAGAACGATATTTCCCGGTCAGGAACCCTGCTGCGAGCGAATAATAGGAAATAACGCCAAGCTCGTTTTCGTGGCAGATTTTCTCCAGCCCATTCTCGAAATCTGCTCGATCATAAAGATTATAAAGCGGCTGCAGGCTTTCATAGCGCGGCAGATTGTTGGTCCGGGCGACATCAAGCGCTTCAGTCAGTCGCTCAGGCGTGAGATTGGACGCACCGATGGCGCGCACTTTGCCTGCGCCGATCAGCTCTTTATAGGTGCCGAGCACGTCTTCGAACGGTGTTTCGGGATCGTCCCAGTGCGATTGATAGAGATCGATATAATCCGTCTGCAGCCGTTTGAGGGAGGCATCGACCGCTTTGCGGATATAGGCCGGGGAAAGACCTTTTTCGTCAGGCCCCATTTCGGAGCCGACCTTGGTGGCAATGACGACTTTGTCACGCAGGCCGCGAGATTTCAGCCAGTTGCCGATAATGGTTTCGGATTCGCCGCCCACATTTCCGGGCGCCCAGGCGGAATAAGCATCCGCTGTGTCGATGAAATTGAATCCGGCATCGACAAAACGGTCGAGAAGCGAAAAAGACGTCGCTTCATCGACCGTCCATCCAAATACATTGCCACCGAAGCAAAGTGGCGAAACATTGAGTTCGGTACGTCCGAGCTTCCTGAACTCCATAGACCTTATCCCCTTCCTCTGAATACGAATCGCGGACGATCCGTCGGGTTTCGATTTCGGGAAGAAGGAAGGCTCCGGGAAGAGCCGAAATCAGCTCATGCCAAGCGCATCCATATAAAGCTGCAGCATGGCTTCTTCTTCCTGACGTTCATGGTCTTCTTTTTTACGCAGACGAATAATGGTCCTCACGACCTTGCTGTCAAACCCCGAGCCCTTCAATTCCGCGTAAACTTCCTTGATATCGTCACCGATGGTCTTTTTTTCTTCTTCCAGGCGCTCGATGCGCTCGATGAAAGCACGCAACTGGCCGACAGCAATGGTTTGGGCTTCGCTGGTAATGTCGTCGCTCACGAGGAGTTCTCCAATTCAAAATCTGTGATGATGCGGACACGCATTGCGTGAAAACCGCTTATCGAAAGTCTGGACCGTTTTTCCCGCGAGTCGCAGGCAAAATTAAGAGCCTTTTTCGATGCACGACCCGATTTGGCGGGTCAAGCCCTGTGGATAGCGGGTAAAGCCTCTCCTGACAGGCCTGTTACTCACTGCGATCAGCACGTGAGCCGAAATACTGGGCCGCGTGAATGCCGGGCAAGGTGTTGATGTGCGCGATCATTGGCGTCAGCCTGTCAGCCCATTCAGTCGCACCTTTGTCATCGGCAATCAGGTCCTGTCGTACCTCGATCAGGACATGGGCGAAGCCCTTTGCCGTCGCGTGGCGATACATGGCATCGTTCTTGAGGGCGCCGTCATAAGGTTCGTTATCGCCAACCGTCAGATCGACGTTTTCACGCAGCAGCGACAAAAGCGGCTTTACGGCGCGGTCGTCCTTGTCCCAGAGAAGGCCGATCTGCCAGGGGCGGGACTTTTCCTTCCAGCGCGGCGTGAAGGAATGGATCGAGACGATGAAAGGCGCTGCCCTGCTTTCAGCCACCACGCGTTCGCTCGCTCGCGCGACCGTGTCGTGATAGGGACGATAGAAGCGTTCAAGCCGTTCCTCGCGTTCACCTGTCGACATTGGGTAATTGCCGGAAATGACCGCCCCATCGGACAATTGCATGATAAGCGTCGGGTCGTCTTCGCCACGATTGGGATCGATCAAAAGGCGTGAAAAGCCGCCAAGGACGGCAGGCGCGTTCAGGCGGGTTGCAAGTTTGCGGGTCAGATTCTCGACGCCAATGTCATAAGCGATATGCCGGTCGAATTCACTTGTCCGCAAACCAAGCGTGCCATATTCGGCTGGAACATCACGCCGTGCATGATCGGCGGTCAGGAGCAGGCCGAGACTAAAATCGCCGTCGACACTGTATGCCGGTGAGAATGGCGGCGAAGCGGTTGATCCGGATTGAAGCGGCATGGAGCGAAATCCGAGGCTAAATAAGGGGATTATTTCTGTGTTGTGCGGGAAGCTGTTTCAGGTCTGTCATGAGAAAGCCCGGATTGCAACGATCATTCTTTGATGAAGAGTACCTGTTCTCAATGGGATTGCGTTGACATCAAAGGCGAAACTGCCGAAAAGAGAGCGACCCGAGATGGGATTTGCCCGAGATGGGATTTCCCTGTGCAATATAAATTGTTCGATAAAACCGATAGCGGGCTGAAGGGGTTCTGCGTATGCGACTTCCACTATCTCTAGTTTTGTTTGCCGGTGTGCTGATGACTGCGCTGGGCATGACATCCATAGAGGCTCGTGCGGATTTCCGCGTATGCAATGCAACCCAGAACCTGGTTGGTGTGTCCATCGGCTACAGAGCCAAAACCGGCTGGGTGACCGAAGGCTGGTGGCATATCGACGGATCAAGCTGCAAAACCCTCATCGAGGGGCCGCTGACATCGCGCTATTATTACCTCTATGCCGAAGACGCTCAGGGCGGCGGACGCTGGGAGGGCAAGGTCAATATGTGCGTGGCCGAGAAAGAATTCCGTATTACTGGCGTCCAGGATTGCTTCGCGCGCGGTTTCCAGCGCAACGGCTTCCAGGAATACGACACCGGGGAACAATCGAGCTGGATGGTTCAGCTCACCGATGAAACGCCGACAGCAAATCCCACCGTTACAGGAACGAATAGTCAATGAAGCGCAACCGCAAGGTCAAGATTCTCGCCACGCTAGGTCCGGCGTCGGGTGAAGAAGCCGTCATCCGCAAGCTGTTTGAGGCAGGCGCGGATGTGTTCCGCATCAATATGAGTCATGCCGACCATGACCTGATGCGCACCCTCGTCAAGCGCATCCGTAATGTGGAAAAGGAACTGGGCCGTCCTATCGGCATTCTGGCCGACCTTCAGGGCCCGAAGTTGCGCGTTGGCAAGTTCAAGGACGGTAAGGTCGATCTCGTTCCCGGCCAGACCTTCACCCTCGACAACAATGAAGCGCCTGGCGACGAACATCGCGTCTATCTTCCGCATCCGGAAATTCTTGAAGCTGTTGAACCGGGGCATCGCCTGCTGATCGATGACGGCAAGCTGCATCTGGTTGCCGAGGCAAGCGACGGCAAGTCGATCCGCTGCAAGGTGATTTCCGGAACGCGTATTTCGGACCGCAAGGGCGTCAGCTTGCCGGACACGACGCTCGGCGTCGGTGCGCTGACGGAAAAGGACCGTAAGGATCTCGATGCCGTCCTGAAGGAAGAAATTGACTGGGTTGCGCTTTCCTTCATCCAGCGTCCGGAAGATCTGGCCGAGGTACGCAAGGTTTCGCGCGGCAAGGTCGGCCTGATGTCGAAGATCGAAAAGCCGCAAGCCGTGACGCGTCTCGATGAAATCATCGAGCTTTCGGACGCATTGATGGTTGCGCGCGGTGATCTTGGCGTTGAAGTGCCACTTGAAAGCGTTCCAGGCATTCAGAAGCAGATTACCCGCAAGGCGCGCCGCGCTGGCAAACCGGTCGTCGTCGCTACCCAGATGCTGGAATCGATGATTACGGCTCCGGTCCCAACCCGTGCAGAGGTGTCCGACGTTGCAACCGCTGTGTTCGAAGGCGCCGATGCGATCATGTTGTCGGCGGAATCGGCTTCGGGCCAGTATCCGGTCGAAGCCGTTGCCACCATGAACCGCATTGCCGAACAGGTTGAAAAGGAACCGACCTATTCGACCATCATCGATGCGCAGCGTGCTGCACCAGAACCAACGGGTGCCGACGCGATCTCGCTTGCTGCACGCCAGATCGCAGAGACGTTGAAGCTTTCGGCCATCGTCACCTACACCGCTTCCGGCACGACCGGCCTGCGCGCCGCTCGCGAGCGTCCGCGCACGCCGATCATCGCCCTGTCGCCGGTCGTCGATACTGCGCGCAAGCTGTCGCTCGTCTGGGGCCTGCATTGCGTGGTGACAGCCGATGCGCATGATTTGGAAGATATGGTCAACCATGCCTGCGAAATTGTCTTCCATGAAGAATTCGGCAAGGCTGGCGACCGCGTCATCATTACCGCGGGTGTCCCATTCGGCACGCCGGGCGCGACCAACATGCTGCGCATCGCCTATATTGGACCAGACGGAAAGTCAGGCATTTAAACTGAAAATATGCCAGCCGTGACGGCCGGCAAATGGCGTTGTTTTGCGCTTCCGGTGTTCATGTACCCAACAGTACATTCCGCTCCGGTTCTCAAACTCCACCAGTTTGGTCGCTAAAGCGCCCATCTTCGATTCCGGCTCGCCACAGCCGAAATCTCATCCAGTTATGGCGGACGGCATCTAAAGAAACGCGCTCCTTTGGAGCGCGTTTTTTGTTTTGGTCTTGCCGAATTTTGAGAATGTTTTGTGGGGAGGCAGAAGCCGTTCTAAGAGCCTGAATCAAAAAGCGATACAGGCGACTTCTGGAACAGGCTCTAAGTCCGCGTATCCGTCAGTTCGTCGGCCAAATCGTTGAAGTTCTTCTGTGCGTCGCGCATCATCGGATAGACGATGAGAGCCTGCTCATAGGCTTTTAGCGCCTGTTCCTTGAGGCCGCGCAGGCGCAAGATGGCCGCCATGCCGGTCAGGGCGCCATAATGGCGCGGTTCCAGCTCCAGGGTACGATTGATATCGTACATGGCGTGGGCGTAGTCTTTTTGCAGAAAATAGACCGTAGCGCGGCGGTTCCAGGCCTCCGCATATTCCGGGTCGAGCGCGATCGCTTCATTCAGGAAGTCGATTGCCGAGGGATAACGCCGCTCGAGCATCGCCGCATTGGCCCATTGCATCAGAAGATCGACTGTTGCGCTGCCTGACTGCGACCACAGCGTATTGATCTGTGAAGCAATGCGCCGCGCCTTGGCTTCGTCCGTCGTGCGGCGAAGATCGGCAAAGAGCTTGTCGAGACGCTCTTCAGGCGTCTGGGTTGCCGCTGGTGCGGGCTTTTCGGGGGCAGGTTTCTGTTCGCTGTCGGGACCGGTTTGAACGGGTGTCAGAGGTGCGGTGAGCGGTATTTTGCCGGGTGCCACTTCGGCATAAGCCAAAGGCATCGTCGTACCAAGCGACGCGAGTACAGAAAAAGAAACCAGACATGCAAAAACGTTCCGCATGCGCATAGATTTTACCATGCGCAGCGAAACGTCAAATGCAAAATCAGAAATAAGATTAGCCCTGACGAGCCTTGTAGCGCGGGGCGGTCTTATTGATGATGTAAACGCGGCCCTTGCGGCGGACCAGCTGGCAGTCACGATGACGGCCCTTGAGCGCTTTAAGCGAGTTCTTGATCTTCATGTCAATCACCGGTCTTGTTGGCCCGTTGACGTGCAGATGCCGCGGGGCTTCATAAAAACAGGCGCTCGAGGCGCCAATTGATTACAGGCACTGTTAGATGCCCGAAGGGTTGGCCGAAATACACAAGGTTTCAGGCAAATGTCAACTCCTGAGCCGCAGATTCAGGGCACTGGAGCTGAAATTCTTGGCAGGTGGCAAAGATTCATCGGGAATCGACGGGATTCCCGATGAACATTATTTCCCGCGGGGGTGAATGCGCGTCACATGGCCCATTTTGCGGCCCGGACGTGCTTCCTTTTTACCGTAAAGATGCAGCACGGCATCCTTTTCAGAGAGAATCGCTGGCACCTTCTCGACATCGTCGCCGATCAGGTTTTCCATCACGCAATCCGAATGCCGGTCGGTGTTACCCAAAGGCAGACCGGCGATGGCACGGATATGCTGTTCGAATTGCGAAATGTTACAGGCCGCTTCCGTCCAGTGGCCCGAATTATGGACACGCGGGGCGAATTCGTTTGCCAGTAGCGTGCCATCCTTCAGGACGAAGAACTCAAGTCCCAGCACGCCAACATAATCAAGCGCGTTCAGAAGCTTTGCAGCGGCCTTGCGAGCCGCTTCGGCCGTGTTTTCGGAAACGGCAGCCGGTACGGTCGAAGTCGCAAGGATGCCGTCCTTGTGAACGTTTTCGGCAATATCGAAGATTGCGACATTGCCGGAGCGGTCACGTGCTGCGATCACCGAAACTTCGCGCTCGAAATCGACGAAGCCTTCGAGGATGGCCGGGGCACGATTGATCGCGAGAATCGCCTTGTGAGCTTCGGACTCGTCGAGTGATGTCAGGCGGACCTGTCCCTTGCCGTCATAACCAAGACGCCGCGTCTTCAGGATGCCGCGCTCGCCAAGTGCGCCCAGAGCTGCAATCAGGGTTTCTTCATCGTCCACAAGACGCCAGGGTGCCGTCTCGATGTCGCTGGAGTTGAGGAACTGCTTTTCTGTAAAGCGATCCTGCGAGACTTCAAGCGCTGCCGGGGGAGGAAAGACCAGAGCGGTTTCGGCCAGCCTGTCGGCAGCGCTGACCGGCACGTTCTCGAACTCGTAGGTAATGACGTCAGACGCTGCTGCAAGTTCTGCAAGCGCTTTCGGATCGTCATAGGCGGCAATGATCTGGCGATTGGCAACCTGTGCTGCCGGGCAATCGGCCTGTGGCTCCAGGATTACCGTTTCAAAACCGAGATGTGCTGCGGCCATGGCAAGCATTCTGCCGAGCTGACCGCCGCCGATGATGCCGATGGTTGCACCGGGCCTGAGTACAGAATTGAGTGCGGAGTTGTTCATATCAGGCCTCGTTTGAAGGGCGCTCAGCCACGCTTTCCGTTTGCGCAGTGCGCCATTCATCGAGGCGGGCTGCAAGCGCCTCATCGTAAAGCGCCAGAACGGCGGCGGCGAGAAGGGCGGCGTTGACCGCACCGGCGCGACCGATGGCGAGCGTGCCGACGGGAATGCCAGCTGGCATCTGCACGATGGAGAGGAGCGAATCCTGACCCGAAAGCGCCTTGGACTGGACCGGAACGCCGAAGACAGGCAGCGGTGTCATGGCTGCAGCCATGCCGGGCAGGTGAGCCGCGCCGCCCGCGCCTGCGATAACGACCTTGAACCCTTCCGCCTTGGCACCTTTGGCAAAGGCAACGAGCCGGTCAGGCGTGCGATGCGCGGAAACGATCCGGGCATCGAAGGAAATGCCGAGTGCTTCCAGTGTGTCCGCTGCATGGCGCATGGTTTCCCAGTCGGACTGGCTTCCCATGATGATGGCGACATCGGCAGTAACGCTCATTGATCTTCCTGCTCCGCTTCTTTCGTGCATGTTTCGGGTGATATCAAAATGATAAAGCCGGGCGAACCCCGGCTCTATCATCGATCATTATGGACATTCAGGCGATGATGTCGGGGATCACCCGATCTTCCATCTCCTGCAGCTTGTCCTTGATTGCGAGTTTTTTCTTCTTCATGCGCTGGACGCGCAATTGGTCGCAGCCAACCGCTATCATGGCGTTTATGGCAGCATCGAAATCCGCGTGTTCCTGTTTCAGTCGTGCGACGGCCAATCTGATTTCGGCCTGTTCCTGATCGGACATGCGGTGCCCCGTTCTGTTGAATAGTTTTACGGGCCGCGCCAAACCATAAAAGGTGCGGCGTCAGCCCGTTTCCGGCGAAGCCCTTATCACATTTTTCGCGTCAGGAAAATGCTACCACGACAAAATCGACTTTGCACCAAACTCATGCCAAACTGTCATGGTTCTGTCATGGACGGCGGCTGTCGAAGGCGACAAGCAATACCGCATCCAAGGCAGCCGGGACTGCGTGTTTGGCCCGGAATACAGGAGGTGTGCCGGGCGTTCATGCAGGTTGAATGACGGGATAGCGGGTAAACGGACAAACGAGGTCTGCGCTGTTCCGTAAACTAGGGAAATCAACCAAAGGAGATCTGATGATGGCTATCGAGTCCCATCTTGCCACGCTCGAAAAAAAGCACGGCGCTCTGGAGCAGGAAATTTCCGAAGCCATAGCGTCACCGGCAATGGACGACCTGCACGTTGCATCTCTCAAGCGCAAGAAGCTTATGCTCAAGGACCAGATCGAAAAACTGAGATCCCAGGTAACACGTCACTAACAGGGAAGCCGCGCTTAGATCGCGGTTTGATAAGGCGTCTCAAGCCATCGACATTGGAGACCGAACGGCTCTGACGAGCTGGTATTTCTTTGTCGTGAACGCAGTTTGCATTCCCAAGCGAAGATGCCAAAATTCAGTATTGGCGGCTGTGACACAGCCGCCGAACATATTGATTCAACTATTTAACCGGCTCTATTTATCGACGGTCATTTTCAGCGCCCGTCACCCTTCCGTCTCAGCTCTTGGATCGAGGTTCAGCGCTTCCGGTGTTGCCCCACGTTCGGAAGGCATGCTCTTGAACTGGTCTTTCTCTTCTTTCGGGACGGATGCACGCTTGCGTGAACGGAACAACGCATAGCCGGTGATGGAAATATGCGCGAGCATGGTGATGGCGAAGAGGCCGGACGGCCAGAAAATATCCATGGCCGCTGCTGCCAGCAGTGGCCCGAGCATCGTGCCGAAGCCGTAAAGCAGCAGAAGCCCGCTCGATACTTTCACAAAGCTTTCCGATGTCGCATGATCGTTGGCGTGGGCGACGGCAACGGGATAGAGTGCATAGGCAAGTGCGCCATAGCATCCGGTCATCGTAATGATGACCGGGCCGCTGGATGGAGCGACGAGGAAGGCTATGAGGCCAACCAGTGCCGCCAGCGCCGCAACGCTTGCCAGAACGAAACGCCGGTCGACCAGATCGGAAATGCGTCCGATCGGAATCTGCATCAAGGCACCAGCTGCAATGGTGACACTGACCATCAAGGCGATTTCGGTGGTCGAAATGCCGGACTTCGCACCGAAGACAGCTCCGAGCGTACCCCAGGCGCCATTGGCGATGCCGATCAGGATGCAACCTACGAAAGCTGCAGGTGAGTTATTGTAGAGCGCCTTGAGATCAAGCTGCACTTCCGTCAGTGGCTTGGGGCTGACGGCTGTGGAGATCGCGGTCGGGATGAGAGCCAGGCAGAAGAATATGCCGCTTATCATGAACAGATGATCGGAGCGTACGTCGCCTGCCGCTACCAACATCTGGCCGGACATGGTGGCTCCGTAGTTGACCATCATATACATGCCGAAAATCTTGCCGCGCGATTCGTTGGTCGCACGCTCATTCAACCAGCTTTCAATGACCATGAAGGCGCCAGCCATCGAAAAGCCGGTGAAGGCGCGCAGGATCACCCAAATCGTGGCATCTACGAAGATGCCGGAAAGCAGAGCGATAACCGCAGCCGATGCGGCAAAGCAACCGAATGCCCGCACATGACCGACACGGCGCACAAGGCGCGGTGCAAACAGACAGCCGGCAACGAATCCGCCTGCCCAGGTCGTGCCGAGCATGCCGAGCGATGCCACTGAGAAACCTTCCACACCGCCGCGCAGCGGCAATAGAAGACCGTGAAGTCCCGAAGCTATGAGAAGGAAGGCTGTGCCGCAGAGAAGGGCCAGAACCTGAATGTAAATGCGCAAAACTCTATTCCCGAAGTCTGAAGCCGAACTGTCAGTGCTGAGGCTGATGAGCGATCGCTGCGATCAATGATTGTTGTTCCTAAAGCGCGTCGCTCGGAAATGGTTCCGGTTGCTTTGCTCCGGTATCCATTTCCGTTGACGACCCCATTCCTATCGAAACAATGCTTCTGCCGCAGCGCGGCTATCGCCCTTCTTGAGGCGTTCTGTCTTCAATCGCTCTATTTCGGATTGCAGCAGGGCTATGCGCTGGTCGATCTCGATGACCGAAAGCAGCGATAGCTCCTCTTCGCTTAGCGCCACGCTGTTGCGGGGCTTTACCACATCCTCATCGAAACCGCTCATAGCCGTCCTCCGTGGTCAATGATGGCTCAGAAAAGATTTAACACCTTGAATCGTCGCATATATATTTGAGAAAATCGATGACGATTTCCCTAACGTGACGTCTTGCGTCCGCCGTGCGGCATTTCTGCGACGATGCGTAGGGCCAGAAATCTGAATGGAGTTTTGAATATGATGGCCGACTTGCCTTCCCAGATGACTGCTATCGAAATCTCCGAACCGGGCGGAGCCCATATGCTTCGACCTGTTCAGCGCTCGGTGCCTGAACCCAAGGAAGGTGAAATTCTGGTGCGGGTACGCGCCGCCGGGGTTAACCGACCGGACGTCCTGCAGCGACAGGGACAATATGCGCCGCCACCCGGCGCATCGGATATTCCGGGACTGGAGATTGCCGGTGACATTGTTGCCGTGGGCAGCGACGTCAAGCGGTTCAAGACCGGCGATCAGGTGGTCGCACTGCTGGCGGGCGGCGGCTATGCTGAATATGCCGTCGCGCATGAAACCAACGCACTGCCCTTGCCTGCCGGCTATGGCTACATCGAAGCGGCGGCGATCCCTGAAACTTTCTTCACCGTCTGGCACAATGTGTTCGAGCGCGGCGGGCTGAGGAAGGGCGAGGTTTTTCTGGTTCACGGCGGCTCGTCCGGTATCGGCACGACGGCTATCCAGCTTGCAAAGGCATTTGGTGCGACCGTCATTGCAACGGCGGGCTCGAAAGAAAAATGCGAAGCGTGCCTGAAACTCGGAGCAGATCGCGCCGTCAATTACGGGCAAGAGGATTTTGTCGAGGTCGTAAAGGAAATGACCAGGGGCAAAGGCGCCAATGTGATTCTCGATATGGTCGGCGGCGATTATGTTGACCGCAATTACAAGGCTGCAGCCGAGGATGGCCGCATCGTGCAGATTGCTTTTCTCAACGGTGCGAAAGCCACGGCCAATTTCGCAATATTGATGAGCAAGCGTCTGACCCATACCGGCTCCACGCTGCGTCCGCGACCGGTTGACTTCAAGGCTGGCATTGCGCGGGAACTGGAGACAAAAGTCTGGCCGCTTCTGGCGCAACGACGCGTCGCGCCGGTGATGGACATGATCTTTTCGCTGAAAGATGCCTGGCGTGCGCATGAACGCATGGAGGAGGGCAGGCATATTGGCAAGATTGTGCTCGATATCGCTTAAGCTTCAGAGCCATTCTTGCTCTGGCGATAAAAAAACGATATATAGGCCGTGATTTCCCGGAAATTGTGGTTTTGCCCACGTCCCGCGCCACCGGAGCGGACGAACAGAAGGATTATATCTAATGGCCACCCAGCTTCTTATGCCGAAGGCAACGGCCGTTTGGCTTGTCGATAATACGGCTCTGTCTTTTGACCAGATCGCCGCTTTCTGCAAGCTGCATCCGCTGGAAGTGAAGGCTATTGCCGATGGTGAAGCTTCGCAGGGCATCAAGGGTCTGGACCCGGTCATCACGGGTCAGATTTCGCGTGAAGAGATCGCGAAGGGCGAAAAAGACCCATACTATCGCCTGAAGCTTTCTGAACCGAAGGTTCGCGTTCCGGAAGCCAAGCGCAAGGGCCCGCGTTACACGCCGCTTTCCAAGCGTCAGGATCGTCCGAATGCGATTCTCTGGCTGGTTCGCAATCACCCTGAGCTGAAAGATGCGCAGATTTCCCGCCTGATTGGTACGACCAAGTCGACCATCGAACAGATTCGCAATCGTTCGCACTGGAACTCGGCAAATCTGACGGCGATGGACCCGGTAACGCTTGGCCTTTGCTCGCAGATCGATCTCGACATCGAAGTCGAACGCGCCTCCCGCAATCGTCCGGCAACACCGGAATCGGATAGCACTTTGCTGCCAGCTTCCGCGACCGAGAATTTCGATTATCGTGACGAGCAGCCTGCAGAAGAAGAGCTCGATGCGGACAAGGTTTTCGCCAAGCTCTCTTCGCTCAAGAGCTCGACCCCGGATGAAGACGAAGAAGAGTAGTCGGGACGGGAAACCGTTTTACCGAGATGCAAAAAGCCCGGCTTCATAGCCGGGCTTTTTTGTTGAACCAAGCTGCTTTCTCACTTGCGGGAACAGGCGTCGTGGCAATCCAGTGCTTTCAGCACATCTGCATAGCAGTTGGCCACACTTTGAAGCGCTTCGGTCGAAAGCTTGTCGGCGGCGTAGAGCGCCAAGGGTTCCGTGTGGGCTGGCAGTGCTGGAATTTGCCACTCTATGCACCGGCGCGAACAGGTCAATCATCACGAACATTTTCTGCCGTCACTGCAATTATGAGCGGCGTTGCTCAGATCGCAATGCTTTCTTTTCGAGATATGCCCTGATCCCAAAATCTGCGCGATTTAAAAGAATATAATAATATACTTAGGCATTATATAAGTATAACTAAAATATAATAGAGCTTATACGTCTTGTTAAGGCATTGACTGCTAGCATACTTTGATGAAATAACGGAATTATTTTAAAAATAGTGGCCTTGATTCCACCTTTTATTACGAGATGGAAAGTGATGTTTCACTATAATGTTGATTAGAGATGTCTTTTTTGCGCGTTGCAACGCGCTTTTGCCAAGGGGCCTTACGGCATGAACGACTGCTGCTTTGCTGGAAAATTCCACGACGAGAACACCCAGACCCGCGTTTCTCGGGAAGGTCGGAACGAGATGTCGATGCGCGGAATTGGGCACGAGTTTGGCCCATTTCTCCTGAGTGGAGTTAGTCAAACTCTGCTGCGCGGGGCATCTGCAGTCGCGTTATCCGTTGCGGTCGCATCGATCAGTTTGCCCGTTTCGCTTTATTTCGGGGTAATGATCGCGCATGCCGCTGACCTGCAGGGAAATGCGGGAGGGCAGACCGGAGGTAAGCCAAGCTATGGTGGTTCCGGCAATGGCACCGGCGGTTGGGGTGGTGGTGGACTTACGGCTGGGTCCTCGGCCGTAGACGGGCAGGGTGGGGAAGGGGCAATCTCTGGTCAGAGTAGTGGCGGCGGTAGTGGCGGTACCGTTGGTGCGACGACTGTTGGGACGGTTCCGCTCAACGTTATAGGTGGCGCCGGTGGCACGGCCACTACGGCATCCTTCGGCGGCGGTGGTGGTGGTTCCGGGCTGTTTCTTGGTGTGAGTATAGCTTCTGATCTTGCAAGCGGATCGACAATTAAAGGTGGAGACGGCGGGAACGGGACTGGAGGGGCTTTTTATGGTGTCGGCGGCAGTGGCGGCGGTGGAGGTGCGGGTACCATTCTCCGTGCTGGAACGCTGACGGTTGGGTCGGGCGCGACTATAACTGGCGGTTCCGGTGGAAAAGGCGGAGGGAGCGAGAATAATTCAAGCGCCTATGGCGCAGGCGGTGGTGCTGGTGGCGACGGCTTAGTCATTGATCAGAACGCGACCCTGACAAATTATGGCACCCTGACTGGTGGCACGGGCGGTGCCGGAGGCGTGAGTGGCTTGAGTACAGGGGGAAGGGGTTCGGACGGCGATGGTCTCCGTATGGGAGATGGGGCGCATGTGATCAATGCCGGTACGATTTCATACGGCGGAGCGGGTGTCGGCGCCAACGCTGTCGATATTGTCGGTAATGGCAACACTTTTGAAATCTGGAACGGTTCGACCATAACAGGAAATGTTGTGGTCAAGGCTGGCACAACAGGGAATGTATTCGTGCTGGGCGGTACGAATAACGGTACCTTTGATGCGACTACATTAGGCACGAAATATATCGGGTTTAACTCCTATGCGAAGGACGGTTCCGGCACCTGGACAATGACGGGTGCAATCGCGGGCACAAATGCCTGGGATATTCGCCAGGGAACCTTGGCGCTATCCGGCGCCGCCAGTCTGGAAAATGCATCTAACGTCACCATCGCTACAGGCGCGACACTCGATTTGGGCGGGGTTGCCTCAACGGCCAGCCTGAAGACGGTCTCGGGAGGCGGCACGATTGCGCTCGGCAGCAAGACGCTGAACTTTGCCGGAAACAACGACATGACTTTTGCGGGGAATGTCACTGGTGCAGTAAACTCGGTGCTGCAAAAGTCGGGAACAGGCAAGTTCGTTTTTACCGGAGACATTACTGCGGCCACGGTGAAAAACGATGCGGGTATTTTGCAGATTGGTGATGGTGGCACTACCGGTACGATTACCAGCGCAATCGTGAACGGTGGCTCATTGATCCTCAACCGTAAGGACACAACGACGCTTGGAGGCGTTGTGAGCGGTGGCGGTACGTTGCAGGCGAGCGGAGGTGGCACATTTATTCTGACGGCAGCCAACACTTATACCGGGGCTACCACGATTGACGCGAATACCACGCTTCAGATTGGTAACGGTGGCTTGCTCGGGTCGATCTCCACCTCAAGCGGCGTGACCAATAACGGGACCCTGGCATTCAATCGATCAGACGTGATAGCCTTCGATAATGTTGTCGGTGGCACAGGTGCGCTCACGCAGATGGGAGCAGGTACACTGACTCTTTCGGGAGTTAATACTTATACTGGCGGAACCAATTTTAACGCTGGTGTTATTTCGGTTGCAAATAATAGCAATCTTGGCGCCACCTCTGGCGGTCTGAATTTTAACGGCGGCACGCTGCGTCTTTCGTCTGCCTTCGATAATGCGCGCGCTGTGACGCTTGGTGTTGGCGGCGGCACGATCGAAACGGTCACTGGCGACAGCACTTTTTCAGGCGCAATCAGTGGCACCGGCAAGCTGACGAAGACGGGCGCGGGCACGATGATTCTGACCGGCGCTGACAGCGCGACGGGGTTGACAACGGTTACCGCAGGCGTGTTGCAGATCGGTGATGGCACCACAAAAGGTTCGATAGCAGGCAATATAGCCAACAGCGCCTCGGTGGTTTTTAATCGTTCCGACAGTCTGTCCTATGTTGGCGTGATCAGTGGCGGCGGTAGTCTCACCAAGTTGGGTGCCGGAACGCTGACGCTTACGGGCGACAGCACCTATACGGGCGCAACAACGATTTCCGTCGGAACCTTGCAAGTCGGCAATGGCGGTACGACTGGCTGGCTTGCCAGCAACGCGGTCACGAACAACGGTGCATTGAACTTTAACCGCAGCGACAACAAGACCTATTCCGGTAGCATCAGCGGTACTGGCTCGGTGGTCAAGAGTGGAACCGGTACGCTCATTCTCGACGGTACGAACAGCTATTCCGGCGGGACGACCATCAGCGGTGGCACACTGCAGGTCGCCAGCGATGCCAAGCTTGGTGCGACAACCGGCAACGTGACACTGGATGGCGGCACGCTCAGCCTTGCAGGTACGATCACGTCCGGGCGTGCATTCAGTATTACCAACAAGAACGGCACAATCGATACGGGCACTGATGCGGATACGCTCAGTGGTGTTGTAAGCGGCGCAGGCAAGTTGACCAAAACGGGTAGCGGAACGCTGGTTCTGACGGGCGCCAATACTTACAGTGGTGGCACGACAATTTCCGCAGGTACATTGCAGCTTGGTAGCGGGGCGGCTGCTGGATCGATTACGGGAAATGTTGTCAACAACGCAACACTGGCGTTCAACCGCAGTGACTCAAGTACATTCTCAGGGGTGGTCAGTGGTTCCGGTGTACTGAAACAAAGCGGCACTGGCACTACGATTCTGACTGGTGCAAATACCTATACCGGCGATACAGTGATTGAGCGTGGTGTGTTGCAGGTCGGTAACGGCACTGCTGCCGGTGCCATATCTGGTAGTGTCACCAATAGCGGCACTCTGGCGTTCAATCGTTCCGATTCCTACACGTACTCTGGCACAATCACCGGCACAGGTTCGTTGAAGCAAATTGGTACGGGCACGCTCATTCTGACGGGTGATAGCACCTATACTGGTCTTACGACGATTGACAGCGGTACGCTTCAGCTTGGCGCCGGCGGCACCAGCGGAAAACTCAACAGCGATATTGTAAACAATGCGGCGCTTATCGTGGACCGTTCGGACGATCTTTCTTATGACAAGAAGATCAGTGGCTCGGGTACATTTGAAAAACGCGGTGCGGGCAAGCTGACAGTCACCGGCAACAATGACTATGCAGGTACGACCACCATCTCGGCAGGTACGCTTCAGATCGGCAATGGCGGCGGCACTGGCTCTATCAATGGCGATATCGTCAACAACAGTAAATTGATTGTCGATCGCAGCAATAATATTGATTTCACCCATGTTCTCAGCGGCACTGGTACGCTGGAAAAGCAGGGCACGGGCAGCCTCACTGTAAGCGGAGACAACTCGGCCTTCTCCGGTGCCACGACGGTGAGCGCAGGGGGGCTTGTCGTCGACGGGAAGCTTGGTACTGGAACTGTTACGGTTGCGAGCGGTGCATCGCTTAGCGGTAATGGTAGTGAAGGTACTATCGGCGGCGATACGACGATCAACAGCGGTGGCATACTTATAGGAGCACAAGGTTCAACCCTTAACTTCGGAAGCAACCTGACGCTTGCTTCGGGAGGTGTGCTGAATGTGTCCTACGGTGCATTCGATGCCAGTGCGGGTACGCTGTTCAATGTTGGTGGCAATCTGAACTTAAACAACAATACAGTGAACATCAGTTCTCTCGGTGGTTTTGGCCCGGGTCAGTACAACCTGTTCCATTTTGGCGGAACGGTTTCTGGTACATTGCAAGTAGGCACTCTTCCACAAGGTGTAGTTGCTGGAGATATTGATCTCCATAGCGATGGCAATGATTTCTATCTCACAAATAGTCAAGGAATGGATCTCGGATATTGGGATGGTTCTGTAACCAGCGCGGGTTCATCACTGACGGGGGGCGACGGTACCTGGGACGCGGCGACAACAAACTGGACAGATGTAGATGGCGGTCTGCATGCAAGTTGGGTTGCTACTCAATATGCGATGTTTAGCGGCCAAGCCGGTACGGTTACGGTTAGCGGTCCGGTTACTACTGCAGGTATGAATTTTTATACTGATGGTTATATAATTAACGGGGATCCACTGACGCTAGCAAGTGGTTCTACAGATGCGCCTATCATACGTGTGGGTGATGCCGGATCGTCAGACTTCTCGGCTACCATTAACGCGGTACTATCCGGTACAGACGGTATGGAAAAAACCGATCTTGGTACCCTGATACTCACTGCAACCAATGATTACACGGGCCAGACCACCGTTCAGGCTGGTACGCTTCAGCTTGGGGACGGCGGAACGACCGGCAGCGTCACCGGCGGCATCACGTTGGGAAAATCAGATGAGGAATATATTCCAGTTCTGGCGATCGATCGTTCCGACAATTTCACGCTGGGCAACATAATTGATGGTCGCGGAACGCTGGTTCAGAAGGGCACTGGCGCGACGACGCTTGCCGGAGCCAATAGCTATAGTGGCGGCACGGATATTCTGGGCGGCAGCCTGATCGTTGCAGCCGACAATAATCTTGGCAATGTTGCAGGCGTCGTCGATATCGATGGCGGTGCACTTCAGTTTGCTGCTGATCTGTCATCGACGCGAGGTTATTCGATTGGCGCCTCTGGCGGTACCATCGATACAGGCACTTACAACGATACGATTACAGGTGTCATTGATGGCACCGGGCAATTCAACAAGTCGGGCACGGGAACGCTTGTTCTGGGCGGTGACAATACGTTCACCGGCAATTTGCATGTGAATGCTGGCACCTTGCAGATCAGCGATAATAGCAATCTGGGAAATCCCGATAGTCATTTGTATGTCAAGGATGCGACGTTGCAGTTTGGTGATGATTTCATCATGACGCATGATCTGACGCTTGACGGCACCGGGGCAACAATTGATACGAATGGACATGACAATTCGATTTCAGGCGTGATCGACGGAGGTAACCTTACCAAGACAGGTTCCGGCACACTTACCCTGACCGGCATCAACACCTATACCGGCGATACCGAAATTGATGGCGGTACGCTGGCGGTTTTTGAAGATGCGAACTTTGGCCAGGATGTCAGCAACAGCATTATCATCGGTGATGCGACCCTGCGTCTGGATGAAAGTTTTGATACCACGCGTGGCATCAAACTCACCAATGCCAATAGCACGATTGATGTTTTTGATGATGGCGTCAACACACTCACCGGCAAGCTGACCGGAACCGGTGCGTTGAACAAGGCTGGAACGGGTACCCTGGTTCTTAGCGGAACAAATGACTATCAAGGTGGAACCGATATCAAGGCGGGTATCCTGCAGATTTCGGACGATACCAATCTTGGTATAGCTACGGGAGCCGTCACGATTGACGGTGAAGCCGAACTGCAGTTCAGCCAGGGCGTGACGAGCGCCAGAGGCATTACGCTGGGAACGACGGGTTCCACTATTGATACCATGGCGGGTACCAGCACACTGAGCGGTGTCGTCGGTGGTGGTGAATTGCACAAGTCCGGCGTGGGTACACTCGTTCTTGCAGGGACCAATACCTACAAAGGCACGTTCCTTGACGGCGGTATCGTTCAGATCAGCAAAGATGAAAATCTTGGTGCAACCAGCGGTGCGGTCACTTTCAACGGTGGAACACTACAGTTGTCCGCTGATGTCACGACTGCAAGAGCCATGACAATCAACGATGCGGGAGGTCTGATCGACACCCAGGGCAATACGGGCACACTTGGTGGTATTCTCTCCGGCACTGGCGAATTGACGAAAGACGGCACTGGAACACTGGTTTTGACAAATGCCGGCAATTCCTACAGCGGCAATACCTTCATCAAGGAGGGTACGCTTCGTCTCAGCGGTGCTGGCTGGATAACAGGTGATGTGACCAATGATGGTACTCTCGAATTTAGCAGCAGTGCAGATCAGGAGTTTACCGGGGTCATTTCCGGAACGGGGTCGGTCGTTCAATCGGGAGCGGGTACCACCATCACCCTTTCCGGTCAAAACGCCTATAGTGGCGGCACCTCGATCACGGCTGGAACACTTGCTATCAGCGAAGACGACAATCTGGGCACCGGTGCGCTAAGTATCGCCAACGGTGCGACCCTTAAGCTGACAAATTCTTTTGCGTTCAGCCACGCTGTTACTCTCAATGGTGGTGGTGTTGTCGACACCGGAACGAACAGCAACACGCTTGCTGCTGTTGTATCCGGTACCGGTGGTCTGACGAAGACAGGTAGCGGCTTGCTTACGCTGTCGGGGACCAACACCTATGCTGGCGGCACGACGATCAACGGCGGTATTCTGCAGATCAGTGCCGATGCCAATCTTGGCGAGGCGAGTGGTTCCGTCACCATGGCTGGTGGCACCACGCTTGAGTTGGCAAATGGCGTTACAATGGACCGCACCTTCACGCTGAACGGGGATGCGACGATCCAGACTGATGAGGGAACATCGACGATCAGCAAGGTGATCAGCGGCGATGGCGGCCTCACGAAGACGGGTGAAGGCACGCTGGTATTTGACGGCGTCAACACCTATAAGGGCAATACATCTATAAATGACGGTGTGCTGCAGGTTGGCAGCGATGACAATCTGGGCGATGCATCGAGCAAACTCTCCTTCAATGGTGGCGAGCTTCAGATCACTGGCAGCGGTTTCAAGTCGGATCGCGATGTTACCCTCCAGGCCGGGGGTGGCACAATCGACACCTTGCTGACCAGTCCAGAGCTGTCGGGCGATATTACCGGTACGGGCGGACTGACTAAAATTGGCCTAGGCAAGCTTACGTTTTCGGGAACCAATACCTATAGTGGCGGAACGTCCATTGAGCAGGGAACATTGCAGATCGGCAGCGATGACGGTCTGAGTGGTACTATTGCTGGCAATATCGAGAACAATGGCACTCTGATCTTCAACCGGGACACACTGACCTATGGAGGTGATATCGCCGGAAGCGGAAAACTGGAGCAGACTGGTGCAGGCACGACGATTCTGACAGGTTCTGCGGTTATCGACGGCGGTACGACCATCGATAGTGGTGGAAAGTTACAGATCGGTGATGGAACGAATAATGGTTCTCTCGCAGGCGATGTGTTGAACGATGGCACGCTCGCTTTTGATGCTGCTGCAGATACCAACATTAATTTTGATGATGTCTTAAGCGGTAGCGGCATTCTGGAGCAGAACGGGCAGGGATCGTCGACGTTCACGGCTGATAGCAGTGCCTTCGAAGGAACAACGAATGTCACCGCAGGAAGTCTCTATGTGAATGGCACCCTTGGCAGCGCAGCATCATCAATGAGTGTGGCAGCCGGTGGAACCCTTGGTGGTAGCGGCACAATCGGAGGCAATACCACGGTTGCCGGAATGCTGAAGGGCCAGGATGGCGCGACACTGACCTTCGGTGGTAGCCTGACTATGCAGGCAGGCAGCACGATACAGGTTGCTTACGGAGCTCCGAACAGCACAGGTCTGTTTAATGTTCAAGGTGCGCTGAGCTTCCAAGGCAGTACCGTGAATATTCAGGATTTTGGCGGTTTCGGCCCCGGAGCCTATCGCCTGTTTGATTATCAGGGCACAGCTACCGGAACCGATCCCGCAAACTTGAAGATAGGTACCGTACCGGGCGGCCAATCATCTGATGCCTATATTGTCTATGATGATGTTAACAAGCAAATAAACATTATGAACTCTGCTGGTGTTGTTCTGAATACCTGGAAGGGTGGCGACGGCACTTGGAACCAGACTGATCCGAGCTGGCATGACTCAAACGATCTAGGCATTACAGGTCTCTGGAACAACTATGAGTTTGCTCTCTTTAACGGGCCGGCTGGAACAGTAGCCGTTGATACGGGTATTCAAGCGTCCGGTATGGCGTTCCAAGCGGACGGATATAGTCTGACCGGTAACAATCCCATCACACTGGCTCATGACCCAAACACTCCCTCAACTGATAAACCCATCATTCGTGTAGGGGATACAACCGATGCCGGGAAGGCCATGACGGCCACGATCGCAGCGCCGATTGCTGGTACGGAAGGCCTGCAGAAAACCGATTATGGCACTCTGGTTCTAACAGGTGCCAACACCTATACTGGTGGAACGGATGTTCTGCAGGGTTCGCTTGAACTCGGCGACGGCGGCACGATCAATGAAGCTGATGGAATTTCCGTCGATGCCCAAGGGCCGCAGATAGCAACATTCGCTATTAACAAAACTGGAACATTTACCTTCGGTGGCGTGATCTCAGGGGCCGGTCAGTTTGCGCAGAAGGGTACCGGCGAAACGATCCTCACTGGGAACAACACTTACAGCGGCGGCACATCGATCACGGCCGGAACGCTTTCAGTAAGCAACGAGAACAACCTCGGCAATGTTAGCGGTCAGGTTAGTATTGACGGTGGGACTCTCAAATACAGTCAAGGCTTTGCCAGTGCCCGCGCCTTTGCTCTCGGAGCAGGCAACGGTACGATCGAAACGGATGACACGGTCAATGACACGATTGTTGACGGCGTTGTCTCAGGTAATGGCGGCCTGACGAAGAGCGGAGCTGGAACACTGGTTCTGGCCAAGGACAACACTTATGTTGGCGATACAACAATAGCTGGCGGCACGCTCCAGCTTGGTAATGGCGGGACAACCGGAAAAATCCTGGGCAATGTCAATACCGGCGCGGATGCTAACAACAAAGGCACGCTTGTCTTCGACATGTCGAGCAATCCGAATTTTTCGGGAACGATCAGCGGTTTTGGCAGTGTTGAACAGTCCGGCAGTGACACGCTGACATTGAAAGGTACCAACACCTATAGCGGTGGCACCACAATCAACAGCGGAACGCTGGCGGTTTCGGCTGATGCCAATATGGGTAATACAAGCGGTTCCCTGACAATCAAGAATGGCACGTTGCAGAATACCGCGCAGTTCACGATGGACCGTGATGTGGTTGTTGGCGATGCCGGAGCGACATTCCAGAACGATGCCGACCTGACATTGGCTGGCAATATGACCGGAACCACGGATTGGTCGAAGGATGGAAGCGGCAAGCTGATCATCAACGGTGACGCAAGTGCCGCTACCGGGACCGCGTCTGTCAACAACGGCTATCTGCAGGTCGACAATGAACTGGGCGGCAATGTAAATCTCGTCAACAGCACAGCCGGAGTTGGCGGTGCTGGCAAGATCGACGGCAATGTCGATGTGGCAAGCGGAACTCTCTACGGTAAAGGCGGGCAGACGCTGACTATCGGAGGTGATCTGACCCTCGCCGCTAATAGCACAACCAGCGTCCAGTGGGGCAGCGTGTCCCAGCAGGCTGCTTTCCATGTGGATGGCAGTCTGACGATGGATGGTACCCTCAATGTGGTCGATACTGGCGGTTTCGGTCCAGGGACCTACAAACTGTTCACCTATGATGGCACACTGACGGATGATGGCCTTTCGTTCGGTATCGTACCGGGAGGACAGGCGGCGAAGGACCGTATGTCGGTCGTGACCGCCTATACTGGCTCAGTCTATATCGTGAACACCTATGGCGCAAAGGTTCAGTACTGGAACGGGGAAGGGACTATCGCCGATATCGAGAATAACAAGATTGTCGGAGGTGATGGCACCTGGAGCGCGACCAATAAAAACTGGTCCGACGATAAGGCCAGTGTGCTTGCGTCTTTCGATGATGGCTCATTCGCTTTCTTCGGTGGCAAAAAGGGTAATGTCACTGTCGATGACGCTGCTGGACAGGTTAATGCGGCCGGCATGCGCTTCGTTGTCGATGGTTATGTGATCAATGGCGGCTCTCTTAACCTTACGAGCACGACAGGAGCGCCTATCGTGGCGGTCGGTGACGGAACCGTCGATGGTGCCGCGATGACTGCAACCATCGGCTCTGTGCTCACCGGCAACCAGGGTCTCGATAAAACCGAACTCGGTAAACTGATCCTTACCGGACAGAACACCTATACCGGCGGAACAACCGTCAGCAACGGTGTGCTCCAGCTTGGTGACGGAACCAACTCGGGTGACATAAAAGGTGACGTGACAGTTGCCAATGATGTTAACGGAGAGGGAACGTTGTCCTTCAAGCAGGGGAGTGACTACAATTTCGCCGGAAATATTGCCGGCGGTGGCAAGGTCACTCAGGACGGTGCGAATACAATTCTGACGTTGAGCGGAAACAACAGCTTCAGCGGCGGGCTGACGGTCAACAGCGGTACCGTAAAGGCGGGCAGTGACAATGCTTTCGGCACCGGTGTCCTGACTGTCGGGGATAATGGCAAAGTAGATCTCGGAAGTACCAGCAACACGGTTGGCGGTCTCAGTGGGGCCGGAACGGTCAACATTGGCTCAGGAACCTTCACCGTCAATGAAGCTGCGGACTCGACCTATAGCGGCGTATTGTCCGGCACTGGCAGCTTCACCAAATCCGGTGCGGCTGACCTGACGCTCACTGGTTCCAACCAGTATACCGGTGCAACGCTTGTCAAGCAGGGGACGCTGGCTCAGGGAAGCCAGGGTGCATTCAGTTCGGCATCGGCCTATACGACGACGCGGAACGGGACGCTGGATCTTGGGGGGTATGACACGACTGTGGCCTCCCTCGACAACGGTGGCACTGTTACTCTGAGTGACATGACAGCCGGAACCACTTTGACGGTAGCTGGTAACTACACCGGCTCCAATGGCACCCTCGTCATCAATACGGTGCTTGGTGACGATAACTCCAAGACCGACAGATTGAAGGTTGCCGGTGACACCTCAGGCACTACCAATCTGCAAGTGGTCAATCGTGGTGGGCTTGGTGGCCAGACCGTCAACGGTATCGAAGTTGTCGATGTTGCCGGGCAGTCCAATGGTACCTTCTCGCTTGTCAGCGATTACACAACCAAGGATAACAAGAAGGCTATCTGGGCTGGCGCCTATGCCTATACACTGCAGCAAGGATCGGGCAGCGGTAACAAGGATGGTAACTGGTATCTCGTGAGCCGTTACGGTGATACGGAACCAAACAACCCAGACAACAATGGTCCCCGTTATGGCGCTGGCGTGCCGGTCTATCAGGGGTACGGCCAGAACATGCAGGCCTTGAACAAGTTGCCGACCTTGCAGGAACGTGTGGGCAACCGGTACTGGACGGGCGAGAATGGCGACGGCCAGACGAACGGCGCCATGGTCGACGGAAATGGCATCTGGGCGCGTATCGAAGGAGCGCATAACCGGCTTGAACCGCAAAGCGTCACCGGCATGAAGCAGGACATCAATACCTTCATCATGCAGGCAGGCGTTGACGGTCAGTTCTACGAGGATGACAACGGAAAACTGGTTGCTGGCATCACCGGGCAGTACGGTACGGCCCATGGCAATACCAGCTCGTTCTTCGGTGACGGCTATACCGACACGCGTGCCTGGAGCCTTGGTGCAACAGCGACCTGGTATGGCAACAATGGCTTCTATGTAGACACGCAGGGCCAGCTTACCTGGTTCGATAATGACCTGTCTTCCGATGACATGAATTCGGCACTAGCTACCGGCGCGAAGGCCTTCGGTTATGCCATGAGTGTGGAAGCAGGCCAGCGTGTCGCCATCGATGATCATTGGTCGCTGACGCCGCAGGCGCAGCTGATGTGGTCGTCGCTGGATGCGGACGCTTTCCAGGACATTATGGGTAACCGGGTTGGTCTCGACAATTCCAACAGCCTGACGGCGCGTCTTGGCCTTGCTGCAAACTACCGCAACGACTGGACGGGTGAAGACGGCCTCATGGTCAACACTTCGGTCTATGGTGTCGCCAATCTTTACCAGTCCTTCCTTGGCGGAATGCGGATCAACGTGGCCGGTGTTGATATCGACACCGACAACGACAAGACTTGGGCAGGCATCGGTGCCGGTGGCACCTATGCCTGGGCGGACCAGAAATACGCCGTCTATGGTGAGGGCTCGATCAACACCTCACTCAATCACTTCGCTGACAGCTATGCTCTTAAGGCAACCGTCGGCTTCAAGTTGAAGTGGTAAGACCCAGGCCTGGGCTATGAGCTCTGCAATCTGAGGCTCCCGAAACTCCAATGGAGGACCGGGAGCCTCACTTTGAATGCGAGAAAGGAAAGACCGATGGCGGCCTTTGTTGACGCGGGTGGTGACCTTGTCCGGTCCGAGCCGTTCATCGATCTGAGGTGGCGGCCTGGTACGCGCCTGACCATATCCAAGATTTGTACTGCGGGCATTTGCCCCTCTGGTCGAGGATATTTCTGGACAGTTGCCTACGCCGAAAGCTCCGCTGTGGTTCGCAGGCATCAGCACGGCCGGCATCGTTAGCATCGTGTAGCCACGCGGCGACTGTGTTGAGAGCGTGATCATCGCAACGGACAAGGCTGCGCGGGGCCGCGGATTGATTTCCATACTTGAATACAACACCAGCCAGTCAGGATAAAACCATGACCGATATTGAACACCTTCATCAATTGATTCTGAACCTTGCAGCGCGTCTGCAAGCAACCGAGGCGATAGCCAATGCGGCGATCTCCATGGTTTGCGCCATAGATGAAAAGAAGGGTGGCGCCCGGGAAAAGTTCCTCAAGGAAACCTTTCCGCTTCTTCTGCTGAATGCCGCTAATGCGCCGTCTCAAGCGACGAAGCCGGAACTGGACCAATGGCTGCGCCAGCGTGAGCAGGACTTCCTCAACGAGGATTTAAGCAAGATCACGGCCCAGATTGAGCAACTGCGCGGACAAACGAAAGCTACCGTCAATTAGAGCGTATTCCGAAAAGTGTGAAGCGGCTTTCGGACAAGATGCGCTTTAAAACAAACAAAGCGTCGATCTGAATCGATCAAATCGAAACGCGCCCTAACGCATTCGCCAGTCGCATGGAACTTCCACCATCGCCTACAGACGATGAAAACGATCAAGTGTCCCTGGCATTCATTACAGGGGCGCATCAAAACAATATTTTCACAAAGGCATTTCTATGAACTATCGTTATTCGTTCCTCTCCGCCGCCGCATTCTTGGCTCTCACGGCAACAGCTTCCGCAGCGCCGTTACCCGGAGGCGCCAGCACCCTCACAGAAACCTATCAGGACTGGTCCATCTCCTGCCAGGCGCAGAAAGAGAGCACAAACTGCATCATGAACCAGATGCAGAACTCCTCCCAGACTGGCCAGCGTGTCCTGACGGTCGAACTGCGCAATGTCGCTGGCGGCAAGGTTGAAGGCGTGCTTTTGATGCCGTTTGGGTTGAATCTGGCGAAGGGCGCCACATTGAAGATCGACGAGGGAGAAGCACCCGCGCTCACCTTCTCGACCTGCCTGCCGCAGGGTTGTCTGGCGCCACTTTCTTTCGATGCCAAGCAAGTCGGTAAGCTCAAGACGGCAGCCAATCTCAATATCACTGCTACCGCACTTGAACCCAGCCAGCCAGTTGCTTTCAAGGTCTCGCTCAAAGGTTTTGGAAGCGCTCTTGATCGCATTGCCGCTCTGACGAAATAAGCCGGGTTCAAAAATTCCTCTCTAGTTTCGCGCGTCGATCTGCTTCAAGCATATCGGCGTGCGAAGCAGAGCCGTTCCACATATTCTGAGTGTGACACCGGCAGAAACAGCAGCAAGGACGCGGGTTCAAAGATCAACCGAACGGGCATTTTGCCATATCTGTCGACCGTCAACGTTAGCCAGATCGCGTCAGAACCGAACTCATTTGAAAGTTCATACAATTCATTCTGCTCGGAAAGCGATAGAAGAGCCAGTCCCAGAACGGCTTAGCGGTCATCTTGGGCTTGGAAGGCAATAATCAGTCTTTAAAAGCGTTGTATTCGCTCAGTTCCATGAGGCGGTAGAAATCGCCTAGCGTCTTGCCGCGTTCGGCTCGGAAGAGGCGGCCTGCGTCGCTGGCCTCAACAATGCGATCTGTCCGGAATGTGCGGAAAGCATTGCGCAGTTCGCACCAGCCGATAACCGTCCAGACCTTGCCCCAGAACCACAGACCAAGCGGGCGAATATCACGCTCGCTTTC
This sequence comes from Brucella sp. MAB-22, assembly GCF_025908475.1. NCBI lineage: Bacteria > Pseudomonadati > Pseudomonadota > Alphaproteobacteria > Hyphomicrobiales > Brucellaceae > Brucella > Brucella sp. MAB-22. The sequence continues at coordinate 2,261,238 of NZ_CP109782.1, read as the reverse complement.
GCGCGATTCCAGATCGCGATAGCGGATATTGAGCACATTGCCCTGATCGACGGCGCGTTCCACCGCGTCGATGATACGGCGTTCGTCCATGCTGATGCGGGCCGTGGGCGCATGTATCTGAGTACTTGTGATACGAGCGCGTTCTTCCTTGGGCAGAACGGCTTCGATCTTGACCAGAGCCTCTTCTGCACCACGCGCCATGGAAACGCCGCCCCAGGCGCGGATGAGGCGCGCCCCGGCGACAAGAGCGACGATTTCATCGCGCGTGAACATAAGCGGCGGGAGTTCGAAACCCTGCCGCAGAATATAGCCGACACCGGCTTCGCCATCGATGGGGACGCCGGTTGACTGCAGATCGGAAATATCGCGATAGATGGTGCGTTCGGAGACTTCCAACCGCTCGGCCAGCTGGCGCGCGGTGACGAGCCTGCCACCGCGCAGGTGCTGAACAATCTGGAAAAGGCGGTCTGCACGGCGCATTCCGTTTTATTCTCCGTTGCAGTATTTGGTGTTACGCTGTTCCAGATAGCGATCCGGCCAGCCCAAATCCTTGCGCAGGTCTTTCGGCAGTCCGTCGATCACACGCTCGGTGCGAATGAAACGACGGCGTTCATCATGCCTGCGCCTGTATTCCTTCAAAACTGCGATCAATGGTGCGATTGCGAGTGCCATGGTGAAATCTCCCTCATCCTTGGATACGCAGTATCGCACACCCCTCCTGACAGCTTTCTGTCAGGAGCAAATCCTTATTTCATTATCTTCCTAATATAGCGGGGCCGCAACATCATGCCTTATAGCGTGGTGCTGCTGTATAGCTGAGGGGCAGACGCCCACCATCCGCATAGATGGTCTGGCCTGTTACATAGCTCGCATCCCGCGATGCAAGAAAAGACGCTATCGAAGCAATTTCAGAGGCTTGGCCTATGCGACCCAGTGGTGTTCTTGATAGAATCCTGTTGCGGGCATCGGCGTCTGTGTTCACGGCGGAAAGCATGTCGGTCTCGATGGAGCCGGGGCCGATGGCATTGACGCGAATCCCCCAACGGGCGAGCGCTACTGCCATGGTACGTGTCAGCTGGTTCAATCCGCCCTTGGAAACGGAATAGGCGAGCTGCTCCGGCAAACCGAAGATTGCGTTGACCGATGACATGTTGATGATCGTGCCTGGATCACCGCCCGATTCGACTCGCTCCACCATGCGTTTTGCCACGGCCTGTCCGCACAGAAACGCGCCTTTGAGATTGACACGCATGACACGGTCAAAATCCTCTTCCTTGAGGTCAAGGAAATCCGCCTGATGCACGATACCCGCGTTGTTGACGAGAATATCAACCTCACCCAGATTGGTGATGGTGAAGGTCAGGAGATTGTGGACATCGAGCTTGTCCCCCACATCCGCCGCCATATGGCGAACCGGGCCGAATTGCTCCAGATCCTTGGCTGCGCGCATGGCGGCGGCGTTGTCGATATCGGACAGGACTACGCTTGCGCCATCCATCAGGAAGCGCTTTGATATGGCATAGCCAATACCGCGGGCAGCGCCGGTGACAATTGCCACCTTGCCTTCTAATTGCATGATTGATCTCCAATTTGCATGGAGAGTGGACCGGCGGAAACCGCCGGTCAATAGCGTCAGGATCAGGCGAAGGCGAGGCCGGTGTGACGCTCGCGCAGAACGGTACTGATTTCATCCAGAATTGCCGGATCATCGATTGTGGCCGGCATCTTCCATTCTTCGCCGTCGGCAATCTTCTGAATGGTTGACCGTAGAATCTTGCCAGACCGCGTCTTGGGCAGACGCTTTACGGTCAGCGCCAGCCGGAAGGCTGCAACAGGTCCGATGACGTCACGCACCATGCTGACGCATTCCTTCTCGACCTCTTGCGGATCGCGGTCGATGTTGGATTTCAGCACGAGGAAGCCGCAAGGCACCTGACCTTTAACCGGGTCCGAAATACCAAGCACAGCGCATTCGGCAACATCGGGATGGCTGGAAAGTACCTCCTCCATCGCCCCGGTCGACAGGCGATGGCCAGCGACATTGATGATGTCGTCAGTGCGGCTCATGATGTAGAGATAGCCATCTTCATCCATGTAGCCGGCATCGGCGGTTTTATAGTAGCCGGGGAACTCGTTCAGATAGGCTTTGCGGAAACGCTCATCGGCGTTCCAGAGTGTTGGCAAGCAACCGGGCGGCAGGGGCAGCTTGATGAGAACATTCCCGAGCTGGCCGCGCTCGACTTCGTGGCCTTCATCGTCCAGCACGCGGATATCGTAACCCGGAAGACAGACAGCGGGTGAGCCGTATTTGGTTTCCAGAAGACCGAGGCCGAGCGGATTGGCGACCATCGGCCAGCCGCTTTCCGTCTGCCACCAGTGATCGATCACCGGGCAGCCCAGCAGATTTTCTGCCCAGTGGATCGTGTCGGGATCGGCGCGTTCGCCAGCGAGATAAAGGGCGCGGAACTTTGAAAGGTCGTAGCGACGTACGAAATTGCCGTCTGCGTCGTCTTTCTTGATTGCGCGCAGTGCGGTCGGTGCGGTGAACATCACTTCAACGCCATGTTCGGCGATGATGCGCCAGTAGGTGCCAGCATCGGGTGTGCCGATAGGCTTGCCTTCGAACAGGATGCTGGTCGCGCCATGGATCAACGGGGCATAAACGATGTAGGAATGGCCAACCACCCAACCCACATCGGATGCGGCCCACCATACTTGTCCCGGTTTCACGCCGAAGACATTCTTCATGGACCAGTCAAGCGCCACCATGTGTCCGCCGTTGTCGCGCACGACGCCTTTCGGCTCACCGGTCGTGCCGGACGTGTAGAGTACGTAAAGCGGGTCGGTAGCATCAACCGGCGTGCAGGGAACATGACGACCGCGCGCGGCATCAACGGCCTCGCGATAGTCGAGGTCACGTCCTGCTACCGGTTCGTGCCGGTGCTGCTCGCGCTGCAATATGATGCAATGATCGACTTTGTGCTGCGCAAGTGAAATCGCCTTATCGAGCATGGCCTGATAGGGCACGATGCGGGTAGGCTCGATACCGCAGGAACTGGCGATGATCATGACTGGCTTGGCGTCGTCAATACGGGTTGCGAGTTCAGTGGCGGCAAATCCGCCGAAGACGACGGAATGGACTGCACCGATACGGGCCGATGCCAGCATGGCGACAGCCGCTTCGGGGACCATCGGCATATAGATCAGAACGCGGTCGCCTTTCGATACACCATTGTCGAGCATGACGGCGGACAGCGCTTCCACTTCTTCCAGCAGTTCGCGATAAGTGAATTTGCGCACCTTGCCGGTGACAGGGCTTTCATAGATGAGCGCAACCTGTTCACCGCGCCCTTTGGCGACATGGCGGTCGAGCGCATTATAGCAGGTGTTGCACTGCGCACCCTTGAACCAACGTCCATAGACACCTTCGTCGCCCGCAAAAACCTGGTCCCATGGCTTGAACCAGTCGATTGCCTGCGCCGCTTCAGCCCAGAAACGTTCAGGATCGGCCTGCCATGCGGCATAGGTTTCGGCATATTTCGAAGTCATGCTCTTCCTCCCAGAAGCACGCGCAACGCCACCCGTCGGGCGGTTGTCGCTTCCTGATTAGTCTGCTGACGAAAGCGCAAGATCGACCTGTTCTGGTCTATCTCCTCCATGCGCTTTTCATCACCTCCGCATGCAGTTTACGCCGCCCGGCGGCGGCTCGTCCATGAAACTTAAGATGAAGATGGAACCTTGTCGGTAAAAGGGTTGTGTCTGTTGCACGCATCTTGCAGCGACGGCCTGTCTGCGTCACAAGGAGGCAGAGAGGTGATTTGTGACCAAAATCCTGCCTGTGCTGCTTGTTCTTCTGATGGGACTGCACATCATCAAACCGCTTGGCCTGCCGGGCCTGAAGCAGCGCGGCGATTTCTGGAAGATCGCAGCGTTCGCAATATTTGCCATGGCACTGGCGGTGGGGTTCCACTTGCACGAAGGCTGAAGAAAAGCCCGGCTGAAATGGCCGGGCTCTTGTTTCTCAAGATAAGTCAGGCTGCTTTTTCAAGATCTTTTTTCCAGCCGCCGGTGGCAGCCAGACCGTTCATCTTTGCCCGATGTGCGAAAGCCCGCTGACCGGCAGCGATGTTTTCATCCTTGCCGCCCCAGGCGTCCAGCGCTGCCGCCTGCAGGGCACGGCCATAGGAGAAAGTCATTTTCCACGGCATGTCGAAGCTCGCATTCATCGCAGAAAGGTGAGCGGTCGCTTCCTCGCCGGTCTGGCCGCCGGAAAGGAAAGCAATGCCGGGCACTGCTGCCGGAACCGTGTTGCGGAAACAGCGGACAGTTTTCTCCGCCACTTCCTCGACGGAAGCCTTGCGTGCCTTTTTGCCGTCGATGATCATATTCGGCTTCAGGATCATGCCTTCGAGCCGGACGCGAGCATCGTAAAGTTCCGTAAATACCGTCTTGAGAACCCATTCCGTCACGTCATAACAACGGTCGATGGTGTGATCGCCCGGCTGGCCGTCCATCAATACTTCCGGCTCAACGATAGGGACGATGTTTGCTTCCTGGCAAAGCGCTGCATAGCGGGCGAGCGCCTGTGCATTCTGTTTCACCGCGCCCCAGCTGGGCAGGCCATCGGAAATCGAGATCACTGCGCGCCATTTGGCGAAACGGGCGCCAAGTGCGTGATATTCATTGAGCCGTTCGCGCAGACCGTCCAACCCCTCTGTGATCGTTTCACCTTCGAAGCCCGCTAGCGGCTTCGCACCCGCATCGACCTTGATACCCGGAATCGACCCCGCCCTTCGGATGATTTCGACAAGCGGTGTACCGTCCTTGGCCTTCTGTCTTATGGTTTCGTCATAGAGAATGACGCCCGAAATATAGTTCTTCATCGCTTCGTCCGAGCGGAACAGCATCTCGCGATAGTCGCGGCGCGTGTCTTCCGTCGATGCGAGATGGATTGTGTCAAAGCGCTTCTTGATGGTGCCCGAACTTTCGTCGGCAGCGAGAATGCCTTTTCCTGCCGCCACCAGTGCAATCGCAATATCCTCAAGACGTTCAGTCATATGCAATGCTCCTTCTATCAAAGCGATGAGGGAGTGTTGGTTAAAACTATGGCGAGCGCAAGCCATTGAAACGGTTGAAAAAAATTCAAACGGTTTAGGTGAAGCAAGTTTTCTTAAACGCCGTCAGATTGGTTATCGAAGGTTTTTGCCGAAACTGGTTTTATATATGGGTCTCAAACCCCATGTAAGAAACCAGTGAGAAAAACCTCGCCCGTTTTCCATTGTCCAGATTTGAGGAGGAGATATGCGACGCGCCCTTTTGAGCCTGCCGTTTGTTCTGGCTGCATCCATGGTTGTCATGCCGGTGCTGACAGCTTCGGCTGAGAGCATCAATGCCGGAGGCAGGCAAGCCGAAGCAAATGCTCCGTTTACGGTAACGCCCGTAGCTGAATTCAATACGCCATGGGCTATCGCTTTTCTGCCCGATGGCAGACTTTTACTGACGGAGAAGGGCGGCAAGATTTTCATCGTCACGCAATCGGGTGACAAAACTGCTGTCGATGGTGTGCCGAAAGTGGCATTCAGTGGCCAGAACGGCCTGCTCGATATTGCGCCTGCTCCGGATTTCGAAAAGGGCAAGGCAGTCTACTTCTCCTATAACGAACCGGCGAAGAACGGCAGCAGCGTCGTTCTGGTGCGCGCTGTGCTGGATGAAGGTGACGGCAAGGCAGCGCTGCAGGACAAGACCACGATCTGGAAACAGGATGCGGTGGCTCGCGGCGGACAGCCGGGCGGCATTATTGCATTCGAGCCGGATGGCAAACATCTGTTCCTTTCCGTCGGCGACCGCATGTTGCCTGCAACCGCGCAGGACGATGAGGCTCCCATGGGGAAAATTCTCCGCATGAATCTCGATGGTTCCGTGCCGAAGGATAATCCGCATGCGGATGCGGGAGGTGTAAGGGCATTGACCTGGTCAACCGGCCATCGCAACCCGTACGGACTGGCCTTCGGCCCCGATGGAAAGCTCTGGGAGCACGAGATGGGCCCGCGTGGCGGTGACGAGTTCAATCTCATCAAGCCCGGTCTTAATTATGGCTGGCCTGTTGTTTCCAATGGCGACAATTATAGCGGCAGGCCGATCCCGCGCCATAGCACACGTCCGGAATTCGAGCCGCCATTGGTGTACTGGACGCCGGTTATCGCTCCGGCCGGGCTTGCCTTTTACGAGGGAGACATGTTCCCCGAATGGCGCGGCTCGGCTTTGATCGGAGGGCTTTCGGTCATGTCGCTGGTGCGTGTCGTGATCGACAAGGATGGCAAGGCGGACGAAGCCGAGCGCTTTGAAATGGAAAACCGTATCCGCGATGTGGCTGTCGGTCCCGACGGGGCCATCTGGCTGATCGAGGATGACAATCCGGGGCGGCTTTTGAAGCTCACACCCAAAAAATAAACCCGGCAGCAGCCGGGCTTATTTGAATGCAGTTTATCACATTACTTCTTCAGCACATCGACGCCGGGGAGGGGTTTGCCTTCCATCCACTCAAGGAAGGCGCCGCCTGCGGTCGAGATGTAAGTGAAGTCGTCGGCCACGCCAGCATGGTTCAACGCTGCGACCGTATCGCCGCCGCCGCCGACCGAAACCAGCTTGCCAGCCTTGGTGCGGGCTGCGACGTGTTTTGCGGTCTTGACCGTCGCCGTGTCGAACGGACGCAGTTCAAACGCACCGAGCGGACCGTTCCAGACAAGCGTAGCCGCATCATCGATGGCCGAGGCGATCAGGTCGGTCGAAAGCGCTCCGGCATCGAGAATCATGCCGTCACTTGGTACGGCATCTACACCATAGGTCTTGTTCGGCGTGTCGGCTGCAAAGTGCCAACCCACGATGGCATCGACCGGCAGGATGATTGCGCATTTGGTGGTTTCGGCCTTGGCCATGATTTCGCGGGCGGTGTGGGCCAGCTCGTGTTCGCACAGCGATTTGCCGACATCATGTCCCTGCGCTGCCAGGAAAGTATTGGCCATGCCGCCGCCGATAACGAGCGCATCGACCTTTTCGATCAGGTTTGACAGAAGGTCGAGCTTGGTCGAAACTTTTGCGCCGCCGACTATGGCGACAACCGGGCGAGCTGGATTGCCGAGGCCCTTTTCCAGCGCTTCAAGCTCAGCCTGCATGCCGCGTCCCGCGTAGGCGGGCAGGACATGTGCGAGGCCTTCCGTCGAGGCGTGGGCGCGGTGGGCAGCCGAAAACGCGTCGTTCACATAAAGATCGCCATTGACTGCCAGAGCCGCAACGAATTCCGGATCGTTCTTTTCCTCGCCCTTGTGAAAACGGGTGTTTTCCAGAAGCAGGACATCGCCGTCCTTCAGCGCATCGACGGCGGCCTTGGCGTGTTCGCCGATGCAGTCTTCGGCAAAATGGACACCGTGTCCCAGAACCTTGGCGAGCGGCTCCACGACATGCTTCAGCGAGTTTTCGTCCGAAGCAACGCCTTTGGGGCGGCCGAAATGGGCAAGCAGAATGACCTTTGCGCCTTTCCTGGAAAGTTCGGCAATAGTCGGAACGATGCGCTCGATACGGGTCAGGTCTGTGACTTCGCCATTCGCCATCGGCACGTTGAGGTCAACGCGGACCAGTACGCGCTTGGACTTGACGTCGGCATCATCGAGAGTGCGGAAACTCATGATCTTTCTCCCAGAACTGTCTTTCGGGTGCTGGTGGAGCAGGGGTGCTCAAACAGGCAGGCGCCGGAAAAGGGTTGGATAGTCGGTGACAAGCCCGTCCTCGTCGACGGGCAATTCGGCGGTGAAGGTGCGGTCGGCGGCCTCGTAGCGATAGCGCCGCCCTTCCTCAAGGCAGGTATAACGCTGCTGGTCGCGCAGCGGACGGAAACTGTCGAACGGCACGTAAAGCATGTCGAGCTGAACGGTGCCGCTTTCCGGTGTGAGGCCAAGGCGGCGGATGGGCAGCGTGTTGGTGAAGGGCGTTCCTGCCAGATCGATATCGATGCAGCCATCGAACTCGGGCAATGCATCGCCAGCCATCGTGCTCCAGCGACCGTCGCCGTCGGAAACAAGCTCCAGCCGGTGCCCGGCTGTAGTTTCGATCAGGAAATGGAGGACATGCCAGACGCTGTTGCAGTCGATGCTGTAGCGCACGCCGTAGGGATTGTCTCCGCGGTCGCCAATCACCACGCTTTCAGCACGGATCGTGCGGCCTGCGGGGCCGATATTGAGATGCTCGAGCCCTTCTCCTTCCAGCGGACGCCAGCGCGCAACGGTGGGGAGAAGGGCGCGAAACATGGTCGGAGGCTTAGATCAGCTTGCCAAAGGCGACAGCGGTATCGCCCATGCGGCTGGAGAAGCCCCATTCATTGTCGTACCACGACAGGATGCGCACCATGGTGCCTTCCATAACCTTGGTCTGGTCCGTGTGGAAGACCGAGGAATGGGAGTCGTGGTTGAAGTCGTGCGAGACGAGTGGCTCATCTGTGTAGCCGAGGATACCCTTGAGGCGGCCATTGGCGGCTTCACGGATCGCGTTGTTGACTTCATCGACGGTCGTTGCGCGCTTGGCGATGAAGGTCAGGTCGACAACCGAGACGTTCGGGGTCGGAACGCGGATGGCAACGCCGTCGAGCTTGCCCTTCAGTTCCGGCAGAACGAGGCCGACAGCCTTGGCTGCGCCCGTCGAGGTCGGGATCATCGAAAGAGCTGCTGCGCGCGCGCGGTAGAGATCCTTATGCATGGTGTCCAGCGTCGGCTGGTCGCCTGTATAGGAGTGGATCGTGGTCATAAAGCCCTTTTCGATGCCGATAGCATCGTTGAGAACCTGAGCCACGGGGGCAAGGCAGTTGGTGGTGCACGAAGCGTTCGAAATGACCAGATGGTCCTTGGTCAGCTTGTCATGGTTGACGCCATAGACGACAGTCAGGTCCGCGCCGTCGGCAGGAGCCGAAACGATGACGCGCTTTGCACCAGCTTCAAGATGAAGCGCAGCCTTGTCGCGCGAGGTGAAGATGCCGGTGCATTCCAGAGCGATATCGACGCCTTCTTCCTTCCACGGCAGTTCAGCCGGGTTGCGAACGGCATGAACCTTGATCGGGCCGTAGCCGACGTCGATGGTGTCGCCTGCAACCTTAACTTCCTTGGGGAAACGGCCATGAACGCTGTCATAACGCAGAAGATGTGCGTTGGTTTCGACCGGGCCGAGGTCGTTGATGGCCACGACCTGAATATCGGTGCGGCCCGACTCGACGATGGCGCGAAGGATGTTGCGGCCGATGCGGCCAAAACCGTTAATTGCGACGCGAACTGCCATTTTCTCTTAATCTCCCGATAGGGTACTGCACATGCAGTGCTTCAAAACTCCGTCGGAACGGACAAATCGAACAGGATTCGTCCGGCCGGACTGGAATGGAAACTCAAACGCCGGCGTTTTTACGACGCCGGCGTTCTTAAAATCATGCGGCGTTGAGCTTCTTCTCCGCAGCTTCAGTGGCATGTTCTGCCGTGATGCCGAAATGCTTGTAGAGATCGTTGATCTCGCCCGAAGCGCCGAAGCCCTTCATGCCGATGAATATGCCGTTCTCGCCGATGAAGCGTTCCCAGCCGAGTGAGATTGCCGCTTCGATCGCCACCTTGACCGGCGCATTGCCGATGGTCGCGGTCTTGTAGGCATCGCTCTGCTGTTCGAAAAGCTCGAAACAAGGAACCGAAACGACACGGGTGGCAATGCCTTTGCCTTCCAGCAGGTCGCGGGCCTTGAGTGCGATTTCCACTTCCGAACCGGTCGCGAAGATCGTCACCTTGGCATCCTTGCTTGCCGCAGCAAGTTCATAGGCGCCGAAAGCCGAAAGGTTTTCGTCGCGATGCTCGGTACGGACCGTCGGCAGGTTCTGGCGGGTCAGAGCCATCGTCGATGGCGTCTTCTTCGATTGCAGGGCAATCTGCCAGCATTCAGCCGCTTCGACAGCGTCGGCAGGGCGGAACACATTATGGTTCGGAATGGCGCGCAAGGCGGCAAGCTGTTCTACCGGCTGGTGGGTCGGGCCGTCTTCACCAAGACCGATGGAGTCATGCGTCATCACGTAAACGACGCGGATGCCCATCAGCGAGGAAAGGCGCATGGCCGGACGGCAATAATCCGAGAAGGTCAGGAAGGTGCCGCCGTAAGGGATCAGCCCGCCATGCAGCGTCATGCCGTTCATGGCTGCTGCCATGCCGTGCTCACGGATACCGTAATGGACGTAACGCTGGCCGTAGTCTTCCGGCGTTATGGCCTTGGTCTGGCTCGTCTTGGTGTTGTTCGAACCGGTGAGATCGGCGGAGCCGCCGATGGTTTCCGGCAGGACACCATTGATGACTTCCAGTGCCATTTCCGAAGACTTGCGGGTTGCGACCTTCGGCTTGTCCGCGGACAGCTTCTTCTTGTATTCGATGATGGTTGCATCGAAGTTGGAAGGCAGGTCGCCACGCATCCGGCGCTCGAATTCAGCGCGGGTGTCCGCGTCGACGGCAGCAAAGCGCTTTTCCCATTCCTGACGCTTCCTGGCGGCATTCAGACCGGCAACGCGCCAGCCGTCCAGCACTTCTGCCGGAACGACGAAGGGTTCAGCACTCCAGCCGAGCGCCTTGCGGGTTGCAGCGATTTCTTCAGCACCGAGCGGCGAGCCATGCACCTTGTTGGTGCCAGCCTTGTTTGGTGCGCCGAAGCCGATGGTCGTCTTGCAGGCGATGAGCGTCGGCTTGTCGGAAACCTTGGCCAGTTCGATTGCTTTGGCAATCGCATCCTGATCGTGACCATCAACAGCCATGGTGTTCCAGCCGGAAGCGGCAAAACGGGCTGGCTGATTGGTATTGTCGGAAAGCGTGACCGGGCCGTCGATCGAGATGTTGTTGTCATCCCAGAACACGATCAGCTTGTTCAGCTTCAGATGACCGGCAAGCGCGATGGCTTCCTGGCTGATGCCTTCCATGAGGCAGCCGTCACCGGCAATCACATAGGTGTAATGGTTGACGAGGCTGTCGCCGAACTGTGCATTGAGGATACGTTCGGAAAGCGCCATGCCGACGGCATTGGCGATGCCCTGTCCGAGCGGGCCGGTCGTCGTCTCGATACCGGCGGCGTGACCATATTCCGGATGGCCTGCTGTGCGCGAACCGAGCTGACGGAAATTCTTGATCTCGTCGATGGTGATGTCTTCGTAGCCCGAAAGATAGAGCAACGAATAGAGCAGCATCGAGCCGTGGCCTGCTGAGAGCACGAAACGGTCGCGATCCGGCCAGTGCGGGTTCTGCGGGTCGTGCGAGAGAAAACGGGTATAAAGCGTCGTCGCTATATCGGCTGCACCCATCGGCAGGCCGGGATGGCCCGAATTGGCTTTCTCTACCGCGTCCATAGAGAGGAAGCGGATCGCGTTGGCCATCTGGTTTTGTTTGTCGGAATTGGTCATGGTCTCAGCCGTCTTTCCTTGGGAGGGGTTAACGGGGTTGCGGCGATGCCTTTTGCCTGAGCACGATCCGTGTCCAAAACGGCTTCATGCGTTTCGGGATCACGCTCCAGAAGGCATCGGGACACATAGCACCTGCGTATAAGGAGTCAATAAACCGATGACTTTTGGGCAATAAACTGTCCGCGACTAATCGATTGAGTTGTGTGGAAAGCTGTAGAACAATCACCGAAAAGCCGTTTTTGCACCGATAACGGTGCATGAACGTTTAGATGCGCCCCTCATTTGTTGCTTATCGGGCGGGTGATTATTACAATCTTTTCAAAGATGCCCGTCCCGCAGGCGCGATTCGATCCCCATAAGTTGGCCCGCGAATTGGCATTGGAAAGGATATGAATGGCACCCGAAACGACCCTCAGGCAAGTCTTGGAACGGCTGGAAAAGGCACTCAATACGCTTGAACAAGCGGTCGATCTGCGGCTGGACAAAGAAGGCGACTTCGCCGAGGCCGAGGAGGAGGTGCAGCGTATGAATGCGGATCGCAGCCGTCTCGCCCAGGAACTCGATCAGTCGGAAGCGCGCGCCGAGCGGCTGGAAGCTGCTAATCGCGAGGTTTCACGCCGCCTTGTGACTGCGATGGAGACAATCCGCGCCGTTCTGGACCGATAGGAGGCTACCATAGCGACCGTAACCGTTACCATTGATGGCAAGGCCTACCGCATGGCCTGCGACGAAGGACAGGAAGAACACCTGTCCGGGCTTGCCGACCGTTTCGATCAATATGTCACGCATCTCAAAACGTCCTTCGGGGAGATAGGCGATCTGCGCCTGACCGTCATGGCCGGGATCATGGTGATGGACGAAATGGCCGAGATGCAGAAACGTATCAACGGTCTGGAAAGCGAAGTTGAAACGCTGCGCCGTGCACGTGATGAAGCGCTTGGTCGCGCTGATAGCAACGATGCTGCCTTGACAGGCATGCTGTCGGATGTGGCGTCGCGCATCGAGCAGGTGGCTTCGCGCATCGCACCACGGAACAGCTGAACTTCGTTCAGATTTTTCTGAAAAGTTTTCCTGTTAAGCCGGTGTAAGCCACTGGCGTTCCCATCGGGCAGGTACTATATTGGGCCTTGGCGAACTGCGCTTCCCGACAGGTGTAACAGCATCCCCGGGGCCTTATTGATCTCTAAGGGAGCTGTCCCTGTGAAGGCTTGCGGGCTTTCGCATATGGCGCCCACCTACTTTGTAGGTTCCCGGGATCAATCACTACCATCGGTCGTCGTGGTCGCCGCTTTCTTTTCCTCTGGCTGTCGCAGGATAGCTATGAGCTTGATCTAACGGACAATTTGTTCGTAAACATGCGCAAAGCTCCAACGATTTGCGCATCTTGATGAAATCTCCTGAAACAGCATCGCCCGATTCATCGGAAAGACTGGCCGTCGCGGTACCCATCGCATTCGTCTACGGCCTTCTGCTCTATGTCATGATCTGGTCGGGCCAATATGCGGATGCGATGCCCGTCATTGCGGGCCTGATGCTGTTACCGATGGCTGTTGCCAGCCTTGCTTCGAGCCTTTCCGACCCGCGTGCGCAAAAAAGCCTGTGGCGGCATGTCCGTATGGGATGGGCTATCATCGCCGGGCTTGTCGTTATCAGCATGGTCTTTTTCCATGAAGCAGGAATTTGCGTGGCCATGGCCGCTCCGTTTTTCATGGTGTTCTCGGCGCTCGGTTCGACGGTGACCTTGTGGATCATCCGGCAATTTCGTTCGCGTCGCACCACGACGCTGGTGATTGCGCTGCCGCTGCTCGTTCTGCCAGCCGAACTTCAGATGTCCTACATCCCGCATGATGGCGCTGTAACCACGGTGATCGAGATCGCAGCGCCGCCGGAAGTCGTCTGGCAGCAGACGGTTGAAATCCGCAATGTGCGCCCGGACGAACTGTCGTGGACATTCAGCCATGGCATTCTTGGCGTGCCGCAGCCGGTGGATGCAAGGCTGAACGGTACTGGTGTTGGAGCGGTACGCGACTTGCAGTGGACGCATGGCGTCAATTTTCAGGAAATCGTCACGCAATGGGAAGAAAATCGGCTTCTGGCGTGGGATTTCCGCTTCGGCCCTGGCTCCATACCGCCCGAGGTGGAAGCGCATATCAAGGTCGACAGCACCTATCTGAAGCTTGCGCAGGGTGATTATCGTCTTGAGCCTCTCACGAATGGTCACACGCGTCTCACGCTGACGACCCATTATCAGATCGCCACGCCGATCGATTTTTACTGTGACCTGTGGGGCAAACTGTTCCTCAATGACTTCCACGGCGTTGTTTTGAAGGTCATTCGTGACCGATCGGAGAAGATCGCGTATGGCGCGGGCGGGATCACTTGACGGATTGGCTCTTTGCGGTTCCACTGCATGGTGAAAAACGGCAGCAGGGAGTGGCTTGGAATGACGGCAACGGAGCGCAGTCCCGGTCTGGAAAAGCAAGAGCTTAGACGCAAGGTTCTTGCGGTCCGTGATGCGCTTGATCCGCGCTTTCATTACGAGGCTTCGCTGGCGGCAGCCAAAAAAGGTGAAGCTGCAATTGACGTTCCCAAAGGCACCTTGATTGCTGGTTATTGGCCGATCCGTTCTGAAATCGACCCACGCCCATTATTATCGGCGCTTCGCGCCAAGGGTGCCCGGCTTTGCCTCCCCGTTGTTCTGGACAAGGAAACGATTGCCTTTCGTGAATATCTGCCTGATGCCAGATTGCGTCAGACGGGTTTCGGCACGATGGGCCCGGGGGCAGATGCGCCGATTGTCGATCCTGCGATCCTGTTGATGCCACTTGCAGGTTTTGATCAGCGTGGGCATCGACTTGGCTATGGTGCAGGACACTACGACCGCGCGCTGGCGCGGTTCACCGAACGCGGATTGCAGCCACTTCTGATCGGCATGGCCTTCGACTGCCAGGAAGTCGAGCATGTGCCAAATGAGCCGCATGATATCGCGCTCAACCAGATCCTGACCGAGAGCGGCTTGCGCCCGGTTGGAACCGAGCTGCCGCTCTAAATTTTGTTTTCATGCATGTCTCCCAAAACCGGTTCGTGCTTTTGGGAGACATGCATTAGTTTTTTCTCCTGCATTTATGCGAGGTCAGGCAATTCCGCCTAACTGCAAAATGCCTTGATCGGCTTGCGTTCGCTTGGCGCAAGTTTATAAGGCATTCTCATGAGATTGCTTTTTCTTGGTGATATGGTGGGACGGTCGGGCCGCACCGCGGTATATGAAAAACTGCCGGGGCTGATTTCCGATCTGAAGCTGGACTTCGTAATCGTCAACGGCGAAAACGCCGCGGGCGGCTTCGGCATTACGGAGGAGATTTTCCACGATACCATTCGTGCTGGCGCCGACGTCGTCACGACCGGCAATCACGTATGGGATCAACGCGAGGCGCTGGATTTCTCCAAGCGCGAAGACCGCTTTCTGCGCCCGGCAAACTTCCCGAAAGGCACAGCCGGAAAAGGCGAGGGGCTTTATATCGCCAAAAATGGCGCCCGCGTTCTCGTGTCGAACGTCATGGGCCGGGTGTTCATGCATCCCGATCTCGATGATCCGTTTATCGCGGCCGAGAAAATTCTGGAAGCCTGTCCCCTTGGCGAGCAGGCCGATGCCGTCTTCTTCGATTTCCATGCTGAAGCGACGAGCGAAAAGCAGTGTTTCGGTCATTTTGTCGATGGTCGCGCCAGCGCTGTTGTCGGGACTCACACGCATGTCCCGACCGCCGACTGCCAGATATTGCGCAATGGCACAGCCTATATGTCCGATGCAGGCATGTGCGGTGATTATGATTCCTCACTCGGCATGGACAAGGAGGAGCCACTCAACCGCTTCCTGTCGAAAGTGCCCAAAGGACGGTTCGAAGCGGCGAATGGTCCGGCTACCGTCTGCGGTGTGGGCATAGAGATCTCGGATCGCACGGGGCTTGCAGAAAAGGCCGCTCCCTTGCGCATCGGTGCGCATCTGGAGGAAACTATTCCGGCATTCTGGCGATAACGTCTTATTTTAGCTTGAAGTATGATGTTATCTATAATTAGGCCGCTATTTTAATCCGGCAGCTTTCTGCCAGTTGAATGGATTTTCCAGACTACTATCTCCTTGCAACGAGTTTTTTTGCAAGGGGACGCAACTCAATGGATTTTTTTGCCGAGTATCTGGGATTTCTTTCGACCCCTGCCGGCTGGGCCGCGCTGGTTACGCTGGTGACGATGGAAGTCGTCCTCGGTATCGACAATCTGATCTTCATCTCGATCCTTACCAACAAGCTGCCCGCCTCGCAGCAGGCGCGCGCCCGCCGCATCGGCATTGGCGCGGCGCTCATCCTGCGCCTGGCGCTTCTTTTCACGATCTCGATCATCGTCCAGCTCAAGGATCCGATCTTCGAGGCGTTCGGTCATGGCTTTTCCTGGCGTGACATCATCCTGATTGCTGGCGGCCTGTTTCTTGTCTGGAAGGCGACCAAGGAAATCCACCACACGGTCGATCCCGATGATGGCAAGGAAAATATCGGTGGCAAGGTGGCTCAGCTCACCATGGGTGCCGCCATCGTGCAGATCCTGATCCTTGATCTGGTTTTCTCGGTCGATTCGATCATCACCGCCGTCGGCATGACCGATGAGATCGCCATTATGGTCATTGCCGTGGTCGCAGCCGTTACCGTCATGCTGCTTGCAGCCGATCCGCTTTCGCGGTTCATCGCGGCGAACCCAACCATCGTCATGCTGGCGCTGGGCTTCCTGCTGATGATCGGCATGACGCTGATCGCCGATGGTTTCGGCTTCCACGTGCCGAAGGGCTATATCTACGCTGCTATGGGCTTCTCAGCGCTGGTCGAAGCGCTCAACATGCTGGCGCGGCGAAAGCGCAAAAGCCAACAGTAAAAGCCAGATACAACAAGGCCACCCGTCTCATCCTGAGGCGGGTGGCCTTGTTATTTTAACGCCGTGAAACTGGTCTGTTGTGGCAATTCTCGTGCAGAGGTTCGACCATTCGCAACGCTCGCAGGCTTTGCGTAATGTGCCTTCTGCAAAAGCGCTGCGCATTACTGCAAGCCGCTCTGCGTCGAGCCCGAAGCGGTTCTGCGTAGCAAGGCGCTGGCCGATCAGGTCGCCTACGGCCTCCAATGCCAGCCAGTCGCGCTCACGAACACTCGCTTCGTAACAATGGCAATCGCCCCCGCAGAGCAGGGGCGCGCAAATGTCGTCCGGGCCATCGACGAGAAGAATATCTTCTCCTTCGCTCAGCCGCCCGGCAATCCTGTCGTAGTTCTCGACGAAAGCCGGGCTGTAGCCTTTGCCGACAAAAGTCAGCATGCAAAGGAGGTGATGGCCGCGCAGGCGTACTGTCACCTGGCAGATCAGGCCTTGCCGTCGCGGGCGATGGCCTTGAGGATCGCAGCGCCGAGCGCCGACTTGATGAGGGCGCCGACGAGGAATGGCGTCACGCCGAAGGCAACGGCCTTTTCAACGCCGATGATGCTGGACAGCCAGGCTGCGCCAAGAGCAAGGCAGACCACATTGGCGGCAAGGAACGAAACGAAGGCGAGGCCGACGCGGTTACCGTTCCAGCCGCGTTCGGCCAGATAGCCGGTCATGGCGGCGATGATCGGGAAGGAAACGAGATAGCCTGCGGTCGGGCCTGCGAAATGCGGAAGACCACCAGCGCCGCCTGCAAGGACCGGAAGGCCAAGCATGGCTTCGCCGAGCCAGGCCAGAACCGTGGCCATGCCAAGACGCCAGCCATAAAGCACGCCGATCAGCGGAACGATCAGGGTCTGCAGTGTGATCGGGACCGGAATCATCGGAACTTCGATCTGCGACGAGACGGCGAGAACCAGCGTGCCAAGCGCAACGGCCGCAAGGCGCATTGCAGGGGAACGGGATTCCAGATTGAGCAGGCTGAAGGATGGGCGCGTCTGGGTGATGGTCGTCATGGCTTCCTCAAATTATAGATAAAATTGAGATTCGATCTATATCTTCTTAAAGCTCCTGACGATAAACGCAAGAGGCGGAACAGGCAGCATGGCGTGTTGCTGTGGGAGTCGCGGCAGAGACCCGGTCGTGCAGATGAAAATCTGTGCGAATAATCCGTCACTACAGCCTAGAATGGGGACGCCGAAAATAAGATGCTTATCTGTGTAGGCGTCTGATCAGCCGACAATCGCAAACGAATCGCGCGTCTTGCCCGATGCGGTCTTGACCGGACGGTGCCCGATCCATTGCACATGCCTGGCGAGGATAGTGACTGCGCTCTCGACATCGTTCTGGCGCAGCGCCCGCAATATGGCACGATGGTCGTGGTCGGTGCGGGTTTCCCACTCCGACCGCCAGGTGGCGAAGAGAAATCGGGCGCTGGCAGCGTGAAGATCATCGATGGCCGCAAGCAGGCGCGGCATCTTGCATGGTTCGAGGATGAGCCGATGGAAGCGGCGATTGGCGTCTTCCCAGCTTCTGACATCGCGTGACTTGTCGCCTTCCAGTGTGGCCTGTTCGGCGGCATCAAGCGTTGCCTGCGTGATGTGCGGGGCTGCATGGCGCAGCGCCAGGACTTCCAGAGCGGCCCGCATTTCCGCCACTTCCCTGATTTCGCCGATGTCGAACGATGCAACCCGAACGCCACGCCGAGGTTCGGAAACAGCAAGCCCCTGAGCCTCCAGTCGCCGGAATGCTTCGCGCACCGGCACATGGCTGGTCTCGAACTCTTCGGCAATGTGATCCTGTCGCAGTTTCGTGCCGGGCTCGATCTCACCGGCGATGATGCGGTCGGCAAGAATGCGGCTGATACGGGCTGCGATGGTTTCGCTGGGGGTGTTCTGGGCGGGCTGAATCATGAATTTATAGATAATCCGCTTTGCCTGGCGGGTCGAGCAATATTGCTTTTGTTGACAGAGATTCGGGGGGCGCCGGCGCTTTTGCTGGACGAATGGGCCTGAATTCCTTATAACGCCGCCATTCTGCACGGAAAGCACTGTGGCCCGGCATGTGGCCCTTCTCTGCTTGATCTCTGTTTCATGCGTGACGCTTTCTCCGTGCACAGCATTTTAAACAGAACAGGGGTGCCATGGCCGGCCATTCACAGTTTAAGAATATCATGCACCGCAAGGGCCGTCAGGATGCGGTGCGGTCGAAAATGTTTTCCAAGCTCGGACGCGAAATCACCGTCGCTGCCAAGCAGGGTCTGCCTGACCCGACGATGAACCCGCGCCTGCGTCTGGCGATCCAGAACGCCAAGGCGCAGTCCATGCCGAAGGACAATATCGAGCGCGCCATCAAGAAGGCTGCCGGTAATGACGGCGAGAATTATGATGAAGTGCGCTACGAGGGCCGTGGCCCCGGCGGCGTATCGGTTATCGTGGAAGCACTGACGGACAATCGTAACCGCACGGCATCGAATGTGCGTGCAGCCTTCACGAAGTCGGGCGGTGCGCTGGGCGAAACCGGTTCGGTGTCCTTCATGTTCGACCGTGTTGGCGAAATCGTCTACAAGTCCTCCGTCGGCGACGCCGACAAGGTTATGGAAGCGGCCATCGAAGCCGGTGCTGACGATGTGCAGTCCGGTGAAGAAGAACACGTCATCATCTGCGCGTTCGAAGATATCGGTGAAGTGTCGAAGGCTCTGGAAGCTGCTCTCGGTGAAGCCGAATCGATCAAGACGATCTGGAAGCCGCAGACCAATACCGAGCTGGATGAGGAAAAGGCGCGTTCGGTTCTCAAGCTTCTCAACGTGCTCGAAGACGATGACGACGTGCAGAACGTTTACACGAACTTCGAAGTCAGCGACGAAGTGATGGAAAAGCTGAGCGCCTGATTTCTCGTGCTCACAACAATGATGCAAAACTCCCGGTTATCCGGGAGTTTTTTTGTGCCCTGATGAATGAAATTCAGGCATAAAAAAACCCCGCCGAGGCGGGGCTTTTCAACCAGATGCAATATCAGATTAGATGCCGAGATTGCCGAAACGGTTCTTGAACTTCGTAACGCGACCGCCGCGATCGAGCAGGGTCTGCGAACCGCCCGTCCAGGCTGGATGGGTGGTCGGGTCGATATCGAGGTTCATCGTATCGCCTTCTTTGCCCCAGGTCGAACGGGTCATGTATTCGGTGCCATCGGTCATCACGACCTTGATGGTGTGGTAGTCGGGATGGATATTGGCTTTCATCTTCTCAATCCTGAAAGTCTGGGGTGAAAAGCGCAGCCTTGACTATCGAAACTGCGGCACTTTCGCCCAATGGCAGATATGAAGACCCATTACCTACAGGCAACGGCTTCCAAAAGGGTTGGCGAGCCTATACATCAGGCGCACGGCAATAACAAGGGCGCAAACACAAGAATGGCCGACCGGGATACTGAAATTGATATGAATCACGAATTGACTGCAGAAGATGGCCGCAAACGCCGCACGCTGAAGCCGCTGAAGAGAGTTTTGCCGTTTCTGGCACCCTATAAGGTCCTGGTTGCAGGCGCGCTCTTTTCGCTGGTGCTGGCCGCTGTAACGACCCTTGCCGTGCCCGTCGCGCTGCGTCGCATGATCGACCATGGCTTTACGGGATCGAATGCGATCTTCGTCAATAATTACTTCGGCATGCTCGTGTTGCTGGCACTCATTCTCGCGCTGGCGTCGGGCCTGCGCTATTTCTTCGTGATCTCGCTCGGCGAGCGAGTGGTCGCGGATTTGCGCAATGCGGTCTTTTCGCATGTGACGGCGCTTTCGCCGGAATTCTTCGACCGGTCACAGTCGGGTGAAATCGTTTCGCGCCTGTCGTCCGACACGACGCAGATCAAGTCGGTGGTGGGCGCTACGGCCTCTGTCGCGCTGCGCAACATGATTCTGGGTGTCGGCGCGCTGGCGATGATGGTCGTGACCAGCCCGAAGCTTTCTGCGCTGGTCATTGCTGCCATCCCGATCATCGTTGTGCCCCTGATCGCCTTCGGACGCTCTGTGCGTCGCCGTTCCCGTATGACGCAGGACATGCTGGCGAAGGCCAATGCCTATGCCAGCGAACAGATCGGCGCGATGCGCACGCTGCAGGCCTTCACCAACGAGAATATGGTGGTCGGGCGTTTTGGCAGCGCGGTAGAAAAAGCCTTTCAGGCGGCGCGTTCCTCCATTCAGGCGCGTGCGATCCTGACGGCCTTTGCCATTTTCCTGATCTTCTCCAGCATTGTTGCGGTGCTCTGGTTCGGTTCGCGTGATGTGCTGGCGGGCACGATGTCTGCCGGTACGCTCGGTCAATTCGTGCTTTATGCCGTGTTCGCAGGCAGCTCCTTCGGCGCTTTGTCGGAAGTGGGCGGGGAACTGGCGCAGGCAGCAGGGGCTACGGAGCGGCTTGTCGAAATTCTGGACGAGCAGCCGGGTATTGCCGCGCCTTTGAAACCTGTTGCCATGCCGGTGCCGTCACGCGGTGAGATCGTGTTTGATTCCGTGCATTTTTCCTATCCGACGCGGCCAGATGCACCGTCGCTCAATGGCGTCAGCTTCACTGTGAAGCCCGGCGAGACTGTTGCGATTGTCGGTCCCTCGGGTGCAGGCAAGAGCACGATCTTCGCGCTCGTCATGCGCTATTACGATCCGCAGTCAGGCAAGATCCTGATTGACGGCGTGGCTTTGCCTGATGCTGACCCGCAGGCCGTTCGGGCGCGCATCTCAACCGTGCCGCAGGATGTGGCGATTTTCGCCACCAGCGTGCGCGAAAACATCGCCTTCGGTAGACCCGGAGCGAGCGACGAGGAGATTGTGGCAGCGGCAAAGGCAGCCCTTGCGCATGATTTCATCATGGCGCTCGACAAGGGCTATGACACGGAAGTCGGCGAACGCGGTGTGACGCTTTCAGGGGGGCAGCGCCAGCGCATCGCCATTGCGCGGGCAATCTTGCGTGCTGCGCCCATCCTTCTTCTTGATGAAGCGACATCGGCGCTTGATGCTGAAAGCGAGATGCTTGTGCAAAAGGCTCTGGACAGTCTGATTGCTGATCGCACGACGCTTGTCGTCGCGCACCGGCTTGCCACCGTGCTCAAGGCCGACCGCATTCTGGTGCTCGACCATGGCCATATTGTCGAAGAAGGCACACATCAAAGCCTTGTCGAGAAGGGCGGCATCTATGCCCGTCTCGCCAAGCTGCAATTCGAGGCAGGTGCTGGAGCCTTCGCTGCGAAGTGAAACGGGGGGCGTTGCCCCCGTTATTTCTTCTTATCGTTCGGTCAGCTTCAGCTCGATGCGCCGGTTCTTAGATCGGGCATCGGCTGTGTCGGAGGCGTCGAGCGGTTGATATTCCCCGAAACCTGCTGCAACGAGCCTATTGGCGGGGACGCCATTGGCGATCAGGAATTTGACCACTGCGGTTGCGCGGGCTGACGAAAGCTCCCAGTTGTCGCGGAAGCGTCCCGTGCCAGTCAGAGGCACATTATCCGTGTGACCGTCGACACGCAGTACCCAGTTGATGTCATCCGGGATTTCCTGATTGAGCTGGATCACCGCGTCGGCAAGTTTCTTCATCTCGTCCTGACCGGCAGGATTGATATCCGCCGAGCCTGTCGGGAAAAGAACTTCCGACTGGAAGACGAAGCGGTCGCCGACGATACGGATATTCTCCTTGTCCGACAGGATTTCACGCAGGCGTCCGAAGAAGTCGGAACGATAGCGGTTCAGCTCCTGCACACGCTGCGCCAATGCGACATTCAGGCGGCGACCGAGATCGGCGATCTTGGCGTTCGATTCGCGGTCGCGACTTTCTGAAGCGTTGAGCGCATCTTCAAGTGCTGCGATCTGGCGGCGAAGGGCTGAAATCTGCTGGTTCAGCAGTTCCACCTGACTGAGTGCACGAGCGCTGACCTGCTTTTCGGCATCAAGGCTTTCGGACAGTTCGCCAGCGCGCTTTTCAGCGGCAGCACCTGCGCCGCTGCCTTCGTTCAAAAGGCTTTGCAGACGTGAACGCTCGCTTTCCGTGCTGGACAGCGAAGCCTGCAGATTGGCGATGGTGTCCTGCATGTCCTGCGAATTGCTGCGCTCCAGCGACAGAAGCTGTGTCAGTTCCTGTATCTGGCTATTGAGCCGTGCGAGAACGCTATCCTTGTTGTTCACCTCGCGGCTGAGCAGGAATTGCGCCAGCACGAAGACGGTAAGCAGGAACATGATTGCGAGCAGCAGCGTCGTCAGGG
This sequence comes from Brucella sp. MAB-22, assembly GCF_025908475.1. Taxonomy (NCBI): domain Bacteria; kingdom Pseudomonadati; phylum Pseudomonadota; class Alphaproteobacteria; order Hyphomicrobiales; family Brucellaceae; genus Brucella; species Brucella sp. MAB-22. The sequence goes on along the minus strand of NZ_CP109782.1, from coordinate 2,238,596 downwards.
CATCGACGAAGCCCGGCCAGTAATCGACATGCCTCTGGGAGCGGCGGTTGCGGGCGAGGGACATGGCTGCTTACTCCGCCTTGTCCGTGCGATCGGATTTGCGGTCGTGCGAGCGCTCGCCGATGGCCTTGGTGAGACGATCAAGCGTCTGGCGGATAGCCTTCTGCTCGTCCGCTTGTTTTTCCACCCAGTCGCGCATGATCTGCTGCTCGCTGCGCATGTTCTTGACGAGGCCCTGTATGCCTTCGGCAAGATTGGCCAGCGCTGCCGTGGTGCGCTGCGTGGATGCGTCGCCGCCATGCAGGTTCTGCAATCGGTCGGCCAGAACGCGGATTTCTTCCGTGCCTCCGTTCTGGTCGGCACCGATATCGGAACCGAGATCGGTGACGGAGGAAAGCCAGTTTTCCAGTTCTGTATAGAAACGATTTTGCGCGCGGCCCGCCTGAAGGTCGAGGAAGCCGAGAATCAGCGAGCCGGAAAGACCGAACAGCGAAGACGAGAAGGCTGTGCCCATGCCGGAAAGCGGAGCTTGCAAGCCTGCCTTCAACGCATCCAGCACATCGCCGGTGCTTCCTGAATTCGGGTCGAGGGTCTGGATGGTGCGCCCGATGGAACCAACCGTCTCCAGAAGGCCCCAGAAGGTGCCGAGCAGGCCGAGAAAGACCAGAAGTCCGATCAGATAGCGCGATATATCGCGGCTTTCATCAAGACGTGTCGCGATGGAATCGAGGATCGAACGCATGGAGGCAGTGGAAAGCGCCATCGACTGGCGGCGGCCGATCAAAGCCCGCATCGGCGCAAGCAGGACGGGCGGGCGCGTGGTGCCGTCGCGGTCACCGTCGCGGAATGAGTTGACCCAGCGAATCTCTGGCAGAAGCCGCAGCACCTGTCCGAAGGCCAGCAGAATACCGACCAGAAGAACGCCGAGAATGAGCCCGTTAAGGCCGGGATTGGTGACAAAGAACGTATGGATCTGTCGCATCAGGATCGCGGCCAGAAAAGCCACGATAATAAGGAAGATCGCCATGGAGAGAATGACAATGCGCGGGCTCGACAGGCGGTAGGGGTCGTAATCGCGTCCCTCGTCCAGACGGTCCCGGGAAACTCTCAAATCGCTCATGCGTTCCGCTCCATGGTCGCGTGTTTGAAAAGAAGCCTACTTCATTAATTCGTGAAGCGGAATCATTTGAAACAAGAAAATTATGCGGATTTGTGGTGTGTGCTGTCAGGCTCGCGGGATGGTCTGAATATCGTAGAGCAGAAAGTTTATAATATTAAATCCTGTGATCTTAATATGATGTATTTCTTATATATGCCTATATAATTGATGGTAATAAATAAATTATAAGTTGCTATTTTTAAGTTTTCTAATTTTGATAATTATTGCTTCGTACACTCAACTTTGTGAGAGGGACTAAGCATGAATTGGTGGAATATTCTTGGGAATATACTTGAGGCTCTGGGAAAGTTTCTCGGCCAACTGTAGCATAATTTTCTATAGATACGCTCTAAATTAATAAAAAGGCCGAGCCATTTAAGCGCTCGGCCTTGTTTCTAGATTGCTGGAGATGACCCAGGTGAAACAAACCATTGGATCGACAAAGCAGCAGGTCTTTTTTAGATCGGTTTGTTGATCGTTTTCAGCAATGCCTTCTGAATGATTTCATTGCCTGCAACGATGGTCTTGGTGCCGAAAATGTCCTGACCGCCATTCTTGTCCGAGACGAAACCACCGGCTTCGCGGATCATAAGAATGCCTGCGCCGAGATCCCACGGATGCATGCCATCTTCCCAGAAACCATCCAGACGGCCGCCTGCAACATAGGCGAGGTCGAGTGCAACAGCGCCCATGCGGCGAATGCCTGCGGTTTCGGCCATGACATTGCGCAGTTCGACCAGATAATGCCCGTGATGGCCGCGACCCAGATGCGGGATACCCGTGCCGATAACGGAATCGACCAGCTTGTTGCGTGATGCGACGCGCAGGCGACGGTCATTGAGGAATGCGCCACCGCCGCGTTCTGCGGTGTAAAGCTCATCCATGGCCGGATTGTAGATGACGCCGGCGACGATCTGCCCCTGACGCTCGAGAGCGATGGAGACTGCGAAAACTGGAATGCCGTGCAGGAAATTTGTGGTGCCGTCGAGAGGATCGATCAGCCAGCGGTGCTGTCCGTCCTTGGATTCAACCTCGCCGGATTCTTCCATCAGGAAGCCATAATCCGGGCGGGCGCGGCTCAATTCCGTATAGATGATCTGTTCGGCGCGGCGGTCTGCCTGGCTGACATAGTCGCCGGGGCCCTTGAGAGAAACCTGAAGATTCTGGACTTCACCAAAATCGCGAGCGAGGCTGCGGCCGGCCTTCATAGCGGCCTGTACCATAACGTTGAGAAGGGCTGAGCGGGCCATTTCATTGTCCTTGTAAGCACGATCCCGAAGCGTGGATTTTGAAAGGGATCAAGCAGTTAATCATATACAGAATGTCGAACATCCGAACCGAAACACATTCGGTGGAGGTCGAGGAATTGAGCGATCTGAGAAAGAACGGTCGCAAACTTTGCGACATGGATAAAGTGGTGCCTGATTCAGGCACCACAAATCTCGTTTTTCGTATTAAGCGCGGCTGACGTAGGTCAGTTCGTTGGTATCAACGATCACGCGTTCGCCGGATGCGATGAACGGCGGAACGAGGATGCGGATACCGTTTTCAAGTACAGCCGGCTTGTAGGACGAAGCAGCGGTCTGGCCCTTGACGACCGGGTCGGCTTCGGTGATCGCAAGCGTGACCTGATCCGGAAGGCGAATGCCGATCGGCTTTTCTTCGTAAAGTTCGACAGTAACCATCATGCCGTCCTGAAGGAAAGCGGCACGGTCACCGACGAAATCCTTGGCCAGCTCAAGCTGTTCGTAGGATTCGGTGTCCATGAAGATCAGCGCTTCGCCCTGTTCGTAGAGGAACGAGAAATCCTTCTGCTCCAGACGAACGCGCTCGACGGTTTCTGCAGCGCGGAAACGTTCGTTGAGCTTGGTGCCGTTGATGAGGTTCTTCAGTTCGACCTGATTATAAGCGCCCCCCTTGCCAGGCTTGACGGCGTTGGTCTTGACCGCAACCCACAAGCCGCCAGCATGTTCGATGACATTGCCGGGGCGGATTTCGTTACCATTGATCTTCATGAGCTTGATCCGGAATGAAAATGTGAAACCATGTGCGGTTCGACGCATGACGACGAAAAGGCAACCGTCCGGCATTATTCCGGAGATTGCGCACCTGCCTTATACTCGAACCACGATAATCGGCGTCTCAAGACCATAAAAAGGCGCTTGGCGCAAGCCTGAGCGCGAAAAGAGAGCCAATCCAGCCTCAAAATTCGCCCAAAAATCAGCGGACGCGCAGATTGTTGGCGGTTTCTATGGCCTGTTTAATCTGGTCATCAGCCAGTCCGTCCATCATGTCGTTGAGGTCTGGTGAGCGAAAACCGGCGCGCTGGGCAACAATATACCAGGCCGCTGCTTTGACGAGATCGCCTTCTGTGCCAATGCCATCGCGATAGAGGCGGGCGAGCCAGGCCTGTGCCATCACCATGCCGCGCTGTGCGCCAAGACGCATCCAGCCAAACCCCTGTTCGTAGTCGCGGTCGCCACCGCGGCCCTCAATCAGCCAGCGGCCCAGATCGAACTGCGCCGTATCATAACCCTGTGCGGCAGCAAGCAGGAGATAGACGCGCGCTTTCTTGTCGTCGCGGGGGATGGTCGGGGTACCGTTGGCATAAATCTGGCTGAGTGCATATTGTGCATCGGCCAGCGTGGCCCCGGCCGCCTTCTCGAACCACGGGAAGGCGAGATCGATGCCCGGCTTGCCCGGCGTTTTTTCCATCAGCATCTGGCCGTAGTTGAACTGCGCCATGGCATTGCCACCCTCGGCGGCCTTCTTCATCAGTTCCTCTGCCTTGACGGGGTCTTTCCTGGCGTAGGTGCCCTGAAGCAGAAGTGCGGCATAGCGGAACTGCGCTTCTACAACACCGTTATTGGCTGCTTTCTCGTACCATTCGGCTGCCAGTTTCTGGTTGGCGGGGATGCCAAGGCCGCGCGCATAAATTTCTGCAATGAGTGTCTGCGATGCCGGATCGCCCTTTTCAGCCTGTGGCTTGGCCAGATTGAAAGCGGTCAGATAAAGGCCACGCTGAAATGCACCGAAAGCCTCGTCTGCCGGTTTGTCGCCGAAACGGCTTGGGTCGATGTGGGGCATCGGTTCGGTCGTTGCCGGTTGCGGCAGCATCACCGGCTTGGCAGGCTTGTCGGCTTTCTTATCCTGATGATCGCCCTGATGGCTGTTCTTTTGACCGTGCACCGGCTCACCCGCTGCCAGAGCAGGCAGGACCGGCAGCGCGATTGTCAAAATGGCAGCGAGAAGAAGTTTGTTCTTCATGGGCATCGGCAAGACCTTGATGAAGGGATCAGTTTTCAAAGCGTGGCGCGTTCTCATCGAGAAGCCGGTTGGCTTCCGCGACAGCTTTTGCAGGGTCTTCGGCGTCGAAGACCGCCCGACCGAGCGCAACGAAATCCGCGCCGGTTTCGGCTGCGGGGATGATGCTTTCCAGCGTGCTTCCGGCTTGCGCGATGCTGGGAATTTCCACCATCTGCGACCACCATTCGGCCAGCGACAGGTTGCGCGGATGGGCATCCGGCTTGTTATCCGCACCGATCTTGCCGAAGAAAACATAATCGGGCTGCAACTCGCCGATTTCCATTGCGCCATGGCGGTCGCGCAGATTGCCGGTGCCGACGATCATCTTCGGCGTATGTTTTTCGATCGCATCTGCCAGATCGGCAGCCTTGCCTTCGATATGAACGCCATCCGCACCGACGCGACCCGCGATGCGCGTATCGTTCAGGATAAGCGCGGCGGCGCCTTTTTCCTGAATGACGGGGATGACCTTTTCAGCCGTGGCCTGAAAAGTGGCTTCGTCGAGATCGCCGGTGTCGAGAATGACGCTTGCAACGTCACCGCCCGAGAGCGCAGCCGTCAAAAGCTTTGCGAGGGCCGCGCCGTCGGCAAGTGGAGGCGCAACCAGCACGATGCGGCAGCGTTCGGTTTCAGTCTGGTGAGCGGGCGTGTTCATGAGCCAAGCCTAACGGGAAAAACGTGATGGAATTCGGGCAATAGAGGCGTTCTGTTTACCGGAAACGGAAGCGGGGCTCTATCTATTTGTTTTGTCGCATTTATGCGACGCAACCGGGCTTCGGCAAGTATTCATTGGCGAAACCTTCTCGGGCCCGCGCCTGTCCGGGCTGGCATAATGTTATCCACTGGAACGAAAGTTGATCGGAACCAACCCGGTTCTGCCGGGATTAACGCGTATATAAGCCACACCAAGACCGGGCGCTGAACGCTCCGACAGAACGTGTGAAACTGTTCCGGCACCCATCCGGAATGACACGAAGAAAAGTGGAAAGGCTCGCAATCCCAAGTGCAGGCACTTTCCTTCAAAGATAGGCAGGCTGGTAAATGAATATTGCGACCGCTAGAGAAGCGATGCCCGCACAACCGACGAAAATGCGCGACACGCGCATCGACGTGTTTCGTGCGCTCGCGCTGCTAACGATCTTCATCAACCATGTGCCCGGCACGATCTACGAGCATTTCACGCACAAGAATCTGGGCTTCTCCGATTCGGCTGAAGCTTTCGTGCTGATTTCCGGCATGGCCGTGGCGCTTGCCTATGGATCTAAATTCGCTCCCGGCAATCGCCTGCTTCTGTCGCTGAAAATGTGGCGCCGCGCTGGTGTGCTCTATACGACGCACATCATGACGACCATGGCGACCATCGCCATTTTCGCCGCTGCCGCTATCTTCCTGAAGCGTTCGGAGTTGCTTACGCAGATCAACATCGCGCCGCTGGTCAAGCACCCTGTCGAAGCGCTGTTCGGCATCGTCACGATGGGTCACCAGCTCGGCTATAACAACATTTTGTCGATGTATGCCGTGATGCTGGTTTTGACTCCGATCCTGCTTCTGCTGGCGCGCATCAGTCTGCCGCTCATGCTCGGTGTTTCCGGCACGGTCTGGTTCCTGTCAGGCCTCTATCATGTTGCGCCGGTAAATTATCCGACCGAAGGCGTCTGGTTCCTCAATCCGCTGTCGTGGCAGTTCCTGTTTGCAATCGGTATTGCAGGCGTGATTCATGTACGTCGCGGTGGCGAGCTGCCGAAGCATCCGCTGCTGATCGGCCTTGCCGTTGGCTATCTGGTGCTGGCGCTGGCATGGGTGCGTATTCCGCTTTGGGGCATCGACGCGTCGATGGGCCTGCCCATGGTTCTTACCGGCTTCGACAAGACTTTCCTGTCGGCTCCGCGTCTGCTGCACGTGCTGGCGATTGCCTATCTCATCGCCGTCGTTCCGACGCTGAACAATATTGCCCGGACGGCGCCGGATAATCCTCTCGCCGTTCTCGGCAAGCATTCGCTGCCGGTCTTCATTGCCGGTACGCTGCTGGCAATGGTTGCGCAGGTGATGAAGCTCGTGAACCCGGGCGGCCTGCCTTATGACACTTTGCTGATCGCAACCGGCATCGTGATGCAGTTCGCACTGGCCTATTATCTGGAATGGCTGCCAACCATCGGTTGGGGCAAGAAGGGGGCTCCCGTTTCGGCAAAACCCGCTGTTCCTGCTGCCGAACCCGTCAAGATGCAGGTTGCGTCAAGCTCCAAGCCTGCGATGCAGCGCTATTAACCACTACTGATCAGCCGCCCATTTCGGGCGGCTTTTCTTTGAGTGAAAAGTGCCGGATTGCGTGAGATTATCCACAGCGCTACGCAGAAATTAACCATTCATTAATCTTAAGAATGTTAAATGGTTTACATCCAGTTCGGCTGGATTCTTACCGAGTGGTTTAGCCACTCTGTTTGACGCCTCCCTGTTAAACTCCTGAGAGCCGCCATTGCGGCTCTTTTTTTGTGCGCTTTTTGCTGCATATCGGGGGAATATCGATTTCCACATGCAGGCGTGCGGAACGGAACAACTGCCCAATCCGTTCTAAAGCGTGTCGCGCCTTGTCATATTCAAACGACACGCTTTAATCTTTTTCACGCATGTCCTTGTCCCAAAACCGGTTTCCACTTTTGGGGGACATGCTTTGTTACAGGCTTTCGTCAAAAGCCTCTGAAAATGTTAACCGAATGTTAAACATAAACTTGCGCGACGGTGTATGAAGGTGCAGTTTATCGTGGACTTGTTTAGCACAGCTGTTCCGTCTCAGCCTCCCCCATGGTCGAACAGCGGTTCAATGGTTTCATTCGTATCCGTCTGGCATATCCCACTGGACGAATACGGCAACGGAATGGGCCGCCGATACAGGCGGTCATGCAAGGTGGCAGAGCAGTGATTAGCGAACAGAGCCAGATGCCGAGCAATATGATCAGCCTCGCAGAGCGCATGGTTTTCTCGGATTCGTTCAAGCCGATCTATGCAGAAGGCATGGATATGGTCGAGGAAGCGGCAAGCTATCTCGACGGCGAAGGCCGTGAAGACGCGCGCAATCTTTCGCGTGTGGCTGCGACGCTCTATGCCGCCGAATCGATGCGTCTGACCACGCGCCTGATGCAGATTGCTTCGTGGTTGCTGCTCCAGCGCGCGGCGCGCAACGGTGAAATGACCCGTCAGCAGGTTGCAGCCGAGAAAGCCAAGGTGCGTCTAGACACGCCATCGGCGGGTGAAATCGCACAAGGCTGGTCCGAACTGCCTGCAGCATTCATGGAGCTGGTCGAACGTTCCATGCGCCTTCAGGCGCGTGTGCGCCGTATGGATCGCGAAGTTTACGGTGAAGTGGTTTCGCTGCAGGGCGTTCCACGTGGCAATCCGGTTTCCGAACAGATCGTATTGCTCAAAACTGCTTTTGGCGCTTCATAACGATTGATCATGTGCGCCCTTCGTGGCGCATGTTTCTCTTTTGTTCACTTTTCTGCTGTCAAGTGAATCCGTCTGAGGATAGGGTTCGCTTATGAAAGAAACGATTCGCATCATTGGTATCGATCCGGGCCTGCGCCGTACCGGCTGGGGCATTGTCGAATCGTTGGGCAATTCACTGCATTTCATCGGTTCGGGGACTGTGACCTCGAATGCCGAAATGGATCTCGCATCGCGCCTCTGCCAGTTGCATGAAGGGCTTTCTAAAGTCCTGCATGAATATATGCCGCACGAGGCGGCGGTCGAACACACCTTCGTCAACAAGGACGCAACGGCGACGCTCAAGCTTGGTCAGGCGCGCGGCATTGCCTTGCTGGCGCCCGCGCAGGCTGGACTGCCCGTTGCCGAATATGCGCCGAATGCTGTGAAGAAGGCTGTAATCGGCGTTGGACACGGTGAAAAACAGCAAATCCATATGATGGTGAAAGTGCTGATGCCGCGCGCATCGTTCGATACGAGCGATGCCGCCGATGCGTTGGCCATTGCCATTTGTCATGCGCATCACCGACAAAGCATCGCAAGTGCGCGCCGGTTGCAACAACTTATCGCGTAGGTGGCCATGATCGGTAAGCTCAAGGGTGTGATCGATGAAATTGCCGAGGATCATGCCGTCATCGACGTGCATGGTGTTGGCTATGTTGTGTTTTGTTCGGCGCGCACGCTCGGCAATCTTGGTGGTGCGGGTGAGGCGGCTATCCTGTTCATCGAAACCTATGTTCGCGAGGACATGATCCGCCTTTATGGTTTTGCCAATCAGCTTGAGCGCGAATGGTTCCGCCTGTTGCAGAATGTGCAGGGCGTTGGTGCCAAGGTGGCTCTCGCCGTGCTCGGCACGTTGTCGCCGTCGGAACTCGCCAATGCAATTGCACTGCGTGACATCGCCATGGTTTCGCGCGCGCCAGGTGTCGGCAAGAAGGTTGCTGAGCGCATCGTGACCGAACTCAAGAACAAGGCGCCTGCCTTTGCCGGTGATGCGAGCGGCACGATCGGGCTCAAGCAGGAACTTGGCGCGGGTGCTGCTCCGGCGCCGGTTGCCGATGCGGTGTCGGCGCTTTCCAATCTCGGCTATTCGCGTGATCAGGCCGCCAATGCCGTCGCCGCTGCCCTGAAGGAAGCGGGGGAGAATGCCGATTCGGCCAAGCTCATTCGCCTGGGTCTGAAGGAATTGTCGCGGTGATTTACTTGCCTGAGCGATATGTTCATGCGAGGAGGAAGGCATGAGCGACCGCAACCCTCTCATCGATGCCGATAGACGCGTAGACGAAGACAATACGCTGCGCCCGCAGACGCTTGACGATTTTGTCGGCCAAGCGGCAGCGCGCGCAAATCTGAAAGTCTTTATCGAGGCCGCCAAAGTGCGTGGCGAGGCGCTTGACCACGTCCTGTTCGTTGGCCCTCCGGGTCTAGGCAAGACGACGCTGGCGCAGATCATGGCCAAGGAGCTGGGCGTCAATTTCCGTTCCACATCCGGCCCAGTCATTGCCAAGGCGGGCGATCTTGCGGCTCTGCTGACCAATCTGGAAGAGCGCGACGTTCTGTTCATCGATGAAATTCACCGCCTGAGCCCGGCTGTGGAAGAAATTCTCTATCCGGCCATGGAGGATTTCCAGCTCGATCTCATCATCGGCGAAGGGCCTGCCGCACGTTCGGTGAAGATCGATCTTGCCAAGTTCACGCTCGTTGCGGCAACGACCCGTCTCGGGCTTTTGACCACGCCGTTGCGGGACCGTTTCGGCATTCCGACACGGCTCAATTTCTATACGGTCGAGGAGCTGGAATATATCGTGCGGCGTGGCGCGCGCATCATGCAGATGGGTATTTCGCCGGATGGCGCGCTGGAAGTCGCCCGCCGTTCACGCGGTACACCACGTATTGCCGGACGGTTGTTGCGTCGCGTGCGCGATTTCGCGCTGGTCGCCGGCGCCGATGTCATCGATCGCAAGATCGCTGATGAAGCGCTGTCACGCCTTGAAGTGGACAACCGCGGGCTGGATCAGCTCGACCGGCGTTACCTCAATATCATCGCGCGCAATTTCGGTGGTGGCCCGGTCGGTATCGAAACCATTGCCGCCGGCCTGTCTGAGCCGCGTGACGCAATTGAAGACATTATCGAACCCTATCTGATCCAGCAGGGTTTCCTGCAGCGCACGCCACGCGGCCGCGTTTTGACGGCCATCGCATGGCAGCATCTCGGATTGCCTGCGCCTGCCGAAATCATCCAGCAGTCGCAGTACGGCCTCTTCATGGAAGACGAATGACGGAACGACAGGAACAATTGGCGCGGGCTGCCGTATCGGGCGAACTGAAAGACGGCGCGCATCTGCTCTATGCGCGCATCTATTATGCCGATACGGATTTTTCCGGCTTCGTCTATCACGGTCGCTATCTGGAATTCTACGAACGTGGACGCACGGATTTCCTGCGTTTGCAGGACGTTCATCATATCGAATTGGCTGAGGGCGCGCTTGGCGAAGAAATGGTCTGGGTCGTTCGCCGCATGGAGATCGATTACAAATCGCCCGCGAAGATGGATGATCTTATTCTGATTGAAACCCGCGTCAGCGAAATTCGCGGCGCGCGGGTCATCATGGCGCAGAAAATTACCTGCGGGGAGCGTCTGCTGTCGGAGGCGAAGGTAGAGGCCGTGATGATAACCAAAGAAGGCCATCCGCGCCGCATTCCCGACGAATGGCGGGAAGCTTTCACCAACAACCGCAAGAACTGAGTCCCAGGACCGCTCCAATGACTGTCTTCACTGGCATGTTCGTGCGGAATTCGATGCGCTAGCGGCAAATATACCTATTTGGGCGAATGCTAACGCATCTTTAACCATAATATTCCATTAATCACCCTGACGGAATCGGTGGAGAGGCAGGCTTGAAGCGCAGCGCCTTCCTTTCACCAAAATTAACCGTAACAAGCGCGTGATGGATTTAAAGTTGAAATCCGGAATGGCGGTTGCGGTGCGAAGTGTCGGCCGCTCGTCGGGCAGGTACGGCTTCAAGTTGAAAAGCTGCGCAGGTTTGGAGCGTCTGGTTTCAGACGTTGAGTAACGGATTTGCGATACCGCCCGGTCATGTGGCCGGGCGTTTGGATTCGAGGACGGTAGATCGATGGAAAATGTTGCGTTAGCGGCCCCCGCCGCCGATGTTACCCTCTGGGGCCTGTTCATGCAGGCGAACTGGGTCGTCAAGCTGGTTATGCTTGGCCTGTTGTTCGCCTCGATCTGGACTTGGGCTATCATCGTGGACAAGACGATTGCTTACGGACGGGCACGGCGCGCGATTGATCGCTTCGAGCAGACGTTCTGGTCCGGCCAGTCGCTGGAGGAACTCTATCGCAATCTCGGCGAACGCCGTACCACCGGCATGGCGTCCATCTTCATGGCCGCGATGCGTGAGTGGAAGAAATCATTCGAGAAGGGCGCTCGCTCGCCCATTGGCCTGCAGATGCGTATCGACAAGGCCATGGATGTCGCGCTGGCGCGCGAAAGTGAAAAGCTCGACTCGCGTCTGGGCTTTCTGGCGACCATCGGCTCTGCAGCCCCCTTCATCGGTCTGTTCGGTACGGTTGTCGGTATCATGACCTCGTTCCAGGCAATCGCCGCTTCCAAGAACACCAGTCTTGCCGTTGTGGCGCCGGGTATCGCCGAAGCGCTTCTGGCAACGGCAATCGGTCTTCTCGCCGCTATTCCTGCCGTTATTGCCTACAACAAGCTGTCGGCGGATGCAGGTAAGATCGGCGGACGGCTGGAAGGTTTTGCGGATGAATTTTCCGCCATACTGTCGCGCCAAATTGATGAGAAGCTGACGCCGCGTAATTAAGCGGCTTCAAGCATCGAGTGTAGTTTCAGCCTTCGGGAATCTTGCAATGGGCATGTCGGTAGGAAATCAGGGAATGCAGTCGGGCGGGCGCCGCAGGCGCGGCCGCAAGAAGGCATTGATGAGCGAAATCAACGTGACGCCGTTCGTCGACGTGATGCTTGTTCTCCTCATCATCTTTATGGTCTCCGCGCCGCTGCTGACGGTTGGCGTGCCGATTGACCTGCCCGATACGCAGGCCAAGGCGATGAATGCCGATACGCAGCCGATCACTGTTTCGGTCAACAGCGAAGGCAAGATCTTCCTGCAGGAAACCGAAATTCCGATCGATGAAGTGGTGCCGAAACTCCAGGCTATCGCCAAGACAGGCTATGAAGAGCGCATTTTCGTGCGTGGTGACAAGGCTGCCGATTACGGCACCGTCATGAAAGTCATGGCCCGCATTTCCGCCGCCGGTTTCAAGAATATCGGCCTTGTGACCCTCCAGGAGCAGGATAGCTGACGCCATCATGAAGGCTGGCCTGACATCTTCTGTTGCCTTGCATGCCGTTGCGGTCGCGCTGGCAGTGGTTTCGTTTTCCTCGCCGAAGGCTTTCGACGTGCAGGATTCGGAATCGTTCCCGGTTGATATCGTACCGATCGAGTCGATGACGCAAATCCAGCAGGGCGAAAAGACTGCGCCCATGAAGGAAAAGTCGGCTCCTGTGCCGACAACCAAACCGCAGACTGTTCCAAACGCCGAGAATTTTGGCGATCAGGATATCGATACCCAGACACCGCCAAAGCCCGATGCAAAGGCGAAGCCAATTGAGGCGGCGGAAGAACCCAAGGCGCAACCGGAACCGGTAAAAAAGCCGGAACCGAAGCCTGATCCGAAACCGGAACAGAAGCCCGAGACCAAGCCGACGCCGGTTCCGGCGACGGAAGTTCAGGCCAAGCCGGAAGAAAAGCAGGAAGTGAAGCCTGATCCGGTGGCTGAAGCCATCGAAAAACAGGCGGAAACCCCTGACGCTGAAACGCCGAAGCTGCCGGACAAGGTGCCAGCACCCGACGCCAAGCCGAAGCCGCCGCAGGCGCAGACAGCAAAGACGCCGGACCGCAAACCGACGGAAGATAAGAAGCCGACGCAGAACGCCGCTCAGACTTCGAAATCGAAGAATGATGCGATTGCCGATGAGGTTGCTGCCCTTCTGAACAAGCAGAAGGCGGCAGGCGGCGGAGCCAAGCGTTCCACCGATCAGGCATCGCTGGGCGGCAAGAAGAATACTGGCGGCTCCAAGCTCAGCCAGAGCGAAATGGATGCGTTGCGCGGTGCGATTTCCAAATGCTGGAACGTGCCTGCCGGTGTGGCCGACGCGCCGGGACTGGTCGTGACCGTCAAGATGAAGCTGAATCAGGATGGCTCCATTCAGGGCTCTCCGGAAGTGACATCGGGTGGCGGCGGCGATGGTGTTGGTCGTGCAGCAGCCGAGAGCGCCAAGCGCGCTGTCGCACGCTGCGCGCCGTACAATCTGCCAGTCGACAAATATGATTCATGGTCGGAAGTGATCGTCAACTTCGACCCAAGCGAAATGTTCTGACCGGGTTTCCGGTCGCCAACCAACTTACTGCAAGGACAAAGAGGTCCCAGAAGACATGAAAATCGGCATCATCAATACAAAGATCCGGACGGTCTTTTCGGCTTTCGCGTGTATGATTGCCGCAAGCCTTGTCTGCACCATGCCGGCGCGCGCCGTCGTGGAAATCAACATCAACAAGGGGGTGATCGAGCCGTTGCCGATCGCCATCACCGATTTCCTTTCGGCTGATCAGCTCGGACCGAATATCACGTCGGTCATCGCGGCCGATCTTGAGCGGTCTGGTCTTTTTGCACCGATCGACAAGGGCGCCTTCATCGAGAAGATCTCCAATCCAGATGCGGCTCCGCGTTTCGAGGACTGGAAGGTCATCAATGCGCAGGCGCTTGTCACGGGCCGCATCACCAAGCAGCCGGATGGCCGTCTCAAAGCCGAGTTCCGCCTGTGGGATACGTTCGGTGGCCAGCAGATGATTGGCCAGCAGTTCTTCACTACGCCGGACAACTGGCGCCGCGTCGCCCATATCATCGCTGACGCCATTTATGAGCGCCTGACCGGTGAAAAGGGCTACTTCGATACGCGTGTTGTTTTCGTCGATGAATCCGGCCCGGCACAGAAGCGCGTCAAGCGTCTTGCCATCATGGATCAGGACGGCGCCAATGTGCGTTACATTTCCGACGGTCGCGCCATTTCGCTGACGCCGCGTTTCTCGCCGAACCGTCAGGAAGTCACCTATATGTCGTTCGAAGGCGGTTCGCCGAAGGTGTATCTGCTGCAGCTCGAAACCGGCCAGCGTGAACTCGTCGGCAATTTCCCCGGCATGACCATTGCTCCGCGTTTCTCGCCCGATGGCCAGAAGGTTGTGATGAGCCTGCTTCAGGACGACGGCAGTGCCAATATCTATACGATGGACCTGCGCAATCGTTCGACCACGCGCCTGACCAACAGCCAGGCGATCGATACGAGCGCGTCCTATTCACCGGACGGATCGCAGATCGTTTTCTCCTCCGACCGTGGTGGACGTCCGCAGCTCTATGTCATGGGTGCTGATGGCTCCAATCCGCGCCGTATCTCGGCCGGTGACGGCAGCTATTCTACGCCGGTTTGGTCTCCGCGCGGTGATCTCATCGCCTTCACCAAGCAGTCGCAGGGCCAGTTCTCCATTGGTGTGATGAAAACTGACGGTTCGGGCGAACGCCTGCTGACCTCGGGCTTCCACAATGAAGGCCCGACCTGGGCTCCGAACGGTCGCGTGCTGATGTTCTTCCGCAAGGCGGCGGGTGCAGGCGGTCCGAAGCTTTTCACCATCGACCTGACTGGTCGCAACGAGCGCCAGATCCAGACGCCGAACTTCGCATCCGATCCGGCCTGGTCGCCGCTGCTCGAATAGCGGATTCGCGGATAGTTATGGAAAGTGAGGGCGCGAAACTCCGGTTTCGCGCCTTTTTCATGGATAGAACGGTTCCGGTTCAACCGGAAACGGGAAACCGTTCTATCTCCTTGTTTTATCGCATTATCCTCACGCAAAACCGCTTCGCACTTTTGCAGGAAATGCTCAAATTGCCACAATCATTGCCAGGAAGCCGTGTTTCTGCCGTATTTTGCCCCCAAGGGCTAACACCAGAACTGCTGCCGGAAATCGCCGGTTGCATCTGGCCGCAAGAAAATATTAACCATACTTCTTGAGCCTGTCTTAACCTCAATATGATTATTGGATGGTTACGCAGGAACATCAAATCTTAAGGAGCTCCGGCCCATGCGCCGTATCCAGTCGATTGCACGTAGCCCGATCGCTATTGCCCTTTTCATGTCGCTCGCCGTTGCCGGTTGTGCGTCCAAGAAGAACCTTCCGAACAATGCCGGTGATCTGGGTCTCGGTGCAGGCGCTGCAACGCCGGGTTCCTCGCAGGACTTCACGGTCAATGTTGGCGACCGCATCTTCTTCGATCTCGATTCTTCGCTGATCCGCGCCGATGCACAGCAGACGCTTTCCAAGCAGGCCCAGTGGCTGCAGCGTTATCCGCAGTACTCGATCACGGTCGAAGGCCATGCCGACGAACGCGGTACGCGTGAATATAACCTTGCTCTCGGCCAGCGCCGTGCAGCTGCCACCCGCGACTTCCTCGCTTCGCGTGGCGTCCCGACCAACCGTATGCGCACCATCTCCTACGGTAACGAACGTCCGGTCGCAGTTTGCGATGCCGACTCGTGCTGGTCGCAGAACCGTCGCGCCGTCACCGTTCTCAACGGTGCAGGCAGCTAATCTGCGGGCACCTGACAGTGTTACGGAAAAGCGGCTTTCGAGCCGCTTTTTTCGTTTTTGACCGCCTGTTTGGTCGTTTCGACAAACTTTGGCCGAAGTCGCACTTGTCATAGTGAGCGTCAAAAGGCCTTCGCTTTTCGCATTATCCGACGCAAAACCGCTTCGCACTTTTGCGGGAAATGCTCTAAAAGCGGAGCTGATCGTGCGGCAATCATGTTCAGCGTCTGTTCAGGCGCGACACTCGATCATCGTGTTCGCCCCGAATTGGATGGGTGAATCGGATGGATGAATTAGCAGGGGCAAAAGGGAATGAGGAAACCAATGAGGAAAGTGACGCTGGCAATTGCCATGCTGCCGCTTTTGGTGAGTGCTCCGGTTCTGGCGGCATCTGTTTCTTCGCAAGGGGGGATTCAGCTCGCGCAGGCAGGTGCTCCCGGCGGCGATCAGTTTTCGCAGCAGGTCTGCAATCTGGCACATCAAAACGCCCAGTCCTATGCGCGCATCTTGCAGCTTCGCGACAAGATGCTGAAAATCCAGCGCGACAACGAAGCGCGTTTTCAGGCCTTGGAGAAGGGCCGTGGCGGCGCCCAGAATCATGTCAGCATCGGTTCGACAGCAATTCTCGATGACGCCATGCGTGATAATGGCAGCGGCGGCGGTCAGGGCGGCGGCTATCAAAGTCCCGGCCTGCAGCAGGAACTGGTGCGCAACCTGACCGGAAAGGTCGAGGACGTGGACGCCCAGATTTCTTTCACCGACAATCAGCTGCAAAAGACGCAGGAAGACAATGAATTCCGGTTTGAAGAACTGGAAAAGAAGAACGGCGTAACCTCGCCTGCTTCCAGTGGTGCAGCTCAAGCGGCTCCCGCGGCAGCATCGCCGGGCGCCGATCTCTGCGTGCAGGGCATGGGCAACCCCGCTGCGATAGCAGATGCGCTGGGTGCGCGTGCGGAAGCCATGAACTTCCAGATCCTCGAAATGCAGGATCAGATGCAGAAGATGCAGGAAGCAAACGAAGGCCGTTTCCAGTTTCTGGAAACCGGCAAACGCGCCGATGCGGAAGTGCAGCAGGCTGGCGGCGACACGTCGCTCGCCGATGCTGGTTCCAGCCAAGGGACCAGTCAGGGCAATAACGGAAACCTCGTTGGCGGGGTTTCCGGAAGCGCCCCGCAGAACGGTGGATACCACGCTTCTTCGCAGACTGCGGCCAACCAGTCTTCTGGCGCCGATTCCATGGCTATTGGTTCGAACGCACCCGCACAGGGTGGACCGGAACGTGGCGAGCCGCCGCAGTCGCTGGGTTCCATCCGGTTCGACGCCAATGGCAATGTAATCGGCGAAACGCTTGATGCCACACCGCGCACGGCACAGCCGGGTGCGGCACCCGGCGCCACCTCGGGAGGAAATGCTGCAGGCGATACGGTTGCATCCCTTCCGACGGACGATAATCCCAGTTCGCTCTATCAGGCTTCCTATCAGTATCTGATGTCGGGCGATTACAAGGCAGCCGAAACCGGCTTCCGCGAGCATGTGAAGCGTTATCCGGCTGATCCCAATACGGCGGAAGCACGCTTCTGGCTCGGAGAATCGCTTTACGGTCAGGGCCGTTATCCGGAAGCGGCGACGGTATTCATTGATACGCAGCGCGATTATCCCGATTCGAAACGCGCGCCGGAAAACATGTTCAAGCTCGGCATGACGCTTGAAAAGATGGACAATCGCGATGTCGCCTGCGCCACCTTCGCGCAGATTCCAGAACGTTACCCCAAGGCAGCGCCCGCGATATTGAAGCGCGTTGCCGATGAGCGCAGCCGCGCAAAGTGCTGATTGCGGAGTTATTTCGTGGGGCTTAGCCCAAGCAATATTTCCAAATTATTCGAGCCATTCGGATTTGAGCAGGCCAAGGCCGTCATAGCCGCCGTTTCGGGCGGCAGCGATTCTCTCGGCCTGCTTTTCCTCCTCCGGGATTATATGGCCATGCTCCAGAACCCACCCCGGCTGATCGCTGTGACGGTGGATCATCAACTGCGCGCCGAATCGAAGGCCGAAGCCGAAGATGTCGGGCTGCTTTGCCGGCAATACGGGATTGAACACCGCATTCTCGTCTGGGACGAGGCCAAGCCTACAAGCGGGCTTGCCGCTGCTGCGCGGACGGCGCGCTATCGGCTGCTGGTGCAGGCCGCGCGGGATGTTGGCGGAGCCTTCATTGTCACCGGCCATACGCAGGACGACCAGATCGAGACCTTTCTGATGCGCAAGGAGCGTAGCGCCCACGCCGAGGCGCGCGGGCTTGCGGCCATGTCGTTGCGCTCGTTGCTGGACGGTCTTGGGCTCGAAGGCTCGGTTGAACTTGATCGTCCTCTGCTTTCCGTTTCCCGGCAGACACTGCGCGATGAATTGCGGGGCAGGGGTATCAATTGGGTGGATGATCCCAGCAATGCCAACACCGAATATGAACGACCGAGAATTCGTCATGGCATTGCCGCCGAGGCTGACAGGCAGACGGTTCTCGACCAGATCGCCGAGGCTGGTGCTGCGCGCGAGCGGGACAATGCCGCCTTGATTGCTGAGCTGGGCAACCCGGCGAGCCTGCGCGCTGATGCGAACGGTGCCTTGCTCGTCGATCCGCAGCTTTACGCCGCGCTTCCCGGCAATGCGAGGCGGTTGTTCTCAGGATTGCTTGCGGCCATCGCTGGCGGACGCCGTTTCCTGCCGGGCGATAGCGAGCGGTCGCGTATTGAACGGGTTCTGTCTGGAGATGATGACACTCATCGCCTGACCGTATTCGGCGCCCTCATCGAGCGCGGCGACAGTGGCTCACCGCATCGGTTTCTTCGTGAAAAACGCAATCTGCCAAAGCTCCATCTGGAGCCGGGCAAGCCAATTGTCTGGGACGGGCGATTCCGTTTCTTGAACGAAGGCATGATGGATTTTGAGCTCGCTGCACCGGGACGGCAGGAACTTGCCGACTTCCTGAAGTCGCAGAATATCGAAATCGAATCTCGAAAACGTGAGGCCTTGCTGGTTTCACCTGCTCTTTATAGGGAAGGCAGGCTGTTCGCCTTGCTGTTTCTGCAGGATGGAGAATTTCAGCAAGACATTCATATCGAACGGCATTTTGCGATCTTCGATCACGTGTTGCCGGGGCATGATTTCGATCTTGCAAGGGCTGTGGAAGCCCGCATCGGACGTATCTGCGCGGAAATGTCCTAATTTTTGTAAACCAGAGTGAGAAGAATCGAGGATGCGGGGTCGAACGCGCCTTGGCAAGGCCATCCTTCGATCCTATGTTAGACCGAAACATCGTTCCGTGCCCGCGGAATGGCCGTGGTATCGATTGGACCCGATATGAATCCGAACTATCGCAACTTCGCCCTTTGGGCGATCATTGCTCTTCTTTTGATCGCGCTGTTCAACCTGTTCCAAAGCCCAGGTCAGCGCTCCAATTCCCGTGAAGTTTCCTATTCGCAGTTTATTGACGACGTTTCCAACGGTCGCGTGAAATCGGTCACGATTACCGGCCAGCGGATCAGCGGTACGTTTGCTGATAATGGCTCGACCTTCCAGACCTATTCGCCGGGCGATACAGGTCTTGTTTCGCGCCTTGAAAGCAAGGATGTCGCGATTACTGCGCGCCCTGAAACCGACGGTTCCAGCTCGCTGATCGGCATTCTCCTGTCGTGGCTTCCGATGATCCTGATCCTCGGCGTATGGATTTTCTTCATGCGCCAGATGCAGGGTGGCTCGCGCGGTGCGATGGGCTTCGGCAAGTCCAAGGCCAAGCTTCTGACGGAAGCGCATGGCCGCGTGACTTTCCAGGATGTGGCTGGCGTTGACGAAGCCAAGCAGGATCTTGAAGAAATCGTCGAATTCCTGCGCGATCCGCAGAAGTTCCAGCGTCTCGGCGGCAAGATTCCGCGTGGCGTGCTGCTCGTGGGCCCTCCCGGCACCGGTAAGACGCTTCTGGCGCGCTCCGTAGCAGGCGAAGCCAATGTGCCGTTCTTCACCATTTCCGGTTCGGACTTCGTTGAAATGTTCGTCGGCGTCGGCGCAAGCCGTGTCCGCGACATGTTCGAACAGGCCAAGAAGAATGCGCCTTGCATCATCTTCATCGACGAAATCGATGCCGTCGGTCGTCATCGCGGCGCGGGTCTTGGCGGCGGCAATGATGAACGCGAACAGACCCTCAACCAGCTTCTGGTGGAGATGGACGGTTTTGAAGCCAACGAATCGATCATCCTGATCGCGGCGACCAACCGTCCCGACGTTCTCGATCCCGCGCTCTTGCGTCCGGGTCGTTTCGACCGTCAGGTTGTGGTTCCGAACCCGGATATCGTCGGTCGCGAACAGATTCTCAAAGTGCATGTGCGCAATGTACCGCTTGCACCCAATGTCGATCTCAGGGTTGTCGCACGTGGCACGCCGGGCTTCTCCGGCGCCGATCTCGCCAACCTCGTCAACGAAGCTGCCCTCATGGCTGCGCGCCGCAACAAGCGTCTTGTGACCATGCAGGAATTCGAAGACGCCAAGGACAAGATCATGATGGGTGCGGAACGCCGCTCCGCCATGACGCAGGAAGAAAAGGCCAATACGGCCTATCATGAAGCCGGTCATGCCATCGTTGCGATCAACGTGCCGAAGGCTGATCCGGTCCACAAGGCAACGATCATTCCGCGCGGTCGTGCGCTCGGCATGGTGATGCAGCTTCCGGAAGGCGACCGTTATTCGGCCACCTATACCTGGATGGTATCGCGTCTTGCCATCATGATGGGCGGTCGTGTGGCCGAAGAGCTGAAGTTCGGCAAGGAAAACATCACTTCCGGTGCTTCCTCCGATATTCAGCAGGCCACCAAGCTTGCCCGCTCGATGGTGACCCAGTGGGGCTATTCCGACAAGCTTGGCCGTGTGGCCTATGGCGACAATCAGGAAGAAGTCTTCCTTGGCCATTCGGTGTCCCGCACGCAGAATATTTCGGAAGAAACCGCGCAGATCATCGATGCCGAAGTGCGTCGCCTGATCGACGAGGCGTATGCCGAGGCGACCCGCATCCTGACCAAGAAGAAGAAGGACTGGATCGCGCTTGCCGAGGGTCTGCTCGAATATGAAACGCTGTCCGGCGACGAGATCAAGGAACTGATTGCGGGCAATAAGCCGTCGCGCGATCAGGGCAACGATACGCCGTCGCGTGGTTCGGGTGTGCCGAAGGCTGGAAGCCCGCGCAAGCGCAAGGGCAGCGAGCCTGGCAACGAACCGGGTATGGAGCCGCAGCCGCAATAAGCTGTCTGAAAGCGAAATCAAGAAAGCCGGGCTTGTCCCGGCTTTCTTGTTATCTGGCTTTGTTTGGGCTTACCGCAAAGGCTCATTAAGGATTTCGGCGCATCATATTGCGTCAGATTACGACTTAGGACGTGGGAACGTTAAACCTGCCGCAAAAGGCGAAATTGCATTTGTGGGTGTTTTCGCGTTAAGAACAGCGAAAATCTGCTGTCCGGCAACCGGCAGCCATTGCTCGCCGATCAATTCAGGCGGCATATATTTGAAGACATAGAGAGCGGTTCATGGCTCAGCGCAAGGCGAAACAGATGACACGGAAATATTTTGGAACCGATGGCATTCGCGGACAGGCAAACAGCTTCCCGATGACACCGGAAGTTGCCATGAAAGTCGGTATGGCTGTCGGTCACATCTTCCGCCGCAAGGGCCAGACTTCGCGCGTTGTGATCGGCAAGGATACGCGCCGTTCGGGCTATATGCTCGAAAACGCGCTGGTGGCCGGTTTTACCGCTGCCGGTATGGATGTTTTCCTGCTTGGCCCGATCCCGACGCCTGCCGTTGCAATGCTCTGCCGCTCGCTGCGTGCCGATATTGGCGTCATGATTTCCGCATCACACAATCCATTCTATGACAATGGCATCAAGCTTTTTGGTCCGGATGGATTCAAGCTTTCTGACGAGATCGAGCTGAAGATCGAGGCGATGATCGATGGTGATCTGACCCCTTATCTGGCCAGCCACGGTGATGTTGGCCGCGCCAAGCGCGTCGATGGGGACATCTATCGCTATATCGAATTCGCGAAGCGTACACTGCCGCGCAATATCGACCTGAACGGCCTGCGCATTGTTGTCGATTGTGCGAATGGCGCTGGTTACAAGGTTGCCCCTGCTGCCCTGTGGGAGCTGGGTGCGGAAGTCATCACCATCAACAACGAGCCAAACGGCATCAACATCAACGAGGATTGCGGTTCGACGCATCCGATCGGCCTGATGAAGAAGGTTCATGAAGTGCGCGCCGATGTCGGCATCGCGCTGGACGGCGATGCGGACCGTGTGCTGTTGGTCGATGAAAACGGTACCGTCATCGATGGCGACCAGCTGATGGCCGTGATCGCTGAAAGCTGGGCTGCAAGCGATCGTCTCGAAGGCGGCGGCATCGTGGCAACCGTCATGTCCAACCTTGGACTGGAGCGCTTCCTTGCCGACCGTCATCTGACGCTGGCCCGCACCAAGGTGGGCGACCGCTATGTGGTCGAACATATGCGCGAACATGGCTTCAATGTCGGTGGCGAGCAGTCCGGCCATATTGTTCTGTCCGATTATGCGACGACGGGCGATGGTCTCATCTCGGCATTGCAGATCCTTGCCGTCGCGCAGGAGCAGGGCAAGCCGATCAGCGAAATCTGCCGCAAGTTTGATCCTGTGCCGCAGCTTTTGAAGAACGTTCGTACCTCGGGCGGCAAGCCGCTGGAGAACAAGCGCGTGAAGAGCGCAATTGACGAAGCTACCGAGCGTCTTGGCGTTCAGGGCCGTCTGGTTATCCGCCCATCCGGCACGGAGCCACTTATCCGCGTCATGGCAGAAGGTGATGATCGTGGTCTGGTGGAAAAGGTCGTCAACGATATCATCGACGTGATCTCGTCCGAGGGCAGCGCTGCGGCCTGACGACTTTAAAGATAATGCGAGCAAAGGCGCGGGTTTTGTCCCGCGCCTTTTGCGTTTGGAATGCATTTTGTACATTAGTGAGTGTTAATGAACTTGGTAAAAAAACAAGGTTAAGTTGTATTTAACTTTTGCCGAATAGTCTCCCCTCAAACATCCGTACCCGTCGCTTTCAGCGGCGCGATTCTCCGATGGGGCAGACATATGAAAAGTTTTACGAAAGCTCTTTTTGCCGGTGTGGCGGCATCGGTTGCCCTGATGGCTGCGGCGCCTGTCGCACTTGCTGCGGACATTCTGGAACCAGTTCCAGAAGTTCCGGAAGTCGTTGTCGCTCCGCCCGCCGTTGGTGGCTGGTATTTGCGCGGCGATATCGGTTACTCCAAGGCCAAGTTCAAGGACGCTGATTACGCGACCATCGATAATTGCGCGACCTGCGGCGGCGGCTCGCCGACCTTCGGCAGCAACACGCTTTATGGCGATCTCAAGGGGTCGTTCCTCGTGGGCGGCGGTGTCGGTTATCAGGTGACGGATTATTTCCGTACCGATCTGACGGTCGACTACATGACCCGCGCCAAGTTTGATGGCCACACTTATGGTTCGGCCTGTAACGGTGACATCAACTGCGCTTCCGACGAACGCGGTCGCTTCTCGGCTCTCTCCATTCTGGCCAATGCCTATGTCGATCTCGGCAATTTTGCCGGCTTCACGCCTTATGTCGGCGCTGGCATTGGTGGCACGCGGGTGAAGTGGGGCGATCTCGACGATGTTCGCTATGGTGGTACGCAGGAAGGCGCTGCCAACTGGCGCTTTACCTACGCGCTCATGGCCGGTGCGTCGGTCGATCTCACACAGAACCTCAAGCTCGATGCGGGCTATCGCTATCGCCATATCAATGGCGGCAAGATGTTTGAAGGCAATCAGTGGATCGGTGACGGTTACGACAACGGCATGAATGTGCATGATGTGCGCGTTGGCTTGCGCTATATGTTCGGCGGTGCAGGCCCGGCCTATGCTCCGCAGCAGGTTTCGACCATCGTAGACGGTCCCGTTTACAAGTAATTGCAAATCGTGCGATGAAAATAAGGCCCGGTCATCCGGGCCTTATTTGTTTAGAAGTACAGTAAACATATCCCTATATTTATGTGATCTTAACCATGTTCATTCATACATGATGATACATTCATAAGCGGGGATATCATCATGTCTATGCAATGGCGTGCTTTCTGTTCGTCGGCTGCTTTGCTGGCCGGATTATGCGTCGCATCGCAGTCTTTTGCCGCCGATCTCGATATGATCAGCTACGAACCGGGCGCTCCGGTGCAGCAGCCGGTCGAGGTCGGGTCCGGTTGGTATCTGCGCGGCGATATCGGCTACAATCTCTCCTCCAAGGTCAAGGTTCAGACAGAGACATCTTTCTGGAGCGCATCGCAAAGCTATGATCTGGACAAGAATGTCGTGCCGTCCGTCGGTGTCGGTTATCAGTTCACGGATAATCTGCGCGGCGACGTGACGCTTGGCTATTCCAAGCAGAGCTTCGACGACCTGGACGTCGATGTTCGTAGCTGGGACATGATGGCCAACGCCTATGTCGATCTCGGCAATTATTACGGCTTCACACCTTATCTCGGTGCAGGCCTTGGCTTCGCCAATGTGCGCTATTCCATTGATACGGCCTATGGTAACTACAAGACCGACGATGATTATCGTCTCGCCTGGGCGCTGATGGCGGGTGTGGGCATCGACGTGGCATCCAACATCAAGCTTGATATCGGCTATCGTTATGGGGTCATCGAGGGTGCTGATATTGCAAGTGCTGCAGGCCTCACGCTCAGCGATAAGGATATTCAGTCCCATCAGCTGCGCGCCGGTGTGCGCTTCACGACCTGGTAGTTGCAGCGGGCCTTTCGGCCCGCTTTGCAGTTCATTGTTTTAGCTGTATCGAATTTTTCGTTTTCATATGCGGCCCGAATCCTTACAGGTGAAAGAATACGCCGAGCGCGTTTCCTGAAAAGGGGAGGGTTATGAAAGCAATTGCAGCATTTTCAGATTTCGTAGGCCGGACATTCGCTGTCTGGGTCATTGTCTTTGCCATTCTGGGCTTTGTTCTGCCGTCTACGTTTAGCGTATTTGCGCCATGGATTGTGGTTCTGCTCGGCATCATCATGTTCGGGATGGGCCTGACCATTTCCGGCAAGGATTTTGCCGAAGTCGCCAAACGACCTTTCGAGGTCGCCATCGGTGTGCTGGCCCAGTTCATCATCATGCCGCTTCTCGCCGTGTTGCTGACGCGCATCATCCCGATGTCACCGGAAGTGGCTGCAGGCGTTATTCTGGTCGGTTGCTGCCCCGGTGGAACGGCCAGCAACGTCATGACCTATCTGTCGAAGGGCGACGTGGCATTAAGTGTTGCCTGCACGAGCGTCACGACCTTGCTGGCGCCTCTCGTGACGCCTTTCCTGGTCTGGTTCTTCGCCAGCCAATATCTGCCGGTCGATGCGATGAGCATGTTCATCAGCATCGTGAAGGTGATTCTCCTGCCTCTGGCGCTGGGTTTCATCCTGCAAAAGCTGGTGCCGGGTTTGGTCAAGGCGGCTGTGCCCATGTTGCCGCTCGTGTCAGTCATCGGCATTGTGCTCATCGTTTCCGCCGTCGTGGCTGTCAACAAGGCCGCTATCGCCCAGTCCGGCCTGCTGATCTTCGCGGTTGTCGTTCTGCATAACAGCTTCGGTCTGGTTCTCGGCTATTTCGCAGCGCGCTTCGCGGGTCTGTCGCTTGCCAAGCGCAAGGCGATCAGCATCGAGGTCGGGATGCAGAACAGCGGCCTTGGCGCGGCGCTCGCCAATGCGCATTTCTCGCCGCTGGCGGCTGTGCCGAGCGCCGTTTTCAGTGTCTGGCACAATATCTCCGGTGCGCTGATTGCGAGCTATTATGCGCGCATGGAAGACGAGCCGTCTGAAACGAAGACAGCGACACGATAACGAAATTCTACTCGCCCGAAGCAATTCGGGCGGGTTGGGTAAAAATATTCCCAGAAAGGCGTATTGATGAAAAATGCGCTTTCAGCTATCCCAGTAAGTGGGCCACGTCTCCCCAACGAGACGCGTGCTATCTGAGAGGATAGAAACAACATGACGACGATTGCGAAGCCGGCAGTTCGCCCGGCTAATCCTAATTTTTCATCCGGTCCCTGTGCAAAACGTCCCGGCTGGTCGCTGAATGCGCTGGTCGATGCGGCGCTTGGCCGTTCGCACCGTGCGAAAATCGGCAAGACAAAGCTCAAAGAGGCCATCGATCTTACCCGCGAAGTGCTGCAGGTGCCTGCCGATTACCGTATCGGGATCGTGCCGGCTTCCGACACCGGCGCTGTCGAGATGGCGCTGTGGTCCATGCTTGGCGCACGCGGCGTCGATATGGTCGCGTGGGAAAGCTTCGGTTCGGGCTGGGTCACGGATGTGACCAAACAGCTCAAGCTCGAAGATGTTCGCACCTTCGAAGCGCCTTATGGTGAGATTGTCGATTTTTCGCAGGTCGATTTCGACCGCGATGTGGTCTTCACCTGGAACGGCACCACGTCCGGTGCGCGCGTCCCGAATGGCGATTTCATTCCGGCAGACCGCAAGGGCCTGACCTTCTGCGATGCAACATCTGCCGCTTTCGCGCAACGCCTCGATTTTCCGAAACTCGACGTCGTGACCTTCTCCTGGCAGAAGGTTCTGGGTGGCGAGGGTGCACATGGCATCCTGATCCTCAGCCCGCGTGCTGTCGAACGTCTGGAAAGCTACAAGCCTGCTTGGCCATTGCCGAAGATTTTCCGCATGACCAAGGGCGGCAAGCTGATCGAAGGCATCTTCGTCGGCGAAACCATCAACACGCCGTCCATGCTCTGCGTGGAAGACTACCTCGATGCGCTGAAATGGGCGAAATCGCTCGGTGGTCTCGATGCGCTGGTTGCGCGCGCCGATGCGAATTTTGCAGTTCTCGACGGCTTTGTCGCAAAGACGCCGTGGATTGCCAATCTGGCCGTGAAGCCGGAAACGCGTTCGAACACTTCCGTCTGCCTTACGATTGTCGATCCGGAAGTAACGGCCTTGTCTGCCGACGAGCAGGCCGCTTTTGCCAAGGGCATCGTCACTGCGCTCGACAAGGAGGGCGTTGCCTATGACATTGGCGCTTATCGCGATGCACCTTCGGGTCTGCGCATCTGGGCCGGTGCCACGGTGGAAACTTCCGATCTGGAAGCGCTGACGCATTGGCTGGATTGGGCTTTTGCAACGCAGAAGGCTGCGCTGAAAGCTGCTGCCTGAGCATTTCGTGCATGACGCCGTGGTCCGCGTTGGGGCGGCCACGGTCCGCATCCCCCATTATTCATAGCATTTCCTGAAGCAGATCGGTCTGTGTTTACAGGAAATGTTTGGTCTGAAAATGTTTGAAGGAGGCCTCCATGGCACCTCGCGTTCTCGTATCCGATAAGCTTTCGCCCACTGCCGTCCAGATTTTCAAGGATCGCGGCGTGGAAGTCGATTACCTGCCTGATCTCGGCAAGGACAAGGAAAAGCTTCTCGAAGTCATCGGCGATTATGATGGTCTGGCGATCCGTTCGGCCACCAAGGTCACGGAAAAGCTGATTGCAGCTGCCAAGAAGCTCAAGGTCGTTGGTCGCGCCGGTATCGGCGTGGACAATGTCGATATTCCGGCGGCTTCGCGCCGCGGTATCATTGTCATGAATACGCCGTTCGGCAACTCGATCACCACTGCCGAACATGCCATTGCGCTGATGTTCGCCGTGGCGCGGCAATTGCCGGAGGCAGACACCTCCACCCGCGCAGGCAAGTGGGAAAAGAACCGCTTCATGGGCGTGGAAATCACCGGCAAGACGCTCGGTGTCGTCGGCTGCGGCAATATCGGTTCGATTGTCGCCTCGCGCGCTATCGGCCTGAAGATGCATGTGGTGGCTTTCGATCCATTCCTGTCCGAATCCCGTGCTCTGGAACTGGGCGTTGAAAAGGTCGAGCTTGACGAACTGCTTGCCCGCGCCGATTTCATCACGCTGCACACGCCATTGACCGACAAGACCCGCAATATCATCAATGCGGAAAACCTGGCCAAGACAAAGCCGGGTGTGCGTATAGTCAATTGCGCCCGCGGTGGCCTGATCGTGGAAAAGGATCTGGTGGCAGCGCTGAAATCCGGCCATGTGGCCGGTGCCGGTATAGACGTTTACGAAACGGAACCGGCGACGGAAAACGAACTTTTCTCGCTGCCCAATGTCGTCTGCACGCCGCATCTCGGTGCATCGACCTCGGAAGCGCAGGAAAATGTTGCGCTTCAGGTAGCCGAGCAGATGTCGGACTATCTCGTGAAGGGCGCCGTTTCCAACGCGATCAACATGCCGTCGATCACGGCGGAAGAAGCGCCGCGCCTCAAGCCGTTCGTAAAACTTGCCGATGTGCTTGGCGCTTTCGTCGGTCAGGTCACGGATGAGCCGATCCAGGAAGTGGAAGTGCTGTTCGACGGTTCCACCGCCACGATGAACACACGCGCATTGTTGAGTGCGGCTCTGGCCGGTCTCATCCGTCCGCAGGTTGCCGACGTCAACATGGTTTCCGCACCGATCATGGTGAAGGAACGCGGCATCATCGTTTCGGAAGTCAAGCGCGACAAGTCCGGTATCTTCGACGGCTATATCAAGCTGACGGTAAAGACCACCTTGCGTGAGCGCTCCATCGCCGGAACCTGCTTCTCGGACGGCAAGGCGCGTTTCATCCAGATCAAGGGAATCAATCTCGATGCCGAGGTTGGCCCGCACATGCTTTACGTCACCAACAAGGACGTTCCGGGCATGATCGGCCTGCTTGGCACGATCTGCGGCAAGCATAATATCAACATCGCAAACTTCTCGCTCGGACGTGACCATCCGGGTGGCGATGCGATCGCCATGCTCTATGTGGATGAACAGATTCCACAGGCAGCACTTGACGAACTGACGGCTCAAGAGGCAATCAAGGCGGCAACACCGCTTGAGTTCAACGTCGGAGAAGTTTGAGAAAATGGTTGAAGAGATGGTACAGCCGGAATGGCGGCCCATGCACGAGCAGGATATTGCGGGCGTGACTGCGGTTGCTAATGTTGTCCATCTCGACTTCTTTGAAGATGAGGCGGTCTTCCGGGACCGCTTCAAACTCTATCCGGCGGGCTGCTTCGTGCTCGCCCGTGATACCGAAATCCTTGGTTATGGCATCAGCCATCCGTGGAAGCTCGATACGGTTCCGGCTCTCAACGCCGTTCTGGGCGAACTGCCGGATGATACCAACACCTACTATATCCACGATATCGCGCTTCTGCCCGACGCCCGTTCCAGCGGCGCTGCCACACGTGTCGTGGAACTGATGGCCACGCAAGCCGAACGCGACGGCTTCGTCACCATGTCGCTCGTTGCAGTCAACGGCTCGCAAGGCTTCTGGGAAAAGAAGGGCTTTGTCGTCCGCGATCTTCCGGCACTTGAGGAAAAGCTCAAGAGCTATTCGGATGATGCGCTCTATATGGTCCGCGCCGGCTAGGTTCGGTGATATTCAGTCTCTGGCGGTCTGCAAATGGCGCTCTTTTGCGCTTCCGGTGCTCACGTACTCATAGTACGTTGCGCGCCGGTTCTCAAAGATCACCATTTTCGCCTCCCCAGAGACTGAATCTCTACCGACCTAGTTCCGCGCACTAAAAATCGCGAATTTATTGCACGAAAGAGTCGCGCAATCCCGTTTCAATCTGTATAGAGACGAGGGATCAGCACCCTGTAGCCTCAACTGGCGATGACCGGGCCGCTTCGATCCTTGGATTTTCAAATAGAAGCCAAGGAGTTTCTTCAATGGCAAATGTGGTTGTCGTCGGATCGCAATGGGGCGATGAGGGCAAGGGTAAGATCGTTGACTGGCTGTCCGAACGCGCCGATGTCATCGTGCGCTACCAGGGTGGTCATAACGCAGGTCATACGCTTGTTATCGATGGCGTCAGCTACAAGCTTTCGCTGCTGCCATCCGGCCTCGTGCGCGGCAAGCTGAGCGTCATTGGCAACGGTGTCGTTGTCGATCCGCATCATTTCGTTGCTGAAACCGAGAAACTGCGTGCGCAGGGTATCGACATCAACCCGGATGTGCTGCGTATTGCTGAAAATGCTCCGCTCATCCTTTCCATCCATCGCGATCTCGACGCCATGCGCGAAGGCTCCAATTCGGGTCTCAAGATCGGCACGACCAAGCGCGGCATCGGCCCAGCCTACGAAGACAAGGTTGGCCGTCGCGCCATCCGCGTCATCGATCTGGCCGAGCCGGAGACGCTGCAGCCGAAAGTCGAACGCCTGCTCGCCCACCACAATCTGCTGCGTCGCGGCATGGGCCTTGAGGAAATCGCGGTTGAAACCATTTTGACCGAACTGACCTCGGTTGCCGATCAGATTCTGCCCTATATCGATCAGGTCTGGCGCGTTCTCGACGAACGTCGCAAGGCGGGCGATCGCATCCTGTTCGAAGGCGCGCAGGGCGCACTGCTCGACAACGACCACGGCACGTATCCGTTCGTGACGTCCTCCAACACGGTTGCCGGTCAGGCTGCCGCCGGTTCGGGCCTCGGCCCGACGGCCATCGGTTATGTGCTTGGCATCACCAAGGCCTATACGACCCGCGTTGGCGAAGGTCCGTTCCCGACCGAACTGAACGACGAGATCGGCGAATTCCTCGGCACCAAGGGCCATGAATTCGGCGTGGTGACGGGTCGCAAGCGCCGCTGCGGCTGGTTCGATGCCGTCATTGTGCGCCAGACGGTTCGTACTTCCGGCATCACCGGCATTGCGCTCACCAAGCTCGATGTTCTCGATGGTCTGGACGAAATCAAGATCTGCGTCGCCTATGAACTCGACGGCAAGCGCATCGACTATCTGCCGTCCTCCATGGGCGCGCAGGCACGCGTCAAGCCGATCTATGAAACGCTGCCGGGCTGGTCTGAAACGACCGCCGGTGCGCGTTCGTGGAATGATCTTCCGGCGCAGGCTGTCAAATATGTCCGTCACATCGAAGAACTGATCGGCGCGCCGGTGGCGATGCTCTCCACCAGCCCGGAACGCGAGGACACGATCCTCGTCACTGATCCGTTCCACGACTGATTGTTTGCAGTCAATGAGCGATATGTTCGGAGCAGCTTTTCCAGAAGCTGCTCCGATTTTTTTTCGACCGTTGTACAAAGAACGCAATCGGCCGTACAAAGCTTCGCATCAGGGTGAATTTTGCCACTATTTCACCGCATCGTTTTGAAAGTCTTCGCTAAATCGTAGCCAGAGACTTTGCTTTCCCTTGATTATTGTGATTATTGGGACATTTATTGCATCCTGTGCTTATTGTTCATCTGGACGGGCGGAAACCGGGTAAGACGGAATGGCGGATTTTGTAGCGGTACTGAAAAAGACGATCGATGCGCAGGCGGACAAGTCGCCCGAATTGCGCCAGCGCGTTTACGCGAAAGCGCGCGCAACGATCGAGCAAAAGCTTGTTACGGCAAATGCCTCGCAGGCTGTCGCTGTCCGCCAGCGTAATATTCTCGAAGATGCCATTGCCGAGGTCGAAGCTTTTTATGCACCGCCAGCCGCTACCGCGCCGGAAGAGCCGGTCGATGATGCGCTGGAAGATTTCCTGCAGGAGGCGAATCAGGACGCAGCAGAGCGCGTACCGTCGCATGAAGATGATGACGAACCCGCATTCTCCAGTGCACCGCGCGATGAGCGTCGCGACAATTTCTCCAGTGAAGATGATGACGCACCGGCCTTTGCAGCCGAGCGCAGCGACGACTGGAAACTGGACCGCGCCAAGGAAAAGGCGCAGGCCCGCCGCAGCGAATATATCGAACGCACCTCCAAGAAGGAGCAGCGTTCCTATAAGGGGCTGATTGCAGCTCTGGTCGCCGTTCTGGTTCTCGGCGGTGCTGGCTATGCGGTCTGGGCCAACAAGGACAAGATTCAGGAACTGGCGTCGAGCCTTGGACGCAGCGATGCGCCTGCGACCGGTTCCGATACCGGGACGCATCCCGAAGATTCGACGACTCCGCCAGCCGACACCAACACGGCGACGACGGATGGCGAGCAGACGCCGGAGCAGCCGCAGCAGCCTGCAGGCGAACCTAAAATGACGCAGCGGCTGATGCCTGATGGCAGCGAAACCGATAGTGGATCTGCCGGTGCTGCAAACGGTATTGGCGAGGGTACGTCGACCGCTGCTTCCACGCCTGCACCTGCTGAAACCAATACACAGACCGGTGCGCAGCCCGGACAGAACCAGACCGTTGCCGTCGGCCAGCAGGCGCTTCTTTATGAAGAACGCGGTGGCGCCGGTTCGGATTCGGTCGAGCGTGGCAATGTGGTCTGGTCGACGATCGAGGAAAGCCCGGAAGACGGTCAACCCGCTGAACCGGCAGTCCGCGCGACCGTTACAATGCCGACCAGCAAGGTCGAGCTGAAAATGACCATCCGCAAGAATACGGATCAGTCCATCCCGGCGAGCCATCTGATCGAGCTGGTATTCACCGTGCCAGAAGGGTTTACCGGTGGCGTCGTGGACAATGTACAGCGCATTACCTTCAAGGACACGGAACAGGCGGCAGGCAATCCGCTGATTGCCGTGCCGTCGAAGATCGGCGATAACTTCTTTATCGTGTGGCTGAACGACGCCCGCACGGCGCAGGACACCAATCTTTCACTGATGCGCCGCCTGCAGTGGATCGATATTCCGATCTCCTATCGCAACGGTCGCCGCGCCCTTATCAGCCTTGAAAAGGGCGTGCCGGGCGAGAAGGCGTTCAACGACGTGCTCGGCACGAACTAGTCTTACATATCGAAACAGAAAAAGGCCGCTTTAAGCGGCCTTTTTTATTTTGACGCGAGCCGGGATAGTGCCGGTTACTTCTTTTCTGCGAAAGCCTTGATGGCCTTGGCGATTTCGTTTCGGGCTGCTTCGGCGCTGTCGAAGCCGCCCAGTTCAACGACCTTACGGCCTTCCGGCAACTGCTTGTAGACGCGGAAGAAAGCTTCGAGACGCTGCTGTTCGATCTTCGGCAGATCGGTGATTTCCTTGATGTTGTCATAGGTCGGATCGATGTCCTTGGTCGGGACGGCGACGATCTTGTCGTCCTGGTCGCCACCATCGATCATCTTCAGGACGCCGATGGGACGAACCTTGATGATCGCGCCGGGAACAATCGGTTCACGCGTATAGATGAGCGCGTCGAGCGGATCGCCGTCGCCAGCAAGCGTGCTGGTGATCGAGCCGTAATTGGCCGGATAAATCACAGGCATGGACTGGTAGCGATCGACGACGATGTGACCGGTCTTGTCATCGATTTCGTATTTGGTGAAGCTGCCTTGCGGGATTTCGATGGCTGTGAAGAACTCCGTCCCGTCCTGTTCCTTCTGCGGATAATCGAGGAAGGAGACATATTCGGAAGCAGATGCGGCGGTGGCAGCGGTAAGCGCAAGAGCTGCGGCGAGCAGGAGCTTTTTCATGGGATGACCTTCGGGCTAGAGCATGTCTCCCGAAAGTGGGAACCGGTTTCGGGACAAGACATGCGTAAAAACAAAAGGCTGGAGCGGTTCCGACGAAGCCATTTCAACTGGCCCGCTCCAGGGTGAAACACGCCCTCGTCCCTAAAGCCAATCCATTACAGTTGTTTGACGGTTTTATATTGCTTGGATGACAGTTTCCGCGAGGAACCGCCTGCGATATTCCGCCGGACTGATCCCGATCTTCTGACGGAAATGATGGCGAAGCGTGTGCGCGCTTCCAAAGCCGACTGAAGCAGCAACATCGTCAATGCTCGCCTGTCCCTGAGAGAGCAATTCCCTGGCAGCCGCAATACGCTCCATGGTGAGCCAGTCGCCGGGCGTGGCGCCGGTTGCCTCAGTAAAGCGCCGCAGGAATGTGCGTGGGCTCATCCGGCACGCAGCCGCCATGCGCTCGATTGTCCATTCCGCGGCAAGATCGGCACGCATCCTGTCCAGAACCGGGCTGATTGTGGTGCCTTCGCGCCTTGTGACCGGACGTTCGAGAAACTGTGCCTGTCCACCCGTGCGGTGAGCGGGCATGACCAGCCGCCGGGCAACGGAATTTGCGGCGGCGGCTCCGAAATCCTGTCGAACGATTTCGATGAGGAGGTCTATTCCGGCTGCGCTGCCGGCCGAAGTGAAGATGCGATCATGTTCGCGATAGAGCGACGCATCATCGACATCTATTGCGGGGTGTTTGTTACGCAGCGCGTCGGCATAGCGCCAGTGCGTGGTGGCGGTGCCACCGTCGAGCAGTCCCGTCGCAGCCAGGACGAAAGCCCCTGAACAGATGGAGGCGAGGCGCGCTCCGCGCTGGTGTGCGTGTCGCAGCCTTTCGCTGATGGCTTCCGGCACCGGAATGTCCGCACCTTTCCAGCCTGGGACAATGATGATGTCGGCCTCATCAATGAGATCGGAGCTGCCATCGGGCGTGATGACAAAGCCGCCATGCGCACGTAATGGGCCATCCTCAATCGGGCAACTGGCGAAGCGATACCATCCCGTTCCCATTTCCGGGCGGGGCAGGCCAAAGATTTCGGCGACTATACCGAACTCAAAGGTGCAAAGCCGGTCATAGAGAAGCGCTACGACGAGTGGGCCTTTAAGGTCTGGTATCTGGTTTGTCATTATCTTTACGTATATTGTCAATCACGCCAATTGCAAGTGAATTGGAAAATGGGCGACAATCTTTCCGAAGACAAAGGAGATCGCCCATGGATAGTGTGACAAAGACCGACAGGAAATCAGCCGTAACTGCCATCCCGCCAGCGCCAAGCGCATTGGCGCGGGATCATTTCGCAACCGAATTCACATTCGAGACGGATTGTTGGGACGTGCACGATGCCTTGTCCAAAGGAGCCGATTTCGTGCTTCTCGACGTGCGTAGCCCTGTGCATTTTGCAGAGGCGCATATTCCGGGCGCAATCAATCTGCCGCACGGTAAGATTATCGAGTCCAAGATGGCGGAATGGTCGCAGGAAACGATTTTCGTCACCTATTGTGCAGGACCGCATTGCAATGGCGCGGCGCGTGGCGCCTTGCGGCTTGCTAATCTCGACCGGCCGGTCAAGATCATGGCGGGCGGGCTGACAGGCTGGATAGATGAAGGATTTGAGCTCGCCAAAGGCGAGGGGGCTCAGTAACGCCCAAATAATTCTGCCGCAGAACGGTTGTCCGTCTGCGGCAGAAAGAACTTGTCAGCGTCGGTTTGGTGCCTTGTGACTTTAGGCGTGCGCTTCCTCGACATGGTTCAGCGCCTTCTGCTGCTTGTAGGCAGCGGCCTTCACCGCAGCCTGCACCTTTTCAAACGCACGCACTTCGATCTGGCGCACGCGTTCGCGGCTGATACCGAACTCGCTGGAAAGGTCTTCCAGCGTCATCGGGTCGTCCGAGAGGCGGCGCGCCTCGAAAATGCGGCGTTCACGGTCATTCAGCGTATCCATCGCCTGTTCGAGCATGGAGCGGCGGTTTTCCAGCTCGTCCTGCTCGATCAGAACCTGCTCCTGGCTGCTGCTGTCATCGACCAGCCAGTCCTGCCATTCGCCGGATTCGCCTTCCGAAGCGCGCAGGGGCGCATTCAGCGACGCGTCACCGGACAGACGGCGGTTCATGGAAACCACTTCGTCTTCGCTGACCTTGAGCTTGGTTGCGATCTGCTTGACCTGATCCGGGTTAAGATCGCCATCATCGAGCGCCTGAATCTTGCTCTTCATCTTGCGCAGATTGAAGAACAGGCGCTTCTGATTGGCGGTCGTTCCCATCTTCACAAGGCTCCAAGAACGCAGGATATATTCCTGGATCGAGGCCTTGATCCACCACATGGCATAGGTGGCAAGACGGAAACCGCGTTCAGGTTCGAAACGCTTCACGGCCTGCATGAGGCCGACATTGCCTTCGGAAATTACTTCACCAATCGGCAGGCCGTAGCCGCGATAGCCCATGGCGATCTTGGCCACGAGACGCAGGTGGCTTGTCACCAGCCTGTGGGCGGCCTTGGGATCGGTATGTTCGTGGTAGCGCTTGGCCAGCATGTATTCTTCCTGCGGCTCAAGCATGGGAAAGCGACGAATTTCTTCCAGATAACGGGTAAGGCCACCGTCACCGGACGTGATGCTTGGGAGATTCATCTGGGCCATAGAGCACCCTCCTTTATAATTTCAGGTTCCCGTTTGGCGAACCTGTCGCGGGGGCTGCCTCCTGCACTTCCCTCTCGCGAGCCCTCATATATAGGCATGATTTTGGCGAAAACACGATCCTTTAACTCATGAAACAATCTGTCACTACAATGTGAACGCTGCTCAAGGCCAAAGGTTGCGTGGCTGGAGCATCTTCTGCATTTCCCGAAACACAGAAAATACCCTGTCTTTTTATTTTGCGCGCATCTTGTCGCGAAAACCGGTTCCCACTTTTCGGGATGCGCTTTGGTCTGAAATGAATTGTTTTTTGCGGCAAGAGAGCGGCTTTCACTGCAGCCGCGCCCCAGATTTTGATGATGGAAACAGCCTGTTGTTTATCAGCTATCCATCCTTTCGGCCAACCACGATAGTTGCCAGTATTATATAGAATGCTTCCGGAAATTTTCCAGAAGGTGCTCCATATCTTCCGGCACCGGCGCTTCGAAACGCATCAGTTCCTCCGTGGCCGGATGGGTGAAGGCGAGCAGCCAGGCATGCAGTGCCTGCCGGTGGAAACCGCGCACGGCCTCTTTCAACGGTTCCGGCAGCTTGTTGGCCTTGGTCTTGTAGGCGCTGCCATAGTCCATGTCGCCGACAAGCGGATGGCCGATATGCGCCATGTGCACGCGGATCTGGTGGGTGCGACCGGTCTCAAGGCGGCATTCGACGAGCGAGGCCAGTGCGGTTGCATCTTCAAGGGGGGCGAATTTTTCGACCGTCACATAATGGGTGATGGCGTGTCGGGCATCCTCGCGCTCTTCATTGACCACGGCCTGCTTGGTGCGGTCGCGATGCGAGCGTCCAAGATGCGCATCGATGAAGCCCTGCGGGCGCTCTGTCATGCCCCAGACGAGTGCGAGATAAGCGCGTTCCAGATCGCCGGTGCGGCCATGGTCGGCAAATTGTTCGCTCAAATGCCGATGCGAACGGTCATTCTTGGCCACGACCATGACGCCGCTCGTGTCCTTGTCGAGACGATGAACGATGCCGGGGCGGCGAATTCCACCGATGCCCGACAAGCTATCGCCACAATGATATATAAGGGCATTGACGAGTGTTCCCGTCCAGTTGCCGTTGCCTGGGTGAACGACAAGCCCGGCGGGTTTGTTGATCACGATGAGATCATCATCCTCGTAAAGAATATCGAGCGGTATGTTCTCGGCAATCGGTTCGGCTGGTTCCGGCTCAGGCAGCACGATGGCGATTGTCATGCCTTCGCGCAGCTTTTGCTTGGCTTCACGGGCGGGCGCGCCGTCGATGGTCACATGGCCATCGGCAATAAGGGATTGAACGCGGCTGCGCGAGAGTTCCGGCCCCAATGCTGCGGCCAGCCACTGGTCGAGACGCTTGCCTGTGGCATCGGAGTCGGTCGTAAGCTCTTTCACTCGTGTCTTTCCTTTAAGAGAATGGGCCTCTATGAGAGCGGGCGTGTTTTAACGAAATCGTCAGAACAGCTCTATCTCTTGGTTTTACCGCATTTATGCGACGTCAAATGTTTCCATTTGGCTGCAAAATGCTCTATCACGCGCCACACGCCATAACATGGCGAAGTTCGAACCGGAGTCGTTGAATGCAGGATCCACACTATCCGAGATACCAGAATCATCAGGATTCAGGCTATCAGGACTATCAGCAGGGCTATTACCCGGATGAACAGGCCGAGCCCCAGCTTGATCCAGCCATGGAACGTGTGCGCCGCAAAATGATCCGGCTTCTGGCCGTCTCCATCGGTGTCATGCTGATCGGTCTTATGGCCGTGCTTGTCGCTGTTGTCTACAAGATCAATCGCGCGCCGGAAACCCCGCCAGCGGAAGAAGCCCGTTCGGATATCCCCGGACAGGCTGCGTCCGCTCCGGCAAAGCCGGAACCGCCGAAGCTGATCGAATCGCAGATCAACCTGACGCCGGGCACCCGTCTTCTCTCGCAAAGCCTTTCCGGCAACGAACTTTCGCTGGAAACGCTGCTGCCGGATGGCGGTACGGAACTCATCATCTATGACTATCGCGAATCGCGCATCATCGGGCGCATCAAGCTCGGCAATGTCGAGTAATACCAGGTCGCGTTGAGTTTGACTCACCGAGACTTGGTTAAGCCCGTGCGGCGACTGAGCATTTTCAGGGCGTGGATAGCGTTAGCATCTCAGCGCCCTGCTATGAAGCGGATAGAGGCTGATCAGGGCGGCATAATTGCCGCCTTGTTTGTTTCTCCCTTCGAGGATTGCACTTTTTCTCTTTGGCGATTATATCAGCGACATGGCTTAAGCGCCCATCGTCTAGCGGTCAGGACGGCGCCCTCTCACGGCGCAAACAGGGGTTCGATTCCCCTTGGGCGTACCATCACTTCTTCCGGAGACAGTATTTTACACTTTCGCGGATGCGCGTTAGGGTCGATCCCGACAAGAGATCAACCAGGCGCGGAGGAACGATGAGCGTTTCAATCAAGACCGGATCGGCGAACCTCATCTGTGATGGTATCGATAAAGGTGCGGTGGAATATAGCGTCGCTATTCCCGATGACGGCGTGGACCTCACAAAGCGCGGCAAGTTCTGGGGCAGCAAGGATGCAATATCCGACGCGATGGGGGCATCGGCGGTCGGCCTCCGATCACATGAAGGCGACATCTATCCGGTGGCAGTCGAAGAGCTGGATCGCGACGGAGCAGCGCTCTTTACCGTGCTTGCTCCAGCCGATTGATAATCGCTGGCAATGGCTTTGGATAAAGCGGGTACGCACCGATTAGTGCGCAAGCGGGACTGGTGCTTTTCTGCTGTGGTGTCGCTGGCTTTTGGTGCTGCGACGGCACTCATATTCTTCTATATCGTGCTTTTTGGCGTCGGCGATGATGGATATCTTGTCATATTCAGCATCTATACTGCGCCTGTGGCGATAGTCTTCGGCCTTTGGGGTCTGTTTTATCGGCGCAGTTTTGTTGCGTTCATCGCCCTCTTCCTCTGTCTGTCTCCGCTCATCTATCTGAGCATTTTCTGATTTTTCCATGCCCTTCATTCGTGGATTTGGGAGAAGAGTTCCGCCGTTGCGGAACTCTAAACAAGGGATCACTTCTTGACGGGAGGCGGATCAAATTTAGTACATGCGTAATAGCCATTTCGGCATTTCTTGCAGATGCCCATGTCGCATTGGCTTACGCAGTCAGTACCCGTGGCGTAATAGCATTGGCCAGACTGTCCGGGAACTATCAGCAGACTTGCGGTCTTGTATGGCGTCGGTAGTTTTGTTTGGTTTGGCGCTATATTGCCGTTGGACTGGGCCATCGCACCGAAAGACGTGAGAGCTGCAATTGCCATTCCAAAGAATAAGATTTTTGCTTTCATGAATTTCTCCGTAGTTACCGGATAAGCGTATTTCACAATCCGATACAGCGCATTCGCAATAGAACGGGAGACAAAAAGTAGCGCTAGATCACAGATGATTACATGAGCGTTTTGGCGGCGAAGTCTGGACGTTATATTCGGAAAATCTGCAATTATCCCGTGTTCGCGGGATATGAATGTTGCGCGTACTGGTGGTAAAGTTAATGCATGTGGAAAAATGGATCGAATATTTATCCTCAAATCCATAATGCTGTCCGGGTGAAAGGTATTCTTTCCGAACCTTTCTCGCCTAGAGATGTGCGCCGGGTTGCTCCAGGCTGGCCTTATTCCAGATACTTCTCGTTCCTTGCCGAAAACTGCACAGACAACCAACCGGAAGGCAACGCGCTTTTCGTGCGGGTGGGCAGGGGACAATACCATCTGAACGACAAGGCTGTCGGGTTCGATTTCGAACGCTTAGTGGATCTTAGTCACTAAAGTACATTCACAGGAATGGGTTGGGGAGATTGGGGTTGGTCCAGTTGCAAAAATTTGCAACTGGCGGTGCGACGGTGCATAATCGGGGCATGAGTGAATCATACAAGAAACCCGATTATGAACAGGAACTGCGTCAGGCAGGTGTCCGCATCACGCGGCCGCGCCGGATCATCCTGAACATATTGACCGAGACGGAAGATCATCCCGACGCGCTGGAGATTTTTCGCCGCGCGGTCGAGATCGACAGCAGCATCTCGCTTTCGACCGTTTATCGCACGATGAAGCTTCTCGAAGAACGCGGTGCCATCCACCGGCACGCCTTTGCCGGAGGGCCTTCGCGGTTCGAACAGGCAAGCGGCGCGCATCATGATCACATCATTGATATGGATTCCGGCGATGTGGTGGAATTCCGCTCCGACAAGATCGAAAAACTGCAGGAAGAGATCGCCCGATCGCTCGGTTACGAGATTGTGCATCACCGGCTGGAACTTTATTGCAAAAAAATACGAAACTGACGGAACCAAGTTTCTTCTGCGGCGTTAAGCGCGCATGAAGGTCGTGACCCCGCCCCCACAACGCGGCCTTCAGAGTTCGCCTCAACCTCCCCGCACGAGGCGAGCGGCGAGAATGCCGCGCTAACCGTCAAACGTTATGCAGCTGGCGTTCCGCAAATTCAGAGCAAGCCGCCGTGGTTCAGGCCCAGGTCTGACCATGGCGGCTTTTTTTGTGGCTGTTGAGGAGTTATCGCCTGGTCAGGCGTCGAACTGTTCGGTCGGGATGACGAGCGAATAAACGGCCCCGGTTCCGTCGATACGATAATCGGCATGACCATTGACGGAGGCGGGGACGATGCGTTGCAGCACGGCGCTGCCGAAGCGCGGATCGTGCTCGAAAACTTCGGGCATAGCCGGATTGGTTTCTTCCCAGCGGAATTCCAGCCTGTCATCGCCGCTGGCGACATGGATGACCTTCGCCGAAATCTTTACCCGGCCATAAGGGATCGAAAGACCGCCGAAGGAGGTCGCATTGACCACCAGCTCGTGCAGCGCAAGGCCGACATGCAGTGCGGCACCGGGGAAAAGATAGGGATTGTCGCCATCGATGCTCAGGCGTTCGTCGCTGACGTCGATATATTTTTCGACCTGTGAATGCACGAGATCGCGAAACAGTGCGCCGCGCCAGTTCGAATCGGTCACCAGATCCTGTGAATAGGATAGGGACTGGATGCGTCCGCGGAACTTCAACAGAAAGTCGTCGATGGAATCGGTGAAGCGTGCCGTCTGGCTGGCAATGCTTTGCACGATGGCCAGAAGGTTCTTGGAGCGATGGCTGACTTCACGCAAGAGGGTCTTCAGCACCTGCTCGCGTCGCTTCAGTTCGCTGATTTCAATAGCCGTGGTGACAAGGCCTAGTATATTGCCGTTATCATCACGATCGCAGTCGATGTGAAATTCGATCCAGCGCAGCTTGTCGCCATCATTGATGGCGATCTCCACATTCTGCGCTTCGCCGGTATCCAGTGCCGCGCGCTTCGCGCCGTCGAGTTTGTGCAAGGTGACGGAGAAAATGAAATCGCAGTCACTTCCACCGATTTTCCACTTTTCCTGCCAGTAGAGCGGAATGTTCTCCCCCCAGGAATAGATCAGATCGGGTGTCTGGTAGAGAACGCAGACATTGCTGTTGCGCACGGCCCTCAGCAAGGCTCGCAGCCGGGCTGCGTCAGGTTCCGTTTCTTGCAGGGTAACTTTTGCGCCAGCGGTCATGTCTGCCCCGATTATCCCGCAACCGAATTCAAAGCATTTCCAGCAAAAGTGCGAAGCGGTTTTGCGTAGGAGAATGCGACGAAACAAATATTTGGGTCGCGCATTGGCAAAGCGGCAAAAGCTCCGGAAAAGTTATGCGGAAATTTGCGTGCCATGGCATCCATTTCATCGACTGGTCGGCGGGTCTCGATCGAGTGATCGTCTTGTGATCCTTGAACTGGCCCGAATTCTGGAACCGATAAACCGCCGCATGACGTGATGCGGCGGCGAATTTCATTAAGAAGCAATATAGGCTGGTGAGTCAGAAGGTCAAAAACAGCCTTTGATTTTATATCTGTTACGCCTTGCGGATCGCCGAAGCGATGAGCGAAATAACGAGCAGAGCAAGGAACACGAAGAACAGAATCTGCGCTATACCGGCTGACGCACCAGCGATGCCGCCGAAACCGAGCGCACCTGCTACGAGTGCCACCACAAGAAATACGAGCGCATAATAAAGCATGTCCGGTCTCCTTTTTATTGTGTGAAGGAGAAACGACATCCAGGCCAGGTTGGTTCCGTGCTTCCGGGTAAATTAAGGCGCTCACAACTCTAAATACTCATGTCAGGACCTAAGGCGGTGTGATTTGGCGGTGTATTGAAGCGCCAACATTAAACTCCCGAAAGCTGCCGCCTTTCGGGAGTTTATGACCTTTGGATTTAAGCTGCGACCTGCGAGGCTTCTTCGAAGAAGAGTGCCTGGCTGATCAGCGCCTTCACCATATCCGGATTGAACGGCTTGGTGACGAGGAAGGTCGGTTCCGGGCGCTCGCCCGTCAGCAGACGTTCCGGGAAAGCGGTGATGAAAATGACCGGGATCGTGTCGTTCTGCAGGATTTCATTCACTGCATCGATGCCCGAGCTTCCATCGGCCAGCTGGATATCAGCCAGAACCATACGCGGCTTTTCCTGTTTGTAGAGCGCCAGGGCCTCATCCTTGGTGCGCGCAATGCCGACGACTTCATGGCCGAGACTTTCTACCATCTGCTCGATATCCATCGCGATCAGCGGTTCGTCCTCGATAATCATGATGCGCGTTGCCACCTGACGCGAAATCTCGGTCGATGCAGCCGAGAGAACACGGCTCAGTTCAACATCGTCCAGTTCGAGAATTTCGGCGGCTTCCTTGTCGGAAAAACCTTCCACCGCCACAAGCAGGAATGCCTGTCGCGGAAGGGGCGCGATATGCGAAAGATTTCTTGCAGCCTGCTGTTCCCATGCAAATTCCGATGCTGGTTCCGGTACGCGAACCGAGGCCGT
Source organism: Brucella sp. MAB-22 (assembly GCF_025908475.1). NCBI lineage: Bacteria > Pseudomonadati > Pseudomonadota > Alphaproteobacteria > Hyphomicrobiales > Brucellaceae > Brucella > Brucella sp. MAB-22. Next base: position 2,195,918 of record NZ_CP109782.1, on the reverse strand, counting down.
CTTATAAAGATCGCAGAAAAGGCGATAGAGGCCGATCCGGTCGGACGAGGCGTCCGGAAAAATGCTCACATCGGCAATCAGGGCTTCAAGGGCAGCCGCAACATAAGCGTCGCCGGAAGCCTGGGAGCCGGTAAGAGCACGAGAAAAACGACGGAGATAGGGAAGGTGCGGCGCGATACGCGTCGATAACGTCATGGTATTGGAACTCCTCAACTGCCGCTTTCGTTCATTGAATGCACATTGGCGGACACGGTTCTAGACCCCTCCCGCCCATGCTTTGAGCGCAGCATTATGGTACTCTAAACGGGGCGCTTTGAAAAAAGTTCCGAGATTGGGAGATATATTAGGGAACTTTTTGGTAAGCCGCGCATTTCCCGGACAAGCAGGGGCTTAGATTAATAGGGTAGGGCATTTAGCCCGGAACGATCAAGATATGGCAGAAAAAGAGAACCTTCACATGAACGGAGCCGGGGTCAGGTCGTCCCGTCGCGTTCAGAAGGATATACTAGGACCAAATTGTGAAGTCGGATTGAAACTAAAGGCACTGTACACCTCGATACAGGATGAGACGATCCCGGATCGCTTCCTCGATCTTCTCCAAAAACTCGATCAGGCTGAACAGGAGAGTATGCGTGAACACAGCACCCGGTCCGTCGGTTGAGAGTAATGCACAGTTCAAGCGAGAGCTTCTGTCATCGCTGCCGAGCCTGCGCGCCTTTGCGGTGTCGCTGATTGGACAGCACGACAAGGCAGATGATCTCGTACAAGATACGATCATGAAAGCATGGGCCAAGCAGGAGTCCTTTGAAATGGGGACCAATATGAAGGCCTGGCTTTTCACCATCCTGCGCAATGAATTCTACACGCAGATGCGCAAGCGTGGCCGCGAAGTGCAGGACACGGATGGCGTGTTCAGCGAACAGCTCGCCGTGCATCCTTCGCAATATGGTACGCTTGATCTGCAGGATTTCCGCGCAGCATTAGAGCAATTGCCCGACGATCAGCGCGAAGCGATCATTCTGATCGGCGCTTCGGGCTTTGCCTATGAGGAAGCTGCGGAAATCTGCGGCTGTGCTGTCGGCACGATCAAGAGCCGTGTCAGCCGTGCTCGCACGCGCTTGCAGGAAATCCTCAAGATCGAAGGCGAAGGCGACTACGGTCCGGATGCCGATTCATCGCGGGCGACCTTGAGAAGCTTTGCATAACGCATGATCAATTGCCCCTCTTTCCCATGAAAGGGGGGCTTATCGCGCTAAAACCTCAAACCTTCGCCTGTTTTCGCCCACAACGATTGCTTTTTATCCTGCCACTTGTAGGTTAGCAGCTGCTGATATTTCCTGTCGGCAAAGTGATCGTTTGTTTGTGGGTTGCGTTCTTGCCATCAGCCTTGTTGCAAAAACTGCTTCAATCGTCATCGAAGCCGGTTGCGGTTATCGTTTCGCTCGGCCTTGTGCTGCTGTCGGCCATCATGACGTTGTTTCTGTCGTCCGGGGTCAATCATCAGGTCGTCGATATTTCCCGCAATTATGCCTTGCGCCAGCAGGTCGACAAGGTTGCGCGCCTTGCCAGCAATATCGAGATGAGCCGTCGCGGCTATCTTCTGACGCTGGATGAGACTTATCTCGATCTGTATCGCAACACGATTCTGAGCGTCGACAAGACGCTTGCTGACCTCGAAGCCCTGACAGATCAGAGCCCGCTGCAGGATGCGCGGGTTCAGCAGATCCGCGCGCTGGTCGAACGCGAACAGGAAGATGTGCGCGAGACGGTCAATCTTGCCCAGTCGGGTGATGTGGCGGCAGCGGTTGAAAAGGTGCGCGGCGATGAGGGCAAGGTGCTGATGGATCAGCTTGCCAATACAGTTACGCAATTCATCGATGCGGAAGAACAACAGCTTCTTGAACGCAACAAGCGGATCAACCGCATGCGCTACTGGATGACGGCGACGTCTATCGTGGCGCTGGCTTCCGCTGCCATGCTGGCGCTTCTGCTGTTCAGCCGGGTTCAGCGTTATGCGCGGTCGATGTTCGAGGGGCAAACGGCGCTGCGTTCGGAAAAGCAATTGCTGGAACAGCGTGTGCAGGAACGGACCGCCGAGCTTGAGCACGAGCGCCGCATCGCCGAGCGGGAGCGCCAGCGGGTCGAGCTTCTGCTGCAGGACACCAATCATCGCATCGGCAATTCATTGGCCACCGTTTCATCCCTGCTTGGCCTTCAGATGCGGCAGACGCGCAGCGAGGATGCTCGCGCGGCTCTCGCCGCCGCTCGCGATCGCGTCCAGACGGTATCGACAGCGCACCGGCGCTTGCGTCTCGGCGAGGATATGGAATCGGCCCGCGTCGACGATTTTCTCGGAACCGTCATCAACGATATCCGAACCGCTATCGGTCAGGATCGCAAGATCGAATTTTCGACCGATTTCGCGCCACTTGATCTGAAGGCGCGCGATGTGACGACAATTGGCATCATTCTGGGCGAGCTTGTCACCAACGCGATCAAGCATGCTTTCAAGGGACGTCCGGAAGGGCATATCCGGATCAGCCTGAAGCCGGGTGAAGATGCTATCCCGGTGCTGGTCGTGGAAGATGACGGTGTGGGCTTCGACAAGGACCAGCAGAAATCCGGCGAGAAGAACGGTCTCGGTACGCTGGTGATCGAACAGCTTTGCATGCAGTTCGGCGAAAAGCCCGTCTACTGCAAGACCGATGATGGTGTCGGAACCAGAGTGATTGTCCGCTTGTCGTCGCTAGTGGATTGAATTTGACGTTTGATACCCGTCCGATACCAATCTCGTTTCAAACGTCAAATTCGAAAAATCCACTAGATTCATGAGAGTACTAGCCGAAGAAGGCGAAATGCCGGTTGGCAAATAAAGCTGGCGGTGAAGGCGGAAAACAAAACGCCGGCTTGAAGCCGGCGTTTTTGCGTTTGCGTGAAGCTATCAGCTCTGCGGCGGGCGCTTTTTCTTGTCAGAAAGCAGCGAGACCAGAGCAATGCCTGCAAGCGGCAGGGCGGCGGCGAGTATGGGTCGTTTGAGGATGGCAGGCACGGTCGCGATTGCTGCGGCTGCAACCATCGCCGATTTGTCCGCTTCCATTTTCTGCTTGCGCTTTTTGGCCTCGGACGCAGCCTGAATTTTCAGGACTGCGAGAATGAGAAGCGCCACGATCAGCGACAATGCAGCCAGAATGAGAGCCGCCAGCGGCCCGCCATAGTTCTGCGCCAGTGCCAGAAAGGCGGCGACGCAGAAAAAGGTGATCGCGATGATTGCGAAGACGGCGATGGCCGCACCGAAAATCGCTGCACGTTTCGTTTGACCCGCGACGAATTTCAGTTCTTCGCCTGCCATCGCAGACAATAGGGGCATGAGAGCTTTCAGCATGATCCGCCTCAGCGGCGCGAGAGCAGGGCCAGCAGATAGCCGACGCCGAGTGCAGTGGCGAGCGCGGCAATCGGGCGTTCGCGCACCGTTGCCGTCAGCTGGGCTTCAACATCCTGCGCCTTGTTGCGCAGATCATCGATGGCGTCCTCGCCCTGAATATAAGCGCTCTTGTAGGTTTCCTTCGCGCTGCGTTTTGCGTCGCGGACGGTCTGCGAACCGAGATTGGCAAGTGTTGCCGCAATGGCAGCGATATCTTCCTTCAGCTGCTCGACCTGGGCCTGCAGGTCTTCCGTGCTGGCATCGGTCAGCGCTTCCTCGATCTTTTCTTCGATCTTGCTCGTTTTCGCGGATGCACGCGCCATATCAGCTCTCCTGTTCAGTCTCTGGTTATCGTTTGGATAACGTGCGGCTGGCTTAATGGTTGCATGCCAAGCCATCAGCGGCAACAAGACCAGCCGGTTGTTGCAAGTCATGGTAAATGGCAGGGTAAATGGCGGGAAAGTGCGGGAGCACTACAGATAATGCCTCCGCAAATATCGTGAAGCCTTACTCCGCTTCGCCATGAAGGATCGTGCCTTCCGGGTCCTTCTTGTAGGCTTCGTCCGAATAGGCGGACTGTGCCTGCAACTGTTCCTTGGTGAACTGCGTGAAGACGTTCAGCTTGTCGTCCTTGCCGGTCGCAACGTCGAGATTGGCGATGGAAACGGCCACCGGCTTGGAATTGATGCCAAGGAAACCGCCCACGTCGACAACGAATGCCTCTGTCTGCCCGTCGGCGGTCATCAGGACATCGCCGACCGTTCCGATCTTCGTTTCATCCGCACCGAAAACCGTGGCTCCGATGAGCTTGTCCGCACTTAGTCCCTCGGAGGGAACCGGCTTCATGCCATCAGGCATGATCCTGTCCGCCTTCTGCGTGGTAATGGTCTTTTCGGCGGCTGGCGGTTCGGCGCGCGGTACGCCATCTGCTTCGAAAGCTGCGCTGCGGTCGAATGCCGGCGCCTTTTCGAGCTGTTCCTTGGTGGCGTCCACGATCAGCCAGCGCTTGCCGTCTTCACGAACCACCCATGACACGTGATCGAAGCCAATTGCGACATTCTTCTCCCCGACACCGAGAAAGCCGCCGACCCCGATCACCACCGCCTGCGGGCTGCCATCGGCACCGAGGATCATGTCATTGACCGTCCCGATATTCGCGGCATCGTTGGATGGGCCGTTATAGACCGCCTGTCCGATGAAGCCTGACACCAGAAGCTGGCCGGGGGATGCCACGAAATATCCGTTCTCGCTGGCAATCGGCTTTTCCTGTTTCTCGTCGGAGAAGATCGGTGAACCACCCTGCGCGAAGGCGGGCAAGGCAATCAGCGCGGCAAGAGCCGTCGAGGCGAGAAGTCTTTTCATGGAAACTCCTGTCGGTAATTAAGGCAAACCGAAGGCGAGAGGCAATCTCGCCGTCTACAGGAGAAAAAACGAGGGGAAACGGTTTCCGTTCCGCTCAAAATCTGTGTTATTCAAACGTCAAAATTGTGAAACCCACGTCTTTTCCGTGGCAAAAATGGGGCAAAAAACGCTTTTGAGTTGAAGATTTCTGGCTCAAGCCAGCATCGGGCCAGTATCAGGCCAGTATCAGGTAAGCCGCACCGGCCAGCATGATAAAGGCCAGTCCCACATGTGATGGCTTCAGCGAACGCTGTTGTACCGGCAGCGGATCATCATTTCCTGCCATGGCAGTACGGGCCGCATGTTCAAGTGTCTGGATATCCTTGAGCATCATAGGCATGTCCTCCGGATTCCGGCTTGGCCGGAATTGCATTTCCTCCCGAGCACCCGGAATTTGTTCTTAAATCCAATCCTCAAGCGCTGCGGTTAACCATATCAGGTCTGATTTGGCACGAATGTGCAACTGGCAAAAAGCCGAGAGGCGAAAAATGTTCGCTAATCCTTGGATTGCAAGACGAAAATGCCCTTAAAATGAAAACATGACTTGCGCCATCATGTTATTGGGAGTTAAGAAGAGGCCCAACAAGCGGCGCGACGGCCTGCATGAGGGTTTAGTCATGTGCTCGCGGATTTGAACAATCAAAAGGCGATCAAAATGACTGGTTTCTGGCGAAAAGGCTTCATGGCTGCGGCGATGGGCATCGGCTTGCTGGGTGCGGCTTCTGCATTGGCCCAGGACGTAACCCCATCGACGAATGCCCCGGCCGCCCCCGCCGCAGAGGCGCCTTCCAGTTCCGCACCAGCCAATACAGCGCCTGTCGCTGCTCCGGCGCCTGCGAACGAACCGGGAGCGTCTGCCCCGGCAGCAACCACACCGGCTACGGCACCTTCGCCTGAACTGATCCAGTCCCAGACAGCTGCGCCTGCTGCTGCACCTGTCGAAAGCGAGAACGGTTTGATCCTCCCGCACGATCTTTCGCCATGGGGCATGTTCATGGCTGCCGACTGGGTCGTGAAGGCCGTGATGATTGGTCTCGCGATCGCTTCGCTTGCCACATGGACGGTCTGGGTCGCCAAGACGCTTGAACTGGCCGGTGCGCGCCGCCGTGCTACCAAGGCATTGAAAGTTATCGGTCATTCGGCAACGCTTGCCGAAGCAGTCCACGCGTTGGACGGTGCAAAGGGACCGGGTGCAGTTCTGGTCCGTGCTGCAGAAGATGAGGTGCGCTTGTCGGGTCCTGCGCTGGCGCGCGCCGGTGGCGAAGGCCTCAAGGAGCGTGTTTCCTCGCGCCTGTCGCGTATCGAGGCCAAGGCCGGACGCCGTCTTTCCAAGGGCACTGGCATTCTTGCGACCATCGGTTCGGTTGCGCCGTTTGTTGGTCTGTTCGGCACGGTCTGGGGCATCATGAATTCGTTCATCAATATCAGCCAGGCGCAGACGACGAACCTCGCCGTCGTGGCGCCGGGTATTGCCGAAGCCTTGCTTGCAACTGCCATCGGTCTCGTCGCAGCTATCCCTGCTGTGGTTATCTACAATGTGTTCGCCCGTTCCATCACCGGCTACCGGTCGCTGCTGGCCGATGCTTCGGCAGGGGTCGAGCGCCTTGTCAGCCGCGATCTGGATTTCAGAACGGCCGGCGTGCGTGAAGGCACGCTGCACGCAGCGGAGTAGGCACCATGGCTGGTAAAGTTCGCGAAGGCGGCGGTGACGATCTCGAGCTGAACCACGAGATCAATGTGACGCCATTCATCGATGTCATGTTGGTTCTGCTCATCATTTTCATGGTGGCAGCGCCTCTGGCGACTGTGGATGTGAAGGTGGATCTGCCTGCCTCGACGGCAGCGCCTGCACCCCGTCCCGACAAGCCGCTTTATGTGACCCTGAAGGACGATCTCAGCATCAGTGTCGGCAATGACACCGTTGCCCGCGAGCGCCTCGGTGTGGCGCTGGACGGTCTGTCCGAAAAAAACAAGGAAGCGCGTATCTTCCTGCGCGCCGACAAGAATGTCGGCTATGGCGAATTGATGCGTGTGATGAATCTTCTGCGTGAAGCCGGTTATCTGAAGATTGCGCTGGTCGGTCTTGAAACCGTCGGCGCCGACCAGAGCGGAGCCGCACCCACCGGTGTGCCTGCGCAACCGGCCCCCGCCTCGCAAACTCCCGCAGCGCAGGGAGCCGCGCAATGAACGCACTTCCGCCCGACCATCCTCCTGTAAAGGTGGCTTCGGCTGACACTCATCATCATTCCTTCTGGCATGATGCGGGGCGCTGGCTCGGTGCGGGTATTCTTGTTCTGACCGTTCATGCTGCCGGTGCCTATGCCATCCATATGGCGCAGGAGCAGGATCAGCCTGACGGTTCGCAGGTTGCCGCCATGGTGGTGGAACTTGCGCTGGAGCCGGAAGCGCCGATGGAAGAACAGGTTGCGGAAGAAGCCCAGCCGGAAACGGCTGAAGCGCCGCAGGAACAGGCAGAGCCGGAACCGGCCCCGCAGCCAGAACCGGTGCAGGAAGAACCGACACCACCTGAACCGGAAGAGGTGAAACCGCCCGAGCCTGAGCCGGAACCACAGGCCGTTCAGGAACCGGAAGAAGTCATTCCGGATGTGGTCGAGGCAGAAAAGCCCGAAGTGGCTGTTCCGTTGCCGGTCGAAAAGCCGGAAGTGAAACCGGAACCCAAGCCGGAGCCGAAGCCAGAACCGAAAAAGGTTGAGAAGCCGAAACCGGAAAAGCCGAAGCAACCCAAGGTCGAGAAGCCCAAGCCCAAGAAGGCCGAGAAGGCGCCAGAAACCCGTCAGGCTGCTGCGCCGCGCATGGATGCAGATGCGGGCGAGAAGGCTGCTGCGAACCGTCGTGGCGAGAATTCTGCGTCGGCGGGCGTCGCCTCCAACAAATGGCAGGCGAAGATGAATGCGCATATGGCGCGTAACACGCGTTTCATGCAGCGCAAGGCACGCAACGCCAAAGGACGCGTGGTCATCAACTTTGTGATTGATCCGTCTGGCAACGTGCTTTCGGTCAAGCTGGCCGGTTCGTCCGGTAATTCGGAGGTCGATCAGCTTGCACTGGAAGCAGCGCGTCGAGCTTCGCCTGTGCCTGCCCCGCCGGCAGCCATTGCCAAGGCGCGTATGCCAATCACCTTGCCGCTGCTGTTCAAGTAAGCAATGCAGAATGCATTATCTGAAAGGCCGGTCTGATCTCCAGACCGGCCTTTTCATTTTCTGCCGATTCAACATTACTCCACAAACCCGAAGATCGGGCCGTAACCGCCGTGCCACGAGACATCATTCCGTCCCAGCGCTGGAACGTAAATGCCAGCACCGCCGCCGCCGTCAAGAAACAGGGCGTTGGGGCATTGGAGATGGTCTCGAAACAATTTTGCGAAATCGTGGAAATTGACCGCGTCTTCGCTGACTGCGAATCGGATAGCACCGCCACTGCAAATGCCGATACCGCTGCGCCGGGTCTTGTCGGTTGAGCCGACGATGAAAATCGGATTGATCCGGTTGCGGATAACCAGCATCGGCCCGGACTGGGTGGCCAGTTGCGGCTTGATCTTTTGTTTCAGGAAACGGTCTGTCGGCAGGATTTCGGCACCCTTGTCGCCGAGGTAGAAGATGCCGTTCGGCTTCTTGTAAAAGTTCGGTACGGGCCCGGACCCACGAACAGGTGTCGTCTTGCTTGCCGGGCGAAGCTCACGGCCATTTTCGACGTAGAGACCCATCGGCGAAAAATCAGGCTGATACATTCCGGCATTGAGCGCGAAAACCAGTGTCTCACCGCGGCTTGCGGCAGCGTCGGCTATTTTCGAAAAATTGCGATAGGGCTCATCGTCGGAATTTTTCCAGAACAGATGCAAGCCTGTGCCGTCCGTCTTTGCATCGCAGATGATGTAGTTTGTACTTTCAAAGGTTTGGCGGTTGCAGGTCTCCGTGCGGCCGGGCTGCGCCAGCGCAACTGTAGCAGCAAGCGCTATGGCTGCGACGGAGAGGCCTCGCTTCAGGAGAATCATCGCTGCACTGCCTTCCAATCACTGTTTTTCTATTCAGAAGACAGTGCCACAGCCGGGAGCAGGCGAGAAGCCTTGCGCGCAGGCAGGAAACCGAAGATCAGGCCAGTGGCGAAAGCACAGGCGAAGGCCAGCAGGACGGGTCCCAAGCTGTAGCCGACTGAAAGCCCGGCCCAGCCTGCGACGGCAGCAGCGCCCAGCCCGATCACGACTCCAAATGCACCGCCAATTGCCGAGACGGTCAGCGCTTCGGTGATGAACTGCAGTAGAATATCGCGCCGCCTTGCGCCGGTCGCCATCCGCACGCCGATCTCGCGGGTGCGCTCCGTCACGCTCACCAGCATGATGTTCATGACGCCGATGCCGCCGACCAGAAGCGAGATTGCTGCGACCGATCCCAGAAACAGCGTCATCGTATTGCCCATCGCCGTCGCATCCTCGCGGATGGAGGACATGTTGGTTATCATCGTGTCCTGCTTCTTGTGGCGCTGGTCGAGCAGGTCCTGAATCTGTTCCTGCGTCGTGTTGATAAGGTCGGAATCCTTCACCTGCACCGTGATGGTGCGCACGTATTTCTGGCCGAACAGCCGCAGATTGCCGGTGGAAAGCGGCACTATCACCACGTCGTCCTGATCCGAGCCGCCAAAGCCTGCACCCTTTGGCTCCAGGGTTCCGATCACCTGAAATGGAATCTTCTGAATCAGAATATATTGGCCGATGGGATTACTGCCGTCGGGGAACAGGGTGTTGACGACCGTTTTGCCCAGCACTGCGACCGGCGCATAGTTGTCCAGATCGCTCTGGCTGATGAAGTCGCCGGTGGCAACCTTCCACGATTTGGCTTCGGAAAAGGCAGGGACAGTGCCGTTTGCCTGTGACTGATAGTCGACATTGCCACGCCGCAGCGTCACGGTGCCGGTGACTTCGGGGACCGCGGTTCTGATGTTCGGCAGTTCCAGAATGGCGGTGGCATCTTCGGGAACCAGTGTCGCTATCGAGCCTGTTCCCCGGAAGCCCGCCATGGACGGGCGTACCAGAATGAGATCGGTGCCCATCGCATTGATGCGGTCGAGAATCGAGTTTTGCGCGCCGGTACCGATGGCGAGCATCGTCACAACGGAACTGACGCCGATGATGATGCCGAGGAGAGTAAGGATCGTTCGGAAGATGTTGGCCCGCAAGGCGCGCATCGCCATCTTCACCGCTTCCGAAATATCGGCGATGCGGGCTGAATTGCCTTCAAGGCTCTCCTGCAACCGGAATGGCGCCTGCGTATCGGGAATGGCGCGCTTCACTGTATCGGAGAGTATCTGGCCGTCGCGGATTTCGATCAGCCGATCGGCGCGTTCGGCCACTTCGCGGGCATGCGTGATGACGATGACGGTATGACCCTGTGCGTGCATGGAGCGCAGCAATTCCATCACATCCTCGCCGCTCTGGCTGTCGAGTGCGCCGGTCGGCTCGTCGGCAAGGATGATGCGCCCGCCGTTCATGAGCGCGCGCGCGATGGAAACACGCTGCTGCTGGCCGCCGGAAAGCTGGTTCGGGCGATGATCGAGGCGGTCGCCGAGCTTCAGCGAATTAAGCAGTTCGGCGGCACGCGCATGGCGCTCCGATGCGGGCAGGCCCGCATAGATCGCAGGTACTTCGACGTTTTCCTGCGCGGTCGAGGTCGAGATGAGGTTGTAGCTCTGGAAGACGAAGCCAAAGGTTCGGCGACGCAATGCTGCCAGCGCATCGGCATCCAGTGTCGAGACGTCCTCGCCGTCGAGCAGATATTGTCCGCCGCTCGGGCTGTCGAGACAGCCCAGAATGTTCATCAGCGTCGATTTGCCGGAGCCCGACGCGCCCATGATCGCGACGAACTCTCCAGCCTGAATATCGAGTGTGATGCCGTGCAGCACCTCAACGGCAAGGTCGCCATTGTGATAGGTCTTGCGGATATCATCCAGTCTGATGAGCGGCGTGTTGGTCATGGGATGGCTCATCAGAACAGGCGCATGCCGGGCCTGCGGCCACGCTGTCCTGCGGCGGCTTCAGCTCCGCTGGACGCGCTGGTGACGACGACCTTGTCACCTTCCTCGAGGCCGCTCTTGATCTCGGTCTGCACGCGATTGCGTACGCCGATCTGAACCTGACGTTCGGTGATCGAGCCGTTGTCGCTAACGACCTTGACCGAAATCTGCGGCTTGCCTCTCTGGTTCTGGGGGCCTTCGCGCTTGTAGTTCAGCGCGGAGGAGGGGACGATCAACACGTCCTTCGCCTCATCGAGAATGAAATAGACCTGTGTGCTCATGTTGATCATCAGCTCGCCGGTCGGGTTCGGAACGTCGAACAATGCATAATAGAGCACGACATTGTTCTCGGTCGCAGGCGTCGGCTTGATCTGGCGCAGCGTGCCGGTAAAACGCTTCTCCGGCTGGCCAAGCAAGGTGAAATAGACCGGCATTCCGGGCTTCAGCCTGCCGATATCGGCTTCCGAAACCTGCGCTTCCACCGTCATGACCTTAAGATCGGCCACGGTAACAATGGTCGGCGCGCTTTGCACGGCATTCAGCGTTTCGCCTTCCTTGGCGGCCTGATCGACGACTGTGCCTTCCATGGGGCTGTAAATCTTGGTGTAGCCGAGATCGACCTTGTCGCTGGCAAGCTGGGCTTCCTGCTGGCGGATTTGCGCGCCGAGCGCCTTCACATCCGCATCGGCCATGGCGAGGTCGGCATCAGCCTGATCGACGGTGGATTGCGATACGCCGCGTGTGGCCAGAAGCGAGCGCTGGCGTGCCGCATTGGCCTTTTTCAGGGTAAGCTGAGCTTGCTTGCTGAGAAGCTGTGCCTTGAGATTGTCGAGCTGGGCGCTTGATATCTCCACCTTTTTCTCAAAGGGCGATGGATCGATTTCGGCGATAAGCTCGCCCTGCTTGACCTGATCGCCGACTTCGACTTTCACGCTTTTAAGCTGGCCCGAAACCTGCGCGCCGACATTGATGCTGCGCAGCGCGCTGAGTGTGCCGACGGCGGTAATCGCGTTTTCGATATCGCCGCGCGTGACCGTTTCGGCGAGATAGCTCGTCTTCTGGCCTCCAGCTTCACCGGAGCCGTAAAAATACCAGCCCGCGCCGGCCACGATTGCCGCGACGGGAAGCCAGAGCCACCAGCGGCGCGCCATGCTGCGCGCGCGCTTCTGCGAAGGTGCTGTTCGCTGCCCGGTTTTGGAAGAATCGGAAGATGTAAGCACCGTCAAACCCTCTAACTTTCAGAACCTCCGATCTCCGGAGATTTATCAATATGTCCCGCCAATTCTCTGTCGCATACAACCAAAGCGAGACAATACTTGCCCACTATGGATTGCTAACGGGATATCTATGCTTCTCCGCTCAGGATTTCATCTTAATTATTTGTCATGCAATAATTGTCGGTGACACAAAGGGATGGATGCCTCTGGTTCCTTCCGGTCATGGTGCGAAAGCAAACGATGAAGAGAACCAAGTTGGCGCCAATATACAACTTGCAGTTATTCTTTTGGAAATCGCAAAATAAAACCGGATTCTTAAAGTAATTAAGTGTTCTTAAATTATCTCCTGATTAAATAAGATCGGGAAATTACATCTGAAAGTAGATAGAAGAATTTAAAACGTGACCTGTCCGCAAAGGCGGATGGTCGGCGCATGCATGATGCATGATGCTTCGAATTGACATGGGAATAAGGTTTCAATGCTCTTTGACGGGAGGGCAAATGGCTTACCTTATTATGGGGCGAAAAAGGTTTTCATTCATATCGGACAGGTTTTCAAACGTGCATCGAAGAATACCTTCATTGTTATTTTTCAAGCGAAATAAAAGCGGCACGGCGGCGGTCGAATTCGCAATATTGGCGCCGGTTTTTCTTCTGATCCTGATGGGTATGATCGCCTTCGGTCTTTATCTGGGCGTGGCGAATGCCGTCCAGCAGCTTGCGGCAGATGCCACGCGGACGGCGCTGGCGGGTATCGATCCCCCGGAGCGGTTGACGCTGGCGACAACCTACATCCAGAAAAACGCGGCAAAATATTCACTGATCGATCCATCGAAGATGCAGGTGAGTGTCGACAATGCCCAGTCCGATCCGAACCAGTTCACGGTGACGATCCGCTACAATGCGCAAAACCTGCCGATCTGGAACCTGATGACGGGGCTGCCGCTTCCAGACACGACCATTACAAGGGCATCGACAATAAGGCTTGGCGGAATCTGACACAGGGTGGGGGCATTCGATATGCGGGGTCTGGTATCGCGTTTCCTGCGTGCACGGGGCGGCAATCTGGCGACAATGGCGGCGCTGGTATCCCCCATATTTCTGGCGGTGGCGGCTTTCAGCGTGGACACAAGTTCGCTGTTTCTGGAGCGGCGCCAGCTGCAGAGCATGGCGGATTTTGCCGCCGTTGCCGGTGCGGCTTCCCTTTCGCAGGCCAATGATGCGGTACTGCGGCAATTGCGGGCGAACGGTCTTGATCCGGTGCTGATGACCGGCGCTTACGATCCTTCTGTCGTCAACGGAAAGACCGACAACAAGACGCGTGTCTGGGTGGAGAAGGGCAATTATTTTCCCGATAAAAGTCGTGCGGTTGAGAATCGTTTTGTCGCCGGCGGCACCAGTCCCGATGCGGTTCGCGTCCGGCTGGCACGTCCGGGCAATCTCTATTTTGGTCAGGCATTCATCAATCGCCCCGCACTTGGCGCGACCGGCATGGCGGCGGCAAAGGCGGAGGCGGCATTTTCGATCGGTTCGCGACTGTTGAGCCTGAATACCGATCAGAGTGCGTTGAATGGACTTCTGGGTGGTCTGTTGGGTACCACTCTTAATCTGAAGCTTGTCGACTATAACGCTCTGGCTGCGACCGATATCAACCTGCTCGGCTTTCTGGACAAGCTGGCTCCTAAGGTGGGATTGACGGCCGGGACCTATAACCAGTTGCTGAACACGGATGTTTCAGTCGGGATGCTGGCAAGCGTTATGGCGGAGGTCACAACGAGTAATCCGGCAGCAAAGACTGCTCTGACCCTTCTCGGGAAGAACGCCGGTGCGCTTAACACGAAGCTACCGGTTGGAAAATTGCTAGGCCTTGGATCAATAGCCGACGCATCGCTCGGATCATCTAATAACTACAATATCACCGCTAACGTGCTGCAGATGATAACTGCAGCGGCAATGTTGGGGGGAAACAATCAAATCAAGCTTGGTCCTGGGCTAAATTTGCCTGGTGTACTTACGCTTAAACTGGACATTGCCGTTGGAGAGCCAGCACAAAAGACCCCGTTCTTCACTGTTGGAGGGGTAGGTGCTTTGGTCCGCACTGCTCAGATACGAATACTTCTGACGCTTGAAGTCGGTAATGACGGCTTGGTTTCATATCTGGCCAATGTTCACGTGCCTATCTTTATTGATGTAGCGAGCGGCGAGGCTGAACTGAAAAGTATAAGCTGCCCGCAGGGACCCGGAAGTGCCACAGTGAAACTCGGCGTCAAGCCCGGTGTAGCCGGCGTGTATCTCGGTGATACCGATGTCGACTTGATGAAGAATTTCAGTAAGGCACCGGTGGTCAAGAAGACGACCATTGCTGAAGTAAAGGTGCTTTTTCTGAAAGTCGCGGAGCTTCGCGGGCGCGTTGAACTTCCCCTTGGCAACCCGAAGCAGGAAATCAAAACCTTCACTCCTGCGGATATTGCAGCCAAACGGGTGCAGACGGCTGATACGAACAAACTTGTTGGGTCTTTGTTCGGTGGGTTGATAACCGGCCTTGATCTCGAAGTCGTGCTGATCGGCGTTCTGCCGTTACCTTTGGGAGGGCTTGCTCAGCTTTTAGGGATATTGCTCACGCCCTTGGGCCCGGCAGTAGATGGCCTGCTTTTCGGGTTGCTGGATATGCTGGGTGTCAAGATTGGACAAGCCGACGTTCAGGTCACGGGTGTTCTTTGTCAGCGTGCGACGCTGACGCAATAAGAAATCGGCAATAAAAAAGCCCGGCGAACCGGGCTTTTTCGTGCGATTTGTTCGCTTATGCCGTGCCGGTCGAACCGAAGCCGCCTGCGCCGCGCGCCGTCTCGGTTACTTGGGCGCGCTCTTCAATCTTCGGCTGGACGACTGGTGCGAAAACAGCCTGTGCAATACGCATACCGCGTTCGATGCGGAAATCGTCATCGCCCAGATTGATGAGAAGAACCTTCACCTCGCCACGATAATCGGAATCGATGGTGCCGGGCGTATTGAGGCAGGTGATACCGTTCTTGAAGGCAAGGCCCGAGCGCGGACGAATCTGCACTTCAAAACCTTCGGGAATTTCGAAGATCAGCCCTGTCGGCACCAGCGTGCGACGTCCGGGCAGGAGAACGATCTGGCGATCTTCGGCAACGGCTGCCCGCAGGTCCATGCCAGCCGAACCCGTTGTCTCATAGGCCGGGAGTTCGAGGCCTTTCGCATGTTCGAGGCGGATGATGCCGAGCGTTGGCGCTTGTGCGGATGCTACGGTCATGAGGGGGCCTTTCTTGCGGAACATTGTTTCATCGCGCATCTTTACTGAAAACCGTTTCACACTTTTCAGGATGCGCTCCAAATTGGCGACGCTCATACGTGAAAACCAATGAAAGGTGTACCGTCTATTTGCTGTTTTGCAATGATAGTGCAGCACAGGATCATGCTTTTACACGATGAGTTGCCCTCCGCGAGGGATTTAATCCCGTTCCAACGGGACGGCAGTCGTTTCCTTGATCTCTTCCATGACGAATGAAGCCGAAACATCTGACAGGGGAACGCTGGCGATCAGCCGCTGGTAAAGACGGTCATAGGCCTTGACGTCGGAAACGCGCGCCTTCAGCACATAGTCCAGATCGCCGGTCATGCGATAAACCCCGACGATCTCTGGAAAGCGCCCCATGGCACCGCGAAATTTGCCCAGCCAATCGGGGTCGTGGCTTGATGTGCGAACCAGAATAAAGACGGACAGACCGCAACCGGCCATCTCGGCATCGACAAGAGCGACACGCGCCTTGATGATCCCTTCATCCTCCATGCGCTTGACCCGGCGCCAGCAGGCATTGCGCGATAAGTGTACCCGCTCAGAGAGAGAATCAACGGACAGGGTCCCGTCGATTTGCAGTTGATCCAGGATTTTACGGTCAATTTCGTCGAGAACTGGTTTCATAGTGGGATGATTGTCCCAATAAATAGTAATTATCAAGGATATTTTGAGATTTCATCTCAGATGCATTTGCTAGAATGATTTTCCAGAAAGGCGCGATATGCGCCGCATAACGGGAACAACTTACTCATTGACGGGAGTATTTCCAATGACCACTCGCATCACGCGCCTCTTCACCGAACACCCTCAATCGGTTGACGAGACCTATTTCGAACATATGGCCTTTGCCGGACGTTTTTCGTTCAAGCTTTTTTGTGCGGCCTTTGCGGCACTGATCCATGCAATTTTGCCATTTTTGTTCGAGAAGACGGCGAGCACAATCGTTCGCCAGCTTTATGAGCGGACGCATAACCGGGGCCGGTAAACACCGGATCGCAAATGTGTCGTTGGGCCGCCTATCTCGGACCTGAAACCTATCTGGAAGACATCATATCGTCTCCCTGCCATTCGCTCGTGGCGCAAAGCCACGATGCGCATGAAGCCAAAACACGTACCAATGGCGACGGCTTCGGCGTTGCCTGGTATGGCAATCGCGATGAACCGGGCCTTTATCGGGATATTCTGCCCGCATGGTCCGACCAGAATCTTCGCAGCCTTGCGCGGCAAATTCAGTCGCGCCTTTTCCTTGCGCATGTGCGGGCCTCGACCGGCGGGCTGACCAGCCGTTCCAACTGCCATCCCTTCGTTTCCGGACGCTGGAGCTTCATGCATAACGGCCAGATCGGTCATTTCGACCGGCTGCGTCGCAGGCTGGAAAGCCATTTGAGCGACGACGTCTATGGCCAGAAACATGGCGCAACCGATTCGGAACTGATCTTTCTTCTGATGCTGGAATTCGGTCTCGACACTGATCCAGTGCTGGCCATGAAGCGCATGGTGGCAGCGGTTGTCGAGGAAGCAGTTCGCGGCGGTGTGCCGCCATTTCTGCGGCTGACTGCGGCGTTTTCCGACGGGAATCAGCTTTACGCGATCCGCTATGCGACCGATGCTTTCGCGCCGACGCTTTATACGGCGACACTTGGCGGATCGTCCG
The DNA here is from genome assembly GCF_025908475.1 of Brucella sp. MAB-22. Classification (NCBI taxonomy): domain Bacteria; kingdom Pseudomonadati; phylum Pseudomonadota; class Alphaproteobacteria; order Hyphomicrobiales; family Brucellaceae; genus Brucella; species Brucella sp. MAB-22. The sequence continues at coordinate 2,178,882 of NZ_CP109782.1, read as the reverse complement.
GCATATGCGTGGTGTCGGAGCCGCTGGACGGTGAAGCCGCCAACTGGATGGCGGTGCCGGCAAACAGTTTTGTCACCGTTTCCCGGCAAGGCCGCATTGCGATCGAGAGCTTTGAGGAACCGATTTCCCGGCCGCAGGATGCTGTGACGGTTTAGGCGTTCCCGATCAATATACCTGCCGCCAGCACGAGGCCACCGCCCAGAACCACCTGAAGCACAGAGCGGAGGAACGGTGTTTCCATATAGCGGTTCTGGATGAAGGCGATGGCCCAGAGTTCGAAGAAGACCAGAATCGCTGCGATGCTTGTGGCGGTCCAGAAATCCTTGATCAGGTAGGGCAGGGTATGGCCAAGGCCGCCCAGCGTCGTCATGATACCGCAGGACAGGCCGCGCTTGATCGGCGAGCCTCGGCCCGAGAGCTTGCCGTCATCGTGGATGGCTTCGGTGAAGCCCATCGAAATACCGGCGCCGACCGAGGCGGACAGGCCGACCAGAAAGGTCTGCCAGGTATCCTGGGTCGCAAAGGCGGCGGCGAAGATCGGGGCAAGCGTTGAAACTGATCCGTCCATCAGGCCAGCAAGCCCGGGTTGGACATAGGTGAGGATGAACTGCTTGCGCTCGGCGGCGCGCTCCTCATCCTGCACATCGTCCGGCGTCAGTGTGTGTTCTAGCGACTCGGCCTTGGCTTCATGCTGCTTTTCCTGCTGGGCAAGGTCGCCCAGCAATTTGCGGGTGTCTGCATCGCTGACGCGTTTGGCAGCCTCGACATAGAAGCGGTAGGCCTGTTCCTCCATTTCCGATGCAGCTTCACGCACCTTGTCGATGCCAAGCGGACGCACCAGCCAGTCCGGCTTGCGATCGTAATAGCCGCTGACATGCTCGCGGCGGATCAGCGGAATCCGGTCGCCAAAGCGGGCTTTGTGGCGTTCGATCAGCGCATCGCGATGTCCGTGTTCTTCTGCCGCCATCTGTTCGAAGATTTTCGCCGATTGCGGAAACTCGTCACGCAAGCCGTCGGCATAGGCGAGATAGATGCGGGCGTCGTCTTCTTCGGAGGATATGGCAAGCGCCAGAATTTCCTGTTCGGAAAGCGAATCGAAAGGGCGACGGTCGTTGCGGAAGAATCGGCTGAGCATTTCAGGAATCCAAAGTTTAGAATAGTTCTAAAATATGCTTCGACATCTGGAAGTCAAGCCTTGCAGTGCATGCACAATTGGCGCATTAAAACCCACCCGAAAAGATCGGCCCCACTGCGTAAACCACCAGAAAAGAATCGAATCGATGGCATCGACGAATCTCCACGCAAGCAACAGTCCCCGTCCGCTTAACCGGCAGGATTTCCGCACGCTCGGCCTTTCGGCCCTTGGCGGTGCGCTGGAGTTTTATGATTTCATCATTTTCGTGTTCTTTGCGAGCGTCATAGGCCATCTGTTTTTTCCGCCTGACATGCCCGACTGGCTGGTGCTGATCCAGACGTTCGGTATTTTCGCAGCCGGTTATCTGGTGCGCCCGATTGGCGGCATCGTGCTGGCGCATTTCGGTGACAAGTTCGGCCGCAAGCGCGTCTTCGCCTTCTCGGTGTTTCTGATGTCGATTTCGACACTGGCCATGGCCTGCCTGCCGACCTATGCGACGCTGGGCGTTGGCGCGCCGATCCTGCTGATCGTCTTCCGCATGTTGCAGGGTGCCGCCATTGGCGGTGAAGTTCCGGGCGCATGGACCTTCGTGGCCGAGCATGTGCCTGCCAATCGTGTCGGCATGGCGTGCGGTTTCCTGTGCTCTGGCCTCACGCTTGGCATCATGATCGGCTCGCTTATTGCGACCGCCATCAACTGGATATTCACGCCGGAAGAACTGGCTGCTTATGCATGGCGTATTCCATTCTTCATCGGCGGTATCTTCGGCCTGTTTGCCGTTTATCTGCGCCGCTGGCTGGCTGAAACGCCGATCTTCACCGAGATGAAGAACAGCCATCTGCTCAAAGATAAGCTGCCGCTCGGCACTGTTCTGCGCAACCACATGCATGGCGTTATCATTTCGGTGCTGCTGACATGGATATTGTCGGCAGGCATCGTTGTCACCACGCTGATGACCGCAACTTTCCTGCAGAAACTTTATGGCTACACGCCTTTGCAGTCGCTTGCCGCCACAAGCTTCGGCACACTGTTCCTGATGTTTGGAACTGTGAGCGCAGGTGCCATTGTCGACCGCATTGGCAGCGGGCGTTTCTTTGCTGTTGCAGGCATTTTCTTCGGTGTCGCGACCTTTGTTTTCTACACCTATGCGGCGGTTTCGCTGCCGGTTCTGTTCGCGCTTTATGCAGTGATGGGGCTTTCGGTCGGCATGGTTGGCGCGGTGCCTTATGTGATGGTACGCGCATTCCCGGCACCGGTTCGCTTCTCCGGCTTGTCGTTTTCCTACAATGTTTCCTATGCAGTCTTTGGCGGTCTGACGCCGGTGATCGTGACGTCGCTTCTGGCGGTCAATCCGATGGCCCATGCCTGGTATCTGGTGTTCATCGCCGTTCTGACATCTGTGCTCGGCCTTTATTTGATGGCTCGCAGCGATCAGGTTGAAGGTGAGATCGGTCTGACGGAGCTTTCGACCGGGACTGCGGTTTCACAGCCGAACTAATAAAAAGGGCCGCGAAAGCGGCCCTTTTTCAATCAGAGAATTTTCTGCATGAAGGTAAGATTGAGCCAGCGCCCGAATTTCTGGCCGACCTGTTTCAGTGTGCCGCAATCCTCAAAGCCCTGCGATTTATGCAGCGCGATGGAAGCGGCATTGCCTGCTTCGATACCGGCAATCAGTACATGCACCTTTCGCTCGCGCGCTTCCTCCACAAGCTCGGTCAGGAGAGCGCGTCCGATGCCGCCACCGCGTGCGTCGCTCGCCACATAGATCGAAAGTTCGGAGGAATGGCGGAAACCCTCGAACGGGCGAAACGGGCCATAGCTCGCATAGCCGACGACCTGCCCCTCACGCTCGGCCACCAGCACCGGAAAGCCGTCACGATTGCGGGCTTTGAGCCATTCACGACGGTTTTCCAGATCGACGAGCGTTTCATTCCAGATGGCGAGCGTGTTCTCTACCGCATCATTATAGATGGCGAGCAGGGCAGGGAGATCGGTTTCCGTCGCGTGGCGGATGAGGAGGGTCATTTCAGAACCTTATTGAACAAGAAAACGGCGGGATTTCTCCCGCCGTATCCGATCATTTGCAAGTGAAAAGAATCACCCTTGAGCTTTCAGTTCCAGACGGCGGCGATGCAGGACTGGTTCGGTGTAGCCGTTCGGCTGCTCGCGGCCCTTGAAGACCAGATCGCAGGCGGCCTGGAAGGCAATCGACTTGTCGAAGTCAGCGGCCATCGGGCGATAGAGGGCATCGCCTTCGTTCTGCTTGTCGACGACGGCTGCCATGCGCTTCATGGTTTCCATCACTTGGGCTTCCGAAACGACGCCATGATAGAGCCAGTTGGCGATGTGCTGTGCGGAGATGCGCAGCGTTGCGCGGTCTTCCATCAGGCCGACATTGTTGATGTCTGGAACCTTCGAGCAGCCAACGCCCTGATCGACCCAGCGCACGACGTAGCCCAGAATGCCTTGCGCGTTATTGTCGATCTCGTGCTGGATGTCTTCCGGCGTCCAGTTCGGGCGGGTTGCAACCGGCACCGACAGAATGTCGTCAAGCTTGGCGCGCGGGCGGCTCTTCAGCTTTGCCTGAACGGCAGCAACATCCACCTGATGATAGTGGGTCGCGTGGAGGGTGGCAGCGGTCGGCGACGGCACCCATGCGGTATTCGCTCCGGCCTTCGGATGGGCGATTTTCTGTTCCAGCATGGCTGCCATCAGGTCCGGCATGGCCCACATGCCCTTGCCAATCTGCGCATGGCCGGAAAGGCCGCATTCGAGACCGATATCGACATTCCACTGTTCGTAAGCGCCGATCCATGCGGCCTGCTTCATATCGCCCTTGCGGATCATCGGGCCTGCTTCCATCGAGGTATGGATCTCGTCGCCGGTGCGGTCAAGGAAGCCGGTATTGATGAAGACGACACGTTCCTTGGCGGCGCGGATCGCTTCCTTGAGGTTAACCGTGGTGCGGCGTTCCTCGTCCATGATGCCGATTTTGAGCGTGTTCGGCTTCATGCCGAGCATTTCTTCGGTACGGGTGAAGATTTCGTTGGCGAAAGCCACTTCTTCCGGGCCGTGCATCTTCGGCTTTACGATATAGACCGAGCCTTCGCGCGAATTCATGTGGCGACCATTGGGGCCGATATCGTGCAGCGCGATCAGGCTGGTGAAGGCTGCATCCATGATACCTTCCGGCACTTCATGGCCGTCGGCATCAATGATTGCCGGATTGGTCATGAGGTGGCCGACATTGCGCACCAGCATCAGGGAGCGGCCCTTGAGCGACAGCGTGGAACCGTCCGCAGCCTTGTAGCTGCGGTCGCCATTGAGGCGGCGGGTCATCTGCTTGCCGTTCTTCTCGAACGTGTCTTCCAGCTTGCCGTTCATCAGGCCGAGCCAGTTGCGATAAACCGCAACCTTGTCTTCGGCATCGACGGCAGCAATCGAATCTTCGCAATCTTGAATCGTGCTGACGGCAGATTCCAGAACCACATCGGCAATATGGGCCGGATCGGTCTTGCCGATCGGATGGTCCGCATTGACGACGATATCGACATGCATGTTGTTCTTCGCCAGCAGTACATTGGTCGGGGCGGCTGCGTCGCCATTATAACCCTTGAACTGGTTGGCATCCTTCAGCGCCGCTGCCGAACCGTCGGTCAGCTTGATTTCAAGTTTACCGTCCTTGACGGCGAGACCGGCGACATTGGCCCAGTTGCCGGTGGCAAGCGGTGCGCTTTCATCGAGGAAATTTTTCGCCCAGGCGATGACCTTTTCGCCACGCTTCGGATTGTAGCCCTTGCCCTTTTCCGCACCGTCGGCATCGGAAATCGCGTCGGTGCCGTAGAGCGCATCATAGAGCGAACCCCAGCGCGCATTAGCGGCGTTGAGCGCGTAGCGGGCATTCATCACCGGAACGACAAGCTGCGGGCCAGCGATATGGGTGATTTCCGGATCGACATTGGTGGTCGAAACCGAGAACTCACCGCCTTCCGGCAGGAGATAGCCGATGTCCTTGAGGAACTGCTGGTAATCGGCCTGGCTGTAGCCCTTGTCGCGGTTCTGCTTGTACCAGGCATCGATCTTGGCCTGCAGGTCGTCACGCTTGGCAAGGAGGGCGCGGTTCTTCGGTGCGAGATCGTGGATGATGGCGGCAAAGCCCTTCCAGAACTTTTCCGGCTCCACACCGGTTCCGGGAGCAGCTTCCTTGGCCAGAAATTCCACCAGTTCAGGGGCAACGCGCAAGCCTTCTATCTCAACGTAATTACCGGCTTTCTGAGAAACCATGGCTATGCCTCCTTCAAAATAAACAAATCTACCGCCGGCACTCTTCAGTGCCAGCTATCATGTTGCCTTTGAACCGCTTTGGTGTGCTTTCGTCAATCGGTGCGTGGGCACATCATCTGTGACGCTGCGGCGAAAATAGCTTTTATAGGGACAACTTGGCGCGAATATCGTCGGGCGTAAAGCCTTGTTCGCGCAATGATGCGAGCGCTGTATCCTGGCGGCTTTTCGACAGTTTCATCCCGTCGTCGCCCAGCACCAGATCGTGATGGTGATAAAGAGGCTCGGGCAGGCCGAGCAGCTTCTGCAGCAGCCGGTGCACGGATGTCGCGTGAAACAGATCGTGCCCGCGCACAACGTGGGTGATGCCCTGCAAGGCATCGTCCACGACAACGGAGAGGTGATAGCTGGTTGGCGTGTCCTTGCGGGCAATCACCACGTCGCCCCATTGCGCTGGATCGGCGTTCACGCGTCCGGTCTCGCCATCCGGCCCCGCGCCGCTTTCGTTCCAGAACAATGATTCACCTGCGGCGACAAGCGCCCCAAGCGCTTTCTCCATATTGAGCCGCCAGGCATAGGACATGCCCGAGGCGATACGCTCCATTTGTTCCTTTTCGGTCAGATCGCGCTCGCTTTGCGGATAGAGCGGTGTTCCATCCGGGTCGGAAGGCCAGTCCTTGCCCTTGGCGAAAGCTTCGCCGATCCGCTCGCGAACTTCGCCCCGGCTGAGGAAGGCCGGATAGACAAGGCCCTTGTCGGCAAGTTTGGTCAGGGCGTTGCGATATTCGCCGAAATGTTCCGACTGGCGGCGCACAGGGGTTTCCCATGTCAGGCCAAGCCAGCGGAGATCGTCGTAAATGCCTTGTTCCAGCGCAGGCGTACAGCGTGCTGTGTCGATATCTTCCATGCGCAGCAGGAAGCGCCCGTTGCTCTTTTTGGCCATATCTGCGTTCAGAAGAGCGGAATAGGCATGGCCAAGGTGAAGCTGGCCATTGGGACTCGGAGCAAAGCGGAACACAGGTGCGGTCATGGTGTTTTCAATGTCAGTTGCCGGTGTCAGTTGAATGTCATCTGATTCCATTGGTACGTTGTGCGCCGAGAGAATGAAAGGCTGTGCGATGCGGCGGATCGATACATTGAGCGATATTGAGGCGGGGCTGGAGGCTCTGGTTCTCGCCGATATTCGGCTGGCCGATATTCGCAGCCGGTCCCATGCGGTGCCGCTGCGCCGGTCCGAACCCGGATTTGAAAGTCTGGCATCCATCATTGTCGCACAACAGGTTTCGACGGCCAGTGCCGCCGCGATCTGGGCCCGGCTGAAACAGGCCATCGATCCGCTGACGCCCGAAACCTACATTGCGGGCGGGGAGGAGGCTTGGCGTTTTGCTGGTCTCTCGCGTCCCAAGCAGAGAACGCTGTTTGCCTTGAGTGAAGCTTTGGCAGAAGGGGCAATCGACCTGCATGGGCTTTGCGATCTGCCTGCCGAAGAAGCGATCGCGGCACTGACGGCCATCAAAGGCATCGGCCCGTGGACGGCGGAGGTCTATCTTCTGTTTGCTGCCGGTCATCCGGACGTGTTTCCGGCTGGCGATGTGGCCTTGCAGACGGCTGTTGGCCACGCCTTTGCCCATGAGATCCGGCCTGATGCTGTTGCCCTTCGCAAGCTGGCGGAAGACTGGGCGCCATGGCGCGGCGTGGCGGCGCGATTGTTCTGGGCTTATTATGCGGCGATCAAGGGGCGTGAAGCGGCGCCACTTTTATAGATGCTGCTGTAAAACTTGCGTGTTTCCCGAAGCATAAATGCGTTTCCGCTTCACAATCCTGTCACGTCGGGCTTACATTATCCGCATCGGCTGATGACGGAATTTCGATTCGCGGAAGCTTGATTTTCTGCTGATTGCAGTCCCGTCCTTAGAGCGCCGTGCGCCCTATGGGGCGCACAAAGGTGCTCTAATTATTTGAGAATACGCATCGGGCTTTTCAAAAATCGATTTCGATTTTTGGACCGATGCGTGGAAGGTTGGAGCGTCGTTGTTGCGCCCAAATGGACGCGCGGCGCTTCGATGAAAGCGCAATTCCGCATGGAGAGCCATTTCGCCCTTTTTCGGAGTTGCTCTGAAGGAGGTGCGCCCTTGACTGTTGCCGTCTCGCCCAGAACCGTCTCGACCAGTGGCTTGCCCGCGCTGGTTCTGAACGCTGATTACCGTCCGCTCAGCTATTATCCCCTGTCGCTCTGGTCCTGGCAGGATGCGATCAAGGCGGTGTTTCTCGAACGCGTGAACATTGTGGCGGAATACGATCACATCGTTTCCTCACCATCGTTCTCCATGCGCGTTCCGAGCGTGATTTGCCTGAAGGATTATGTGAAGCCGCCGCGCTATCCTGCGTTCACGCGCTTCAACGTCTTTTTGCGTGATCGTTTCGAGTGCCAGTATTGCGGCTCGCCGCATGACCTGACTTTCGATCACGTTACCCCGCGTTGCCATGGCGGCGAGACGACGTGGGAAAATGTGGTCGCCGCCTGTTCACCATGCAATCTGCGCAAGGGCGGCATGATGCCTGCCGTCGCGCATATGTGGCCGCGCCAGAAGCCAGCCATGCCGTCTGTGCAGGACCTGCACAATAATGGCCGCCTTTTCCCACCCAACCATCTGCACGATAGCTGGCTCGATTTTCTGTACTGGGATGTCGAACTGGAGCCCTGATCCCTATAGTTTCCCGCTTTTACTTCCCACTTTTCGCAAAAGCGCCGTAGTAGCCGATAGCTGCAAAGAGCAGGCTTGCGACGACGTTCCATCCGGCAAAGGACAGGCCGAGGAAGTGGCCCGGCGCGCTGTCGCATGCGGGCGGACGCGTCGAATTGAGGTCGCTCAGGAGATTGCCTGCATCCAGCGTGACTTTCATTGTCGCGGCACTGCAATCAACCGGTCCCGGCCAGTATTTCAGTTCAACGCCGGTATGATAGATGGCAAGCGCCAGCCCGAAGGTCATCAAGAGTGCACCGATCAGGATAAGACCGCGCGTCAGGATCGGGGGCCATTTCAGGCCGTAGGAGACCCAAGCTGCAGCCAGAACCGGAACGCCGATATAGTAAGGCGTGCGCTGTTCGAGACAGAGCTTGCAGGGCATGAAGCCAGCCAGATGCTCGAAGCCCAGTGCCGTGCCGACAGTTGCGGCGAGGCCGATGGTCATGATGCCTGCGGTCCATGCCTGTGTTTTGCCGACCGGATTATTGAGTGCAAACGCCATATGGGATTCCCTGAAAAGGCTCTCTTATTCTTAAGGCAAACTGCTTGCTTGTCTCCAAGCAATTTATTTTGACCGAGTTTGGGCGAACCGCTCAGGCGTGAAGATATTTCACAGCAAAGAAGAGCGCGATCAGGACGACAGCCACGAGACTTGCGATCAGGCCAAGACGCTTTTCGATGAAATCGCGGATCGGTTCGCCATAACGGCGCAGCAGCCAGGCGAGGAAATAGAAACGCGCACCGCGCGCAACGATCGCCGATGCGATGAAGAGCCAGATATTGATGCCAGCTGCACCGGACAGGATCGTCACCACCTTGATCGGCGGCAGATGTGCAAGGCCGGAGGTGATCAGCATCAATAGAATGGTGTCGGCGCTGGTTGTACCGCGCAATTGCTCGAACGTGTCGAGCTTGCCGTACATCTCGAGTACCGGTTTGGCGATCTGCTCGTAGGCATGATAGCCGAGATACCAGCCCGCAATGCCGCCAAGGACGGAAGCCACTGTTGCGATGAAGGCATAACGCCAGGCGCGTTCGGGGCGGGCAAGCGCCATGGGCAGAAACAGGACGTCGGCGGGGACAAGAAAGACCGAGCTTTCTACAAAGGCGATGATGGCGAGCCACCATTCGGCGGATTTTCTTGCGGCAAGCGAAATCGTCCAGTCGTAAAGGCGGCGCAGCATATATTTTCCGGATTATCTTTGGCGGAAGCCATATTAGTAGTTGCACCGTCTATAAATAAAAAAGATGGCGCGAACAATGCGCGCCATCTTTTTTGACACTGCTTTCCAGGGAACGGTATGGAAAACAGCGGTTTTTAACGCTTGTAGGCGCTGCAGATATATTTGGTCTCGAGATATTCCTCGATGCCGTATTTGGAGCCTTCACGACCGAGACCTGACTGCTTCACGCCGCCAAAGGGCGCGACTTCGTTGGAAATGAGCCCGGTATTGTGACCAACCATGCCGTATTCCAGTCCTTCGCTGACGCGGATCGCGCGGCTGAAATTCTCCGTATAGAAATAAGCCGCCAGACCGAAGATCGTATCATTGGCCATGGCGATGACTTCTTCTTCCGTGTCGAAGGCGAAGAGTGGGGCCAGTGGGCCGAAGGTTTCTTCCTTGGCAACGATCATGTCGGGGGTTACGCCCGTCAGCACGCCCGGTTCGAAGAACAGGCCGCCCAGTTCTTTACCGCCGGTGATGAGCTTCGCGCCCTTTGATACGGCATCGTCAATATGTGCCTTGACCTTGGTGATGGCCTTCGGTTCGATCATTGGGCCGATGACGACACCCGGTTCTGTGCCATTGCCGACCTTGAGTTCCTTGACCTTGGCCGCGAGCTTCTCGGCGAACTTGTCGTAGATCCCGCGCTGCACATAGATGCGGTTGGCGCAGACACAGGTCTGGCCCGCATTGCGGTATTTGGAAATCATGGCGCCGTCGACGGCTGCGTCCAAATCGGCATCATCGAACACGATGAACGGCGCATTGCCGCCAAGTTCCAGCGAGATGCGCTTGATGGTTGGGGCGCACTGCGCCATCAACAGGCGACCGACTTCCGTCGAGCCGGTGAAGGAGAGCTTGCGTACAATATCATTGCTTGTCAGTTCGGCGCCAATTTCACGCGCCTTGCCGGTAACGATCTGGAGAACGCCAGCCGGAATGCCTGCCTTTTCGGCAAGAACGCCAAGCGCCAGTGCCGTCAGCGGCGTGAGGTCGGCGGGGCGCACGATCATGGTGCAACCGGCCGCAAGGGCAGGGGCTGCCTTGCGGGTAATCATCGCCGCCGGGAAGTTCCAAGGGGTGATTGCGGCAGTGACGCCGACCGGCTGGCGGATGACCGTCAGGCGCTGCCCGGCCTGCGGGGCAGGGATAGTGTCTCCATAAACGCGTTTTGCTTCTTCAGCGAACCATTCGATGAATGATGCCGCATAAAGAACTTCGCCGCGTGCCTCGGCAAGCGGCTTGCCCTGTTCCGATGTCATGATAAGAGCAATATCATCGGCATTGGCAACGATGAGATCGAACCATTTACGCAGGACCGCTGTGCGCTCCTTGGCGGTCTTGGCGGCCCATGCCGGGAAAGCCTTTGCGGAAGCGTCGATAGCTTCCTTGATGGTCGCGACAGAAAGAGAGGGAACTGTGCCGATGACCGAACCGTCTGCCGGATTGGTCACGTCGATCTTGGTGCCGTCCGTGGCGTCGATCCAGTGCCCGTCAACAAGGCATTGCGATTTGAGCAGTGAGGGGTCTTTCAAAGCGAGCATATTGATGTTCCATCCCAGTCTTGCAGAGAAAGCTCGTTCAGTATATTGAACAGCTTACGATATTTTGAATTAAACAGCCCGTAATAACCAAAGTCAAACGGTTAATCAGGCGGTCGATCAGGTGAACGCAAAGCTATGACGAAAACGGTGAGCGACGAAGAGAGTTCCCAGAAACTGGTGCCGGCAGTTATGCGTGCGGCACAAATTCTGGATCAGATCGCGAAATCCACGCGGGAAGGCGGCAAGGGGTCTGCGGACGGGCTCAAGCTTTCCGATCTGGCCCGTCGGACTGGCTTGCCGAAGAGCAGTGTGCACGGTCTTTGCCAGACACTGGTTCATCTCAAGCTGCTGAAGCTCAACGGTGACGGAAGCTTCAGCATGGGATCGCAATCAGTGCGCTGGGCCAATGTGTTCATGGCTGGCAGCGACATTGTCGATGCATTTCATGA